>NZ_JBEAAJ010000011.1:121844-387692 GCF_040446465.1 Streptomyces sp. RG80 | reverse complement strand
ACACCGGCAGGTGTCCGGCACCGAGACCCTGAACTTCCTGGGGCCGCAGCTGCCGCGCAGGGGACGGCAGCTACGGAACACTTTGTCGGACCTCCGAGAGAGGGCCCCCATGACCACCAGCTCGTACGACGCCGTCGACGCACCCGCCGCTGCCGTCGTCCGCCGTCGCGCCCGGGCGGCCACGGCGGCGTTGGGCGCGCTGTTGGCACTTCCCCTCGTGCTCGGCGTCACCTTCGGGCAAACTGCCGCGGCACTGGCGATGGTGGTGGCCGTCGTCGCCCTGGTGGTCCTGTCGGAGCTCTGCCTGGAACGTCAGCCGGCGCGGTACTCGAGGACCCGGCTGACGGCCTCCACACTCACCGGGCCGCGCCCCCTCGACCTGGATCGGATCGCCTCCGTCCGGCTCTGGACGGCGTTCGGGTACAACGGTGTACAGCAGCGCGTCCTCCTCGTCCGCGACCAGCACGGCGTACGCCTCGGTATCACCACCGCCGCGAGTCGGCGCAAGCTGCGCGCGGCACTGGAACGGCAGACGCCCCGCGACGGACGCGGCGGGCCGCGGGTGAGCCGGGCGGCCCGGACCTGCCTCGCCCACGACCGGGGCCCGAAGCCGGCCCTCCCCACCGCGACCCCGTTCCTCGCCCAGGTACTCGGCATGATCGGCTATGTGATCGTGGTGCTCGTCGCAGCCCGGCCGTGACCCGGACCCCGCCACGGCCCGTCTTCTGGCCCATGCGCTAGAAAGGCGTCAACGGCGGAGCGAGTACGGGGGCGTACATGGCAGGGCGGGACGTGTCCGAGGAGTACCTCGACGGGTACGCCCGCATCCTTGCGGACGCCTCCGGCACCGGCCGCCGCCTGACCCGGGACGAACTCGACTCGCGCCGGGCTCTGGGGGAGAAGGCCGCGGAGGCCGGCTTCGGTCTGCGTTCGCTGGTCGGCGCCCATCTCGCCGCCACCCGCGCGCACTGGCCGACCGGCAACAGCGCCTCCGCCGACGACGTCCTGGCCGCCGCCGCCCAGGCCCTGGACGCCTTCGTCGAGGGCTACGAACGCGCCCAGCGCCACGCCGTACGCCAAGAGGAGGCCGCGCGCCGGGAGTTCATCGACGACCTGCTCTACGGCCGCAGCGACCTGGGCCGGTTGGCGCAGCGCGCCGAACGCTACGGACTGCGGCTGTCGTACGAGCACGCCGTCGCCGTGGCACGCGGCAAGGCCGCCTACGACGAGGGCGACCCGGTGCCGCGGGAGGTGGAGCGTGCCCTGATAGGCCGGTTCGGCGACCGGAGCATCCTGCTCACCACCAAGGACGGCCGACTCGTCTGCGTCGCGCCCGGCAACCAGGACGACCTGCTCGCCTACTTCGCCAAGCAGGCGTTCGTGGCGACCGAGGGCGGCCGGGTGGCGATCGGACGCCCGCAGCCCGGTGCGGCCGGCGTCGCCCAGTCGTACGAAGAGGCCCTCAACACCCTGGACTTGGCCGACCGGCTGGAACTCGAGGAGCCGGTGCTGCGCGCGGCCGACCTTCTCGTGTACCCCGTCCTCACCCGGGACCGGCAGGCCATGGCCGACCTGGTGGTCAGCGTCCTCGGCCCGCTGCACCAGGCCCGCGGTGGTGCCGAACCGCTCCTCGACACCCTCACCGCGTACTTCGACTCCGGCTGTGTGGCCGCGGAGGCGGCACGCAGACTCGCGCTGAGCGTCCGCGCCTTCACGTACCGCCTGGAACGCATCCACAAGCTCACCGGCGCCGACCCCTCGGACCCGGTCCACCGCTACACGCTCCAGACCGCGGTGATCGGGGCGCGTCTGCTGGACTGGCCGGCGAAGCCCTTCTGACGGCCGCTGCCCTCGCCGACGCGCCACGGTGGTCGTTCGGCGTCAATTGTGCCCCGCGGCGGGGATGACCTGGACGGTGTCGCCGACGGCCCGCTCACCGGCCGCGTCCGACGGCACGTTGACCAGAGTCCCGTCGACGGCCATCGCGGTCGAGCCGCCACCGTCGAGGTTGAGGGCCTGGACGGCGCCCAGGGACCGCATGAACCGCGCGGCTTCGGCGAGTGTGAAGCCCTCGCTGACGCCGGGCTGCCGGCCGTCGACGGTCACCAGCAGGAGCCTGCCGTGCCGGTCGATGCCGGCCAGGGTGCGGGGCTGGCGGACGTTGGACCACGCGAACCCGAAGGACAGGTCGAGCGGGTCGAGGGTGCCCTCGGTGGTGGCGTCGATGTGGATACGGCCGTTCTCGACCAGGGTGGGCGCCGCGCTGACGACGCTGTCGCCGGGGCCCAGTGCCAGCCGCCGTCCGGACGCGTCCCGCACGACCTCGCTCACGTGCAGTCGCCGGCCCACCTCGGCGTGCTCGGCCAGCCAGGTGGCCGCTGCCCCGGTGCCCTGCAGAACCTGACCGTCGGACGGCACCGCGCCGCCCCGCTCACCCCGGGAGACGACGACACCGGCCTTGTCCAGGACGACCTGGCTACCGGCGCCGGTCGGCAGCGACGCCCCGAACGAGTCGGTGAACTTCACCAGATCGTCGGTGAGGGAACACGTGACGTCCTGGCGGGGCAGCGCGGTGGGCACGGCCCCGGGACGGCCGCAGTTGCGTACCTTGCCCGGCACCCGGTTGATGCCCTCCACCGCGTGGACGGCGGATCCGACGCGAACGGTGACGCGGCTGGACAGATCCGCGACCCGAACGCGCCGCCCGCCGTTTTCCAGGACGAGCGCGGCGCGCGAGCCGACCGCCATGGACTGCAACTCGCCGTCCACCACCGACAGACCGGCCTTCGTGCCCTGTACGCCGTCCGCGTCGGCCGTGACGAAGAACCCGCCGTTGACACCCACCAGGGACCCCAGCCGGGCGGCCACCGTGGAGGTCTTCTCGCGATCGGCGACATTGTCGCCGTCATTGACCTCGATGGTGCCCCTCAGCCGGTCGGGATCGACGACGGCCACATGGATGCGCTCCGCGTCGGCCCGCTCCCGCCCGTCGTAGCCCGTCCACTCCACGGACGTACGGAAACCCGCCCCGGACACCGCCGAGTTGAGGGCGCGCGCCTCGGCCTGGGTGCCGTACCGTCCGACCCTGACCTGCCACCCCATCGTGCCGCGCGGCGTGTCCGCGTACGGATCCCAGGTCACCCGCTCCAACCGCGGTGCGAACCCGGCCGCTCGCAGCTTCTCGGCGGTGCCGTCGGCCCAGGACCGGTCGCCGAGCAGGGCCCAAGTGGCCGCTCCGGTGAGGCGGTTGACCGCGGGCGCCTGGACCGTCACCGTCCAGGTGCCGTCGGCGTCCGGGACCTTCAGTACCCCGGTGCGGACCTCGACGCCGGCGGCGACGTGTTGGGTGGTCCAGGAGATCGGATCACCGCCCCCGGTGCCGTCCCGCTCGCTCGCGGCCGCCGACGGTGCGAACGCGATCAGGGCGAGCGCCGCCCCCAGTGCGAAGCTCCGCGCGGCCCTGAGCCGTCCCCCGTGTCCTGTGCGTGCGGGCGTCTCGGCAATCACAGACTTACCTCCCCTGACCTACGACCGCCATCGCACCTCCTCGCGAAGGCGGTTGCGTGAAGAAGCGGGCATCGGAAGGGAAAGCCTCGCTGATATCCGGAGGACCGAGAAGGTCGCCCGGGGAGCGTTTCGAGTCTTCTTGGGCGCCGAACGCCCGGTCTATCAGGGGGTGTTGTGCGCGTCAGCGGCCTCGGCGTACCCGGGCCGCCGCGCGGGCTTCCGCGGCCTTGCGTGCCTCGGCGGCTTTGCGGGACTCCTTCGCGGGGCGGCCCGCACGGGAACCGAGGCCGCGGAAGGGGGCGTTGCCGCTGTTCGCCTTCGTCCCGGTCGGGGTCGGCGGGCGCTTCGCGCCGGTGATGGCGGTCAACTGGGCCTCGCCGGAGCGTACTTGCGTGACCGTCGGCCGGATCCCGGCTTCGGACATCATCCGGTTCACGTCGCGGCGCTGGTTCGGGGTGACCAGGGTGACCACGGTCCCGGACTCCCCGGCGCGTGCCGTGCGCCCACCACGGTGGAGGTAGTCCTTGGCGTCGGCCGGCGGGTCGACGTTGACGACGAGATCGAGGGTGTCGATGTGAATGCCCCGCGCGGCGACGTTGGTGGCCACCAGCACGGTGATCTCACCGTCCTTGAACTGGCCGAGCGTGTGCGTGCGCTGAGGCTGCGACTTCCCGCTGTGCAGGGCGGCGGCCCGGACACCGCTGGCCCGCAGATGACGGGTGAACTGGTCCACGCCGGCCTTGGTGTCCAGGAACATCAGGACCCGGCCGTCCCGCGCGGCGATCTCGGTCGCGGTCGCGTACTTGTCGGCGGCGTGGATGTTCAGCACATGGTGGTCCATCGTGGTGACCGAGCCCGCCGCCGGGTCGAGCGACGCGAGGACCGGGTCGTGCAGGTAGTCCCGCACCAGCTGGTCGACGTTGCGGTCGAGCGTGGCCGAGAACAGCAGCCGCTGCCCGTCGGAGGGCACCTGGTCCAGGATTTCCGTGACCTGCGGCAGGAACCCCAGATCACACATCTGGTCCGCCTCGTCCAGCACCGTGATCCGCACCTGGTTCAGAAGGCAGTCCCGCCGTGACACCAGGTCGGCCAGCCGCCCCGGCGTCGCGATGAGGACGTCCACGCCGGTCCGCAGGGCCGCCTGCTGCCGGTTGATGGACAGCCCGCCGACCACGGTCGCCAGTCGGACCTTCAAGGTCTGCGCGTACGGCGCCAGCGCGTCGTTCACCTGCTGCGCGAGTTCCCGGGTCGGCACCAGGACCAGCGCGAGCGGCCGCTTCGACTCCGCTCGCACGCCCGCGATCCGGACGAGAAGCGCCAGTCCGAAGGCCAGCGTCTTGCCGGAGCCGGTCCGCGCGCGGCCGAGGACGTCACGGCCGGCCAGCGCGTTGGGCAAGGTGGCCGCCTGGATCGGGAAGGGCTCCGTCACCCCGAGACCGACCATGGTCTTCGTCAGCTCCGGCGGCAGCCCGAGCGCGTCGAAGGACGCGGCGGGCGGAAGGCCAGGGGAGCCGGTCTGCGGCGTCGAGAGTTCGCCCTGTGGTCCTGTCGCCCGCTGGGGTGCACCGGCACGGGGATGTCCGGAGGCCGACGGCTTCGCGTTCATGGGGGGAACCTTCCTGATCTGTCGCCCCGGAACGGTTCAGGGCCCGTACCCCTTGGCACGGGCCCCGGCGAGGTCGAAGCGTGACCTCATTTTACCAGTGGGTGTCCGGAGGCCCGCTGGTCCCGCGATCGACCCCCTGCGGACGCTCTCCGATGCTTTGGGCATGTTTTGCCCGCGACTGGGCACCCGAACGGCGTCAGTCCTCTCGGAGTCCGGTGTGGATCACTGTTGTTGCTCTCTGGTGGTGGGCCGTTTCCCCGTGTAGCGTCACTTCCAGCTGTCGTGGTTCGTAGTACCTGCCCGCGCTTTGGCGCGGGCGCTTTGCTGTGCAAGTGCCGGACCAGGGCGATCACCTCCAGGACCGCGCGGTGCGGTGCCTGACATCGACTGAGAGGTACCAGCATGGCCAGCGGAACCGTCAAGTGGTTCAACGCCGAAAAGGGCTTCGGCTTCATCGCCCAGGACGGCGGCGGCCCCGACGTCTTCGCCCACTACTCCAACATCAACGCCTCCGGCTTCCGTGAGCTCCAGGAAGGCCAGGCTGTCACCTTCGACATCACGCAGGGCCAGAAGGGCCCCCAGGCGGAGAACATCACCCCCGCCTGATCGCGGCCTCCTCAGCCCCTGAGGCAGGAGTGAAGGCCTGTCGGTCACCGCAGCGTCGAGTACGCCGTGGTGACCGGCGGGCCTTTTTCGCGTCGGTGAACGTGCGCCGCGTGTTCCCGTCCGGAGGGTCGCCGCGTGTGAGGATGTGGCAATGGCGTGGCTGAGTGAAGGTGTGAGGCGCAGGACGGTCGCCATCGTGGCCGTGACGGGTGCGGTGGTGGCACTGACCGGCTGTGCCCCGGGCGGTGTTGACGCCAAGGGCGCCAAGGGCGCCGAGGACCGCGAGACGAAGTACAGACGCGTCATCGAGGATCCTCATCCCCGCCCCGCCGACGTCATCGAGGCGGCCGGCGCACCGATCGGTGTGGTCCGCGCCTCCGACGGCTCGCTGCTCCTGACCTACGAGGCCGGCAACGTCGAGGACGACGAAGGGCCGGCCGCGACCGCCTGGCGCATCATCGATCCCCAGGGCCGTACGGTCGCCGAGCACGCGGAACACGCGGACGCGGAGGCGCCGCGGGTCGCGTTCAAGGGGGTACGAGGGGGCTTCGTACGGGTCCCGTCGGGGGAGGGGGCCGAGGGAGCCTACGGCCTCGATCTGCACGGCGAGCGCCACAAGCTCGTCGTCACCGACACCCCGTTGCGCACCCGCCCCGGAGACGTCCTGCTCGCCGAGTCGGAGCCGACCCTCGTGTACCGCCCCGCCACCCGCACCGTGGCGCCCCCGGCCGGAGTGCCGGACAACGCGGCCGGCCTCGCCGTCGACGAGCGCGGCACGGTGTGGAGCCTCGACCAGCCCCTGTCGGAGGAGCCCAACCGCGTCGTACGCCAACGCGACGGCCGCACCCTCGGCTCCGTGGCCGTCCCGAAGCCATACGTCGGAGGCGTCCTCACCGCGCGCGGCGACACCGCGGCACTGTCGCTCATCCGAGGGGAGACCCTACGAGGCCTCTGGGTGACGACCGACTCCGGCGCCCACTGGCGGACGATGCTCGCGGGCGGCATCCCCTGGAAGGACCTCGAGAGCGGCTCGTACCTGCTGAACCTGGAGCTGCTCGCGGACGGACGCCTCCTCGTGGGTGAGGAAGGCGGCCCCCACTGGCTCGCCGCCGACAAGGGCAACACCACCTTCCGCAAGCTGAAGACACCCGTCCCCTTCACGTCGTTCACCGCCGACGGCACCACGCTCTACGGCATCGCGGACGCGACGACATCGACGTACGAACTGGTCAAGGGCGAAGGGCTGTGGATCTCCGACGACGGCGGACGCGAGTGGCGGCGCTACCAGCCGCGCGGAGGAGGGGGCCGGTGAAGCGGTCTGGACGTGTTGCCGTCATCGGTGTGGGCATCCTCGGAGCCAGTGTGGGCTGGAACCTGGCGCGGCAGGGGGCCGAGGTGGTCCTGATCGACGCGGGTCGGCCGGGTGAGGGGGTCACCAACTGGTCGTTCTCGTGGGTCAACGCCAGCAACAAGACGGTGCGCGAGTCCTACTTCGAGCTGAACGTCGCGGGCATGGCGGCTCACCGCGAGCTGGCCGGGGCCATCGGGCCGGACTCGTGGTGGTACCCCAGCGGTCATCTGCGCTGGGCGGACGAACCCGCGGTGGAGGCGCAGCTCCTCAGGACCGCCGAACTGCTGGCCGGCTGGGACTATCGGGTCAAGGTGTCCACGGGTGCCGAGGTACGCCGCCGACTCGAACCCGCTCTCGCCGTCCCCGACGAGGCTCCCGTCGTGTTCTACCCCGACGAGGCCTGGGTGCACGGACGTCATCTCGTCGGCCGTCTGGTCGGCCAGGCTGTCGCAGCCGGCGCCGAGCTCCGGTCCGGCACGACGGTCCGCGAGATCGGCACGGACGCCGACGGGAGCGTGCGGACGGTTGCTCTGTCCGACGGGAGCCGTCTCGACGTGGACGCCGTCGTGAACGCGGCGGGCCCCGATGCCGCGCACGTCGCCGGGCTCGTCGAACGGCGCCTGCCGATGCGCGAGGAGCCCGGCGTCGTCACGCGGCTCGACTGCGAGCAGGTACCGGTTCGGCGGGCCATGCACGCGCCCCACATCGAGATCCGCCCCGACGGAGACGCTTCGGTGGTCCTCCACAGCCGCGAGGTCGACGCGCTCATCGACACGGGCGCAGAGCCGGCGGAACTCGCGCGGTCGCTCCACCGGTCGGCGCGACTCGTGGTTCCCGAGCTCGGCGACGCCCGCATCGCGGGGACACGGGTGGCCCACCGGCCCATCCCGGCCGACGGATTCCCCTCCGTGGGTGCGGTGCCGTCCGTCCCGGGCTACTACGAGGCCGTCACCCACAGCGGCATCACGCTCGGGCCGGTCATCGGCCGACTGCTCGCCGCGGAGATCCTCGGCGGGAAGAGGGACGAGCTGCTGGCGGACTTCCGTCCGGAGCGGTTCCCTGTGTGACTGGCCCCGCGGTCGTGCGTCACAGAATCGCGCCCGTCCCTCTCTACGTCTGCTGTGGCGGCGGCGCATCGATCGCCGGCAGTTCCACGGTGATGCGCATCCCGCCGGCGGGGCGCGGGGTCAGGGTGAGCGTTCCGTCGTGGGCGTGGGTGATGGATTTGACGATGGCGAGGCCGAGACCGACGCCGTCGTGGTCGGTGTGGATGCGCTCGGTGCCCCGCTGGAACGGCTCGGTGAGTTTCGAGGCCAGCTGGGGCGTGAGCATCTCACCGGTGTTCTCGACGGTGAGCAGCACGCTTCCGGGACGTACCCCCGTACTGACCCACACGGTGCCCCGGTCGGACAGGTTGTGGACGATCGCGTTGTGCACGAGGTTCGTGGTCAGCTGGAGCAGGAGTGCCGGCGATCCGGTCGTGGGACTGACGTCGCCGCAGGTCTCGATCGTGACGCCGTGCTTCTCCGCGAGGGGCAGGAGCGTCTCGGTGGCTTCTTCCGCCAGGAGCGACAGATCCACGGGCTCCGGGGTGAAGGACCGCTGGTCGGCGCGGCTGAGCAGCAGCAGCGCCTCGGTGAGGTCGATCGCCCGGGTGTTGACGGCGTGGAGGCGGTCGACGAGTTCGCCGGTGACGCGGTTCGGATCGCCGCGGGCCACGTCGAGAAGCGTCTTCGAGATCGCCAGCGGGGTGCGCAGCTCATGAGAGGCGTTGGCCGCGAATCTCCGCTGCTCGGCGACGTGTGCCTCGAGCCGGGCGAGCATCGCGTCGAAGGCGTCGGCGAGTTCGCCGAACTCGTCGTTGCGGCCCGGTAGTCGAACCCGGTGGGAGAGCGAGCCGTTCGTCGCCATGCGGGTGGCGTCCGTGATGCGGGTCAGCGGGGCGAGCATCCGGCCGGCGAGGATCCAGCCGCCCACGAGACCGAACACCAGCAGGAACGCCAGGACCGCCGCCGCCCTGGGCGCGAACGTGCTCAGCAGGACGGACCGGATGGGGAAGACACCGCCCGAAGGCCGGTCATCGGGGTTGTAGAGCATCGCGCGGTCGGGGACGTACCGCAGCAGGAACAACCACACCGCCGCCAGCAGCAGGGCCCCGGCCAGCATGAGGAACCCGGCGTAGCTGAGGGTGAGCTTGACGCGGACGCTCAGTCCGGGCGCCCTAGCCACGCCCGCCTCCCGCGCTCCCGGCCTCCGGCTGGGCGTCGATGCGGTAGCCGACGCCCGGCACGGTGGCGATGATCCAAGGCTCGCCGAGACGCTTGCGCAGCGCCGAGACCGTGATCCGCACCGCGTTGGTGAACGGATCGGCGTTCTCGTCCCACGCGCGCTCCAGGAGCTCCTCGGCGCTGACGACACCGCCTTCGGCGGCGACGAGGACTTCGAGGACCGCGAACTGCTTCCGGGTCAGCGCGATGTAGTGCTCGTCGCGGTAGACCTCTCTGCGGAACGGGTCGAGCCGCAGCCCCGCGATCTCCCGCACGGGAGGCCTGCTGTGGGCGCGCCTGCGGTTGAGCGCCCTGAGCCTGAGGGCGAGTTCGCGGAGTTCGAAGGGCTTCGTCAGGTAGTCGTCGGCGCCGAGCGCGAACCCGGAGGCCTTGTCGTCGAGACGGTCGGCGGCGGTGAGCATGAGGATCGGCATACCGCTCCCGGAGGCGACGATGCGTTGCGCGATCGCGTCACCGGAGGGTCCTGGGACGTCGCGGTCGAGGACGGCGATGTCGTAGGTGTTGACGCTGAGCAGTTCCAGAGCGGTGTCGCCGTCGCCCGCGATGTCGGACGCGATCGCTTCCAGACGTAGGCCGTCGCGAATGGCTTCCGCCATGAAGGGTTCGTCCTCGACGATCAGCACGCGCATGTCATCGATGCTACGAGTCGGCACATATCGCCGACGTATCGAAATCCGCATACGTGCCCGCAACACCGTGCTGCCTTGACTGGCGGCATGATGCGAACTCCACCGTCACCACGTGCACCGGTCCGTCGGATCCACCGGCCCGCGATCGTCGTACTCTTAGGCTTTCTCGCGGCGATCACGGCGGCCCTCGGCTATCAGTTACTGAAGCCTTCGGGCTCCTCGTCCGCCCCGTCGTTCTCGGCCGTCTCCTCCTTCCCGGACCGGGCGCCCTCGCATTCGCTGCACGGTGAGCGCGGCGGTGTGGTGGGCGAGGCGGACGGGGTCGTGCCCGATGACGTGACGGTCTTCGACGACCGGATTCCGGCTGTCGCCAAGCTGGATCCGGAGCTGCTGAAGGCTCTCCGCCGGGCTGCGACGGACGCCGCGGACGACGGAGTCGAGTTCTCCGTCAACAGCGGCTGGCGCTCCCCGGACTACCAGAATCAGCTGCTGCGCGACGCGGTCGACAAGTACGGATCCGAAGAGGAGGCCGCCCGCTGGGTGGCCACCGCGGCGACGTCTCCCCATGTGTCGGGGGACGCGGTCGACATCGGGCCGTCCGACGCGACGGCATGGCTTTCCGACCACGGCGCCACGTACGGACTGTGCCAGATCTACGGCAACGAACCCTGGCACTACGAACTGCGCCCCGAGGCGATCCGCGACGACTGCCCGCGGATGTACGACGACCCCACCCAGGACCCCAGGATGCGACAGTGACCGGTAGCGAGCGAGGACAGACGTTGACGCAGGTGGAGACGGCGAGGACCGGACAGCCGGAGACAGCGGAAGGCAGCCCCACCCTCCGCGTCAGCGACTCCGCGACCTGGCGCACGGTCCTCCACCGAGCGATCCGCCTCGCCTCCCGGCCTGAGCCCTGGAAACGCGGACCGGTGCTCGTCGCGCTGGCGCTGTTCCTCGGCCTGCTCATGCTGCTCCACGCGAAGATCACGAACACCGGGGGCCTCGGCAGCCTGGTGGAGACCTTCCTGCCGTGGTTCGGCCTGTTCGTCCCGGTGCTGCTGGTCGGCGCGTTGTGGCGCCGTTCCGCCTCGGCGGTGGTGGCGCTGCTGCTGCCGGTCACGGTGTGGCTGAACCTCTTCGGCGGGCTGCTCGACGACAAGTCCCAGGCCGGCGGCGATCTCACGGTCGGCAGTCACAACGTCGGCGCCGACAATCCCGACCCGACCGGCACCGCCCGCGAGCTGACCGCCTCCGGGGCGGATGTGCTGGCGCTGGAGGAGATCACCCCGCAGGCGCTGGGCGAGTACGAGAAGGCGCTGGCGAAAACGTACCCGCACCACGTGGTGCGCGGCACGGTCGGGCTGTGGAGCAAGCTGCCGCTGTCGGACACCCGGACCGTCGATGTCGCGATGCGGGGCATGGTCGGGCGGCTGGCCGAGCACCTGTCGCCCGAGGAGCGGGCAGCCACACCCCGGGGCCTGCGCACCACGGTGGCCACGGACCAGGGGCCGCTCGCGGTGTACGTGGCGCACCTCGGATCCGTGCGGGTGATGCCCAGGAACGGCTTCTGGACGGCACAGCGGGACGGCGGTGCACAGGAGCTCGCCAAGGCCCTCGCCGCCGAGCGGAACGAGCGGGTGGTGCTGCTCGGCGATCTGAACGGCACCACGGGCGACCGCGCGTTCGCCTCCCTCACCTCGCAGCTGCGCTCGGCCCAGGACATCGCAGGGGACGGCTTCGGCTTCACCTGGCCGGCGAAGTTCCCGGTGGCCCGGATCGACCAGATCCTGGTCCGCGGCGTGGAGCCGGACAGCTCGTGGGTGCTGCCGGCCACCGGCAGCGACCATCTCCCGGTGGCGGCCGGGATCAGCTGGTGAACGGCGGGACGGCGCAACGGCGGTGTGCCGTGTGTTCACAGTTGAGGCGAACGCCCTTATGGTGAGCGGCCTTCGCGTTCAGGGGAGGTCCCGTGAAGGGGTTCCGTGCGCTCGTCGTCTGCCTTGTGATCGCGTGTGCCGCGGTGGTGTCGCCGGCGGCGGCTGTGACGCCGGGCTGGTCCGCGCTGGCGGTGCCCCCGGCGGCGGCCTCGCCGGTGACCGTGACCGATCTCGCGGCCCGCGGACCGGGCGAGGCGTGGGCCACCGGGTACGAACACGCCGCCGACGGTCTGCGGCCGATGCTGTACCGGTGGGACGGTACGGCGTGGAGCCGGGACACGAGCTTCCCCGGCGCCGGTGAGCTGGGGTGGCTCGGCAAGGTGCAGTTCGTCGGCGAAGAGGTGTGGATCTTCCAGAACCGGGTGGGCGTCGGGGAGATCCTGCGTCGGTCCCCGGGAGGGTGGACTGCCGTCCCGCTGCCGCAGACCCTGTGGACCTACCAGGACTTCACCGCCGTACCCGGTGCCGCGTGGGTGGTCGGAGAGGACGACACCGGGCTGAAGGTGCTGCACTACGACGGTGCCACCTGGACCGCGCAGTCCACCCCGGACGGTGTGCGGTATCTGATGGGGATCACCGCGCGCACCGCCACCGACGCGTGGGCCTGGGCGGACACCGACACCGGAACCACCGTCCTGCGCTGGGACGGCACGGCCTGGCGGGACGCGAATGTGCCCCTGCCGGAGAACAGCAACGTGCACACGGTCCTGCTCGAACCGTCCGGCCGGGTCACGATCGGCGGCAGCCAGTACGCCGACGGCGTGTCCCGCACCTACCTGATGGCCTTCAACGGCCGTGCCTGGCGCACCACTTACCCACCGCTCGGCGACACCTACACCGAGGCCATGGTGCGCGGCCCGGACGGCGCGCTGTGGCTGCCGGTGCGCAGCGACCGCGCGTTCCAGTCGAAGTACGCGCGCGTGTCCGGCGTCCGTACGACCTTCTCGTACGGCCCGGAGCGCACGAACGCGATCGACGTCAAGCCGCGCGCACTGGCGAGGGCCGGATCCTCGTTGCTGTCGTTCGGGACCGTCGAGATCTACGGCTCGAGACCGAACCTGATGAGCGAGCGGCTGGGAGGCTGACCCATGGCACGCAGACTTCTCGTCGCGGTCCTCGCCGTCGCCCTGGCGGTCGTGGCCGCCCTGGGCTCGGCCGCGGCCGACACCCTGTCCTGGCGGCACGTCCCGGTTCCGGCACAGGTACGCCCCCAGGCCACGCTGAACGAGGGGGCGGCGACAGGGCCGGACCGGGCCTGGGCGGTGGGTGCCGACGCCGTCGGTCGTGAGGCGCCCGGCTTCCCGCTGGTGCTGCGCTGGGACGGAACCGCGTGGCAGCGGCAGAGTCTGCCCGGGATCGCCTGGCAGGGGGAACTGCTGTCCGTGGCGGCGAGTTCACCGGCCTCGGTCTGGGCGGTCGGCCGCGACGCGGCGGGAGGCGCCCGCCTGCTCCGCTTCGACGGGCTGACCTGGTCCGAGAGTCGGCCACCACGCGGAGTCCTGCTGACCCGGGTCGTCACCGGCGGCGGCGAGACCTGGCTGATCGGTTCGCGGGACGGCGCGCAGATACTGTTGCGCCGCGACGGGCGAGGCTGGCAGGAGGTGCCGGCGCCGCCGGGAGGCGTGTACGGGCTGCACCTCCTCGGGGCCGACGACGTCTGGGCCGCGGGCGAGACCAACTCCGGTGCGGCCGTGTCCCATTGGGACGGCCAGGCGTGGCAGCAGACGATCGTGGACGGGTTCCCGCGGTCGGCCGTGGGCAGCGTGCTCGCGGTGTCCCCGACCGAGGTGTGGGCGGGTGGCACGGCCGGCTTCGTCGGCGGTCCGCCCGGCCGGCCGATCCCGCCCCTGCTGGTCCGCTGGGACGGGCAGACGTGGAACCGGGTGACCGTTCCCGCCGACTTCGGCGGCATCACCTCACTGGCGCCGGACTCCTCCGGCGAGCTGGGCTGGGTGTCGGTGGCCAACTCGCAGAAGTGGGGCCCGCCGGGCAGTTCCCCGCCGCTCGTCCCCGGCCCGGACTTCCTCGCCTGGAACGGGCAGTCGTTCGCCGAGTACAGCGAACCGGCGGTGGCCGGGGAGGGAGACTCCCGCACCCTGCGGCTGGCGCCGGTGCCGGGCACGGAGACGGTGTGGTCGGTCGGCCGTGCCACCGGCCCCGAGAACACCTTCGCCCCGCGGATCCTGCGCTTCGGCTGAGACGAGGAAGAGATCTCCAAGAACGGGACCTTCAAGAAGGGGACCTTCAAGAAGGGGATGTCCGGGAAGGGGGTGTCGTCGCGGAGCGGATGCATAGGATCCCCGGCATGGCTCTGCGACCAGCTCACGTGATCATGAAGGCTCTGGACGCCGCGGCGGTCGGCCGGTTCTGGGCGGAGGCGCTCGGCTGGAGCGCCTACAGCCCCGGCGTGACCACCTACGTCGGACCGGCCGGCGGTCTCGTCTGGCCGGATCCGGTGGTCGTGGGCATCGACGTCGTGCCCGTTCCGGAACCCAAGACGGCGACGAAGAACCGTACGCACCTCGACCTCGCCACCACCTCCGCGGCCCACCAGCGGGAGTTGGTCGAGCGGCTGAAGGGGCTCGGCGCGACGCCGGTCGACGTCGGCCAGGGTGACGTGCCGTGGACGGTCCTCGCCGACCCCGAGGGCAACGAGTTCTGTGTGCTGGAACCCCGGGAGGTCTACCGCGACACCGGGCCCGTCGCCGCGGTGGTCGTCGACTGCGTGGATCCGCGTGCCATGGCCCGGTTCTGGGACGCGGCGATGGACTGGACCCTGCACGAAGTGGCCGACGACCACGCGACGTTGCGCTCCGCGAAGGGCGTGGGTCCCTATCTCGAGTTCCTCCGCACGCCCGACCCGAAGACCGTGCCGGACCGGATCCATCTCGACCTGCTGCCGTACCCCGGTGACGACAAGGCGGCGGAGGTGGCCCGGCTGCGGAGGCTCGGCGCCGCCGACCTGGACGTGGGCCAGGGCGACGTGGCGTGGACGTGCCTCACCGATCCGGAGGGCCACGAGTTCTGCGTCCTGGCGACGGCCTGAGACGGCGCGGCGCTGCCGGTTCCCCGGCCCTGAAGGCGGCTACGCGGCAGTCGCGGCCGTACGCCCCCGGGCGAACCGCGTCGCCGTCTCGGTCACCCGGCGCCCCAGGTGCTCGGCGGTGGCCACATCGGCCTTGTGGACGCCGTCCGCGGCGGCGTCGACATCGGTCTGGGCCGCGGCGCCGGCGAAGAAGCCGAGGCGGTTGAGGTCGTTCTCGGAGGCGGTGCTGCTGTTCCAGCCGGGGAGCAGGCCGAGGTTGACCCAGTGCATGCCGTGCTGGGCGGCGAAGAGCTGGAAGAACTGGAGGGTGTGGAGCTTGTCGCCGCTCTTGGAGGCGGAGTTGGTGAAGCCTGCGGCCAGCTTGTCCTGCCAGTCCCGGGTGGCCCACCGCTGCGAGGTCGCCTCGGCGAAGACGTGGAAGGCGCCGGACGCGGTGCCCATGTAGGTGGGGGAGCCGAACACGATCGCGTCCGAGGCGTCGAGGGTCGCCCACTGCTCGTCGGTGATGTCGGCGACGTTGATCAGATGCACCTCGGCCCCGGCTTCGGCGGCCCCGGCGCGGACGGCCTCGGCGAGGACCGTGGTGTGGCCGTAGCCCGAGTGGTAGGCGATGGAGACGACAGGGCTGGTCATGCAGGCACTCCTCTGGGATGGCGAGAGCAGAGAGCAGCAGAAAAGAGCAGCTCACCGAAGGTAACCCGATGAAAGCACTAACTTTTGGTTAGCGCAACCCTGTCGATAGCGCCGCCGCGTCGACGGCGTGAGCGAGAATGGACGACGTGCTCGGGGCGCGTCGGATCTACGACGAGACGCGCGGTGTCCGCTGTGCGAGGTCAGTCGGTCGGCGTCGCCAGATGGGTGTCGGGGGTGCGCGCCGCCGTGGCGCTTCGGGCGGCCAGCAGCGCGGCTCCGAGATCTGCCACGGTATGGGGGTCCGAGAGCGAGCGGCCGGTCAACTCCTCGACGCGGCGCAGCCGGTAGCGGACGGTGTTGGGATGGACGTAGAGCCGCTCCGCCGCGGTCGTCGCGGAGCCGCCGGCGGCGAACCAGTTCTCCAGCGTGTCCAGAAGGCGGGTGCGTTCCAGTCCCGGGAGGTCCAGCACGGGTTTGAGGACCACGTTCATCAGGTGCGCGGCCTCCGCGGGGGCCGCGGCGACGAGCATGGCCAGCGGATTGTCGTCGAAGCGGGCCACGCCCGGGGCGTCGCCCGGCAGACCCGCGAGCGCCAGGCGGGCGAAGCGCAGGGCCTGGGGCGTGTCGCGCAGGGAGACGAAGGACGGGCTGACGCCCACCCTGGCACCGGCCCGGCGCAGGACGCGCAGGGCGGTGGCCTCCGCCTTCGGTGCGGCGAGAGCGATGACCCCGATCTGCTGATCCGGCAACAGCCGCCAGGCGGAGGCCAGATGGGCCTGCCGCAGCGAGGTCTCCGCACCGGGCAGCGGCTCCACGCCGGGAGAGTCCGCGGCCGCCGCCACGACGGCGTAGGGCCCGCGTTCCGGCAGGCCCAGTTCCCGAGCCGCCTCCCACAGGGTGATGCGGTCGGCGATCACGCCGGAGAACAGCGCCTCGACCAGTGCCGAGCGGCGGGCGCCGAGCTGCACGGCCAGCTCGGCGGTGGTTTCCCGGTGCGCGAGCGCCACGGCCTCCGCGTACAGACCGAACAGGTGCCAGAGGTCCGCCGAACGGTCCACCAGTTGGATGTCGGGCACGGCCGGATGCGCGCGGGCCTCGGTGAGGATCTCGGACCACACGGACTCGAAGCCGACCCGGTACGCGTGCAGGATGTCCGGCAGCGGCATGCCCTGCTCGGCGCGGGTCCGGCCGGTCTGCCGGGCGGGGTCGGGATCCGGGCCGATGTGACCGAGCAGATGTCTCAGCAGCAGATCCACGTTGGCCGTGCAGGACGTGCGCAGGGAGTCGAACGGGATGAGCGACTCGTCCGCGTACACGGGGACCTCGGCACGAATGCGTTCCGCGATCCGCTCACCCACCTCGGGGAACCGGCCGTGGATCACCGCGATCACATCTGAGAGGTCCATTGCCGCAGCTTAACGGGGGTGTTTTGTTCGTGGGAACAGTTGGGGGCGTGTGATGGTGTCGGATCGCCCATAGGACGTGGCCGCGGATCGACGCACGATGTCGCCAACGTGAACAACGGATTTCAACGGTGAGTTCGTGGAGGCGGCCCCATGGCGAATTTGGCGACGTTCCTGACGGAGACGGCGGCCCGGCAGCCGCAGCGTCCCGCGCTGCGGCTGGGGCCGGTCAGCGTGTCCTACGCGGAACTGGACGAACGCAGCGCCCAGGCGGCCGCGTTGCTGCGGGCCGAAGGCGTGGCGCCCGGTGACCGCGTGGCGCTGATGCTGCCCAACGTCCCCGAGTTCGTCGTTCTCTACTACGGCGCACTGCGCGCCGGAGCGATCGTGGTGCCGCTGAACCCGCTGCTGAAGGAGCGGGAGACCGCGTACCACCTCACCGACTCCGGAGCCGTGCTGCTCTTCGAATGGCACCAGGCCCCGGGCGAGGGCGGGCAGGGAGCGGCCACCGCCGGAGTGCGGCACATCGCGGTCGAGACGTCGTCCTTCGCCGCGCGGCTGGCCGGGCACGAGCCGCTGACCGAGGTGGCGCCCACGGCCCCTGACGACGTCGCGGTCCTGCTGTACACCTCCGGCACCACCGGCAAGCCCAAGGGCGCGGCCCTCACCCACGCCGGACTGCGGCACAACACCGAGGTCATGGAGACCCGGGTCGCGCGGATGACGTCGGACGACGTGGTCGTGGGGTGTCTGCCGCTGTTCCACATCTTCGGCCAGATCTGCACGATGAGCGTGGCCGTCCGCAGCGGCGCCTCCCTCACCCTCGTCCCGCGCTTCGAGCCGCGGGCCGTCCTGGACGCCATCGCCCGAGACCGGGCGACAGTGTTCGAGGGCGTACCGACCATGTACGCGGCCCTGCTCCAGCACCCGACCGACGCGGACGTCTCGACGCTGCGCATGTGCATCTCCGGCGGTGCGTCCCTGCCGGTGGAGGTCCTGCACGCCTTCGAGAAGCGCTTCGGCTGCGCGGTGCTGGAGGGCTTCGGCATGTCCGAGACCAGTCCGGTGGTGACGTTCAACCACGTCGACCGCCCCCGCAAGGCCGGTTCCATCGGTACGCCGATCCAGGACGTGGAGGTCCGGCTGCTGGACGACAAGGGCCAGGACGTGGGCGACGGTGAGATCGGCGAGCTGGCCGTGCGCGGTCCCAACGTCATGAAGGGCTACTGGAACCGCCCCGAGGAGACGGCGATCGCCATCCCCGACGGCTGGCTGCGCACCGGTGACCTGGGCCGGCGGGACGAGGACGGCTACCTCTACATCGTGGACCGGAAGAAGGACATGATCATCCGCGGTGGCTACAACGTGTACCCGCGCGAGATCGAGGAGGTCCTCCACGAGCACCCGGCCGTCGGCCTCGCCGCGGTCGTGGGCGTGCCGCACCAGGAACTCGGCGAGGAGATCGCGGCCGCGGTGGTACTGCGCCCGGGGGCCCAGGCCACGCCGGAGGAGCTCCAGCAGCACGTCAAGGAGCGGGTGGCCGCGTACAAGTACCCGCGGGCCGTGTGGCTGATGGACTCGCTGCCGACGGGACCGAGCGGCAAGATCCTCAAGCGGGAGATCAGCGCACCGACGGCTCAACCGAGGGCCTGACGGCTGCCGGCAGGCCGACTTCTGTACGGGGTCCTCTCCGAACCGCCGTCAACCCGCCTGGAATCGGAACTCGCCGACGATCAGATCACGGCGTCGTCGGCGAGGTCGGGCACGGCGTACGGACGCAGGACCATGAGGGAGCCCTCCGAGGTCGCCACCATGGCGAAGGGGAACCGGTCGAGTTCCAGGCAGAGCGCGACGTCATCGGGATGGACGCCCTCACGCACCCCCGTCGCCAGCTCGGTGGCGGCGCGTGAGGCGGCGGCCCGGCGGAGGAACTCCCCGGCGTCCGCCTCTGCCTCGACCGTTCGCCGGGCGATGTACTGAGCGCACGCCAGGTCCTCGTCGGCCCGCCCGTCCTCGCCGGTGACGACGAACGTGACGCCGTCCCTCCCGCGGGTCCGCAGCAGCCGAGCCGTCGCCTCCGCCACCACGAAGCCGGCGCACAGCACCAACGACGCGTCCTTCACGGCAAGGGCCCCGACGGTACCGGCCGTCGTCTTCTGCACCACCGTCCGGCCGCCGAGGTCGACGGACCGCAGCAGGCCCGGGGAGTTGACGGCGTCGAACCCGGGCTCGGGCGGACCGTCCTTGAGCGTCACCCAATCCGGATGGCGGGCCTTGAGCGCCAGGGCGTCGTCCAGCGACTCGGCAAGAACGATCTTCTCCGCCCCCTGGGCGAAGGCCCAGGCCGCCACGGTGTAAGCGCGCATGACGTCCACCACGACCGCCACGGACGGGACTTCGGCCAGATCGGGGATACCAAGAAATCGAGCGTCCATTCCGCTGATGATCGCGTACGCCGGAGCCCGGACAGACGGAGAGTGATGCGCATCACGCAGACCGGTGCGCTGCCGTCAGCCGGCCAACCGAGCTTTCCAGATCTCCTCGCTGGGCCATTGCCGCGCCCAGTCGGCGGCGACTTCCGGGTAGTCCCGTGGCCCGGTCGGGGGAGCCTGGATCTCGATCAGGTCCTCGACGACGAAGCCGCAGGACCGCAGCAGACGGAGCATCTCACCGTGCGGCAGCACGAACTGCACGTTGTTGCCCGAGTGCAGTTGCGTCAGGCCGAACTGAGGGCGGGACAGGGTGGTGGACGCCGGTCCCTCGGGCGGTGCGCACAGCGCGAACAGCGGTGAGTAGCGCATGAACACCAGCCGGCCGCCGGGCAGGAGAAGCCGGGCCGCCTCCGGAATCCACTGGTGGGGGTCGCACCACAGCGAGGCGCCGTACTCGCTGATCGCTAAGTCGAACGTCGCGTCCTCGTAGGGCACCTTCTCGGCGTTGCCCAGGACAAGGGGGAAGTCGAGGCCGAACTCCGTCTGCATCGCGCGTGCGGTGGCGAGTTGCTTCTCCGAGAGGTCGATCCCCACCGGGTGGGCACCTGCTCTGGCCAGCCAGGCGGAGACGTAGCCGGTACCGCAGCCCAGCTCGATGACGCGCATTCCGTCGATGCCGTCGGGAAGGACGCGGACCTGCGATTCGGGGGTGCTCCACAGCCCCCAGGACGGTTCCTCCCGCGCCCAGTGATCACGGGCGAGCGGCCCGTGCCACGCGGCCGCCTCGTCGTCCCAGAAGCGCCGGTTCCGCTCCACATGGTCTGTCGGGCCGTCATGAGTCATGGGGCATTCGACCGAAGGCGCTGGCGTCGCGGCAACGGAATTACGAGCGGGCTGCCAAATCAGACCCAGGGATCTACGTCGGCTACGCCCGGTGGTGCGTTGTCCAGCATCTGTTCGGGGGTGCGGGCGAGACCTCTGTCGTCGTCGACGTGCGCGATCCACGGGACTTCGCTGAGGACGTCGGTGAGGTCGGCGGTGACGAGGGCGTCGAGCGTGGTGCGCAGCTCGTCCGGGACGGGGGTGTCGACGAGGCAGAGCCAGGCGAGCGCGGCGGGCACGCGGACGTCCGCGGGCTGCGCGGCGTCGGACCACAGGTCATGGGCCCACGCGGCGGCCCGATGGTCGGCGTGCTGGTGGGCGAGTTCGGCGGCGGCCAGGACGAGGGCGGCGCGGACCTGGGCGGCCTGCTCGACGGCCAGGCGGGCGCGCAGGGCGTCGGTGATGCGGTCCGCGCCGCCGGAGGACGTGGACAGGGCGTAGCAGGCCGCGGAGCGGACCTCGGGGTCCGGGTCGTGCAGGAGCGCGAGGAGCAGGTCGGCGTCGGCGGCGACGGCCGTGCGGGACGCCTCGACGGACCAGTTCATCGCGAAGCCGCCGCAGTCGTAGAGCCAGCCCGGCGCGGCCACGCGCAGGAACGTCTCGCGGGTGCCGAAGCCCCAGTGTTCGTTGCGAGCCGCCGCCGCGACCAGGTGGCACATACCGGCGCGGTGGTGCGAGGTCGGGTCAGCGGCCATGCGCAGGAGGAACGGCACGGTCAGCGGGGCGACGGAGCCGACCGTGCCCTGGTGGACGATGCTGCCGAACAGGCGCCTGAGCGCGTCTCCGGCCGCCTCGGCGTCGTCCGAGCGCAGCACGGACAGCAGCTCGGGCACATCGTCACCGGTGCCGTAGGCATGCCCGAAACGGCGCCACGGAACCTCGCCGAAACGGAACCCGTCCTTGACGGCCCGCGGCATCCGCGCAAGGACCGCGCGCACGTCGAGCCCTGTGCCTTCGTACGGCTCGAATCCGTGCGCGCGTACCCGTTCGTGATCGAGTACGAGTTCCTCTGTCATCCCACTTCCCCCTGCGGTGTCACCGGCTCGACGCCCGCCCCCTGCCTATCACCTCGCACTGACACCGCCAGGGGGCCGTTCGTTCGGGGCCGCGTGTGCGGAGTTGTCGTCACCTCACCAGAGCCTGGGCGTAGGGCACCAGGCGGACGGGGCCGGAGAGGCCGTATGCCTGGCGGGAGGCCGTGCCGAAGACCGCGGGCCGGCTGACGCGGAGGCGGTTGATGAGCGGGGTCGCCACCTCCACCTCGATCACGTTGGTGCCGGGGCGCAGATGTTCGCCGAGGTCGACGACCGGGCGGAGGCGGTCGGCCGGGGGCAGCCGGGTGCCGTTGACCGAGACCCGGAACGTGTCGCTGACCGTGCCCAGTTCGAGGTAGGCGCCGTGGGAGGAGGTCCAGTCGGCGGGCAGGGGCACGGTGGTGCGGTAGCGGCCGATGCCCGCGGAGTCGGCCAGTTCGGGGATCTGGGACCAGGGCAGCAGGGCGTCGAGCGTGAGGGTGCGCCGGACGATGTCGGTGTCGGTCGCCTCCGTGCCGGGGTACCAGTCCTCGACGTCGAGCTGCCAGCGGTCCAGGGCCATCGGGCCGGGCACCGCGGGCAGGGCGGTGGTGGCGGTGCGGCCCCGGGAGAGGCGGGTGGTGTAGGTGCCGGCCCGCGCGGCGCGTACGGCCAGGCCGCGGTCGGTGAACACCACACGGTCGGCGTCGCTGTCCACGGCGTGCCGACGATGACCGTTGCGGTCGGCGAAGAGGCCCGGCCTGCCCAGGGCGACGACGGTGGCCTGTCCGGGTTCGAGGGTGACGTGCAGGGTGATGCCGTCGCCGTCCTCGGTGTAGCGGCCGACCCGGGTCGCCTCTCCCGTCCAGGGGTCGAGCAGGTAGGGGACGGTGGTGCCGCGCCGGGTGTGGCGCAGGGTGATGTCGTGGTCGATGGTCGCGACCGGAGGTTTGACCGTCTCGGCGTGCTTGCCGTTGCACAGGTAGTACAGGTCGGTGTCGCCGATGACGCGGTGGGCGTTGAGGAGGGTGGAGGGGGCCGCGTAGCGGGTGTCGGGGGTGATCCCGAGGGCGGCGAGGGCGTCGCCGACGGCAGTCTTGTCGGTGACGGCCTTGACCTGCGGCAGGGCGAGCAGGCTCGCGAGAACCTCGCGCAGTCGGCCCGTCTCGTCCTGGCCGGGCACGCCGGGGGTCAGGGCTTGGTCGAAGGCGCCGAACAGGACCATGGGCAGTCCTGCCCGGGCCAGGTTCAACAGCTTGCGGACGTCGGCGAGGGCCAGGGTCGGGGTGGAGCCGTAGAAGAAGTCGCCTTCGACGAACAGGGCCTTGTAGGCGGGGCCGTCGGGCGCCAGGCGGCCGTCCTTGACGCGGGCGCTGGGCAGGTCGAGCAGGGGGCCGCTGAGGAACTGGTGGGTCCAGCCGAGCGGGACGCCGGTCGCGGTGAACCAGGAGGCGCCGATTCCGGTGGCGGTGTAGCCGGTCTGCCGGAAGACGGCGACGTCGGCTCGCGCCGTGCCGGTCTGGAGTACCTGGTGGACGCGGCCGAGGTAGCCGGCGATGTCCGGCAGGTGCCGCCAGGTGGGCTGTCTGGGGCCCCACGACTCGCCGTAGCCGGGTGCGCCGTTGTACGGGCTGAAGGCGGCGAAGCCGGGCCAGCCGACGCCCGGGGCGGTCGCGTACGAGAACCCGTGCACCACCGTCTGGTTGACGCCGGCGGCGTAGGCGCCGCCCATGGTGCGCAGGAACCGGTCCCAGGTGGTGCTGTACGCCGAGCCGTTGTAGGCGCCCGACTCGCAGGACAGCACGGTGTGCCCGGCCATGTCCCGGCCGCCCGCCAGACAGCGGTAGTCGTCCAGGTTCTTGAACCCGAGCGACTCTCCCTCGGGGATGTCGAGGATGGCCGCCGAGGCGATGGCGTCGGTCTGAAGGCCGTAGGGCTGGGACCGCAGTTCCATGCCGAGGGAGTGCGCCCAGTCCCGCAGGGCGGTGATGTGGTGGGTGTTGAACAGGTGGGAGACGGTCTCCCAGAAGTCGTGCCGGATCTGCCGGGTGATCTGTGCCTCGAAGGCGAAGACCTGGTTGCTCTTGTCCAGGACGAGCGCCGGCAGATACGGCAGCAGCGGGCGGCCGGTGCGTTTCTCGAAGGCGTCGGGCAGGGCCGAGGTCCACACGAGAGCGTCGGTCTCCAACTCGACGGAGTCCTCGAAGAAGGCGCCGCCCGCGGCCTTGAGAAGTCGGCGCACGGTGCCGGTCAGGACGGAGCGGTCCCAGAAGCCGGTGACGGCCGCGGTGCCGGCCGGGCTGAAGTGGTCGACGACGTAGGCGGCCGGGGCGGAGTGCGGGCCCGACTCGGGCTGCTGGGCGGTGCCGCGCTGCCAGTAGGAGATCAGCAGCCAGTCGCCCTCGGCGGGAGCCGTCCAGGTGAGCCGGCCGTCCTCGACGGTGGCGGTCAGGTCCTGGACGCTCGCGAGGTCGAGACCGGTCTCCTTGCGGGTGGCGTTGGCGGGTTCGACACGGGCCGCCTGGACGGCGAGCAGAGTGCGCCGGGTGACCGCGTCGGCGGCCGGGCGTACGGGCTCGGGTACGGGGCCCTGATAGGTGGTGCCCGCGGCGACGGAGGCGCGTCCGTAGGCGAGTTCCTGGGCGGCCGCCTCGTCGTCGGGGGTGACGCCGGGGACGGCGACGGGCCAGCTGGGGCCGAGGGTGAGGTCGACGGTCAGACCGCGGCGGGCGGCCTGGCGCAGGGCGGCCTCGACGCCCTCCCGCCAGGGGGTGCTGCCCCAGCCGAAGTGCGCGGTGTCGAGGACGGACTTGTCCTTGATGCTGTGATGAACGGCGGCGATCTCGGCCCCGCCGAACCCGGCGTCGGCGATCTGGTCGATCTCGCGGGCGATCTCCGTCGGGTCGACGAGTCCGTCGGGCCACCACCAGCGGAACTTGGGGCGCACGGAGCGCGGGGGAGCGGCGAACCAGCCGCCCGGCAGCGGCTGACCACCGGTCAGGGGCGCGGCGGCGGCGCTCGTCGCGGTGGTCGCGGTCAGCACGGTGGCAGTGCCTGCTGCCAGGGAGGCGGCCAGCACCGCGCGCCGGGATATCCCGGCACGCTGCGGGTTGTGCTTCTGCATGGTTCGCCCCTCGAGAAGTGAAACGTTTCAATCACCTGTAAACGCCGGAACGTTAAGCCTGGACCGCCTGGAGGGTCAAGATCGGCGCACGAAGTTTTCCGCGACTGCCGCAGCGCGACATTCGTACAAGACGCACGGCCGACAGCTCGGCCACCGTGCCGTACATGACTACGCACAACGTCAACCAGGGGCACGGGATGCACGTGGTCCACGACGGCCCGCAGCAGGCGCCGCCGTTGTTGCTCATCCATGGGTCGGGGGCCTCGAACCGCTTCTGGAGTCCGGTGGTGCCCTCCCTCGCCCACCGGCACCGCGTCATCCGGGTCGACCTCCCGGGCCACGGCCAGTCCCCTCCCGCCACGTCGTACGACGTACCCGAGCAGGCGGCCCGCCTGGCCGCCGCGCTCGATGAACTCGGCCTGCGCCAGGTCACCGTGGCCGGACACTCCAGCGGCGGCTACATCGCCACCGCCCTCGCCGCACAGCGCCCCGACCTGGTGACGTCGCTGGCCCTGATCAGCAGCGGCCCGAGCCTCGATGCGCTCCTCCCGCAACCCGCCCTCCTCCGGGTCCTGACCGCCCCACCGCTCGGCCCGCTCCTGTGGCCGATCCGCTCGGACGCGATGCTCCGCCAAGGGATGGCGGCCACCTGCCACCGCCCGGTGAGCCTCCCCGACGAACTGATCGCCGACGTCCGGGGCATCGGCTACCGCACGCTGAGAGCGGTGCTGCGCGCGAACACCGCGTACATCGCCGACCGGAGCCTGCCCGACCGCCTCACCGCACTCGGCCTCCCGCTCCTGGTGATCTTCGGGGCCGCCGACCCACGCTGGGATCCCTCGTCGGCGCACGACTACGGCAAGGTGCGGGGCGCGCGGGTCGAGCAGCTGGCGGAGGTCGGGCACCTCCCCATGCTCGAAGCACCGGAGACGACAGGCGAGTTGCTCCTTCGCTTCGCGGTCACGGTCCGCTGACGCCGATCGCCTAGCCTGGTCTCGTGTGGCCGAACGAGTCACCGCCCGACTGGTCGGCGGTGGAGATCGCAGTGCCGCGGCAGCCCTGCCGACTGCCGGGCATCAGCATGGCCGGATTCCGGCAACATGCCCCGGCGGCCGCGGACATCACCATGGTCGCGCACCCCGCGGTCACGCTGATCGTGGACCTGAGCGTAGGGGACCGCCTCGCCTACGACGGCCCCGACCGGCGCGCGTACGGCAGCGTCGTCGTGGGACTGGCCCCGGGCGCTCTCCGTGTCAGCGGTCGGGCGGCCGGGGGAATCGCGTGTCTCCAGATCCGGCTGTCACCGCTCGTGGCGGCCGCGGTGCTCCGCGCGCCGACCGAACTCAGCGGCGCGGTGGTCGCCTTGGACGACGTCCTGGGCCGCGCGGCCGGAAGGATCGAGGACCGGCTGCGCGCGGCCGCCTCTTGGGACGAACGGTTCACGATCGCACGGGATGCCCTGGAACGATGGCTGAGCGCCGCCCCGTCGCTCGATCCGGAAGTGGCCGTGGCCTGGTCGCGGATACGCGCCGACCGGGGGCGGGTGCGGGTCGACGACCTGGCCGACCAGCTGAGTTGGAGCCGTAAGCGCCTGTGGTCCCGCTTCCGGGCCCAGGTCGGCCTCACCCCCAAATACGCCGCCCGGCTGGTGCGCTTCGACCACGCCGCCCACCTTCTGGCCGCGGGCGGCGGCGCCGCCGCGGTGGCTGTGGCGAGCGGTTACGTCGACCAGTCCCATCTGCACCGCGAGGTCAGGGCGTTCACGGGGGTGACGCCCGTCGCCGTGGCCGCCGCACCCTGGCTCGCGATCGACGACGTGGCGTGGCCGACGTCGTAGGCAGGGCTGGTGCCCTTGGGGCGCGCTTCGGGTTACCGGCCGTGCAGCCAGATCCGCAGCGGACCGAGAGGCTCGAATCCGTGGCGGACGGCTGCCGCCAGGTCGTCACCCTGCTCGTAGCCGACCACCGGCAGGTCGGGGAACAGTCCGTGCAGCGCGTCCAGTACGACGGGCCAGGCCGCGTCAGGTCCGCCGTGCGGTGCGAAGACATTGGAGATGCCGACCACGTGGTCGCTGCGGTTCGCGACCGCCCCGGCGACGATCCGGCCGTCGGCGGAGCGTCCGGCGAGGACGAACGTGGCCGGGTCGTCGAGCAGTTCGGGCCGGAAGAGGTCGGCGTCGCCGTTCCCGTCGTCCCAGGCGAGCGCCCAGGCACGCAGGGTGTCCGGGTCGCCCACCACGTCCCAGGCGAGATCCGACGCGGGGGCCGGCGTGGTCGCCGGGCGGTGGATCCACTGTGCCTCGAACAGCACGTGGAAGCCGGCCTCCGTCAGGTCGAGGTCGGCGAAGCTGTCCTTGACGGAGGCGCCGGGGGCATCGGTGTCGATCGTGACCGCCAGCGCAGCCGGATCGGCGTCCGGCACGAGCGTCACCGCGTCCGGGTAGTAGGGAGGCGTGCGAGACGAGACGGTCCAGGCCTGGGCCCCGAACTCGCCCGCCAGGCCGTGCGATCGGCTCATGGCCGCGCACCACTGCGCGTTGTTGCGGGCTGCGGCCAGGACCAGGAGCTGCTGGGAAGTCGTCACGAGTGTGGATCATGACGACTCCGGACCTGTCCGTCGACCGGATTTCCGTCGGCCGCTGCGAACGATCGCGTACCTGGACGCGCTCAGTGGTCGCCCGCCGTCCGCCGCCCGTCGCGCGTCGCCCGGCTACGGAGCCACTGGGCGGGGGAGCGGCTGACGCCAGTCGCCCAGAGTCGTGAGGAGGAACTGACGGGCGAGTGCTCGTATCTCGTCCCACGCGGGGTCCGTGCCCAGGGCGTCGGCCCAGAGACCGGTGCGGCCGGCGGCGTCGATCTCGCCGAGGCGACGGCCGATGGCCCGCAGATCGGGCAGCTCACCCGACTCGAAGACACCGCGCTCCGCGAGACCTTCGCAGACGCGGCAGACAAGCTCCGCCTCTTCGACGACGGACTCCGCATCCAGCTCACGCTCGCCCAGCCAGGCGAGCTGATCCTGGGCGTCGGCCGCGAGGAGGGTCATGAATCGCAGCGTCCAACTGCGCAGCTTCGCGTCGCCGAGAGGGTTCATGCGTGCAGGATCGCATCTCGCTTTCGCCGGCAGCCGTCGTGCTCCACCCCATAGGAGGTGGGACCGGGGGATTGCGGGGCAACCGGACAGGAAGCAACAGCCGTACGACAAGGAGCGTTCACGCCATGGGTAGCGCTGTCCATGTCCCACAGACCCGGGACATGATCGGGGAGGAGCTCTCCGGAGACGAGGCGTTCACCGCGTTGCGCCACTACGGCGGGCTGCGGCTGCTTGCCGACTCCTTCGCCCGGTTCCGGTACGCCGACGGCTTCAGCAACGCGCGGGCGCTCGCCTTCCAGGTGGTCCTGGGCCTGCTTCCGTGCACCGTGGCGCTCGTCGGGCTGGCCACGTCCGTGCACACGGAGAGCCTGGGCCGGGTCATCGAGCTCACGCTCGGCCGTATCGTGCCCGGTGCCAGCGCCGAGATCGTCGAGGACGCCTTCGACGGGGCGCGCCGCACCGCGGACGGTGATGTGTGGAGCACCCTCGCCCTGTGGCTCGGTACCGGCTTCGCCCTGTTGAACCTCGCCTCGGCGATGGGCCAGATCGAGCGCGGCGCGAACCGTATCTACGGCATCGAGCGGGACCGGCCCTTCCCGCGCAAGTACGCGCGGGCCATGGCACTCGCGTTCGCCGCCGGACTGCCTCTGGTACTGGGATTCGTCGTGCTGGTCGCCGGGCGGGCGGTCGGTGACGCGGTGGCGGAGACGGCCGGCTGGGCAGGGGGCACGGCGCGGTGGTGGGGCGTGCTCGACATTCCCGTGGGGTTCCTGCTGGCCTGGATGGCCTCTGCCGTGATTTTCCGCTGGTCCCCGCGCCGTCGCCAACCCGGTTACACCTGGCTGGCGTTCGGCTCGGCCGTACACCTCCTGCTGTGGGTGTCGGCCACCTGGCTGCTCGCCCTGTACGTCGAGGGAAGCGGTGCCTTCGGAGGGGTGTACGGGCCGCTCACCGCGTTCATCGCCCTGCTGCTGTGGGCCAACCTCACCGCCGTCGCGCTCTTCCTGGGCATCGCCTTCGCCGCCCAACTGGAAGCGGCCCGCGCCGGCATCGAATCGGCCGTCCACCCGGATCCCGGACCGGGGCCGTGACACCGTCCGATGGGACCCCTGCCCGAGGATCCGTCCCTGCGCCCGTCTTCGCGAGGCCGGAAACTGACGCGCTGCTCGACGACTTCTACGCTTGGACCTCCCCCGGAAGGGGCACCCACAGCCGCTGTCACCTCACGGCCCTTGGCCTCCGGGCCGCCCCGGGGCTCTCCTTCGGGGCGGCCCGGAGGCCGAGGACGGTGAGGTGTGCCGGCAGAAGAGAGGATCCGCGTGGCTGGGGCCGGCGATCTAGCGGGTGGCTCCGGTGTGCTCCCGCGCAGTCGCCGCCTCGCTCGCCGTCGTCCCGGCCCCCGGCTCGGCGCTCTGCTTCGCGAACCTGCGTCGGCTCGGCAGGATGGCGAAGACGATCAGTGTTCCGGCGGCCATGATGATCCCGCCGATGAGGCTGGTCTGGGCGACTCCGTGGGCGAAGGCCTGGTGGACGGCGTCCACGGCGGCCTGGGCGTGCTGGGGCCCGGCGGAGGGATCCTGCGCGACCCGCTCCGCGACGGCCAGGCCGGCGCCGACCGAGTCCTTGGCGATCTCCATCGCCTCGCCCGGGAGCCGGTTGCCCACCAGGTCGGTCAGCTCGTCCCGGTAGGCCGTGCCCAGCAGCGAGCCCAGCACCGCGATGCCCAGCGCCCCGCCCAGCTCCAGCGCGGTGTCGTTGACACCTCCGCCGACGCCCAGCTCGGACTCGGGGAAGGAGCCCATGATCGTGTCGGTCGCCGGGGAGATGGCCAGTCCGAGAGCGAGGCCCAGCATCATCAGCGGCGTCAGGAAGTCCCCGTACGTCGATCCCTTGTCGATCTGAGTGAGCAGGAACATGCCCGCCGTGCCGATGACCAGGCCGGTCACGACCATCGGCTTCACCCCCAGCTTCGGGGTGAGTATCCCGGTCACCGCGGACCCGAGGAACACCGCACCGCCCAGCGGCAGCAGCCGTAGGCCCGTGTCCAGGGCGTCGTATCCGAGGACGAACTGCAGGAACTGCGTCGAGTAGTAGAGCACGGCGAACATACCGAAGAAGAAGAACATCACCGCGAGCATCGAACCGCTGAAGGGCCGCAGCGCGAACTTCCTGACGTCCAGCATCGGGTGCGGGTGCCGCAGCTCCCAGGCGACGAAGGCGACCAGACCGACACCGGCGACCACGGCGGCGGTGACGGGGCCGACGCCCCAGCCGGAGTGCGGGCCCTCGATGGCGGCGTAGATCAGGGAGCCGACGGTGACGATCGACAGCAGGCCACCGACGTAGTCGATCCGGCCCATGCCCTCCGCCTTGGACGGCGGTACCAGGGCGAGCGCGCCGAACACGGCGAGGAGGGCGATCGGCACGTTGATCAGGAAGGTCGAGCCCCAGGCGTGGTCCTCGAGCAGCCAGCCGGAGACGAGCGGGCCGACGGCCACCGCCACCCCGGAGGTCGCGGCCCAGGCGGTGATGGCCTTGGCCCGCTCGCTCCGGGGGAAGGTCGCGACCACGAGGGACAGCGTGGCCGGCATCACGACCGCGGCACCGATACCCATGATCGCGCGGGCCACGATGACCAGCGAGGTCTCGTCGACCATGCTCCCCATCACCGAACCGGCGGCGAAGATCAGCAGACCGGTGACCAGCGCGCCGCGCCGGCTGTACTTGTCGCCGATCGCGCCCAGCACCAGCATCAGCGCCGCGTACGGAACGGTGTAGCTGTCGACGACCCACTGCAGATCACTGCTGCTCAGGCCCAGGTCGGTGGTCATGTCGGGGGCGGCGACGATCAGCGACGTGTTCGCCATCACCGTGATCAGCAGGCTCAGACACAGGACGAGCAGCGCCCACCAGCGCCGCGCGTACGGCCCGGGCATCTTTTCCACCGGGGTATTTGCAAGGAAGGGCATCAGTAGCTCCTGAAGGGACGGGGCGGACGAGCGGAATTTCTTGGTCGCCCATCGGTCGGGGGGCAGGTTTTGCTCCGTAGCGCTCAGTGGCTCGGGGCAATCGCCAGTTCGCGCAGGCGGGCGTTGTTATGCAGCGACCACCGCATGGTCCGCGGCGGGCGTCCGAGCAGGGTTTCCAGTTGGTCGGAGAGGACGTCGTACCGTCCGCCGGCGATCAGCCTGGTCTGGATCCTGAGGTGCGCCGCCACATGCCGGGCCACAGCCGGGTCGCCCAGGGACTCCTGGAGGAGGGTCTCGTCAAGGAAGGCCTCGTTCCAGGCCTCCACTTCCTCGGGGATGTAGACGACCTGGCGTTCCAGCGCGGCCGCGTAGTCCTCAGCGAACCCGTGCATGTCCTTCAGCTCCGGGCCGGTGAGCTCGTAGGACTTCGAGATGTGCGGTGCGGGGTCGACCAGGATCTTCACGCACACCTCTGCCAGGTCGTGCACGGCGATGGGCGCGAGCCGCTGGTCGCCGAAGGGCAGGCGCAGTTCACCGTTGCTCAGCGGGCCCAGTTGCATCCAGGTCAGATGGGGGTTCTCGGCGAACAGGGTCGCGCGCACGTTGACGGTCGGGAGGCCGGACCAGTCCAGCACCTGCTCGCAGACCCAGTGCGCCCGCTGCTGCGGTGACCAGTCCGTGACCAGTCCGCCGAGCCAGGAACGCCGCTCCTCATCGGGCGTGGTCATCTTCTCGAGCGTCATGTACGACTGCTCATAGTTGGACAGGTGCACGAAGGCCTCGATGTCGCCCTGGGCTCGCGCCGCCGCGGCCATCACGGTGAGGGCATCGGCGTAGTACGGCTGCGGGGTCATGCTGAAGTAGATGCGCCGGACACCCTTCAACGCGGCGGCCACGTCCGCGAGTTTGAGCAGGTCGCCGACGAAGACCTCTGCCCCGGCCTCGCGCAGCGACTGCGCGCGTTCGTCGTCCCGCCGCACGAACGCACGCACCGGGTGGCCCTGTTCGAGCAGCATGTCGATCATCACCCTGCTCACACCACCGACTTGGCCGCCGGCGCCGGTGATCAGAATGGGATTGCGCTCCGACATTGTTGTGTCCTTCGGTTTCCTCACCGATGAAGGTGAGGCGAGTGGGTGACGGGCTGAGATCTCAGGCCTGGAGGGCCGCGTCGGTGTCCGCGATGGCCAGCATCCTGTTGATGTCGGCGCCGGCGAGTGCGCCGGCTGCTGCGGAGGCCCCGACCTGGGCGACCAGGTCGGTGACGTTGCCGGCCACCCACACGCCCGGCACCTCGGTGACGCCGGACTTGCCGGAGGCGAAACCGCGGCCCATGTTCGGCAGGTCCTGCACCGGCAGGCCCAGGCCTTCCAGGCCCTGGGTGCGGGCCTGCATCGGCGCGGCGACCGCGAGGACGCGGCGGGCCACGACCTGGCCGTCGGCCAGGCGCACCCCGGCGAGGGCACCGTCCTCGTCGTCGACGACCTCGGCGACCGGGGTGTCGATGACGCGGATGCCGCGGGCGGCGAAACGGGCGCGGCTGTCCTCGTCCAGGTCGGTGCCGTGGGTGAAGTAGGTCAGGTCCTCGGTCAGCTGGCGGAACAGATACGCGTGGCCGATGGAGGCGGGGCCGGTGGCGAGGATGCCGATGGGCTCGTCGCGCACCTCGTAGCCGTGGCAGTACGGGCAGTGCACCACGCTGTGTCCCCAGTGCTCGGCGAGCCCGGGCACCTCCGGCAGCACATCCTTCAGGCCGGTGGCCACCAGGATGCGGCGGGCGTTGATGTGACGGCCGTCGGCCAGGGTGACGGTGAACCGCAGGTCCCCGTCCGTCGACGGGGCGGCGGGCTCGGCCGAGACCACCTGACCGTGGGTGACGCGTCCGCCGTACTGGCGCACCTGCTCCCGGCCCCGTCGAAGGATCTCGGAGGGCGGGGTGCCGTCCAGGGCGAGGAGGCCGTGCACGGCCTCGGCGGGTGCGTTGCGCGGGGAGCCGCTGTCGATCACGACGACCGAGCGGCGGGAGCGGGCGAGGATCAGTGCACCGTTCAGCCCGGCGGCGCCCCCGCCGATCACCACCGCGTCGACGGTCTCCTCGGCCAGTGCGTCGCTCTCGTACGGAGGAGTCGTCGCAGCCGTGGCCTCCATGGCTTCCTGCTTTTCCTTGTCAGTCATGGTTCGGTCATTCCTTCGAGTTCTGGGTGGTTGGAGGGGGTCAGCTGTTCAGAAAGCCGAGGCTGTGGTCGGCGACCGTCTTGGGCTGTTGTGGAGAGCCCGGCCCCGGTTTCCTTGGGATGGGCGGGCGTGCACGCAGCCTGTTCGGTGAGCTCAGAACCGTTATGGACTGAACAGTAAGAAACCTAGACGGTTCTGTACTGAGGTGTCAAGAACGGCAGGTTGTCCCTCGCTCGCGATCCGTTCCGAGATCGCCTCGGGGGTCTCGATGTGCAGGAAGTGACCGACTGCGGGCAGGACACAGCCGTCAGCGGCACGGATGAATCGCCGGGCCGGAGTCGTACAGCTCGGACGTCTCGAAGTTCCAGAGCCAGGCCTCGCCGGGCTCGTACCTGCGGATTACCGGATGGCCGGTGTCCCGGCAGTCGCCGGTGGCGTGTAGCCGGCCCCGCTGGGCGGGACGCCGGGGTCGACTCCGGCGTCCTTGGTCAGGAGGGCTACTGGGCCGGGTCGGGGACGGTGACGGGGTCGGTGGCGGTGAGGGGGAGCAGTACCTGGAAGCGGGTGTCGCCGGGTACGGACTCGACTTTCAGGTCACCGTGGTGCTTGTTGACGACGATCCGCCAGGAGATGTCGAGCCCCAGCCCGGTGCCCTCGCCCACCGGCTTGGTGGTGAAGAACGGGTCGAAGATCCGGCCGCGGATCTCGGCCGGCACTCCCGGGCCCGTGTCGCGGAACTCCACCAGCAGCCGGTCGTGCACCAGAGCGGTGCGTACGGTCAACGTCCCTTCGCCGCCTGCGCTGTTGATGGCGGAGACCGCGTTGTCGATCAGGTTGGTCCACACCTGGTTCAGTTCGGCCGGGTAGGCCGGAATCCTCGGCACCGAACGGTCGTACTCCTTCACGACCTTGACCTGTGGACCGATCTTGCCCGACAGCATCAGCAGCGTGCTGTCGAGGAGTTCGTGGACATCGGCGACCTGGTAGGGCGCGCGGTCCAGCTGCGAGTACTGCTTGGCGGCGTCGACCAGGTGCGAGATACGGGTGGTGGAGTCCTCGATCTCGGACATCAACAGCTCGGTCTCGACCGTGTAGGTGAGCCACCCGATGGCACTCTGCAGGATCTCCTCCTGGTCGCATGCCGCCGCGATCTGCTCCAGCCAGTCGACGTCGAGACCGCCCTGCACGAAGGTCGGCGCGATCTGCCAGCCGTCCTGGATGCCGTGGTCGTCGAGCCAGTCGGCGAGTTCGTCCTCCCGGTCGGACGCTTCGAGCGGGCTCAGCGCCGGCGCGTTGGAGACCCGCTCGGCCGTACGCTCCTGGAGGTCGACCAGGGCCTTCAGGACGTCGTGGTGATAGTCGCCCGAGGCGATGGCGCCGAGTTTGTAGCGCATGTGCGCGACCCGGTCCCTGAGCGAGGAGGTAGCCCGTACGGCGGCCGTGGCCGGGTTGTTGAGCTCATGGGTGAGACCCGCGGACAGCGACCCCAGCGCCAGCAGCCGTTCGCGCTGCCCGACGGCCCGCTGAAAGGTCTGTGAACCGAGGGTGAGCCCCTCCAGGAGATGGACCGCCATCGGGAACCACTCGTGGATGACGTTCGCGAACGATTCGGCGGGCAGGACGAAGAACCGCGTCGGCTCCGACACCCGCAGCGAGTTCATGTACCGCTGCGGTTTCCCGTCCCAGAGGTACGCCATCACGGCCCCCGCGTACACCCCTGGCTGGGACGTGCGGCTCACCTCGATGTCGTCGCTGCCCACCCGGCGCGACATGACGAGCGTGCCCTCGATCATCACGTAGAGGTCGGTCGCCGGGTCACCTTCGGCGAAAACAGGCCCGGGGTCGAACAGTTCGACCCGTCCCTCGCTGCACAGCCTGCCGAGCTGATCGGAGTTCAGCTTCTCGAAGAGGAACAGCGAGCTGATCTCCGCCGCGCTGCACGGCATCAACCGCCCGCTCACGACTGCTCCAGATACCGGTGGACGAGCATCACGGCCATGGCTCCCTCTCCGACGGCGGACGCGACGCGTTTGGCGGACTCCGCGCGCGCGTCCCCGGCGACGAACACGCCGGGGATGTTGGTCTCCAGGTGGTACGGAGGCCGGTCCAGCCCCCAGTCGGCCGGTGGCCGCCCGTCGGCGGTCAGATCGGGCCCGGCGAGGATGAACCCTCGCTCGTCCCGCAGCACCGTCCCCTCCAGCCAGTCGGTCAGCGGGGCCGCGCCGATGAACACGAACAGCCACTTCGCGTCGACCCGTTCGGTCTGCCCGCTCGTCGTGTCACGCAACGTCAGCTGTTCCAGCTGGTTGTCGCCGTGCGCGGCCTCGACGACCGTGCGGGCCCGCACCGAGATGTTCGGCGAGTCGGCGATCTGCTGGATCAGGTAGTGAGACATCGACGCGGTGAGGTCCGCTCCACGCACCAGCAGCGTGACCGACTTGGCGCCCCTGGCCAGGTACATCGCCGCCTGCCCGGCCGAGTTGGCGCCGCCGACGATGTACACGTCGTGGCCCTGGCAGCCGGCGGCCTCGGTGAGCGCGGACCCGTAGAACACACCGCGGCCCGACAACTCGTCGGCACCCGGCGTCTCCAGCTGCCGGTAGGACACACCGGTCGCCAGGATCACGCTGTGCGCCGCGATCTGTGACCCGTCCGCGAACCGTACGAGCCGCGCCGCCCCGCTGCTCTCCAGACCGGTCACCTCCCGCGCGGTAAGGATCTCGGCGCCGAACTTGGTGGCCTGCCGTCGCGCCCGGTCGGTGAGCTGGCCGCCGGACACCCCGTCCGGGAAGCCCAGGTAGTTCTCGATCCGCGAACTCTGCCCGGCCTGCCCGCCGGTCGCCGACCGCTCCACCAGCACCGTACGCAGGCCCTCCGAGGCCCCGTACACCGCGGCACCGAGTCCGGCCGGGCCGCCGCCGATCACGACGAGGTCGTAGAAGTCGGCAGTCGGGGTTGTGGCGAGACCCACATGGGCGGCCAGTTCGGGTACCTCCGGCTCGACGAGCGCCGTACCGTCAGCCGTGATCACCACCGGCAGCCGCTGCCCGTCCTGTCCCGCGGCGGTCAGCAGCCGCCGCCCCTCGGGTTCCTCGGTGGAGTACCAGCGGTAGGGCACCTGGTTGCGGGCCAGGAACTCCCGTACGTCCGACGAGCGGGCCGACCAGCGGTGACCGACGACTTTGGTGCTCGGCACCGGCCGGAAGTCACTGCACCGCCAGGCCTCCAGCAGGTCGTCGAGGACCGGGTAGAGCTTCTCCTCCGGTGGGTCCCAGGGCTTGAGGAGGTAGTGGTCGAGGTCGACGACGTTGATCGCGTCGATCGCCGCGTTGGTGTCCGCGTACGCGGTCAGGAGCACGCGGCGGGCGCCCGGGTAGATGTCCAGGGCCTGTTCGAGGAACTCGATGCCGTTCATCTGCGGCATGCGGTAGTCGGCCAGGATCACCGCCACGAGGTCGCCGCGCAGCTTCAGCTCCCGCAGCGCCTCCAGCGCGGACTCGCCGGACTCGGCGCGCACGATCCGGTACGACTCGCCGTAGCGCCGCCGCAGGTCACGGGCGACGGCACGGGACACCCCGGGATCGTCGTCCACGGTCATGATGACGGTCCGCGCTGTTTCGGCGGCCTGTGCCATACGTCTCCCACCCTGAGTGATTGGATGACCGGTCGGCGCCGGCTCGGTGCCGTGCCGCCTTTGAGGCGTCGTAGGTTCGTCGCTCTGCTTCGCTCCGGACAGCTCCGCCGCGAGCCGAGCACGCGGAGTGCGTTGCCCTTCGGGTCCACCCGTGTGGTCCAGGACTGCCGCGCCCCGAAGGTCGTCAGCCGGTCGATCTCGGCCTGCCGGTCCGCCCCGCGCCGACCGTCCCGGTGGTCTCGCCGCGAGGCTCGAGTGATCCGCTACTCGGCCCATGCCGCGATCCGTTCCGCGATCGCCTCGGGGGCCTCGATGTGCAGGAAGTGACCGACGTCGGGGACGACCTCCATCGCGTGCGGGGCGGCGAACCGATGTCGGTCGTCGACCTGCGGGGGGAGGAAGCAGCCGTCGTCGGCACCGAAGAGCTGCAACAGGGGCACCGTGATCGGCTGAGACAGGCGGCGCGACGCCCTGAGCATGCCGGGTCGCAGCATCTCCCGGTAGTACTTGATGGGCGCGGGCATGCTCGCCCGCAGGTCCTCGTGCAGCTCCGCCTGGAGAGCTGGATCGAGCGAGAGGTCGGGCGACCACTGACGCCAGAGGCGGTCGATGAAGGCGAGATCGCGGGCGGAGGCTATCCAGCCGCTTCCCGGCAGTTGGAAGAGCCCCATGTACCAGATCCGGCGTAGCTGAGCGAGACGCGGCCGACTCAGCAACGTGAGGGGGTGGGGGACTGCGAGCGTGACCGCGCGTTCGATCCGCTCGGGCGCGGTGACGGCGGCATCGTAGGTGAGCAGGGCGCCCCAGTCGTGGCCGACCAACTCCACGGCCCGCCCCGGAGACCAGCGGTCGATCAGCGCGAGTACGTCGCCGGTGAGGGACGCGAAGTCGAACGGCCCCGCGGTCGGGGACGGCGCGTAACCTCGAAGCCAGGGTGCGACGACGTGACGTCCGCGGCGGCCGAGCTCGGCGAGGAAGGGCTTCGCGGTCGGTGGATGGTCCGGGAAGCCGTGCAGGACGAGCGTCGGCCGACCATCGGGATCACCACCTTGCAGCGCGTGAAAGGTGCCGTGTGGCAGGTCGAACGTGACGTGCTCGAACTTCATGCCGGCTTCGGTGTCTCTGGCTCTGGACATGTGCGTCTCCTCGGGCGCCGGGTGTACTGCGGGGTCAGGCGGCCAGTCGGTTGAGCTTGCGGATCTGTCCGTCGAAGGCGCGCGAGGGCACGATCCGGCGCAGGAGGCTGACGCGTCTGGCCATCGGGCCCGCGGGGTACCGGAGCTTGGGCTTGGAATCGGTGGCGGCCGCGACGATCACCTTCGCGACGACGTCCGGGTGGTCGGCGGTGCGCAGGGCCGTGGCCAGCACCTCTCGGGCGATCTTCCGCTGTGCGGCGTAGACCGACAGGGGCGAGTCGGGTGCCATGCTGCTCGCCTCGAAACTCGTACTTGTGTAGGCCGGCTCGACCAGCAGCATCCGCACGCCGTGCTCGCGAAGCTCGTGGTCGACGGACTCGGAGTAGCCCTCGACCGCATGCTTGGTGGCGGCGTAGACGGCCATGAAGGGTCCTGGGACCCGGCCTTGCATCGAGGCGACGTTGACCACGCGGCCGCTGCCCTGGGCGCGCATGTGGGGCAGCACCGCGTTTGTCATCCGCATCAGACCGAAGACGTTGATGTCGAAGACCTCCGTGGCCTGGTTGATCGAGCTCTCCTCGCCGGCGCCGACCAAGCCGACGCCTGCGTTGTTGACCAGGACGTCGATCCGGCCGAACCGCTCGATCACCTCCCCGACCAGGGAGTGGACCGAGTCGTCGTCGGCCACGTCGAGATCGAGGAACGTCACCCCGGCGAGCGGCTCGGTGTTCGCCGCGTTGCGGCTCGTGCCGACCACCGCGAATCCGGCACCCACGAGGGCGAGCGCTGCCGCCCGCCCGATCCCGGAGGAGGCGCCCGTCACGAGGGCCACTGGGGAAGCTGTCTGCATGGTGGTTCCTTCAGTCGTGGCCATGACCGACACGGTCCGCCGGCGGTCCTGCAAGCCCGGACCAAGCCGGTCCCGTGAGCTCAGGAGGGTTGTGTACTGAACAGTCGAAAACCTAGGCAGTTCTGTACTGACTTGTCAAGAAGGGTGGGTCGGCTTTACCGTCTTTGTATGGCGAGACCACGAAGCTTTGACCGCGACCACGTCCTCCATGCTGCCGAGCGGCAGTTCCGCTCCTCGGGCTACAACGGCACGAGCGTCGACGACATCAGCGCCGCCACCGGCCTGGGTCGCGGCAGCCTCTATGCCGCGTTCGACGGCAAGCACGGCGTGCTGCTGGAGGCGATGACGGGCTACTTCGCCCGGCTGGGGCAGGGCCCGCCGAAGATGCTCGCCGGACCGGACGAGGGTGCCATGGAACGACTGCACGCCTACCTGCTCCGCGCCGTCCACGGAGTGCCACTCGCCCCCGACGTACCCCCCGCCTCCGACCGGACGGAGGCGGCCTGCTTCGCCGCCAAGATGGCCCTGGAGATCGGCGCCTCCGATCCCGAGGTGAAACGCCTGGCCAAGGAGTGCTTCTCCGTTGTCGCGACGGCGGTGGCCGACTGTGTGCGAGCGGCGCAGCGCAACGGCGACATCGACCCCGACGCGGATCCCGACGACCTCGCGTTCCTTCTGCTGACCGTCATCCGCGGGAGCGATGTCGTGGGCGCGTACGGCCACAGCCCCGACCGCCTGACCTCGATCGCGGAGAGCGCGTTCGCCTTGCTGCCTCGCCCGCGCAACCACTGAGAAGGACACGGCCGGCCTCGTCGCACAGGAATGTGATGCGGCCGGCCCACTGAGGCGCCGTGAAAGCGCGGCCGGTAGGTTTCGCGCCGCCGGGAGGTCGTCTGGGCGGTTGGCGAAGAACTGCGCCCGCATCCAGTCGAGTTGCTGCACTGACAGACGGGGGTGCTTCGGCCGCCGCTCCGCCGACTCGGGCGGGTGCGGATCCGGCGATCCGGGAGCCCCATCAGTGCGCCAGCTTCAAGCCGGCCACGCATCCGACGATGCCGGTGAGCAGGAGCACCGGCCTCACATTGACGGGCTCCCCGTCGAAGGCCATGGCCGATCATGCTGAGCACCAGGCGGACACGTACCTCCGAAACCCGTGAAGTTTGCATTACCGGTCCATCTGCAAGAGACAGTCACCGTGCTGCGCGACCGGCCACAGTCCGCTCGTGCGTCCTCCAAGGACTCACAGTCCGCTGACCTTGCCGCTCGCCGAGAGTTCGTAGACGAGGGTGACCGTGCGGCGGCCGTTCGGGGGCAGGGGGATGTCCCAGCGGGCGATGCCCTCGGCGTCGACCGCGGTGGGGGCGGGGGAGCAGGCCTCCTTGCGCAGCTTCACCTCCACTGCCGAGACCTCGGAGACCGGGATCCGTTCCCGAAGTGCCACCACCTGCTCGTCCTGTTCCCCGGGTGCGGAGAAGCGGGACAGGTGCAGGCGCACGGTGCGGGTGACGGTGGTGCGCTGGGTCATCGTCGTGGTGTCGCGGTGCTCCTCGACCTCGCGCAGCACCCGGTAGTCGTCGTGACTGCCGAAGGCGAGCCGGAGCGGCGCGCCGGGAGCGGTGAAGTCGAGGGTGCCGCGGCCGCCGAACCCGCCGGCGCCGACGAGGTCCACCGGGCCCGCCAGGAGTGCGTGACCGGTCGGGTTGTCGCAGCGCACCAGGTGGGTGACGAGCGGGGACAGCTCCGGGGAGCAGGTGTACTCGCTGCGCGCGGTCGTGGTGGCCACGGAGAGCGGCACCCGGTGGGCGTGGCCGTCCGAGGGGACGGAGACGGGCGCGGGGGAGTGCAGGACCCGCGTACGGCCGCCGTCGTCCACGCCCGGCAGGCCGAGCACGGATGCCGGGCCGAGCTCCGCGATCTCCTCCTCGCGCAGTTCGACGGCGACCGTGCGTCGCTCCGCGGGGGAGCGGTCCGTGAGCGTCAGCCGGTCCTCCCCGAGCCGCGGCGGTTCGCTCGACGACGCCGAGCGGGCCGTCGACAGCGTCAGGCGTACGTCCGACCAGTCCTCGCCGGTGAGTTGCCAGACCATCGCGTCGGTCTCCAGGGTGAGCGAGTCCCCGTCGAGCACGGCGCGGTACGCGGGGCGCCACAGCGCACAGGCGGTGACGTGACCGAGCCGCAGGCGGACCGGGCCGGCCACGTCGGCCTCGACGGTCAGTTCGACGTGAGCGACCAACTCGGTGGGGCGCCGCTCGGCGAGCTCGATGGCGCGTTCGGCTTCCTGGAGTTCGGTGGTGAGCGCCTTCAACTGGGCGTCCGCGGCGCGTAGTTGCTCGGCGTGGGTGTCGCGTTCCTCGTCCACCCGGTCCAGTTCGGCACTCCACCGTGCGGTGTCGGTCTCTCCGTGTCCGGTGCCTTCGCCGATCTCGCGTAGCAGGTCGGTGGCGAGGCGGCCGAGCAGGTCCAGCCGGGCGCGCAGTCGGTCACGTCGCTGTTCCAGCGCGGACCGTTCCTCTTCGATCGCGTGCACGCGCAGGCGCAGCGCCGAGTCGTCGGCGTCGGGCAGCGGTCCGCGCGGAGTCCAGGTGCGGACGATCCGGGCGTCGAGGACGGTCGCCGGATGGTCGGTGGTCAGTTCGGCGTGGAGGGTGCGGTCGACCGCCAGGGCGCTGATCGGGCCCAGGCGCAGGCGCTGAACGCCGGCCCGCAGGTCGAGCGTGGCGGAGCGTTCGATCTGGGCGCGGTCTTCGAGGCAGGTGACGGCGGTGACGGGCAGCGGGATCGGCTCGAGGTCCGTGGGCATGGTGGTCAGCTCCTGCGGTTTCCGCCGACGAGGGCCTTCGCGGCCGGGATACGGATCTCATAGCCGCCGTCACGGACGGCGGTGGCGCCGGCGGGCAGGTCGACACGCCACACGCGCGTGCCCGGGGCGAGCTGATCGGGCCCTTCGCCCTCCTGGGGAGCCGTCCAGTCGGCCCGTTCCTCGATGCGGACGTCGGCTTCGGCGGTCACCGGCACCTGTTCGCGCACCTCGACCGTGACGGGCCTGGCGAGCCGGTTGGCCAGCTCCACATGGACACCGTGGTCGAGCACGGTGACGTTGTTGCGCAGCCCCGCCGTCGACTCCTGGAGGCTCGTGCGCCGGACGACCTCGATGTCCTCCGCCGGCCCGAGTCCCATCCGGCGGACCCCGCCCGGGGCGAGGGTCGGCAGGGCGGCGGTCAGTACGAAGTCGTCGTCGACGCCGACCTCCACAGGCCCGGCGAGCAGGGCCTGGTCGGTGGCGTTGGACAGGATCAGAGTCTGGTACACCCGCTGCTCCACCGACGGCACGCACACGTACTCGGTCTGCAGTCCGACCGGGATCGTTGTGACGGTGACGGTGTGCCAGGTGCCGTCCGAGGGGATGTCGGCGCGGGCGACGGCGTCGTAGCGGTGGTCGAAGGAGCCCGCCGACTCACGAGGGCGCACGGCGTGGCCGGGCAACGGCAGTGCGGCCACCGCTTCGGCCCGGCGCCGGTGTTCGACCGCGACCGGGTCGTAGGAGGTGGCGGGGAACAGCCGGCCCCGGCGGCCGGCGGGCTGGTCGGGACCGCTCAGGACGAGAGCGGCGTAGTCGAGTTCGGCGCCGCTGGGCTGCGGAGGACCGGTCAGCTGCGCGGGCGGGGCCGACGGCGGGGGGAACGCCCCCGAGGGTGCCGACGGCATCGCGGCGGGCGCCACCGGGGGCGCGCCGGCGAACGCGGGCGGGCTGGACCGCATCCGGTTCGCCTGCGGGGGCATCGCCTGGAGGCTGCCGGGGGGTGCGGGTGCCGTCGGCGCAGCGCCGTAGACCGGCGGCGCCGGAGGCAGCGGAGCGGGCGGGGGAACCGGGCCCGCGTCGGCGGCGGGCCTGGGCGGAGCGCCGACGGCCACGGCCTCATGCGCGGCGGGTACGTCCGGGCGCGGGCCCGTCGAGTCGTAGGCGGTGAAGAGGTCGGCGAGGCCGGCCGGGGGCTCCCGCCAGCCGGCCGGTTCGGGGGCGGGCTGACGCCGTCCGATCCGCAGCGAGCGCAGCCGCGGCGACTCCGTCTGCCGCTTGAGGTCGGCGGTGGCCAGCGCGATACGCACGCCGGCCCAGTCCTCGCCGCTGCGCTGGGCGACCGAGGCGCGCAGCACGAGGGTGCCGCTGCCGTCGCCCTGACGGTAGGTCAGACGGTAGGCGGGGACCCATACGGCGCCGGGGACCGCGTACTCGAGCTCCAGCCGTACCTCACCGCTGCCGTCGAGGGTGACGGCCGCACCCACCGTGGTGTGCACCTGTCCTGAGGGCGCGTCGGTGGAGGCGCGGCGCCAGCGGTCCGTGGCGACGGCGTGGTCGTGATCGAGGCGGCGCAGCTCCTCCTCCTGGGCGGTGAGGCGGTCGTGCAGGGCCGTCAGCCGTTCGTCGACGAAGTCCGCGAGCGTCAGCCAGGCCTCGGCGGGAGTGCGGCGGTGCGGGTCCTCACGCTTGCGGGCCGGGGGGACGGGGTGCAGATCGGTGATCTCCCTGATCCGGTCGAGGATCCGGTCGCGCCGCCCACGGGCCGCTCCACACGCCTCGCCCAGCCGCTCCACTTCCTGCCGCAGGTCGCCCGTGGGCCCCGTGCCGGACGGTTCGGCACCCATGTCGACCCGCACCTCGGTGACACGCGCACCTGAGTCGCCCACGACGCGGGCCCGCACGGAGCCGCGGTCCACAGAGCGGGGCAACCCCGTCAACAGCACCCGCCCGTCCGGCGGCACCGTGCCCCGCGCCACCCGCGTGCACAGCGCACCCTGTGCGTACACCACGACCCCGTCAAGGGTCGTCGCCCATCGCGGTGTCTCTTCGGACTTCATATGCTCAGCCCCCGTCATGTCCGTGCCCGGCGAAGCCTAACGCCCGTGGCGTGGGGTCGTTCGGGCCCTGGTGATGCAATGAGGGCATGCGTGGATTCCGCCGCTGTGGCACGCGCTCGATATTCGAGTGAGCGCGCGGATCAAGCTGCGTAGGGTGACGCGCGTGGACGCAGCTGACTTTTACACGGGCATCGTCGCGGAACTGTACGGACCGCTGAAGTCCTACTCCCAGGACCCCGAGCCCTACGCGGCCTTTCTTGAGCAAGTCGGCTTGCCCGCACTGGAGTTGGGGTGCGGCGATGGTGAGCCGCTGCTCGAACTGCGCAGGCGCGGCCTGGACGTCGACGGTGTCGACTCCTCCGCCGACATGCTCAACAGGCTCCGGCGCCAGGCAGCGGAAGAGGGCCTCGAAGTCACCGTGTTCCACCAGCGGATGGAGGCTTTGCGCCTGCCCCGCCGCTACCGGGCGATCTTCCTCGCCGGGCCCACCTTCAATCTGCTCCCCGAGGACAACGTCGCCCTCGCCGCCCTGAACGGCATCCGCGCCCATCTGGTCGACGGCGGCACCGCCCTGGTGCCCCTGTTCACCCCTGAACCGACCCCGGCCGACCAGATCGGCCGGGTGCGTACGGCCACGGCATCCGATGGCGCCGAGCTGAGGGTGTCCGTCGTCGCCGAGGAACGCGACGAGACCGCCCGGACCCAGACGACGCTCCTGCGCTATGAGCGGCACCACGGCTCCGACAGCACCGTCGAGGACCGCCCGTGGGTCCTGCACTGGTACACCCGGGAGCGGTTCGAGAAGCTGGCCGCGAGTGCCGGTCTGGCCGTGAGCGCGGTCACCGATGCGGACGGCGGGCCGGCCCCCGCCGACGGCACCGGTCTGCTGCACTTCCGGCTCCGAGCCGCCTGACCGCACTGGCCCGTCCGAAGCCTTGCACGCGGCCCGACTATCGGGACGCCGCCGGTCAGTCCTCCGGCCGCGCGGGCGCCTTGGCACAGAGGTACGGTCGCGCCAGCAGCAGGCCGGTGCCGGTCAGGGCGATGCCGATGTAGACCGGTGCGAGATGGGTGAAGTCCGTGTAGTGGATGAGTCCGTGGACCACGACGGCCGGCAGGAATCCGGCGGACGCCGCCGCGCCCAGGGTCCAGAACACCCAGGCCTCGCCCCGCCGCCAGCCCCACGCGCTGAGCAGCACGATCGCCACCGCCGCGGACATCAGGGCGCCGCCGAACCCCGCCCTGTCGTGGGCGATGAACGGTACGAGCCGGGGGTTGACGGCTTCCAGTGCCTGGGCGCTGGTGCCCAGGAAGGTCAGGTCGCTCGGCACGAAGACCCCGGTCAGGCCGACCACCGAGATCACCGCTCCGCCGACGAACAGGCCGGCTCCCGTGACGATCAGCAGCAGTTGGCCCACCAGCGCCCGACGGCGTTCTCGCTCGGGCCCCTCGGGCGCCAGACGCCACCGCGGTGCGTGCGGAGTCCGGCGGACCCCGGCCAGGAACATCGGGAAGAGCACCAGGGCCGTCGCCGTGTGCAGGGGTTCCACGAAACCGGTGGCCAGGAAGTAGAACAGGGTGGGGAAGCCGATCGCCCCAGAGAGCAGATACACCTCGCGGGCCCAGGCCCAGCCGCGCCTGATCCCGCCCACGGCGAGGCCGGTGTAGAGGGCGCCGATCGCCACCATCGTGCCGGCCATGGTGATCCGGTCGTGCTGGAGGAAGTGCACGAGGTGGTGGTTGGCGTGGTGCAGGTCGTGCAGCGTCATGCCGAGGTAGTCACGGTCGTACCAGAGCAGTACCGGCCCGAGCGTGATCGCGGCGGCGCCGAGTCCCGCTCCCGTCATCCCGAGTCCGACGAGCAGCGCCCACCACCAGGCGGGCCAGCGGCGGGGATCGCGGCCGACATCCCGTAGCCCTGGCGCGGGCACGGTCGGGGTGGCCGCCTCGGTGACCCGGGCGAACCAGCCCGGTCCGGCCTCGACGAGTACCCCGGGCCGGGCGAGCACGACGGTGCCGGGCTCCTCGAGCGCGGCGGCCGCGGCGGTGACCGACGGTTCGGACACGCGGACCAGGTGCTTGTCGGCGCCGTCGGTGAACCCGTCGACATGGAGTGTGAGGGCGGCCATGACCTCGTGGTCGCGGGTCCGGACGACCAACGGGATCGAGCGGCCGGCCGCGGCCTCCCGTACGGCCTGGACGTCGGCCGCCGACACGGGCGCCACCTCGACCACACCGGCCCCGAGCGGGGGCATGGCGCGTACGGTCTCGCGGGCCAGCGAGGGCGGGACGGAGATGCCGAGGCGGACCGTCACGGGTACGCCGGCGATGTCACCGGCGAGCCGCTGGGGCGGATGGCGGTGGCCGAACCCCCGGGCGATCAGGCGCGCGCCGGCGGGTCGGGAGCCGATCCGGGCCAGCAGCCCCAGCGCGGTTCGCTGCGAACGGCGGCGGCCGAGGACGGCGGCGGCCGCCTGGCGAAGTGGGTGATAGGTCCAGTCCGGCATCAGCGGGTCCCGCTTCGCGTCACGGTCGGTCCGGCGCCGGGGGCGGTCCAGCCGAGCACCGGCGTCATGGAACGCAGCGTCGCCCGCGTAGGCGTCAGGCGGGCGGCGGTGTCGCGCAGCCACACCGCCGGCGGCCACGCCAGCTGGCCGACCGCGCCGAGCCGGGCGGAGCGGCGTGTGACGGCCTGGGTCCGCGGGCGGCGCAGCAGGTCGTACGAGCGGAGCGCGGCGGTGACGTCCGGGGTGCTGTCGAGACAGTGGGCGAGGGTGACCGCGTCCTCCAGCGCCTGGCACGCGCCCTGGCCCAGATTGGGGGTCATGGCGTGCGCCGCGTCGCCCAGCAGCGTGACCCGTCCACGGACGAAGGTGGGCAGCGGCGGCAGGTCGTACAGGTCGTGGCGGAGCACCGCGTCCGCGGGGACGGCGGCCAGCAGGGCGGGGACGGGGTCCGGCCAGGAGCCGAAGCGGCGCAGCAGTTCGGTGTACTCGGCCGAGTCGAAGGCCGTTCCGGCCGGCAGCGACGCGGTCGCGAAGCAGTACATGCGGCCGCCCGGCAGCGCCGTGTAGCCGAACCTCTCCCCACGACCCCAGGTCGCCGCGCCCTCGGCGGGCGGCTCGGCGAGGGGCTCGGTGACCATGCGCCACGCCGTGTATCCGGCATAGCGGGGGCCCGCCGCGTCGGGCCACAGGGCCCGGCGGACCGCACTGCGCAGCCCGTCGGCGCCGACCACGAGGTCGGCCCGGGACTCGCCGCCACGGTGCTCGACGACCACACGGTGGCCGTCGTCGTGGACCGCGGACACCTCGCTGCCCGGCCGCAGACTGTCGGCGGGCAGCGCCTCGGTGAGCGCCCGCAACAGGTCCGCGCGGTGCAGGACCAGCAAGGGGTGACCGAAGCGGCGTGCCAGCTCCGCGTTGTCGGTCCGGGACAGCCAACGGCCCCGGCCGTCGCGTACGCCGCCGGCGGCCTCCACGGCACCGAGTGCCCGTATCGTGTCGGACAGGCCAAGGGATTCGAGCGCGTGCAGCGCGTTGGGCCACAGGGAGATGCCCGCCCCGATCTCGGTGAACTCCTGGGCCCGCTCCAGTACTTCGACGCGCCAGCCCCGACGATGCAGGGCGATGGCGGCCGCGAGCCCGCCGATGCCGCCGCCGACGATGGTCGCAGCGCGCTGCGGCATGGGTCCTCACTCTGGGTTCGGGTGCGCCGCCCCCGGCCTCGTGGCGGGCGGTCCGGTGCCCGAGCGGTATGCGACGGGGCGCAGGTCCGGCTGAGCAGCGCCTGATCACAGCATGTCGACACGCGCCTGTCAATGTGTGGGATCAGACCATATGGGAGCGACGTCCTGGCCATTCGCGATCGTCGACGCCCCGGCCATCCGATCCGGCCATGACCGACTCCCGCCCTTTTCGTCCCCCCGGGTGCGGCTCACACTGCGGGTACACGGACCGGTGGGGGAGGGCTTCGACGTGACGGGGCGTGGACGGGGCGCCGCCGCGCGCAGGCGGCGGGCGGCGCGGCTGAAGTCGGTGGCGATCGGTGGGGGTCTGCTCCTGCTGCTGCTCGTCGTCTTCTGGTCGGTGGTGTGGCCGTATGTGACAGCGGCTGTGGTGCTCGGCGGCCTCGCGGCGGCGGGACGGTGGTGGTGGCGTACGGACCGGCTGGTGCGCGGGCGGGATCGCCAGTGGCGGCAGGAGGAAGCGGTGAAGGCCGGCCACCGGACACTCGCCGAGGTGGACGCGATGACCGGCACCGAGTTCGAGGAGCTGGTGGCAGGGCTGTGCCGACGCGACGGATGCACCGAGGTGCGGCGCGTGGGTGGCGCCAACGACAACGGAGCCGATGTCGTCGGCCGTCTCCCGGACGGCCGCAGCGTGGTGATCCAGTGCAAGCGCTACGCGCCGACCAGCGCGATCGCGAGCCGTGAACTGCGTGATCTGCTGGGCGCGAGGGTGCATTTCGGCGCCGATCTGGCCGTGTTCGTCACGACCACACGGTTCAGCCGCCCCTCCGAGGAGTTCGCGCTGCACCATCACATCCTCGCCGTGCACCGCGATCACCTCGGACTGTGGAACAACGGGGCCTCCCTGCTGTCCCTGATCGAGGTCAACGGCCGAGGCCAGGGCGACGCCCGTCACCGAGCCCGCTGGAAACAGGCGTACGGGAAGTGACGTAGCTCGGCGGGAGGCCTCGAGCGCGTGGTCGACCGGATCGCGCGTGACAGTATCGGCGGTGAGCGCAAGGCCGCGCGCCGGCGTCGAGGGCAGAGGGCGAGGGACATGAACCGGCCACCAGGGATGATGGACGTGGCACGCGAGGCCGGCGTCTCGCACATCACCGTCTCCCGGGTCATCAACGACCATCCGTCGGTACGACCGGAGACCCGCACCCGCGTCGAGGCCGCCATCCAGAAGCTGGGCTACCGCCGCAACAGCGTGGCCAGGGCCCTCAAGAGCCGCCGCTCGTCGACGATCGGTGTGGTGATCGCCGGGTCGGAGCTGTTCGAGCTGCCGCGCATCCTCAGCGGCGTGGAGGCGGCCGCCAAACAGGCCGGCTACTGGGTGAGCCTGGCCAGCAGGCAGGGTGAGAGCGGCACCGGCGACCTGGTGGAGACGCTGCGGCGGCTCACCGACCAGTCCGTGGAGGCCATCGCGGTCGTCGCCGACCGGCCGGTCGCCGTCGACGCGCTGACCAGCCTCGTCCTGGACGTGCCGGTGGCCGTGGTGATGTCGGGCGGGGTACCCAACCTCGATCTGGGCTGCGTCGAGGTCGACCAGGAACGTGGCTCCCGGCTGGCCGTACGGCACCTGCTCGACCTGGGACACCGGCGTATCGCCCATCTGACCGGCGCCCTGCGCACCTTCGACGCACAGGCCCGGGTCGCGGGCTGGCGGGACGAACTCGCCGCCGGGGGAGGAGAAGGGGCCATGCTGGAAGGGGACTTCACCGCGGAGAGCGGCTTCCGGCTGGCCCACGCGCTCTGCTCGGACGAGTCCGGCCTGCCGACCGCGGTCTTCGCGGGCAACGACCAGATGGCCATGGGAGTTCTGGCGGCATTCGCGGAGCGGGGCGTGCGGGTGCCCGCGGACGTGTCGCTCGTCGGGTTCGACGACATGAAGGGCGCCGGATACCTCGTACCCGCCCTGACCACGGTCCGGCAGGACTTCGACCACCTCGGCAGGAGCGCCATCGAACTGCTGGTACGGATGCTGGGCGGCGAGCGAGCGGCCCAGGAGAAGCTCACGCCGGAGCTCGTCGTGCGACGCAGCACCGCGGAGCCCCGTACGGCCCTGTGAAGATCGAAAGTTTCGCTGTCCTGGCCAGGTGTCGCCCGTGCACCCACCGTCGGTAGCGTCGTACGGGCAGGTCGGGACGCGGACAGCCGGCACCCGGCACCTCATCCAGGGAGTCTGAACAGCACATGCGCTATCGGGAACTTGGCCGCACCGGGCTGACCGTCTCCGAGATCGGCTACGGCGCCTGGGGACTGGGCCAGGGCGCCTGGGTCGGCGCCGACGACGACTCCGGCGTACGTGCCCTGCACCGTGCCGTCGACCTCGGCGTCACCTTCATCGACACCGCGCGGGCCTACGACCGCAGCGAGCACATCGTGGGCCGTGCGCTCAGGGAACTCCCGGGCGGCGGCGACGGCGTGCACGTGGCGACCAAGGTCGGGCCGAAGGTACCGGTCTCGTTGGCGCCCAGCGGAGTCGACCCGATGGAGGCATTCCCCGGCTCCCACCTTCGCGCGAGCCTGGAGACCAGCCTGCGTGAACTGGGCCGCGACCACGTCGACCTGCTCCAGCTGCACACCTGGGAGGACGAGTGGACCGGACGCGGTGACTGGCTGGAGACCATCGACGCCCTCAAACAAGAGGGCAGGATCAGGGCCTTCGGCATCTCGGTGAAGGACCACCAACCCGACAACGTCCTGAAGGTGCTGCGCACCGGCGTGATCGACACGGTCCAGGTCATCTACAACATCTTCGAACAGGCCCCGACCGACGCCCTGTTGCCCGCCTGTGAGGAGTACGGCGTCGGCGTGATCGTCCGTGTCGCCCTCGACGAAGGCGCCTTGACGGGCGCGATCCGTGCGGGCGTCACCTTCCCCGAAGGCGACTGGCGCAACTGGTACTTCAGGGACGACCGGCCCGCGCAGGTCGAGGAGCGGGTGGAGGCGATCCTGGCCGACCTGCACATCGACGCCGGCGAACTTCCCTCCACCGCACTGCGGTTCGCGCTCGCCGGGCAGGCGGTCTCCACGGTCATCGTCGGGATGCGCTCCCTGGCGAACGTGGAACGCAACGCGGCGGTCGGCGACGCCGGGCCGCTGACCGCCGAGGAGCTGGCGCTGCTGGCCCGGCACCGCTGGCAGAAGAACTTCTACGGCTGAGCCGGGCTGTACTCGAACCAACTCACGTGCGCCTCACCGGCGTTGCCCGTGCCGTACAGGCCGAGGTGGACGCCGACGAATCCGCCGGCGCGTTCCGTGCTGAAGAAGGGCCGCTCGATGCTGCCCAGTGTCGTCCAGGTGGCGCCGTCCTGGACGTGGAAGGTGTAGGCGGACTCGTCGCTGTCGACCGCGAGGACGACGTCGACGTCTGTGATGGGTACCGCCGCGAGGCGAGTCGCGGCGCCTGCCTCGCGTGCGGTGAGGACGACCTGCGGGGTGCCGGCGGCGTCGACCGTGAGCGCGAGGGTGGCGTGCTGCCGCTGGTTCTGGAAGACGGTCAGTCCCGCCTCCTGGGTCGGCTCGGTGGCTCTGAAGCGCAGCCGGGTGCTCGCGCGCATCCGAACGTGCTGCTGGCGGCGGGCGATGAACGCGGGGGTGCCGGTCGAGGTGAGGGGCTCGGGGGAGAGGCGGATGGTCAGGCCGCCCCCGGGGTGAGGTGCGACCAGGTCGTCCACCGGGCCGCGCAGGCCGGCCCATTCCGGTGCCGGTCGGGGCGTGGTGAAGTCGTCCCGGACGGTGTCGTCCTGGTGCCGGCCCCGGCCCGTGATTCCCGCCGGTACCCGTTCCGTCAGCCTCACCCGACCGGTGTCCGGAGCGAAGACGGGCCCTCTCGGTGTCCATTCGACGGGGACCAGGAACGTCTCACGGCCCAGGGTGTGGGTGCCGTCGACCGGTCGTATGCCCAGGGCGACGGCCCAGGTCTCGCCGGCGGGGGTGTCGACGAGGTCGACATGGCCGACGTTGTGGACGGGTTCGGCCGCCCCGCGATGGCGGTGGGTGAGCAGCGGGCTCCTCGGGTCGGTGGTGTAGGGGCCGGTGACGGTCTCGGCGCGGGCCGCGGTCACGGCGTGATGGTGTTCGGTGCCGCCCTCCGCGGCGAGCAGGTGGTACACGCCGTCCCGCTTGTACACGTGCGGTGCCTCCACCCAGGCGCCGCGCATCGCGCCGTACCAGAGGATGTGCGTCGGGCCCGTCAACGCCATTGTCCCGAGGTCGAGTTCACGCATCCACAGCTCGCCGGGGCCCGTCACGGCCGGTTCGGCGGCGTCCCGGCAGGCGGTGAACCAGCAGCGGCCGTCGTCGTCGAAGAACAGCGACGGGTCGATGCCCTCGGCCTCCAGCGTGACCGGGTCCGACCACGGGCCGGCCGGGTCGTCGGCGGTGCAGAGGAGCGTGACGCTGCCCTGGCGGCCCTTCGCCAGGGTCACGACCACGTAGAAGGTGCCCTCGTGGTGGCGGATGGTGGCGGCCCACAGTCCGTCAGAGACGTCAAGCCCGGTCAACGACACCTGGGAGGGGCGGTGCACCACATGGCCCACCGGCCGCCAGGTCACCAGATCGCGGCTGTGGAGCACCGGGAGCCCGGGGTAGTACGCGAACGACGAGGTGACCAGGTAGTAGTCCTCCCCGACCCGGCAGATCGACGGGTCCGGGTGGTGTCCGGCGAGGACGGGATTGGCGAAGGTCGGCACGGGTGCACTCCGAGGGGGGACGAGGCGGGCGAGGCGAGGTGACGTCATGTGGGGTGGGGCGGCGACAAAATTCGGCACAGGGCAAGCCATGACAGCGTGTTAACGTTAACATCGGTGTTCATGCCGATCCCCGGAAACGCCCACACGCCCCTGTCGTTCCCCGCCGACTTCCTCCTCGGTTCCGCGACGGCCGCCTACCAGATCGAAGGCGCCGCCACCGAGGACGGACGAGGTCCCTCCATCTGGGACACCTTCTCCCACACCCCGGGCAAGACCTGGAACGCCGACACCGGTGACGTGGCCGCAGACCACTACCACCGCCTGGACGACGACCTCGACCTCATGGCCTCCCTCGGCCTGCGCGCCTACCGCTTCTCCCTGTCCTGGCCGCGCATCCAGCCCACCGGCCGTGGCCCTGCCAACCCCAAGGGCCTGGACTTCTACAGCCGACTCGTCGACGGCCTGCTGGCCCGCGGCATCACCCCCGTCGCGACCCTCTACCACTGGGACCTGCCCCAGGCACTCGAAGACCAGGGCGGCTGGACGAACCGTGCCACCGCACTCGCCTTCGCCGACTACGCCCGCATCGTCGGCGAGGCTCTCGGCGACCGTGTCGCGATCTGGACCACCCTGAACGAACCGTGGTGCTCCGCCTACCTTGGCTACGGCTCCGGAGCCCACGCCCCCGGCCGCACCGACGGAGCCGCGGCGCTGACCGCGGTCCACCACCTCAACCTCGCGCACGGCCTGGCCGTTCAGCAGCTCAGGGCGGTCACCACCAACTCCCCGCAGTACTCGATCACCCTCAACTTCCACGTCCTGAGGGGACACGGCGACGGCGCCGCCGAAGCCGTACGACGCATCGACGCGCTGGCCAACCGCGCCTTCACCGAACCCCTGCTCCGGGGCCACTACCCGAAGGACCTGCTCAACGACACGGCGTCCGTCACCGACTGGGCGTTCGTCCAGGACGGCGACCTCACCGACATCTACCAGCCCCTGGACCTGCTCGGCGTCAACTACTACGCCACCACCGCCGTCCGCCTGTGGGACGGCACGAGCACCCGTCAGAACAACGACGGGCACAAGGACATGGGCGGCTCCGCCTGGCCCGGCTCACCCCAGGTCGAGTTCCTCCCGCAACCGGGCCCGCACACCGCCATGGGCTGGAACATCGACCCGGACGGCCTGGAGGAACTCCTCCTGGACCTGCACACCCGCTACCCGGAGCAGCCGTTGGTCATCACCGAGAACGGCGCGGCCTTCGACGACCACCTCACCACCCGCCCCGACGACACCCACGCCGTCCACGACCCCGAGCGCGTCGACTACCTCCACCGCCACCTCGCCGCCGCGCACCGGGCCCTGACCGCCGGCGTCGACCTGCGCGGCTACTTCGTGTGGTCGCTGATGGACAACTTCGAATGGGGCTACGGCTACTCCAAGCGCTTCGGCATCGTGCACGTCGACTACGAGACCCAGCGCCGGACTTTGAAGGACAGTGCCCTGTGGTTCCGGGAACTCGCGCTCACCCGCACCCTCCCGCCGACGGCGCCCGTCAGCGCCCCGCCCAAGCTCGGAGCTTCTCGGGGTTGAGCACGGCCCAGATCCGGGTGATCCGATCGCCCGCGATGTCGAACGCGTACACCGCCACGGTGCTGCCGTCCCGCTGAGCGACCAGACCGGGCCGCCCGTTGACCACGGACTCCAGGACGGTCGGGGTGCCGGCTGCCTTGGCGAACAGGTCGGTGAGGTAGTGCGCGATCCGCTCCCCGCCCTCGATGGGGTGCAGTGAGGCCCGCGTGAGGCCGCCGCCGTCCGCGATGACCGTGGCATCGGGGTCGAGAAGACCCATCAGGGCGCCGATGTCCCCCGCCTGCCAGGCCTGCTTGAAGTCCCTGACGACGGCGGCCTGGTGGGCCACCGGGGTCGTGGGCGTCCGGGAGGCGCTGATGCGGCGCCGAGCGGAGGAGGCCAGCTGACGACAGGCCGCGGGGGTGCGGCCGACGATCCCGGCGACCTCGGCGAACGAGTAGCGGAAGACGTCGTGCAGGATGAACGAGACGCGTTCGGCCGGCGTCATCGATTCGAGTACGACGAGAAAGGCCATGTCGACCGACTCGTCGAGGGTCACCCGGTCGGCGGGGTCGGCCGTCGCGCCGCCCGCCGGACCGGTCAGCCACTGGGTGGCTCCGGGCAGCGGCTCGGGAACCCACTCGCCCACATAACGCTCGCGCCGGGCCCGCGCCGAGCCGAGCACGTCCAGGCAGATACGGCCCGCGACCCTCGTCAGCCAGGCACCGGGGGACTCGATGGCATCCTGCTGCTCGCGGGACATGGCGTACCAGCGGACGTAGGTCTCCTGCACGGCGTCCTCGGCCTCGGCCAGGGAACCCAGCAGCCGGTAGGCGAGATTGATCAGCCGACGCCGTTCGCTCATGATCGCGTCCAGGCTCTGATCGTCTTCGTTGGTCACGGTTCTCCCCTTGCCCTGCGGTGCCGCCTTGCAGCGTCCGGATCTGCACTCACCGGATCGACGAGACAGCGCCTCGGAATGTGAGGCGGGCGGCTCGCCTGACATTTGTGGGAGCTGCGTCGTCGTACCGCTGACACCGGCACAGCATCCCCCGGCGGGGTGACAGGGAGGCAAGGATGAGCGACTTTCAGGTGATCGCGGACCGGATCGAGATCGAGGCGCTGCGCGGTGAGTTCACCGACGCGGTGATGATGCGTGACTACGACCGGGTCGCGTCGCTGTTCACACCGGACGGCGTGTGGCGGATGCCCGACATCCCCGCCGAGATGTCCGGCCGGGAACAGATCCGTGCCTGGGGCCGACGGGTACCGGAGTTCGTGGAGTTCCTCGTGCAGAACACCCACCCGGGCATGATCCGGCTCGACGGCGACACGGCGTCCGGGCGCGCGTACATGTCCGAGGTCGGCCGCGGCCGTGACGGCCGCTGTGCGCTGAACTACGCCATCTACCACGACCTTTACCAGCGCACCCCCGACGGCTGGAAGTTCACCGAACGCGTCTACGAGATCCGGTACCTCGACGACAGTCCCCTGACGGGCTCCGCGTTGCCGCAGGGCGAGGTCACTCGCTGAAGGCCCGGTTCTGTCCCGTAGCCGAGGGGCAGCCGGTCCCGGCGGATGGGTCGTGCAGGTAGCGGGATCGTTCCTCAGGGGTGAGACGGGCGTCGACGGACTCGCAGATGTGGCGGATCGCGCGGGCCGGGTCGGGCAGGTCGACGTTCCACAGGCCGACGGAACCGTCCGTGGCGACGGCCAGGGTCCGTCCGTCCGGGCTGAACGCCACTGTCGCGAGGGAACGGGTCGGCAGGGTGGTCCTGATCCGGCTGGTGGCGAGGTCCCACAGCTGAACGCCTCGTACGCTGCTCGCCGCCAGGGTGCGTCCGTCGGGGCTGAAGGCCAGCGACGCCACCTCACCACCGGCTCCGAAGCTGCTCCGGAGGCGACCGGTGCGCGCGTCCCACGTCTTGACGACTCCGCCACCGCTGCTCGCGGTGGCCAGGGTGTGTCCGTCCGGGCTGAACGCGAGGGACAGCGGGCTGCGGGCGCCGGGCTTGATGGTGCGCAGCGTGCGGCCGGTCGCGACGTCGAGGAGCGTGACCTGCTCGCCGTCGGTCTCGATGTCCACGACGGCAAGTGTGCGGCCGTCGGGGGTGAACGCCAGCGCCCTGACGGACTGGCCCTCTCCGGTGTGGACGGTGCGCACCGCGCCGGTCGAGAGATGCCAGATCCGCACCGATCCCCTCTCGCCGACGAAAGCGAGCCGGGTCCCGTCGGGACTGAAGACCGCCTCGTGGCCGGCGCCGAGGGCACGGCTGTCGCGCAGGCGGCCCGTGGCGACATCCCGGACCTCGATCACCCCGTGCCCGACGGCCCTGGCAGCCAGAGCGCGACCGTCCGGACCGAACCCCACGGCCCCGAGGCGCGACACCGCGACGGGAAGCTGCCCGCCCCGGGGCGGCGAGCCGGTGTCGAGCGCCTGGGTGGCCTCCCGATCGCCGGTCCCGGCGTCCCAGAGCTGCACCGACCCACGGCCGGGCGGCCCTTGGCGAACCGTGGCCATGCTGCGTCCGTCCGGACTGAAGGCCAGCTGCGCCACATACGTGCCGGCAGGCCCGCGCAGGGAGCTCTGCGGGTGGTCGGCGGACAGCCGGTGGACGTGGACGGCGGGGTCGCGGTTGGTGCTGGTCACCAGGGCGCGGCCGTCCGCGCTGAGAGCCACCTTCACGGCCCCCTGGCCACGGTGACCGGCGGTCACGGTGGCCAGTGCTGTTCCGGAGGCGGTGTCCCACAGCCGCACGGAGTCCCCGAGGCCCGGTACGGCGAGGGTCCGTCCGTCGAGGGAGAAGGCCACCTCGTTCGCTCCGACGGGGCCGTCCCTGATGGTGCGCCGGAGGGCGCCGGTGGCCACGTCCCGCAGCTGCACCACACCGTCGGTGCGGACGGCCGCGTAGGTCCGGCCGTCAGGGCTGAACCGCACCGCGTAGGCCGTGATGTGGCTGTCGTGGGTGGTCCGGACGCGGCCGGTGGCCACGTCCCACACCCGCGTCAGCCCGTCGCGGCTCACCGCGGCGACGGTACGTCCGTCGGGGCCGAAGGCGACCGCCTGCGGGTCGGGATGGCCGGTGAAGCGGTGTCGCGTGCGGCCGGTGCCCACGTCCCACACCCGCACTGCCATCGGCGAGGCGGCGGCCAGCGCACGACCGTCAGGGCTGAAGGCCAGCCCGCGCACCGAACCGTCCGGGACGGCGAAGGTCCTCAGGTTCCGGCCGGTGACCGGATCCCACAGGCCCACCGTCGCGCCGCTGCCCGCGGCGGTGGCGACGGCGAGGGTACGTCCGTCGGGGCTGAACGCCGCGATGTCGCTGACGCCGGGGCCGGTGAACGTGTGTCGCAGCCGGCCCGAGGGCAGACTCCAGATCCGAATCCCGCCGTCCGAGCTGTGGGTGGCGAGGGTGTGTCCGTCCGGGCTGACGGCGAGGGAATCCACGGGGTCGGTGCCGTCGACCAGTCGCTGGGGCCGCGGTAGCGCCGCGGCGGCGTACAGGGCGGCGGTGGCCTCGCGGGTCGGACTGGTGCGGTAGGCATGGACGGCGAGCAGTGCGGCGAGGTCGGGTTCGGAGTCCAGCAACGCACCGGACTGGGCGGCCAGTTGCCGCGACTGGGCCAGATGCTGGGCGGTGACCGCGCTGCGCCACTGCCCCATGGCGAGAACGGCGGCGACGAGGGCGAGGCACAGGGCAGCGGTGACCGCGGTGAGCACCAGCCGGTAACGGCGACGGCCCCTCCGCTCATGGCCGCGGCCGGCGTCGAGGAAGGCGCGCTCCACGTCGGTCAGGTCCTCGTGGGTCGCGCTGCCGAAGTGTTCCTGGGCGGCCGCGAGCCGGCTGCCCCGGTACAAGGCGCCCGTCTCGCGGCCGAGTTCCCGCCAGGTCTGGGCCGCTTCGGAGAGGTCGCGGTGCACGCGCAGGCGTTCGCGGTCCTCCTCGATCCATGCGCGCAGCCGGGGCCAGGCCGTGAGCAGGGCCTCGTGGGCCAACTCGACCTTGTCGCCGTCCAGGGTGAGCAGCCGGGCTCGCGCGAGTGCCTCCACCACCTGGGCGGTGTCGTCCCGGCCGGAGCCGGGCAGTCGTGCGCGCTCGAGAGGGCGGCGGGTGTCGGGGGTGCCGTCGCCGGGGGCGACCAGGCGCGGCAGCACCCGGCGGGCGGCGGCCGCCTGGGTCTCGCTGAACCGGCCGTAGACCTCCTCGGCGGTCTTGGTGATGGCGCCGTTCAGACCGCCGACGGCCTCGTACCCCGCCATGGTCAGTGTCTTGCCGCGGCGGCGGCGCCAGGTCTCCAGCAAGGCGTGGGACAGCAGCGGCAGTCCGCCCGGCTCCTCAGCGACTTCCTCGATCAGCCGCGCGGTCAGGGCGCGTTCGACGGTCAGTCCGGCGGCCGTGGCCGGCTTGACGACGGCGTCGCGCAGTTCCGCCCGGCTCATCGCTCCCACCAGGAGGTTGGCATCGCGCAGCGCGTCGGCCAGGTCGCGGTGCTCGGCGCAGCGGCCGTAGAAGTCACCGCGGACCGCCAACAGCACCCGCAGGCGACTCTCGGCCTGCTGGGCTGTGAGCAACAGATCGATGAAGCGGGCGCGTTCGGCCGTGTCGTGGCAGAGGGTGAACACCTCCTCGAACTGGTCGACGATCACGAACGTGTCCGCCCCGACGCCGTCCTCGGGGGACGCCACGGGTGTGAGGAGGGGCGCGTGGTCGCGGGCAGGGTGTTCGCCGGGAGTCAGGATCCGGATCGCGGCCGGGCGCGGGCCCGGCTCCCGGCTGCTGCGGAGGGCGGGTATCAACCCGGCCCGGAGCAGCGAGGACTTGCCGCTGCCGGAGGGGCCGAAGACCGCGGCGAACCGGCGACGCCCCAGCAGGTCGACCAGGTCGGCGGTGAGCCGTTCCCGGCCGAAGAACAGACCGCTGCCGCCCGTCTCGAACCGGGCCAGACCCCGGTACGGCGTGAGCGATCCGTCCTCGTCCCCGGAGCCGTCAACGGCGGATTCCTCCACCGCCTCCTTCCACCGGGCCTCCCACTGCTCCAGGTCTCCACCGCACGCCCCCGCGTAGGCCAGGGCCACCGGCAGCGTCGGCAGCTGCTCGCCCGCCGCGGCCTGCGACAGCGTGGTCACCGAGTAGCCCGCCCGTTGGGCCAGCGCCCGGTAGGTGATCCCGTCCGCCGCCGCCCGCAGCGCGCGTAACTCGAACGCGAACCGCTGCACCGGACCCGCCGCCGGATCCACCGGCACCTCACGACGCCCCGCCACACCTTCACCCCCTCCGACCGCCCCACCACGAAGCGGGCAGCCAACCCATACATCTCTCGGACACCTATACGGCTCGCGGACCCGGTTCGTTGTTCGGCCGCCGAAGCAGTGGTGCCGAACAATGCCCCAGCCGCTGAACTCGGTGATCAGAGCGGTGCGGGGCCTCCCTGCGGCCGTGGGGCGACCGCCGTCGGGCGGGGCCCGCAAGCGTCACGACAGACCCAGCGACGACCTCACCGAACAGGACTCCGTCCACGCATGGAATCCCCACCCCAGGCCCCCGCTTCGCCGGCCCACCCACTCCCCAGCCCCTCACGATTACGAGCCGCCGTCGCGAAAGCAGGCCCGTCGCGCTTGGGTTGGCTGGACGCGCTGCGCGGCATCGCCGCACTCGTCGTGGTGTTCGACCACTCGTCCTATACCTTCATGGCGGACTTCCGGCGGGAGCTGATGCCGCAGTTCGACACCAGCCGCTACGGCATCATGGTGTTCTTCCTGGTGAGCGGCTACATCATCCCCGCGTCCCTGGAACGGCGGGGCTGCGTCCGGACGTTCTGGATCGGGCGGATCTTCCGTGTGTACCCCCTGTGGGCGGCTGCCGTCACCGCGCTCCTCGCCGCCCACCTGCTGGGCATCGCGCACCTACGTGACTTCGGTGAGCGGAGCGCCGTCTCCGTGGCTGTCGCTCACGTCACGATGCTCCAGGAGCTACTGGGGACACCCAATCTCCTCCTCGTGCTGTGGACGCTCAGCTACGAGATGTCCTTCTATCTGCTGTGCGTCGCTCTCTTCACGGTCCGCCTTCACCAGCGTTCCGCGGCCATCGCGGTCATCCTGGCCCTGCTCGCCGCCGCGAGTGTGACGGCCGGGGTGGTGCTGCCGGCCTCTGCCCTGTCCGGCCGGTTCGGCACCGGGCCGCTGATCGCGTTCGCCGCGTTCACCATGGGGGTTGCCATCTGCTGTGCGAGCGCGACGCCACCCGTACTGCGTTGGTTCGGCGGCGTGTTGGGCGGGGTGCCGGCGCTGGCCCTGGTCCTGTTCAACGGTACGGTCCCGATGTGGGAGGGCCTGGTGATCCTCGCCGTGATGTTCCTCGGCTCCGCTGTCCACCGTGCCGAGAACGGTCGGGTCACCTGGCGGCATGCGGCCGGCGCCGCCGTCGTGGTGATCGCCTGTGCCGTGGGGAGCGCGTACCGGTACGGCGACGGCGACCACTTCGCACGGCGCGGCTGGATCGTCGCGTTCCTGCTGGCCGTGCTCACCTTCGCCGCCGGACTGGCCGCGCGCCACCGGCGCACACCGCGGCTCCTGGCCGCGTTGGGGACGATCAGCTACTCGGTCTACTTGGTGCATCCCGTACTGCTGGCGGTGATCGACGGCACGATCGGCAGGCGGCGGCAGGACAGTCTCGTGCTCGAACTGGCCTTCTTCGCCGTGCTGTTGCCCCTGTGCCTGCTGACCCACCGTTACGTCGAAGTGCCGGGCCAGGCCTGCGGTCGCGGACTGGCCCGCCGTCTGGGGAGCGGGGCTCGCTGAGGGAGGGCCCTCACAACAGTCCGAGGTCCCGGGCGCGCAGCGCCGCCTGGGTGCGATCGCGCAGGGCGAGCCGGGTGAGGATGCGGGAGACGTGGTTCTTGACCGTGCCCTCGCTGAGATAGAGGTGGGCGGCGATCTCCCGGTTGGTGTGGCCCTGCGCCACGAGCCGCAGGATGTCCGTCTCGCGTGGGCTCAGGGGGACAGCCGGCGGCTGAGCCGTGCCGGGGGAGGGCAGGGAGGTGGTGAGGTGGCGGGCGACGGACGAGTCGAGCTGGGTGACGCCCGCGTGTGCCAGGCGGACCGCGTGGGCGAGCTCCTCGGCCGGGAGATCCTTGAGCAGGTAACCGTGGGCGCCGGCCCGCAGCGCCCGCACGACGTACTCCTCGTCGTCGAACGTCGTCAGCATCACCACCCGGCACTCGGGGGCCCGCTCGCGCAGGACGGCCACCGCTTCGACGCCGTCCATCCGCGGCATCCGGACGTCCATGAGGACCACGTCCGGGCCCAGTTCCACGGTCTTCGCCACGGCGTCCCGGCCGTCCACGGCCGTGCCGATCACCGTGATGCCCGGCCGGATGGAGAGCAGGGAGGCGATACCGTCCCGGATGAGCGTCTGGTCGTCCACCACCAGCACACGCAGCGGCGGCCTGGGCTCCTGGAGGTCCATGTCACGCCTCCCCTGCCGTGCCGCGCGGAACGGTCACGGTCAGCCGCGTACCGGCACCGGGATCGCTGTCGATGTCGACACTCCCCGCCACGAGTTGCACGCGCTCCCTCATCCCGAGCAACCCGACCCCGGCGGTGGCCTCGGCCGGTGTGAAGCCTCGGCCGTCGTCGGCGACCACGAGCCGTGCGGCGTCCTCGGCCAGCCGGAGCACGACCGAGACCCGCGTAGCCCGCGCATGCCGACGCGCGTTGGTCACACCTTCCTGCGCGGCCCGGTACAAGGTGGTCAGTTCGGCCGTGCCGTAGCCGTCCTGATCCCCGCTCACCTCGACGCTCACCCGCGGCGCCACCGCACCGCCGTGCGCCAGGTCGGCGAGCGCGGCAGCGAGCGTGGGGTGCGGCGGCGTCTCACTCCGCAGCGCACGGACCGACTGCCGTACGTCGCCCAGCGCGAGCCGCACCGACCGGCGCGCCTCGTTCAGAGCCCGCTGGGCCGCGTCGGGGTCCAGGGCCCGGAACTCCGAGGCCATCTCCAACTGCACGGACATCGCCGTGAGATGGTGCCCGAGGCTGTCGTGGATGTCCCGGGCCAGCCGATTCCGCTCGGTGGCAGCGGACAGCTCGGCGACCCGCGCCGCGTACCCCTCCAGGGCGAGCCGCGCGTGCTGTTCCCCGACGGCCACGGCGGCCATGGCGAGCGCCAGTACCAGTCCGACGCAGAGCATCAGCAGGTCGGACACGTGCTCCGGGTCGCGATACCAGCCGGGCACGGCCAGCACGTACGCGGCGAGCGGCCCGGCCAGGCAGAGCGCGCCCAGCACCAGCGCGGTCGTGCGGCCGAAGGCGAAGTAGGCGGTGAACGGCAGCAGCACGACCAGCACAGGGGACAGCCCCGAGGCGTCGAGGAGCACCACCACGCCGATCAGCGCGCAGCGCGCCAGCAGAATCGGCATCCGTCCCGCGGCCCGGCGGCGCGTGCCGAGGGCGCCGGCGCCCCTTTCCAGGGCGAACAGCGCTCCGATCGCGGCGACAAAGCCGACGGTGCGCCACACCGCGGGCCCGGGACCGCCGTCCAGATCGGCAGCCGTGTAGTAAAGGCCGCCGACCAGTACGGCGCCGTACAACAGAGGCGGCACCCACCGCACGGGCACATACGTCGCCATGCACACCCCCTCGCCCACTCCGTCAGGCTAGGCCGAACACCGCGTCCGAGGGGACACCGGCGGGGAACTCCGGCCGAGGCCAGGCCGAACGGCACATGCCGAACGGCCGTACAGCGCACGGCAGATGGTGACTTCCGGCCCCCGGTACCCCCGTTCTGCACCTCCCGCCGCCGCTCAGCCGCTCCCTACGGTGACGGCCCTGACCCGACTGTCCGAGCCCGAGTAAACCGGAGTGGCCCGATGTCCTCACCCGTCAGCTCATCACGCATCACCTCACCATCTGTCGCCTCATCGACGTTCCGCGCCGACGCCCTGTGCGGGGCGCTGGCCGGCCTGCTGATCGCCCTGCCAGCGCTGGTCGAGACGTTCACCGGCGAGACCTCCGCGACCAGCGTCGCCCTCGCCCTCGCACCCGCCTTCGCCCTGCCGCTGCTCACCGGACTGCAACTGCGGCAGAGCACGGCCACCGGCCGCTTCGGAGACCTCGCCCGCACCGTCAACCTCATCGGACTCGGCCTGTTCGGCGGTGCCGCCTTCGCCTCGAACCTGGTGCTGTTCTACTTCGCGGACGACGTCGTCGAGGAAACCCTGACCGGCCCCACCCTCCCCGTCTTCCTCGGCTCCGCGGCCGTCTTCGCCGTGGGATGCGCTCTGTTCGGGGCCGCGTTGATCCGCGCCCGGGTGTTCCCGAGGACCCCGTCGTGGGGCTACGCCGTCGTTCTGCCCCTCTTCGCGTTCCTGACCGGTCTCCCCGACTCCGTGCTCACCAGCGCCCTGCACATCGTGGTCGGCGTCATCCTGCTGTGGCTCTCCGTCGCGCTGTGGCGGCTGGCCCGGAGCGTCGATCACACCGTGATCCCGAACCGGGTGTCCGCCTGAGCCTTCGTGGGTCTCGACCGCCCCCTCGCATGGGGAACATGAGGAACCTGCGTCGCCCGGCGGGCCCCTACCTGCTTCCAGGCTCGTCCGCACCCGACTGCCGGCCGTCCGCCGGGCGCGCGTCCCCCCACCCCAATCGGATCACCGAGTACGTCTCACCGTCCCTCGGCGGACGCGTCCAGGAGCGGGTGGTGAAGGTGTGCAGCCGCCCGTTCACCAGGGCATGACGCGGCAGCGACACACCGAACTCCACGGCCACCGCCTCCAGCAGCGACCGCTCCGCTGAGGCCATGTCCTCGGGGGAGCCGAAGAACCGGCTCGGGTCCAGCGCTCGCGGTATCTCCCCGCTCCGCCGGACCTCTCCGTCCGCGTAGGTGAACGCGTACTGCTCGGCGCCGTCTCGCGCCACCGACAGATGGAAGGACCGCCTCCCGTGCCCTGCCCGCAGGCCGCTCCACACGACCACCGCGCGCGTGCCCGCACTGGCACCCTCGGCCGGCGAGATGAACCGCCGCTGATCGAACAGGGCGGGTTCGCCGTCGAAGGCGAAGCTCCAGCCGGGACCGGCCCGGCCGACCGCCATGAGAGCCCTGTCGTCGTAGGAGGAGAACTCCCGCTGGTTGCCCCGCGTTCTGCGGTGCGCCTCCCAGAGGGTCATGGGCGGGTTCAGCACGGCGGCGTCCCCGTTCCCGTCGCCGCCCGCGTCTCCATCCCCATGCCCATCCCCATGCCCGTCCCCGGTCCCGTCCGGGTCCGTGAGGCGTGCGGGCAACTCCTCCGGCTCCACGCCCTCCACCAGGACGAAGCGGTAGGACGTGCGGTTGTTGCCCGGGTCCGGCTCGGCGAGCCACGCCAGCTCGCTCAGGTCGAGTTCGGCCGTCGGCGTCGGCGCGTCCCCGCTCTGTCCTCCCTTCGGGGCGGACAGCATCTCGCGTCCCCGCTCGATGGTCAGCAGCGGCCCGAGCACCGGGTCGGCGACCCACCCCAGGGGTGCGAGGTGGTCAGGTCCGAGGGGCTCCCACAGGGGCAGGGCGGCCATCAGTTGCCGCCACGCGCCGTCGGTGTCCCCCCACCGAGCCAGCTCCCGGGCCCGCTCGACCGCGTCCCCGAACGGTCCGGTCGGCGTGTACCGGTACGTGCCGTCGCGCACCTGGTCCAGCGTCGCGTAGGCCAGTGCCATCACGTTCGCGTCGGCGCCGACCAGATGGAACTTCAGCGTGGAGTCGTCCCGGTACGAGTGCGCCGCGTGCTCGGCGACCAGCGGTGGCAGCAACTCGGGTGCGTACCGGGGGTCCGTCACCAGGCCGTCGAAGTACACCATGTAGGTCTGTCCGAGCAGGCGCCGAATCTGATCGCCCAGCCCGGCGGCTCGCGGCCTGCCGTACGACCTGGCCTCGTCCAGTGCCTTCACGGCCCGTTTCCAGTCGCCGCGCAGCGTCTCCAGCCGGGCGTTGTCCATCAGGGCGTCCAGCTGTCGCGTCGTGTCGTTGGCGAACACCTGATGCGTACCGCTTCGGTGGGCGCGGAGGCTGTGGAACTCCCGGTACATGTCCCGCATGAACTCGCGGAAGTTCGCGTGCCGCTCGGGTGGCGCGGCCCGCCAGCTCGCCCATGTGTAGACGGCCCACTCACCCTCCTCATCCACATCCTCGGGGTCCAGGAGCACATGGGTGGCATCCGACTCGACCTCGAGCTGAAGCCCGCGCCGCCAGAGGTCGGCCTCCCGCCGTTCCTCGGGGTCGGAGTCCTCGTCCAGGTACTCCTCGAAGAGGTCCGCGAGCTCCGACTCGTTGTTGTGCCAGTGCACCTCCTCGCACCCCGCCAGCAGCCACACGAACCCGCCCGCGTGCCGCCATCCGTCGCTGACCGCGAGGAACTCCCGGTACGACGGAGGCATCCGGCGGCCGAGCCGCTCCTCCATGGCCGCGATCCGCTCCGCCGGGGCAGGCGCGAACCCCAGCCAGCGTGCCTGCCGGGCGGCCTCGTCGCTCTGGTCCCGCGTCTCGTCGTCCCGCAGCGAATCCGCCCACTCGCCACTCCACGTGAGCAGGAAGGACCGCCAGTCGAATCCCGTGGTGTCCGTCATGCATTCGATGCTGCCACCCAGCACTGACAATGCCCCGCCACCTGCCGCGGCCCAACTCCCTTGTGCGGTACGGCCGTGAGCGGTCGGACCCTACGGTGCCCCGTCACCACCGTCGATGGACTCCGCCAACGCGGCGGCCGCCGCCCTGAGGTCTGTTCTGATCGCCCGTTCTTGCGGCAGCAGATCGTGCTGTCTGCCCACGACCGACACGGCGGCCCGGATACGTCCGTCGGCGTCACGCACAGGAACGGCGTACTCGACGACGCCGTGTTCGAACTCGCCCTGCGCCGTGATGACGCCGCCCTGGCGGTCACGTTCGTTGGCGGCGACCAGTTCCGCCACGGAACGGGCAGCGTGGGGACCGCCGACCCCGATGAGTTCGTAGTCGTCGAGAAGGGTGGAGATGTCCTCGGGGGTGTGGTCGAGCAGGAGGGCCCGGCCCGCGCCGGTGCACCAGCACGGGGTGGCCAGACTCGCCGGACCGAGCCGGTCGGGTGCCATGCCCGAGGCGGACTCCGCGCGCACGAGCCTGACTTGGACGCCGTCGAGGACGGAGAGTCGCGCGCCCGCGCCGTGTTCGACGGCGAGGCGGCGCAGGATCGGGCGGCTGCGGCGGACCAGACCGGGATGCAGGGACCCCGCCACGGCGAAGAAGGCGGTGCCGGCGCGTAGCGTCGAGTCCTCCCGGCGCTCGAGGAAGCCCCTGTCGCACAGGTCCTGAGTGGTACGGGAGGCCTTGCTGCGCTCGATGCCGACCTCATCGGCGAGCCTGCTGACGTTGAATCCGGCCCGGCCCGACGTCTCACGGTCCAGCACGGTGTTGACGATCCGCAGTGCCATGCGCAGCGACGAGGCCGTCGCCTTCGCCGTCGGTCTGGGCGCGGGCTCGTTCGTCGTCACCCGCGCACTATAGCCAGCGCTCACCCAAGAGCTCCGGCGGCCGCCGCGGTCGGCCGTCGTGTCCGGAGCTCTTCGTGTCACGCGGTTCGAACCCCGCTCAGACCGCCTGGTGCAGGGCGAACACCCGGGCGGGGAAGCCCGAACCGCCCTGTGGCTTGGGCCAGGTGGCGACGATCAGGGCCCCGGCCTCGGGCACGAGGTGGAGGTCGGCCATCAGCTCGATCTGCCAGCGGTCGCGCGCCAGCACGTAGCGCTCCAGGCTGAAGTCGCCGGCGGAGGTGGCGAGTCCGGGGTCGGTGTCGGTCTGCTCGTGGCCGATCGCGGTGACGCCGGCCTCCTCGAAGAGATAGCGCAGTACGTCGGCGGACCACCCCGGGTAATGACTCACGCCCGCCTCGTCCTTGTTGGCCATGGCGGCCGGGTCGGGCCAGCGGTGGCTCCAGCCGGTCCGCAGGGCCACGAAGGAGCCCGCCGGGACACGGCCGTGGCGCGCCTCCCAGGCCGCCACGTCGTCCAGGGTCGGTACGGCGTCGGGGTCGACGGAGACCCGGTCGCTGATGTCGAGCACGACCAGCGGCAGGATCATCTCCTCGACGGGTATCTCGTCCAGGGCCCGGGCGCCGGCCACGAAGTGCACGGGCGGGTCGACATGGGTGCCCCACTGGCCGACGATCGTGTACAGGTGCACGTTGAAGCCGTCGCCGCGGGACATGTCGAAGGGCATCTCGCGCCGCTCGTCCGGGAAGGCCGGGAAGTGTGGCTGGCCGGGGTGGAAGGCATGGGTGAGGTCCGTGCGGACCGTCTTCGTCGTCAGCTCCCGGTGCAGGGCCCACAGGGGCGGTTCGGTGCTGGTGGCGGTGTCCGGTGTCATGGGCGCCGGGTCCTCTCGGTGAGCGTGCTCGGGAATGGTTCGCGGGGGCCGGGTCAGGCTCGGGAGACGAGTTCCAGCGGGGCGGAGAGCTCGATCACGGGGATCTCCCAAGGGTGGGCCGCGGTGAGGCGGGCCAGCACGCGCGCCAGATCCTCGTCCGTCACCGCGTGGACGTACGTGGTCACGGCGACGGTGGGGGAGAGGGACCGCTCGCCGATCGCGCCGAGGGTGGGGCGGGCTCCGGGGCGGACGGTGAACCCCTCCGCGCCGAGGGTCACCTCGAAGACGTCGCCGTACACGCCGAAGTCCCCGAGCTCGGGTGAGGCCTCCAGTACGCGCAGTAGCGAGGCGAAGGACTCGTCGGAGCGCAGCGCTTCGAGATCGCCTTGCGCGCAGGCGGCCAGGGTCGCCTCCGCGACCGGCCAGTAGGCCTTGACCCTGCGCACCGCGCGGCGCCGTACGGACGGGTCTGCGGCTTCCCGGTCTCGTTCGGCGGCTTGCGGCGGCGTCGTCGTGGCCATGCGTGTACTTCCCTCGGGCGTTCGGTGGCAGCTGTTGCACAGGCATGCTAGGCGTGCATTAAATGCATGGCAAGATGTGAATGATGCACAGCTCGGGATCTTGGGGGAGGGCGCCGGTACAGTGCGGACGGACGAGCACAGCGGTGACCTCCCGGTGCGCGGACGCGCCGGGGCGACGGAGGAGTACGAGGGGCACGTGGACTCGAGCGTGGCGAAGGGCCTGGACGTCCTGTCGGCGCTCACCCGGGGCGCGGCCGAGAGCGGGCGCCAGGGTTCCGCCGCATCCGTGTCCGAGCTGGCCCGGCGGATGGGCCGCGACCGCAGCCAGCTGTCCCGTGCACTCACCGCCATGGGCGCGGAGGACTTCGTCGTACGCGACGAGGCCTCGGGCGCCGTGGCACCGCACTGGCGGCTCTACGCCACAGCACGGGAACTCACGGCGCACCGTCTGCGCACCGACGGGCTCACGGCTCTGGAAGGCATGGCGGCGCAGACCGGTGAGAGCTGCTACCTCGGTGTGCTGGTCGGCGACACGACCGTGACCATCGCCGAACGGGTGCCGCCCGGCAGCCGGCAGCTCGGTTCCTGGATCGGCCGCCCCTACCCGGCGTACTGCAGCGACTGCGGCCAGGCCCTGCTGATGGACGCCGACGACGACGAGGTGGCGGCGGTCTTCTCCCGCACCGACTTCGTCCGCCACGGTCCCCGCACACCCACCGGCCTCGACGACTTCCTGGACAGGCTGGCGCTGACCCGGCAGCGCGGTTACTCGATCGTCGACGAGGAGGCCGAGCCCGGCCTGTACTCGGTCGCCGTACCGGTCCGCGACTTCACGGACGAAGTCGTCGCCGCCGTACAAGTCGTCGGACCGCGCCGCCGCCTGGAACCCGCCACGAGCGAGATCGTGACCGTGGCGCTGCGCTGGGGCCGTCGCCTGGAGGAGGCCTTGCGCGGGGCGTGACAGGCGGCCCCTCAACTCCGAGGGCAAGCCGGTCGGGTGGCCGCTCCGAACTCCCTGAGACGGACATTCCATCGGCAACAGGGAGTTAGTGATGAAGCGGAACATCACACGCACATCCGGACGTCGGCGGGCCAGTAGGCTCGCCTGCGCCCTCGCCGCCGCCGGCCTCCTCGTGGGCGGCGGGATCGCCGCGGCGGGACCGGCCAGCGCCGACACCTTCTGCGGAGAGACCGGGGACGGTGGTTTCGGGTGTGTGATCGACCAGGGCGACGGAACGTTCAAGATGGTCAACAGCAACGGCGACATCGTCTACAACTGGTGACGCCACAGCCGAGGCCAGGCGTCTGACCCGACCACGGGCGGACGGCCACCGGATCCTGTCGGTGCCCGTCCGCCCGTCTGCGTTCCGAGCGTGCGGCCGCCATACTCGGTGTCCTTGCTCCCTCCGGCCGAAGAAGGGCACCCGCCGTGGCTCAGCCGACAACCGACGACCAGCCCCAAGTCCTGCCGCCCGCCGTCGCGTCCATGACCGTGCTGGTCGCCGCCGTCATCGTCCACGACCAGGCCACCCACCGCGTCGTCCTCCTCCAACGCGGCCGGCACGCCAAGTTCGGTCAGGGCATGTGGGACCTGCCCGTCGGCAAGAGCGAACCCGGCGAGCCCATCACCGCGACCGCGGTGCGCGAGCTGTACGAGGAGACCGGTCTGACCGTGTCGCCCGAGGCACTGGAGGTCGCCCACATCATCCACGGCGCCCGGGGCGTCGAAGCTCCGGGCGGCTTCCTCACCGTCGTCTTCGCCGCCCGCGAATGGACCGGCGAACCCGTGAACCGTGAACCGCGCAAGCACGCCCAGGTCAGGTGGGTGGACGCCGACGCCGTACCCGACAACTTCGTCAGGACGTCGGCTCGCGCTCTCAAGTCCTACCTCTTCGGTGGGCCACAGGTGTCCCTCGGAGGGTGGGACTGAGAGTCGACCTCAGGGGCCGTCGGAAAAATGTGCGCGGGTATGTCGATTCAGGCACTGTCGGAACGACGCAGAGGTGAGAGAACGACACCGACACAAGAGGTGAAGACCATGCCCAAGGTCCGCGTGCACAATGTGACGATCTCCCTCGACGGCTTTGTGGCCGGCCCGAACCAGCGACTGGACGCACCGTTCGGTGACGGCGTCGGCTGGGGCGACGACCTGCACAGCTGGTTCATCTCCGCGTCGGAGGACGCGGCCGCGGGGAAGACCGGAATCGATGTCGACCACTTCGTCCGCGGCGACCAGAACATCGGCGCCACGATCATGGGGCGGAACATGTTCGGGCCGCAGCGCGGGCCGTGGGAGGACGAGTCCTGGCAGGGTTGGTGGGGCGACAACCCGCCCTACCACCACGACGTCTTCGTGCACACCCACCACCTGCGCCCGGCGCTGGAGATGTCCGGCGGCACCACCTTCCACTTCACCGACGAACCGCTGGAGACGGTCCTCCAGCGCGCGTTCGACGCCGCGAAGGGCAAGGACGTCCGGATCGGCGGTGGCGCGGCGATCATCCAGCAGTATCTGCGGGCCGGGCTGATCGACGAACTCCACCTGGTGATCGCGCCGTTGCTCATCGGGCGCGGGGAGCGGCTGCTGGACAACCTGGGCGACGGGATCGACGGCTACCGGGTGACCGAACTGATCGGCTCACCGAACGTCACCCATGCGAAGCTGGTCCGCCGCTGAAGCGCCGGAGCGGACGGCCCCGGGCCCGGAACTGATCGATCTCCGCGGACGTCATGACCTTCATGGCGCAGGGTGGGAGCACGATGGGCGAGGAGCCGACGTGGCCGGAGCTACTGCTGATCTTCGCTGCCGTCGCGGCCGTTCCCGTCGTGATCGGCGGGGCGCTGGTCCTCACCCTCATCGGCCTGGTGATGTGGGTGACGGCACCACTGCGCCGCCGTAGACGCGCTCGCTCCGCAGACAGCGGCGGCGAGGTCGGTCGAGCCTAGGCGTCACCACATCGTCCGAACGTGATGGGACAGGTATGCGAATCGTCGTCATCGGCGGCAGCGGGCACATCGGCACCTTCCTGGTGCCCCGGCTGGTCCGGGCCGGTCACGAGGTGATCAACATCAGCCGCGGCACCCGCACCGCGTACGCCGATTCTCCCGAATGGCAGCAGGTGCGTCAGGTCGTCGCCGACCGGGAGCGGGAGGACGGTGAGGGCACCTTCGGCGATCGGGTGGCCGGTCTGAATCCGGACGCCGTCGTCGACCTGGTCTGTTTCACCCTGGAGTCGGCCGCGGCGCTGGTCGCGCGGCTGCGGGGCGGGACCGGGCACCTGCTGCACTGCGGCACCCTGTGGCGCTACGGCCCCAGCGACAAGCTGCCGATGTCGGAGACCACGGGGACCCCGCCGGTGGGGGAGTACGGCATCCAGAAGGACCGCATCGCGCGGATGCTCAAGGAGGAGACCGCTTCCGGGGGTCTGGTCACGACGTCCCTGCACCCGGGGCACATCGTCGGTCCCGGCTGGGAGCCGATCAACCCGCTGGGCAACCTCGACCCCGCCGTCTGGTACGCGCTCTCCGCCGGGCAGCCGGTGCGGATCCCGGGCATCGGCGTCGAGCTGATGCACCACGTGCACGCCGACGACGTGGCGCAGGCGTTTGAACGGGCGATCGAGCACCGGGACGCGGCGGCGGGCGAGGACTTCAACGTCGTGGCCCCCACCGCGCTGAACGTGCGCGGGTTCGCCCGTGTCGCGGCCGGCTGGTTCGGGCAGACCGCGTCGCTGGAGTCGGTGACGTGGGAGACGTTCCGCCAGGGCGCCACGCCGGAGCATGCCGAGCAGAGCTGGGAGCACCTGTACCGCAGCCACTGTCTCTCCATCGAGAAGGCCAGGGCCCTGATCGACTACGCCCCGCGCTACGAGCCGGAGGAGGCCGTGCTCGAATCCGTCCGCTGGCTGATCGAACACGACAGGCTGAAGGTGGCCCGCCCGCTCGTCGTGTGAGGGAAGTCCAGGGTGCGGCCCCGGCTCAGTGAAGCCCGCTCACCGGCCCGCCGGTGCGGCCGTGGTCCGGCGTGGCACCAGGGTGGGGGAGAGCTTGATCTGGACGGACGGTTTCCGGCGGTCTGTGATGCGCTCCAGGAGCAGACGTGCTGCGTTGTCGCCCATCGCGCGTCCCGCCTGGTCGACGCTGGTGAGCGAGATCGGGCCGAGCGCGGCGAAGGTCGTGTTGTCGTACCCGGCGACCGAGAGGGAGCCGGGAACGGCGAGGCCGGCCTCGGTGACCGCCTCCAGCACCCCCATCGCGACGATGTCCGCACCCGCGAAGACCGCGGTGGGCCGGCTGGAACGGCCGAGGAGTTCCAGCGCGCCCCGGTAGCCGCCCTCCGCGGTGTAGCTGGTGGAGACGACGTCGATCTCCTCGGCGAGGCCGTGCTCCCGCATGGCGCGCCGATACCCTTCGGCGCGTTGGGCGTTGGGCATCTCCTGGATGCGCGTCGGGTCGGTCTCGTGATGCTCGATGTGGGCGATCCGGCGATGTCCGAGCCCGGCGAGGTGCCCGACGACCAGGGCCGCTCCGGCCATGTCGTCGTCCGTGACGGTGTCGTACGTCGGTGAGTTGCCGTGCCTGCCCACCACCACGGTCGGTACGGCGGAGGCGACCTGCTCCAGATGGGAGTGCGGTGAGACGGGGGCGACGAGGACGAGGCCGTCCATGCCGCGGTCGACCATCGCCTCGGTGACCCGGGCCTCCTCCTTCTCCCCGTTGCAGCCCGGTCCCAGCAGCACCTGGTAGTCGGTGTCGGCGAGCCGGGCGGTGACACCGTCGAGGATCTCGGGGAAGAACGGGTTGCGGATGTCGGGCAGCATCACGCCGATGGTGTACGTCTGGCCGCGCAGCCCCCGGGCGGCGGCGAGAGGACGGTAGCCCAGCTCGTCGATCGCGCGCCGGACCTTCTCCCGCATCTCGGGACTGGCCCCGTAGGCGTTGCGCAGCACCTTGGACACGGCGGTGGTGGACACCTGGGCGTGCCGGGCCACGTCGACGATGGTGACGCGGCGGGGCGATGCGGGCGGCTCCATGCGGCTTCCTCCGGCGTCATGGGAAACGTTGCCGCAGAGTGTACGGGTCCGGCCGCTGTTCGGTCCGTGCCCGGTCACGCGGACCGGTGCGCACCGTCGTAACAATCTCGCAGCGTGCGCGGCATCTTGACGTCACGCATCACGCTCTCTAAGGTCTGGCCCACCCTTTGGGAAACGTTACCCACGACTCCGCCCCACCCGGGCCACCCCTCCAGACAGCAGAAACCGGCAGCTCCCCGATCGATGAGTGAGTGAATCGTTTCAAAGTCGCTTCAAGGAAGCAGGTCCGCACGTGAAGGTCGTCCACGCCCGCCCAGCGCGCACCACCCCACCGTGGTGGTTCATGGCACCGGCGCTACTGCTCTTCGCCTTCGTCGTCCTGGTGCCGAGCGTGCGCGGTGTGTACTACGCCTTCACCGACTGGGACGGCCTGGATCCCGACTTCTCGTTCGTGGGACTGGGGAACTTCGCCGACATGATCGGCGACGCCGACGCCCGGCAGGCCGTCTGGCACACCCTGCTGATCGCCGTGTCGATCACCGTCGTCCAGAACGCCCTGGGACTCCTGCTGGCCCTCGGCGTCAACACGGCCATCAAGTCCCGGAACCTGCTGCGGGTGCTCCTCTTCGCCCCGGCCGTGATCACTCCGATCGTGACCGCCTACCTGTGGCGCAACCTGCTCGGACCGGACGGCGCGGTCAACAGCCTCTTCGGAGCGGTGGGCCTGGGCGGCTCGGAGCAGGACTGGCTCGGCGATCCCGATCTCGCCCTGTGGGCCGTGGTCGGGGTGACCGTGTGGCAGTACGCGGGCTACTCGATGGTCATCTTCCTGGCCGGGCTCCAGTCCGTGCCCCGCGAGATCCACGAGGCCGCGTCGATCGACGGGGCCGGCCCGGCGCGGCGCTTCTGGTCGGTGACCCGGCCGCTGCTGGCCCCGGCGTTCACCATCAACCTGATGCTCTCGATCATCGGCGGCATCAAACTCTTCGACCAGGTCTACGCGCTGACCGGCGGCGGCCCCGGTCACGCGACCGACACCATCTCCACGCTCATCTACAAGGACGCCTTCACCCTCGGCGAGTTCGGCTACAGCATCGCCCTCGCAGTGGTCCTCACGATCATCGTGGCCGTCGCCTCGACCGGCCAGTACCTGGCCCTGTCCCGCAACGAGAGGGCCGCGTCGTGACCCGCTACCGCCCCCGCACCCTGGGCCTCGAACTGGCGATGATCGCCGCCGCCCTGGTCATCGGCTTCCCCGTGTACGTCCTGGTCAACCTGGCCGTGCGACCCGCCTCGGACACCTCCTCGCCGCTTCGCCCGACGTCCTCGCCGACCTTGGAGAACTTCACACAGGCCTGGCAACAGGGCTCGCTCGGCGGGGCGTTGGTCAACAGCGTGCTGGTGACGGTGTGCAGCGTCGCCGTCGTGCTGGCCGTCTCCTCGCTCGCGGCCTACCCGCTGGCCCGCATCACGGCCCGCTGGTCGAGGGCGACGTACCTGCTCGTCCTCCTCGGCCTGGTACTGCCCTTCCAGCTCGCCTCGCTGCCGCTGTACCAGACCATGCGCGACCTCGGCCTCCTCGGCACCCCCTGGGCCCTGGTCCTGTTCTACTCCGGCCTCCAGGTGCCGTTCACGGTCTTCCTCTACGTCGGCTTCCTGCGCGCCCTGCCCCGCGACTTCGAGGACGCCGCCCTGATCGACGGCTGCACCCCGCTGAAGAGCTTCCGGTACGTCGTCCTGCCCATGCTCAAACCGATCACCGTGACCGCGCTCGTGCTCAACGCGGTCGCCGTCTGGAACGACTTCTTCACCCCGCTGCTGTACCTCAGCGGCAGCGCGCAGCAGACCATGCCGGTCGCGATCGCCGGCTTCGTCGGCCAGTACGTCACGGACTGGAACCTCATCTTCGCCGCTCTGGTGATCAGCATCCTGCCCGTGCTCGTCGTCTATTTCCTGCTCCAGCGCAGCATCATCAACGGCTTCGCGGGCGGGCTGAAGGGATGACCTCCGTCGCCTTCTCCTCAAGGGAGACATCATGAAGACACGCATCACCACCGCCGTGGTCGCCGCGGCGACAGCCACCTGTGTGCTGGCCGCATGCAGTGGCGGTACCAAGGCCGGTTCCGGCGGCGGGGGTTCGAAGACCCTCACGCTCGCCTCGGTCGACCAGGGCTCCGTCGAGGACGTCGTCAAGGCGTTCGAGAAGGCCAACCCGGGCGTCAAGGTCCGCTACGCCACCAGCGGCGCCGACCAGTACCAGCAGCAGATCCGCACCCAGCTGTCCTCCGGCACCGCACCGGATGTCATGTCGGTGTGGCCCGGCAACGGCAACCCCGCCGCCACTCACGTCCTGGCGAAGCCGGGCTATCTGCGCGACCTGTCCGACCAGCCGTGGGCGGCGAAGATGCCGGACGCGATCAAGAGCGTGGCGCAGTACGAGGGAAAGACGTACAACGCGATCTTCGGGCAGAACGGCATCGGCGCCGTCTACAACGAACAGGCCATGGCCAAGGCGGGGCTCACCCCACCGGACACCTGGACGAAGCTGCTGGCGTTCTGCCGGGACGCCAAGGCCAAGGGGACGCCCGCCTTCGCGCTGGGTAACCAGGACAACTGGGTGACCCAGCTCGTGCAGTACGCCCTGGTCGCCACCACCGTCTACGGACCGGACCGTGACTTCGACCAGAAGATGCAGGCCGGGCAGACCGACTTCGCCGATTCGGCGTGGAAGAGCGCTCTCGACAAGTACCTGACGATGGAGAAGACCGGCTGCTTCCAGAAGAACCCCCTGGGCACCAACTACGAGGCCAGCCAGCAACTCGCCGCCACCGGCAAGACCCTGGGCATCATCCAGGGCAACTGGGTCATCGCCCTCCTCAAGGGCAAGAACCCCCAGGGCACCTTCACGCTCAAGGCGCTGCCCGCCACCGACACGCCCTCCGAGACACTCATCCCCGCCGCGGCGGGCGCCGGATACGGCGTCAACGCCAAGGCGAAGAACGAGGATCTGGCGCTGAAGTTCGTGAACTTCGTGATGTCGCCCGAGGGCATGAACCTGTTCGTCAAGAAGCAGGGCGGCCTGCCCTCCCTGCCCGACACCGGCTACCGGCCCGACGCCTCGCTCGCCGAACTGTCGCAGTTCATCACCTCGAACCGGACCGTGCCGTTCATGGACCAGCTGTGGCCCAACGCCAAGGTGCAGCAGACCATGCTCAGCGGCCTCCAGGAGATCTTCAGCGGGCAGTCCACGCCGGACAAGGTGCTGAAGGCGATGGACGCCGACTACCGGGCCGGATCCTGACCGACGCCCGTCGGCCGGTGTCACGCCGGCCGACGGGCAATCAGTACAGCCTCTGTTTGAAACGTATCAATCGAGGGAGTTCCGCATGTCCATGGACCGGCACGGTGTACCGAGCCGCAGACAGGTCGTCGGCGGCATGGTGGCGACCGGGGTGGGATTGACGCTGCCGATCGTCCCCGCGCTGCCCGCCGAGGCCACCGGCCCGCACGAACCGCACATCACCGACCTGACCGTCGACGGCCGTACGGGAACCCTGCTCGGCGTCGACGACCCCGCACCCCGACTCGGCTTCCGGGCGGCCGGAGTGCGCGCCGGGTGGCGGCAGGCCGCGTACCGGATCCGCGCCGCGCGCGGTGCGCGGGACCTGCGTGCGGGCCGGTACCTGTGGGATTCCGGCAAGGTCCGTTCGGATGCCCAGAACGACATCGCGTGGGGCGGTCCGACGCTCACCTCGCGGCAGGAGGTCGTCTGGCAGGTGCGGGTCTGGGGCACCGACGGCAGGGCGACGCCCTGGAGCCGCCCGGCGAGCTGGGAGATGGGCCTGCTCAAGCGGTCCGACTGGGGCGACGCCCGGTGGATCGAGTACCCGGGCCGGAGCCTCGACCAGCCCCTGCCGATCCTCGCCCGCTCCTTCAAGGCCCCCGCGCACATCAGCAGGGCGCGGCTCTACGTGTCCGGCGTCGGCCTGCACCACGCCGTGCTCAACGGCCGACCCGTCACCGACGAGGTACTCGCACCGGGCAACTCCAACTACCAGCTCTCCACGGAGTACCGCGTCCACGACGTCACCCACCTGATCCGCCCGGGCGCCAACACCCTCGGCGTCGAACTCGGCCACGGCACCGCCCTGGTCACGCGTTCCGTCACCAACCCGGTGACTGGCCGCAGCGCCCCGTACAGCTGGTGGCAGAGCCAGTTCAAGGGCAGCGGCGCCCTGGTCGCCGCGGCCCTGGCGGGCGCCACGAACGTCAAGGTGAACGGTGTGGCCGGCTACCACGTCGGCGGCGCGATCGACATCGACACCGGCGACGGCGGCGAGCGGCTGGAGTCCCGCACCATCACCGCCATCGGTACGGCCGGGGCGGACGGCACGGGCATCACCTTCGAGCCGCCTCTCAAGGCCGGGCACGCCGCCGGCGCGGCCGTCACCGGCTCGGGCAACCCGCTGGCGAGCACCGACCCCAGCGCGGGCGCCGCCGTGACACCTCGCCTGATCGCCCGGCTGGAGCTGACCAGGGCGGACGGCACGACCGAGACCGTCGTCAGCGACCGCTCGTGGAAGGCCGCACTCGGCCCGACGACCCTCGCCAACTGGTATTCCGGCTCCGACTACGACGCGCGCCGCGAACAGCCCGGCTGGACCGCACCCGGAGCGGACCTCGGCGACAGCGCCAAGCGCCGCGACGGCACGCCCGTCGGCTGGACCCGCGCCGGCATCGCCCCGCCCCCGAACCTCACCACCGACCTCGTCTGGCGCGTGGGCGAACCGGTGAAGATCGTCGACAAGCTGCGACCGACCCGGATCTCCCAGCCCCGACCAGGCGTCTGGGTCTTCGACTTCGGTCAGAGCTTCGCCGGCTGGCCGCGGCTCGAGCTCGACGGCACCCTGCCCGCCGGCACGACGGTCAAGCTCCAGCCGGCCGAGTCCCTGAACGCCGACGGCACCGTCGACCAGGCGTCCCTCATGGGCGGCGGCGCGGCCCGCGGCACCGACCTCTTCGCCACCTACACGACCTACGGGGACGCGGACGGCGAGAGCTGGCAACCGCGGTTCCACTACTTCGGCATGCAATGGGTCCAGGTGACCGGCCTGCCGTCGCACTACACACCCACCGAGAACACCCTCACCGGCCTTCAACTGCACGCGGACGTCCCGGCGGCGGGCGATGTGCGCACCTCCGACGAGCGGATCAACCGGATCCACCGGATGGCCCGCTACTCGATCATGAGCAACACGATGTCCACGTTCACGGACTGCCCGGGCCGCGAGAAACTGGCCTACCCGGCCGACTACCTCCAGCCCTTCAGCTCGCTGCACCGCACCTTCGGCTACGACGCCTACCTGCGCACCATGCAGCGCCATCTGGCGGAGGGCCAGTCCAGAGCGGGCGACAACATCGGCAACGTCGCGCTCAAGGCCCCGGTGTACGACTGGGGTTACACCGGCCGCTTCGGCGACGAGATCAACTGGGGCGACGGCATCGTCCTGACGCCATGGCTGCTGTACGAGACGTACGGCGACACCCAGACGATGGCCCGCCACTATCCGCGGATGCAGGCGTTCCTGAACTACATCAGGACCCGCAAGGCGGGCACGGGGACGGACGCCTACCTGGTCGACGCGGCACTGGCGGACTGGATCGCCGCCGAGAACACCTCCGGCCGTATCACCGGCACCTGGGGCTACTACCAGACCGCCGACCGCATGGCCCGGATGGCCGCACTGCTCGGACGTGACAGCGACGCGAGCGAGTACCGCCACCTCGCCTCCAACATCAAGAAGGCCTTCAACGACGCCTTCTACAACAGCTCACTCGGCCGCTACACCGGCCTCGGCGAACAGGGCACCGCCGGCGCGACGCAGGCCGCGCAGGCGCTCGCGCTCGACGAGGGACTGGTGCCCGAGGGCGAGCGCGCGAGGGTGCTCGACGCGCTGGTGGAACTGGTCGACGCCTACCGGCCGTTCGGCGGCGGGCCGCACTTCAGCGCGGGCACCATCGGACTCGCCCCGACCGTACGGGCGCTGATGGACGGTGGCCGCGACGACGTGCTGTGGGACGTACTCCAGGAGGACACCCGGCCGAGCTACGGCTTCTTCATGGCGCCCACCACGGCCAACCCCGGGGGCCTCACCACCATCCCCGAGAACTGGGACGTCCGCGCCTCCAAGAACCACATGATCCTGCTCCAGATCGAGGAGTGGTTCCACGGTGGTCTGGCCGGCATCCGGCAGGCGCGCGGTTCCGCCGGCTACCGCGAACTGGTCATCGACCCACGCCCGGTCGGCGACCTCACACACGTCGAGGGCAGCTACCGGACCCCGTACGGCGAGGTCACCTCGAAGTGGACCCGCCGCGACGGCACCTTCCGCCTCGAGGTCGAGGTGCCGCCGAACACCACGGCCGAGGTGCGCGTACCGGCCGGCGACCGCACACGGCCGAAGTCCCTCGGCGGCGCGGTGTTCCAGGGCTTCGAGGGCGACCGGGCCGTGTACCGGGTGTCGCCGGGGACGTACGAGTTCAGCGCGCGTGACGCGTCAGTGGTCGAAGGGACGGCGGCGTGACCCATGAGGTACCCCACACAGCAGAAGCGAGCTCATACGCGGCGGACGGCCGGGCCCGTGTCCGTCGGCGCAGCGTCCTTGCGGCGACCGCGGGCGCGGTGCCGGTAGTGGCCGGCGTCCTGGGCGACGGCACCGTGGCGCACGCGGCGCCGTCGCCCCGCACGGACGGTGGCGCGGTCCACGGACTGACCGTGGAACACCGCACCGACCCCCTCGGTGTGGACGCCCCGCGCCCCTGCTTCGGCTGGCGCATGCGCTCGGCCGCACGCGGACGGAGCCAAGGCGCCTACCGCATCCTCGTGGCGACCGCGCCCGACAGACTGACCGGCCGGCGCGCCGACGTCTGGAACAGCGGCCGGATCGACGCCTCCGACTCGGTGTCCGTCCGCTACGACGGCACCGCACTCAAGCCCTCCACCCGCTACCACTGGACCGTCACCGTCTGGGACGCCGAGGGCCGCACGGTCGGTACCGCGCCTCCGGCCTTCTTCGAGACCGGCCTGCTGAGCACCGACGGGGTCACGGGGTGGGAGGGCGCCCAGTGGATCGGAATGAAGGGCAAGGCCCCCAACTCCCCGGGCGCGCCCATGCTGCGGACCGAAACACGGCTGAGCAGGGGGCGCCGGGTCCGTGAGGCGCGACTGTACGTCTCCGCCCTGGGCGTGCACGACACCTACGTCAACGGGCATCACCTCGGCGTCCCGCAGGACGGCGGCACCACGATCGAACTGCTGCCCCCTGGCTGGACGAACTACGACGCCCGCGTCAACTACACGACCTACGACGTGACGGACCTGGTCGAGCGGGAGCCCATCGTCACCGTGGCCTGCGTCCTGGGCAACGGCTGGTACAACGGCCGTATCTCGGAGGGCAGCACCTACTACTCCGAGGACGGCAACGCCCTGGCGCTCAAGGCCAAGCTGCTGATCCGGTACGCCGACGGCACCTCGCAGTCCGTCGTCACCGAGCCGGACGCCGCCTGGAAGGCCACCGACACCGGCCCGTACCGCGCCGACGACATCTACGACGGCCAGACCTACGACGCCCGCAAGGAACTGCCGGGCTGGACGACGGCCGGCTTCGACGCCTCCACCTGGTCGGACGTGGCACACGTTCCCTTCGAGGCCCGACACCCGGACGTGAAACTGCTCGCCTATCCGGCCGAGACCGCACGTCTGATGCCCCGCTGGGACCGTCGTCCGCAGTCGATCACCGTGATCACAGGGGTGACGGGACAGGAGAACAGCCCCAACGGCCGAGGCCGCGTGGTCATCGACCCCGACCGGACCGTCACCGATCCCGCTCGGGCCGCCGCCGCGTCGGTCACCCTCGCCGCGGGCGAGACGGCCCTCTTCGACCTGGGCCAGAACATGGTCGGCGTGCCCCGATACCGGCTGCGCGGACCGGCCGGAGCGCAGGTCGCGCTCAGGTTCGGCGAGATACTCAACGACGACAGCACCGGCGCCGACGGCCCGGAAGGGTCGCTCTACCTGGCCAACCTCCGCACCGCCAAGGCGACAAGCACCTACATCCTCAAGGGCGACCGCCACGGGGAGACCCACCAGGACTCCCTGACCTTCTACGGCTTCCGCTATGTGTCCGTCACGGCGACCGACACCGTCACGATCAGCGGCCTGACCGGCAGGGTCGCCACCTCCGCGATCCACGACATCGGCACCCTCACCACCAATGACACCTCCGTCAACCGGCTGATCAGCAACATCCGCTGGGGCCAGCGCGGAAACTACCTCTGGGTCCCCACCGACTGCCCGCAACGCGACGAACGCCTGGGCTGGACCGGCGACACCCAGGTCTTCGCCGCCACCGGCCTCTACAACACGGACGCGGGCCCCTTCCTGAGCCACTTCCAGGACACGGTCGTCGACTCGCAGGCCATCTACGGCATGGACAAAGCCCAGTTCACCGGCCTGGCACCCGGCGGACGCTACAACTTTCCCGCAGGCGGCAGCGGTTGGGCCGACTGCGGAGTCATCCTCCCGTGGACCCTCTGGCAGATGACCGGCGACCGTGCCGTCATCGAGGACAACTGGCCCGCCATGACCCGCTACCTGGACTGGATCCACGAGCAGACCGGCGACACCTACGCCGGACAGGGCTCCATCACCGGCGACTGGCTCGCCCCGCAGAAGACCAGCGCTCAGCTCATGAGCGACGTCTACTACGCGTACGCCGCCCATCTGATGGCACGGATGGCCCGCGCCGTCGGCCGGGGCGCCGAGGAGAAGTCCTACGACGTGCTGTTCGGCCGCATCAAGCGGGCCTTCGTCACCAAGTACCTGAGCACGGAGGGCGGAACGCTCACCCTCAGGTCCGGTCTCGGCCCGGCGTCCCCGATCGAACCGGGCGCCGACCCGAACCAGAAGACCGAGGACAACACGCAGACCGCCCTGCTGTGGGTCCTCAAACTGGGCTTCCACGAAACCGAGGCCCAACGCCGGGCCCTGGTCGGCCTGTTGGCGGACAACATCGGCAACGACGCGGCCTACAAGGCGGCCCACCCCACCAGCAGTCGGGTCGGGTACGCCGAGAACACGCTGTCCGTCGGCTTCCTCGGCGTCAACGTCCTCGCCCCCGTCCTCACCGACGCGGGCCGCGCGGACCTGGCGTACGAACTGCTCCACCAGGATGCCATGCCCTCCTGGCTGTTCTCGGTCAAGAACGGTGCCACGACCGTCTGGGAACGCTGGAACTCCTACTCCGAGGACGACGGCTTCGGCCCGGTCAGCATGAACTCCTTCAACCACTACGCCTACGGCGCGATCATGGAGTGGATGTACGCCTACATGGCGGGCATCGCCCGGGACCCGGACAGCCCCGGCTTCAAGCGCTTCGTCCTGCAACCGCACATCGATCCCACGGGCAGGATCACACACGTGGCAGGCACACACGAGTCACCGTACGGCGAGATCACCAGCGAGTGGAGGACCAAGGACGGCGGCCGGACCCTCACGTACGACGCCGTCGTCCCCGCCAACAGCGAGGCGACCCTTCGCCTGCCGGCCGTCGCCGCGGACACCGTTCGTGAAGGGCGCACTCCACTCGCACGCAGCGAAGGAGTCCGCTTCCTCGGCCACACCGACGCAGTGGCCACCTACCTGCTGCCGTCCGGCCGTTACACCCTGACCAGCACACTCCGCTGACCTCGGGCCGACCACGCCGGCGGCACACGCGCCGGCGTGGTTGGCGGGGGAGTCGGCCATGACGCCTGCGTCGGTCAGCCCGCCGCCGGGTTCCGCGCTCGCACGAACCCCTGACTCCGCTCGACCTTCGCCACATGCAGCGAGTAGCGCTCGTACCAGTCGGCCTGGCCGCGCTTCTGCGCCACACGGTGCTCGGCGTTGCTCCGCCACTGCGCGAGGGCGTCGGCGTCGCGGAAGTACCCGACGGTGATCGACAGTCCGCCAGGGGTGTGTGCCTCGTCCATCCCCAGGTACCCGGGGACCTCCTTCACCAGCTCTTCCATGCGGGTGGCGGTCTCGCTGTAGCCGTTCTGGTCCTGGGTGCGCAGCGAGGTGAAGACCGCTACGTAGTAAGGGGGTTCAAAGGCCTCGACGGGAGTGACAGGTGCATCGGCTTGATCGCTCATGTCGTCACTGTAGGACAGCGTGCGACCGACGATCCGGTGTCTTTCCCGAACGGGATCCATAAGGGATCCGAGTCTTGACCAAAGGCGTCAGGAACTCCTAGAGGTAATTGGCCAGCAGGTCGTGGTCCACCGTCATCGCGTCGCGATCCAGTGCGGGCAGCCCCAGGTGCTCACAGATCAGCTGGGTCAGCTGCTCCTCGTACGTCTCGCTCTCGTGGTCCAGCTCGGCCGCCGTGATCAGCGGGGCCAACTTGTTGGGCCAGTACTGTCCGACGTAGTCGGGATCCTCGTAGTCGACGCAGGACGCCGCCCGGCCGTCCTTGTAGTGGTACGCCTTGGGTCTGTGGGCCTTGGCGACAGAGGGGTTGGGCACGAACACCACCAGCTCGGCGCCTTGGGGGCACAGCTCGCGGTAGTCGATCAGGTCGTAGTCGTCGCGGTTGAACATGTGGTGCACCATCACACCCCAGTCGCCCGGTGCCGGGTCGTCGCCGTAGGCCAACGGCGGCCGGTTCTGCGCGGCGAGCCCTTCGATCATCGCGGCCAGGCCGGTCCCCTTGAAGTAGACGAGGACGGTCTCGTCCTCCCAGTACCGTCCTGCCCCCAGCCACGTGATGACGCCGCAGTCGATCCAACCAGTAGTCATACCCGGCAACATAACCGGCGCCACTGACACACCCCGGACCCAGGCACAGGCGTGGTCACAGTGCCCGTGCCGCGTAGGCCCTGACGTCCGCGTCCGAGTCCGTCGTCGCGGCGGCCAGGGCCACCTGGGCCTCGGTGAGGGTGCGATGGCGGGTCAGGGCCCGTACGGCGGCCTTGCGGACGTCGGCGTTGGGATCGGCGACGGCCTTGGCGAGCGCGGGGACGGCGAGGCCGGGATCCGCGGCGGACAGGGCGGTGGCGGCGCCGGCTCGTACCTGCCAGGCCGGGTCGGCGAGGGCCGCCTCGGCGCGGGCGGCCAGGGTGGGCGGGCAGCCCGCCGTGCCCAGCGCCTCGAAGGCGGCCCCACGGACCAGCGCGTCGGAGTCGGTCACGAGCTCAGCGAGGGCCGAGAGGACGACGCCCGAGTCCAGGCCCGCGGCGGCCAGGCCCTTGGCGATGGTGACCCGGACCTCGCGGGAGGGATCGACGGCGGCCGCACGAGCCACTTCCTCGGCGGCGTCGACCGACACGAGCGCCCGTACGGCCTCGATACGGACGGCGATGTCCGGGTCAGAGAGCGACGCCGCGAACAGCTCCACGTCACCCAGGCGCAGGGCGCGCAGGACGTCCAGCGCGGCGGCGCGGACCACGGGGTCCGCCTCCGACAGGGCGGCGGCGAGGCCGTCGCGCAGGGCCGGTTCGGGCGGCAGTGTCTCGACCAGTTCCCGCAGCGAGGCGGCCGCGGCGGTGCGGACCCCGGCGTCGGGGTCGGCCAGCGCCGTGGCCAGCGCCGGTCCCGTCCCTGAGGGCACGGACTCCGTCAGGACCGTGACGGCCGTACGGCGCACGGTGGGGTCGGGGTCGGCCAAGTACGGGCTGAGGACGGCCAGTTCGGGCAGCTCCTCCTCGGTGAGGGAGAGGAGCTCCAGCAGCCGAGGTGTGGCCGGAGTGTCCACCTTGGCGCCGACCGGGACGGCCGTGCCGGTCTCGGTGGACTCCTGGCGCAACGCCACCGGCGCCGTTTCACGGGCGCCCGCGGTCGCCACCTGTTCCGCGTGGACCTCGCCCAGGTGACGGGAGGCGCCCCCGACGGGCGCGAAACCCTCGACCGGAACGAGGTAGGGGCTCACGGGACGGGCCGTGAACTCCATGGCCCCCGTAGGGGACTTGCGCAGGTCGAGATGGTGGAACCAGGACGCGTCGTCGCGTTGCGGGTGGTCGAGACGTTCGTGGTAGAGACCCCAGCGGGACTCGGTGCGGGCCAGCGAGGACCGCGCGGCCATCTCCGCGCAGTCGCGGATGAAACTGACCTCGGCGCAGCGCATCAGCTCATGCGGTGTCTGGGCGCCCATCTCGGCGATGTCGGCGCGCGTCCGCTCGAACGACTCCAGGGCCAGGGAGAGCCGGGCGCCCGACTTGGGCGGGGCCACATAGTCGTTCACGAAGCGGCGCAGCTTGTACTCGACCTGGGGCTGCGGCGGGCCGTCGGGGTTGCGCAGTGGGCGGTAGATCAGCTCGTGGGCGTCCTCGATCTGATCGAGGGGCAACTCGCCCTCGTAGGGCTTGTGTTGGGCCGCGTCCGCGCCCGCGAGGTCACCGAAGACGAACGCCCCGATCATGTAGTTGTGGGGGACGCAGGCCAGGTCTCCGGCGGCGTACAGCCGGGGGACGGTCGTACGGGCGTGGTCGTCCACCCGTACCCCCGAGGCCGAATGGCCGCCGCACAGGCCGATCTCGGAGATGTGCATCTCGATGTCGTGGGTGCGGTAGTCATGGCCGCGGCCCTCGTGGAAGGTGCCGCGGGTGGGGCGCTCGGTGGTGTGCAGGATCGACTCCAGGGCGTCGATCGACTCCTCCGGGAGATGGCTTAGCTTCAGGTACACCGGCCCCCGGTCGCCGGCCACCTCCGCCGCGAACTCGGCCATCATCTGCCCCGACCAGTAGTCGGAGTCGACGAAGCGCTCGCCGTGCCGGTTGACCTGGTAGCCGCCGAAGGGGTTGGCGACGTAGGCGCACGCGGGGCCGTTGTAGTCCTTGATCAGCGGGTTGATCTGGAAGCACTCGATGCCGGTCAGCTCGGCGCCCGCGTGGTACGCCATCGCGTAGCCGTCGCCCGCGTTGGTCGGGTTCTCGTACGTGCCGTAGAGGTAGCCGGAGGCGGGCAGGCCGAGGCGGCCGCAGGCGCCGGTCGCAAGGATCACCGCGCCCGCGCGGACCGTGACGAACGCGCCCGTACGGGTGTTGAAGCCGACCGCCCCCACGGCCCGCCCCTCGGCGGTGAGCACCCGCACCGGCATCACGCGGTTCTCGATGCGGATCCGCTCCCGCATCTCACGGCGCCGAAGCTGCCGGTACAGCACCTTCTTGACGTCCTTGCCCTCCGGCATCGGCAGCACATAGGAGCCGGAGCGGTGGACCTGGCGGACCGCGTACTCGCCGTGCTCGTCCTTCTCGAACTTCACGCCGTACGACTCCAGGCGCTGCACCATGGCGAAGCCGCGGGTGGCGGTCTGGCGGACGGTGGACTGGTCGACGATGCCGTCGTTGGCGCGGGTGATCTCGGCGACGTAGTCGTCGGGCTCGGCGCGGCCGGGGATGACGGCGTTGTTGACACCGTCCATGCCCATCGCGAGTGCGCCGGAGTGGCGGACGTGTGCCTTCTCCAGCAGCAGGACGTCGGCGCCGTGCTCGGCGGCGGTCAGCGCCGCCATGGTGCCGGCGGTGCCACCGCCGATGACGAGGACGTCACAGGTGAGTTCCTCGGCGTCGGTGAGGGCGGGGATCTCCAGCGGGGTGTTCACGGAGGTGGTCACCGAGGGCCTTTCAGGTGGTACCGAGCGAAGTGAGGATGTCGCGCCGCAGCGCCACATGGGCCGGGTCGTCGTGCGTCGAGCGCTCGCGCGGACGCGGCACCTGGCGTACGGCGATGAGCCGGCCGGAGCCGAGGAGGGCCACGCGGTCGCCGAGGAACAGGGCTTCGTCGACGTCGTGGGTGACGAAGACGACGGTCGCGCCGGTGCCGTGCAACACGTCCACCAGCAGGTCCTGCATGCCGGCGCGGGTCTGGGCGTCGAGCGCGCCGAAGGGTTCGTCCATGAGCACGGCGCGTGGTCGGCCGGCCAGGGCGCGGGCGAGCTGGGCGCGCTGGCGCTGTCCGCCGGAGACGCGGTGCGGCAACTGCCGTGCCCGGTCGGCGAGTCCGACCCGCTCCAGCCAGGCCTGGGCCTGCTCCCTGCGCCGGGCGCGCGGCACGCCTTGGATGGCGAGGGGCAGTTCGATGTTGGCACGCAGGGTGCGCCAGGGCAGCAGGGCGTCTTCCTGGAAGACCAGCGCCCGGTCCGCGCCCGGTCCGGTCAGCGGTCGGCCGTCCTGTTCCACCGCCCCGCCCAGCGTGGGCAGCAGACCGGCGAAGGTGCGCAGCAGCGTCGACTTGCCGCAGCCGGAGGGGCCGACGACGGTGAGGATCTCCCCGGCGTGGACGTCCAGGTCGACGTCGGCCACGGCCGGGGCGTCCGGCCGTCCGAGGGTGGCACCGCGCAGGGTGAGGCGGGTGCCGCGCGAGGTCGCCGGCGTGGTCCTCGCCTCGGCGGGCCGGGTGTCAGACGAGGTGCTCATCGCGTGCCTCCGCGGCCTTGGCGGGTTCGGTGGTGGACGTCGTCGCCGGGTTCCGTGCGGGTCGAGGCCGGGCGGCGGGGGTGTACGAGGTGCGGGGCAGCCAGCGGGTCAGGCGGCGGCCGACGAGCTCGACGGCGGTGGACGTCAGCCAGCCGAGCAGGCCGATGGTGACCATGCCGACGAAGACGCCCGGGTAGTTGACGATCGTGTAGTCCTGCCAGGTGCGGTAGCCGACGCCGTACTGGCCGGAGATCATCTCGGCGGAGATCACACAGATCCAGGACACGCCGATGCCGACCGACAGGCCGCCGAAGATGCCCGGCAGCGCGCCCGGCAGGACCACCGAGCCGAGGATCCGCGACCGGCCGCCGCCCATGGTGCGCACCGCCTCCTCCCACACCGGGGTCAGCGCGCGCACCGAGTGCCGGGTGGAGACCAGCACCGGGAAGAACGCGGCGGTGAAGGTGATGAAGACGATGCCCTGTTCGTTGGAGGGGAACAGGAGGATCGCGACGGGGACCATGGCGATGGCCGGGATGGGCCGTACGACCTCGAGGACCGGGCCGAGCAGGTCCTCGGCGAGCCGCGAGCGTGCCACGAGCACGCCGGTGGCGACGCCCAGGACGGCGGCGAGCAGGAAGCCGGTCACGATCCGGGTCAGGCTGTCGGTGAGGTCGGTCCAGTAGTCGGCGCCGGCGAGCCGGTCGGCGAAGGTCCGGGCCACGTCGGTGACCGTCGGGAACTGCGCGAAACGCACCCACAGGTTCACGTCGTAGGTGGTCAGCAGCTGCCACAGGCCGAGAGCGGCGGCCAGCGAACCGGCTCGCAGCACGAGCCGGCCGATCCGCCCGGGGTACCGGCTCACGAGGCCCGTCCCAGCGCGTCCGCGTACGTGATCACCCGGGCGCCGACGTGACCGGCCACGTAGGCCCGCGCGGTGTCCGGGGCGACGAAGGGCAGCAGCTCCTTGCCGTCCGCCACCCACACGGCCTTGTCGGCGAACCAGAGGGTGCCGGTGGTGGCGTCGGGGACGTAGGCGGCGCGGATGCCGTCCTTGTGCTGGGCGACGTAGGCGAGGAGTAGGGCGGGGGAGGTGAAGCTGCGCGTCTTCGTCTCGCCCTTGGGCCAGACCTCGCTCGCGGCGGCCGGCGGGGTGGCGGCGAGCTGCTTGGCGTAGCCGGCGCCGAGGGCCTTCTTGACGTAGCTGTCGTCGACGAAGGAGTCCACGTCGATGTCGCCGGTCAGCTTGGCCGCCTTCAGGACCGACACGTCCTGCTTGAGCGCGGAGACGAGCTGCGGCTTGACGGCCGGGTCGAAGGTGGAGATGCCGTGGGCGCCGTTGTAGAGGTAGACGACCTCGGCGGGCAGTCCGGTGGCCTTCGCGACCTTCTCGGCGGCCGCCACCGGCTGGGCGTTGAGGTAGTCGGTCGCCTCCGCCTGGGCCTTCAGGAAGGCTTCCAGTACGGCCGGGCGCTGCGTCGCGAAGTCCTCGCGGGCGGTGACGCCGTGGAAGGTGGGCAGATTCAGCTCGGCACCGTCGTAGAGCGCCTTCGCCTTGCCCTGGTAGGCGAGCAGGCCCGGCCAGGCGACGAACTGCGACAGGGCGTCCGCGCTGCCTGCCGAGAGGGCCGAGGCGCCCACCGCGGGCTGCTGGTTCAGCTTCTCGATGCCCTTGTCCGGGTCGATGCCGGCCCGCTGAAGAGCCCGTACGAGCGTGCCGTCGGCGGCGGAGCCGACGCTCGTGGAGACCTTCTTGCCCTTGAGGTCCTTGAGGGATCCGAGCTTGGACGCCGGAGGGACCACGACCGTGTTGAGGCCGCCCTTGAGGTTGTAGCCGGTGACCGAGACCAGGTGGGTGGGCTTGCCCAGCTGCTTGCCGCGGGCCGCGTTGATGAGCAGCGGGAAGTCGCCCATCGAACCGATGTCGATCTTCCCGGCGGTCATCTGCGCGGTGATGGGCGCGCCGGTGGCGTAGTCCTGCCAGTCGACCTTGTACGTCTTCCCGTCGTGGAGGGCGTTGAGCTGCTTCTCGAAGTAACCGAGGGAGCGCAGCAGGGTGCCGGCCGTGACCGTGTTGATGGTCTTGGACTGGTATCCGACGGTGACGGTCACCGTCGAACCGCTGCCCGCCTCGGCGCTGCCGCCGCAGGCGGACAGGGGGAGCAGAAGAGCGGACGCGGCGAGTGCGACTGCCGTGCGTTTCATGGGAGTTGGGCCTCTCAGCGGAGCAGATAGGGCATGTTGACCGTGACGGCTCCGGTGGGACAGCGGGCCGCGCACGGGCCGCAGTACCAGCACTCGTCGACATGCATGTACGCCTTGCCGTTGGACTCGTCGATGGCGAGCGAGTCCAGCGGGCACATGTCCACGCAGAGCGTGCATCCGTCGATGCACTTCGACTCGTCGATGGTCACGGGCACGTCGGCCCGCTGGGGCACCAAGGGCATGGCTGTCTCCAGAAAGGTGATGCTGTGTGAAGCGGGGGGCGTCTACAGGGAGCGGTGCAGCAGGCCGCTCATCGTGATGCGGTCGCCGCGGAAGCGGATGAACTCCAGGTCGACCGGGCGGCCGTCGGCGAGGTGGGTGAGCCGTTCCAGCATCAGGACGGCCGCGCCGCGGGGGGCCTCCAGGACGGTGGCGGAGTGGGCGTCCGCGCTCACCGCCTCCAGGGTGATCTCGGCGTGGCCGAGTCCCTGGCCGGTGATGGCTTCCAGGAGGCGGAAGACGTCGGTGTTCTCCAGGTCGGCGCCGAGGAGTGCGGTACCGATGTCGAGGGGGATGTAGGTGAGGTCCAGGGAGAGCGGCAGCCCGCCCAGGCGACGGAGCCGTTCGATGTAGAGCACGTCGGCGCCGGGTGGGACACGGAGGCGCTCGGCGACGGGGGCGGGCGCGGGGGCGGGGCCCATGGTGCGGACCTCGTTGGTGACGCGGCCGTGTTCACGCAGGGTCTCCGCGAGGCCCATCAGCCGGTCGAGCCCGTGGGGGTACTTCTGGGCGACGACCACTGTCCCGACGCCGGGGAGGCGATCCACCAGACCCTCGGCGCGCAGGAGGTCGAGGGCCTCGCGGACGGTATTCCGGGAAGCCCGGTAGTCCGTGGCGAGGCTCGACTCGTGCGGCAGGGTGCCCGCCGGGAAACCCCCGGTCAGAAGCTGGTGGCGCAGGAGGTCGGCGAGCTGACGTGCCCGGTCCGCGCGCAACCGACGCCGCGTGCGCTGGGCGGCGACGGTGGGCGCGCCCTGGCCGGCGTGGTCTCGGATGCGATCGGTGGGCGGCATGGCCCGAACCATACTTATCCGGTAGGGATAGTGGTGTTGCAGAAGTGTTGCGCCACCTGACACCCCATTAGATATCCCGCTGACCTGGCCTTTTGGTAGGTGGGAGGAGAGATGTGCCACGGTCCGCCGCCACCGGAAGCGGGTTGGTGGCCGAACGTGTTACTCCTCCGGGTCCCAGGCGCGGAGGAGGTCGATGGGCTCTGTGTCTCCGACGATGCGCAGGGAGTCGGCCGGGATGCGGTCGTGGATGAACAGCACCAGGTCACTCGCCGTGCCGTGGATGGAGACGCCGAATGCGTCGAGGTGTTCTCCGACGGCAGTGGCGGGGAGGCGGGCGAAGCGTGCGCCGTCGTTGTCGAGGGTGAGACGCAAGGAGCGCCCTTCGGCGGCATGGAAGCCGAGGGTGGCGGGCTGGTGCGGCCAGGGGCTGGTCGTGGCGACGCAGGTGGACAGGAATTCGTCGACCCCGTCGAGTGCCGTCTCGATCGGCAGTGGCTGCGGTGCGCCGAGGGTGTTCTGGACGTCATACGTGTGCACCGCGACCTCCTGGAGCTGGTGGCGGGCCACGGCGCCACAGGTCTGCGGTGGCTGCGAGGCACCCCACCAGGTCCAGCAGCCGCGATCCGGGCCGGCTTCCCGCAACGCGTCCACGAGCTGCCGGGTGGAGGCGGCCGACCAGGCCAGCAGCGCCTCACGTTCGCCGGGTGCCGCCGCGGCGCGCTCGGCGATGGCGTTGTCCGGGGGAGCGCCGGCCGGCCCCGCGGCGACGGTGGCGGCCCAGAAACGGCGCCCCTGCCCCAGATGCTGCACCAGCTCGAAGAGTGTCCATTCGGGGCAGGTCGGAACCTGTATGTCGAGGCTGGGCGCGGTGGCGATCGCGGCACGGACGGCTGTCGCGCGTTCGTCGATCGTCAGCAGCAGGTCGGCGAACTCCAGGGTGCTATCCACCGCGGTTGTCTATCACTGCCTCCCGGTCGGTGGACAGCGATTTCATGGCTCGGGGAGTGATGTCGAGGTCAGGGGGCGGGTGTTGACAGCGAACACCCATCGGGCGTGGTTGTGGGCCCATCTACTGCGCCAGGCCATGCCGGGCAGTGCCAGGCATGGCCGTTCCATTCCACGAGGAAGGGGTGGGCGTGCGGCAGGGGTGTCCCCCAGACTCGGGCGCCGAGGGCGCAGAGTCGGCTGAGGGTGACGGTGAGGGCGGCGACATGGCCGACGACCGCGACGGTCTCGCCGGGGTGGGCGCCGACGATCTGCTGGAGGGCCGCTGTAGTGCGGGCAACGACGTCGTATCCCGTTTCGCCGTCCGCGACACGTCGGCCCAGATCCCGCTCGACAACCCAGGCGCGCAGCACTTCGGCTGTCTGTTTCCGGACGGCGGGGTCGGTTGACCCCTCGTGTCGGCCGATGCCCATTTCGACCAGGCCCGGCAACACTGAGACGCCGGCAGCCGGTGTGGCGGTGAGCAGCTCCGCGGTCTGGCGTGTCCGCAAAGCCGTGCTGGTGTAGATCCTGGCGATCGGCTCGCCCGCGAGGACTTGGGCTGCCGCGACGGCTTGGCCGCGTCCGTGCTGCGTCAGTGGTGCCGCCGGCACTGCCCCAGCGACGTGGGCGGTGATGTTCTGGGACTCGCCATGGCGCAGACACCAAACGCGTACGCCGACGCTGGTGCGGCCAGGCTCAGATGCTCGACCGGTGCTGTTCATTGTCTTAGTGTCGCCTCCGCTCGCAACACCGCATCGGTGCCGGGCATGATGGACACATGACCACGCCGAGCGCCGACTGGCTCACTGTCACCGCCTACGAGAACCTGCCGGGCTGCCTCGCGCCCATGGCGGCCGTTCGCGCTTGACTGCGTGATCGCGGCATCGACTGGATGCCCTTCGATGACGATGAGGTCCGTTGGGGCCTCGCCTGCGGTGTCGGTTCCGACGGTCACTGGCACGGCTGGTTCGACGTCCGTGTCCACGCCGACGCTCTGCGACGCCACGGACTGCACCCCGACCAGCCGACCGCCCAAGCCGCCGCCCCCTCTCCGCCGGGTTGGTGGCACGCGGCCGCAGAACGTCGGGCTCGCAGGTGATCCACTTCTGAAGCAAGGGGTGGAGGTCTCGAGGCGGTAGATACGATCAGGGCCTTGGGTAAGGGGCCGCGGGGGGGAACGGGTCTTATGCGCAGTTTCGTGGATCTGGGACGTCGCAGCGTGCTCGTGCTGGGCGCGGCGACGGTGCTCGCGGCGTGTACGTCGACTGCGAAAAGCACGGATGGAAACAAGATCCGCACGGACTCGGAGCCGCTGGAACGGCGGTTCGCCGTGCTTGGCCCGCTCTCCAACGCGCATTGGGTCGGCGTCACGCTGGGTACCGATTCCAGGGCGTCCGTTCCGGGTCCCACCGATGTTCGTGTGGTGGGCTTCGCCCAGCTGAGAGCGGGTGGCGGCGCCGCCCTCACGGGGGCGCCGCAGCGGGAGTTCCTCCCCGCGACGCCGAGTGGACTGCCGGAAGAACTCGTGCAGTTCATGCCCAAGGGCGCCCGGTGGGTACGGAGCGAGTCCTTCGACCGCGCGGTAACCGGCGGGACGTACTCCGGTGCGTTCTACGTCGACCCCGGTACGAACTGGGTCTGCTTCGACACGACCAATCCGAGTGCCGTATCCAGCTCCGGCCCGTGACCGGGGTCCCGTTCCCCTTGTTCTTTGGTTTCGGCCGATGAGATAACGCGTGTCGCCGTAGGGGGCGGGGCGCCTAGCCTGTGGGGCATGCATCAACCCCGAAGGCGCGACCGGCGCCCAGCTCGCCGCGTGGGAACGGAGTCCGGCGAGCGCCGGACTTCACCTGTGCGGGTCGCGGGGGCGAAGGTCATGGTCGTCGGCTACTTCTCCGCGAAGGAGAAGAACTTCGTCGCGCTCATGGACTCGGCGGTCGCGGAACTGACATCGCACGGTGCTCGGGTGGTCGGGCGGATCGTGCAGAGGCGCGGTGTCTCTGACGGCGGGGTCAAGAAGATGGCCTTGCCGTACTCTTCGCGGACGCTGCTGAGCTACGGGAAGGTCCGTGAAGTGGCCGCGGCTTGTGAAGGGGCCGCCGCTGACGTAGTGGTCTTCGTCGCTGCCCTGACGGAGCGTCAACAGCGTGTGTTGACGAAGACGCTCGGCCGCCCTGCCGTCAGTCTCTCCGAGATCTCACCCTTGGCTGACCACTCGCACAGCGCGCCCGAAGCGGACAGATCTCTGTTCCCCGAGCAGTGACTGCACGGAGTCGGTTCAGAAGTCGACCGTGGTTTCGAAGGTGCTGCGCTCCTGGGCGAGTTGGTACCAGCGTTCGGCGAGAGCGTTCGCTGCGACAGGTCGTGAGCCCCCGGGCTGAACGACAGCGGGTTCCTGTTGTGTTCCGCTCGTGTCAGAACCATCCCACCCCGGCCAGGTGAATCGGTCCCTCCGGCCGGGGCCCCGTGCGGCGGTGTTCCACGCATCGTGGCGTGGGGCTACGGCAGTTGGGTGGGCCGGGGCGAGGGGCCGTTGCCGAGGTCGATGACCAGGCGGACGACGAGTTCGCCGTCGACGGTGCGGGTGCGGTCGCCGATGATCCGGTTGAGGTGGCGGACGCCGGGCTCCAGGTCCATGACGTGGGTGAGGAGCGGATCGACGCTGCTGTCTGCGCGCAAGGCTTCGGCGGCGGCGAGGAGTTGGGGGTTGGTGACGCCTCGGTTGCCGCTGAAGGTGAGGCGCAGGCCGGGGCGGGTGAAGGTGGTGGTGGCCGGGGGCCAGGGCCCGCCGGTGCCCGCACGGCGGACGCCGTCGAGGTCGACGCCCGGCAGCAGGGGCGTGGTGGCGCGGGGCGGGACGCCGCCGAGGGGGTGGACGGCCACCAGGCGCTCGCCGAGGGCGGTGACGGCGGCTTCGACGGCCGGGACGGTTCCGCCGCGATGGGTGGTGACGAGGAGCGCGGCGGCGCCGGAGACATGCCGGTCGAGGGGGTCGTCGGCGAGGACGCTCACCGCGTGCGGGACATGGGCCTGGGTCCACTTGAGGCCGGCCTCGGTGCGGTGGACCACGACGACACGGACCGTGGGGAACAGGAAGTGGGGCGCGAGAAGCGCGGCGAGATTGCCGGTCAGCCCGTCGCCGTGGACGACGAGGGTGTCAGGGGCCGAGGCCGCCAGGCAGGACAGGGCGTAGCGGACGACGGCGTACGGTTCGACGAGGGTGGCGCGGGCGGCGGGGAGGTCTTCGGGGAGGTGGGAGACCAGGCCGCCGCGGACCGCCGAGGCGCCGATGAGGACGCGTTGCTGGAAGAGGCCCGGCACGTTGTGGCCGAGGAGGAAGGACGGGTCGCCGGGGTGGGTCGGGTTGACGATCACCCGGTCGCCGGGGGCGAAACCGTCGGTGCCGGGTCCGGCGGCGACGACCTGGGCGGCACCCTCGTGCCCCACGACGGGTGAGGGGTCGTCGCGGTCCCCGCGCAGGATCTGGATGTCGGTGCCGCACAGGCTCACATGCTCGGGTGCGAGCAGGAGTTCGCCCTCGCCGGGATTCGGGGTGGGGACCTCCTCGATACGGCAGGTGGTGCCGTGGCGGACGATCGCGCGGTGGGTGGCCGTGGCCGGCATGAGGGCCTTCCTGGATGGTGACGGTCGAACGGGAATGGTCTCAGCGTTTGGTGACGGTCAGTCGACCGTGGGAGAGCGCGACGGCGCCCGCCATCGGGTCCACCTCGCCGGGGCGGCACAGCCGAAGCCACGGCGCGGCCCGGTCGGGGCCGGTGTCGCGGTCGGCGTAGCTGCGTACCTCGCTGACCTGGCGCACCAGTTCGGCGCGGTAGGGGTCGCCGAGGCCCTCGGCGTAGCCGCCGCCGATGCCGATGAGGTCGATACGGGGATCGAGGCAGCGCACGGTGCGCACGATCTCCGCGACGGGTTCGACGACGGTGCTGAGCAGGCGGTGGGCGGCCGGGTCCCCGGACCGTAGCCGGTCGGGGAGTTCGTCGCGGATGCGCTCGGGGTGTGCGATGCCGAGCGCCGCCGCGACGTGCGGCAGCGCGGGTCCGGCGGACACGGCGGCGACGTGGCCGGTGCCGCCGCACGGGCAGTCCAGTGCGCGGACGGCGTCGGGTGCGGTGGAGACGGCCCGGAGGTGCCCGACCTCGCCTTGTATGCCGTGGGCGTCGACCGGGACGGAACGTTCGTCGAGGTCGGCGGTGCGCAGGGCGATGCCGCTGCTCACGGTGACGTACACGACCCGGCGATGGTGAGGCAGGGCGAACCGCTCGACGAAGCTCGCGAGTCCGGCCGTGACATCGTTGAACAGGTGCCAACGGACGTCCGGGCGCCGGGCGGTGAGCAGGGCCCGGAGCGGGACGGGCCGGTCCGGGCCACCGCCCCAGAGCGGGCCCGAGCCGTGCAGCACGCCCTGCTCCTCGTCCATGGCGGCACCGCACGACATCGCCACGCGCGCGTGCGCCGGTGCCGCGTCGGCCAGCGTCTCGATCAGCTGCTCCAGGAGCGCCGCGGGATCTTCGCCGGGCTGGTTGAGGACGCTGGGTGCGGGGAGCCGCACGGTTTCCCCGGAGCCGTTCCTGATCCGCAGCCAGGTTCCTCCGAGGTCGACGGCGACCTCGGTACGTACCTGGTCGTCGCGGTCCCGTGCCGCGGCGGTCGGGGCGGCCGGTGTGCTCACAGCCGTATCTCCTCTGCCGGTTCGGCGGGTGCCAGGGGCTGCCGGATGTCCAGGCGGATACGGCCGTCCCGGACGTGGGCGGTGACGGCGGTCAGGTCGTCGACCCGGTACGAGGCCGGTTCGTCGGCGGGGGCGGCGACGGCGACGGGCGTTCCGCCGGAGCGGCGGGCGGCGAGCAGACCGGGAGCGGAGTCCTCGAAGAGGAGGCAGTCGGCGATGTCCACGTCCAGGAGACGGGCCGCGGCACGGAAGCCCTCGGGGTCGGGTTTGCCGGCCCGGACGTCGTCGGCGCAGACGGCGACGGCGGGCAGGGGCAGTCCGGCGGCGGCCAGGCGGCGTTCGGTCATGGTGCGGGAGGCGGAGGTGACGACGGCCCAGGTGCGCTCGGGCAGGGAGCTGAGCAGCCGGCGGGCGCCGGGGATCTCGGTGACCGTGTCGGCGGTGGCCTCCTCGCGCTCCCGGATCCAGGCGACTTCGGCGGTGACGCCTGCCGAGTCGGCCGTGGGCAGGAGCCCGGCGACGATGTCGTGCGCGGTGCGGCCGGGCAGCGCGGCGAGCACGGTCGCCGGGTCGAGGCGGTGGCGGGCGGCGAAGTCCCGCCAGACGCGGTCGATGGAGACGGCGGAGTCGACCAGGGTGCCGTCCATGTCGAAGAGCAGCGCGCGGGCCGTCACGGCGTGGGGCGAGGTCATCCGATCTCCAGGGTGTCGGCGGCGAACCGGATCAGGTCGAGGTCTTCCTTCCAGTGCCTGCGCAGACGCTGGTCGCCGGGGTCGGTGTCGAGGATCACGTGGTCGGCGCCGAGGTCGCGGAGGAAGGCGATGTCGGCGCGGATCTGGTCGGGTGTGCCGTAGCCGAGGGGCCGGGAGTCAGGGTCGGCGGGGGTGGTGGTGGGCAGGAAGAAGATCCTCGGGGCGAACTGCTTGCCATCCGCGAGGAATCCGGCGGCCCGGGCGCACAGTTGCCGACTGGGGTGCAACGGGTGCCAGGCGGTACCGACGCGGTTGACGCGTTTCAGGGCGGGCGGTCCGTTGCCGCCGATCCACAGCGGCGGGTGCGGATCCTGTACGGGCCTCGGCGCCGTGTGCACCCGGTGGCCGCGGTGGGTGACGGTGTCCGACGTCCATGCCTCGACCAGGACGTCCAGGGTCTGGTCGGTGAGGGCCCCGCGCCGGCGGAAGTCCACGCCCAGGACGTCGAAGGCGCGCGGGGCCCAGCCGACGCCTACGCCTACGACGAGGCGGCCGCCGCTGAGCCGGTCGATGGTGGCGGTGGCCCGGGCGAGTGCGATCGGATGGCGGTGGGAGGCGATGAGGACGCCCGCGCCGAGGCGGACGGTCCGGGTCTGCCCGGCCAGCCAGGAGAGGGTGGCGAGGCTCTCGTGGAAGGGGGCGGGGGAGCGCCGGTGGGCGTCGTCGGTGAGGGCGAGGTGGTCGGAGACCAGGACGGTGTCGAAGCCGAGCCGTTCGGCCTCGAGGGTCCAGTGGAGCATGCCCTCGGGGGTCATCTGGGGGCCGAAGTTGGGCAGGTTGATGCCGAATTTCACGAGGTCACCGGCCCGGGAAGAGTGAGCCCGAAGGGGGTGTGACGGGCTGTCGAGGCGGGTCGCGGTGAGGCGTCGAGTTCGAGCAGGTTGCCGCCGAGGCGGTCGAGAGGGCGCGGCGGCGCCTGGCCGGGGACACCGTGCTCGAAGAGTTCGAGGTTGAGGGCGTCGTCGACGACGACCATGGCCATCGCCGAAGTGCCCTCGACGTCGAGGTCGAACTGGCGGCGCATGAAGGCCCGGTCGGCTGCGATCTCGGTGCGCAGCACGACCCGCGCGCGGTGGTGGGTGACCAGGTGGTCGACGGCGGCGTCGAGGCTCTGGACGCTGTAACCGGTGTGGTCCAGGCCGAGCAGGGTCGGCAGGAGCGCGTCGTCCGCCGGACGCTGGCCGTGGTGGAGCCGCTCGGCGGTGCTGTCGGCGTAGCCCGGGGTGTCGGGCCACTGCTGGAGTTCGAAGAGGGTGCCCCACGGGGAGCGGAAGTAGATCCAGCGGTTTCCGCGGATCGGGCCCTCGGGGATGGTGATGATGTCGCCGAGGACCTCGACGCCGGGGAGCTTCTCCAGGTGGGCGGCGGCCGCCTCGATGTCGCCGACCCGGAGGCAGAGGTGGTTGGTGCCGATGTCGACCAGGCGGGGCGGTGTGTCGTGGGTGCCGACGGGCGCGGTGGGCACGAGCCGCACCTCGATGCCGGGGGAGAACGAGACGACGCCCGCGCCGCCCTGCCGGTCCACGGTCGAGGGCCCGGCCAGTTCCGCGAGGAAGGCGGTGGCCTCCGCGACGTCGGGCACCGCCACCGTGATCCGGTGAGCCGGGACTTGGATGCCCGGGGCGGGGGCCAGGGAGGTGTCCGGGGTCGTGCTCATACGGGGGCTCCTTGTGGGTGCGGGGCCAAAGTGACGACCCGGGGGTGTGAGGGCTGGGGACCGGGGCCGGGTCGGGGGTCTGTGACCGGCGCCGGGTACGGGCCGGTCGCCGGGACTCTGCGGAGGGCCGCGTACGCAAACGGGCCAGCGCCTACGGCCGCGTACGCATACGGGCCGGTGGCCGGAGTCGGGGCCGCGCGCTGGTGGGTGGCCGGGCGCGCGGCCGATGTCGGGTGCGGGCGGGTCACGGCAGCAGCAGGACCTTGCCGCGCAGGCCGCCCGCGCCGAACTCCTGGTGGGCGCGGGTGGCGTCGGCGAACGCGTGGCGGCGCCCGACCGGCACCGTGAGGCGGCCCGCGGTGACCAGGTCGCTCAGGGTCTGGAGCTGGTCGCCGTTCTCGTCGACGTAGCTCTTGCGCGGGGTGATGCCACGCTCGGGCTCCGGCTGGGGGTTGTCGTCGATGGCGACGAACTGGCCGCCGTCGGCGACGGCGCGGATCGAGGCTGCCACGCCCGCGGTGTCCACGACGGCCGTGTGGCGGGCCTCGGGGAGATCCTCGGTCCGGGTATGGACGGTGGTGACGCCGAGGGCCTTGAGCGGCTCGGCGTCGTCGGGCCGGGCCAGGGCGTCGACCGGGTGTCCGTCGGCGAGCAGCAGCTGGACGGCGATCCGGCCGACCGCGCCGGCGGCGCCGGTGACCAGCACCGGTGCGCCGGGCGGCAGCATGAGTTTGGCCAGGGTCTGTACGGCGGTGAGTCCGGCGAGCGGGAGCGCGGCGGCTTCCTCCAGCGGCACTCCGGTCGGGGCGTGGGCGAAGAGGCGTGCGTCGGCGGTGACTTGTTCGGCGTAGGTGCCGTAGCGGTGCGCCGGTTGGGCGACCATGCCGATGACCCGCTCGCCCACGGTGAACCGGGTGACCTCGTCGCCGGTCTCGGTGACGACGCCGGAGACGTCCCAGCCGGGGACGGCCGGGTAGGTCAGGTTCAGGGTGAGGAAGCCGGAGCGGGTCTTGAGGTCGACCGGGTTGACGGCGGCCGCGGTGACGGTGACGCGGATGTCCCGCGGTCCGAGGGGCAGTTCGGGCACGTCGGCGAGGGTCAGGACGTCCGGGGCGCCGGTGTGGTGGAAGGTGACGGCTTTCATCGCGGTGTGTTCTCCCTCGGGGTAACGGTGGTGAAGGCGTGGCGGGCGTTGGCCTCCGCCGCGGTCAGGGCGAGTCCGCCGTCGGCCAGGACGGAGGCGCCGGTGAGGTAGCCGGCGCCGGGCCCGGCCAGGTAGGCGATGAGTGAAGCGATCTCCTCGGCTCCGGCCGGTCGTCCGAGCGGAATGTCGGGGCGGGAGATCTCCCGGTAGGCGTCCTCGTCGTGGACGCCGTTCATGGCGGTCGCGGTCTCGCCGGGCGCGACGGAGTTGACCCTGATGCCGTACCGGCCGAACTCCAGGGCGAGCACCTTGGTGATCATGCCCAGGGCGGCCTTGCTGGCGCAGTAGAGCGCGCCGCCGGTGATGGGCACGGTCTCATGGACGGAGGTGACGTTGACGATGCTGCCCCGGACGCCGCCTCGGATCATGTGGTGGCCCACCGCGGAGGCGAGCGCCATGGGGGCGAGGGCGTTGATGGCGAACACCTCGTCGGCGCGCTTGAGTTCAAGGGCGTCGGCGGCGCTGCGGTCGTTGATGCCTGCGTTGTTGACCAGACAGTCGATACGGCCGGCCCGCTCGACGGCGGCCATGCAACTGTCGACCGCGACCTCCGGGTCACGCAGGTCGGCCCGGACGGGGACGCACTCGGCGCCGGTGGTGGCCTCCAGTTCCGCGGCGATCCGGCGGATCCGGTCCTCGCCGGTGGCGTAGCCGAGCAGCAGCCGGTGGCCGGGGCGGGCGAGCGCGCGGGCGGTGGCCCGGCCGATGCCGCTGCTCGCGCCGGTGATCAGTGTGGTGTGGACGTCAGACAAGGCTCAGCACCACCTTGGGGCGGGTCCGGCCGTGCTGGAGCACGTCGAAGGCGCGGGCGACCTCGTCGAGCGGTATCACCTGGTCGACCAGGCCCGAGGCGAGTTCGTCGACGAGTGCGACGGCCCGGGCGTAGTGGTCGACGCCGTGCCGGACTCCGGCGATACGGATCCCGTTGAGAGCGATCCGGCCGGGGTCGACGGTCTCGGTACTCGTGGGGACGCCGACCAGCAGGCACAGACCGCCGGGGCGCACCCGGTCCAGCGCGGCGGTGAGGGTGCCGGGGGCGCCGGAGCACTCCAGGACGAGGTCGTAGCCGGTGGGGGCGTCGGCGGTGCGGGTGAACCGGTCGCGGTGGCTGTCCGGCGGGAGGTGGCCGACGCCGCCGGGTTCGGCGATGTCGACGGTGACCGGGTAGCGGGCGAGGACGGCGGCGGCGAGGCTGCCCATGGTGCCCGCGCCGACGATCAGGACCTGGTCGCCGGGCCGGGGGTCGGCCGCGCGCACCGCTTCCAGGACGGTGACGAGCGGCTCGACCAGGACGTGTTCCGGGCGCGGACGCTCCGTGCCGGGCCCGAACGGGACCAGCGCGTGACGGGGCATCACCAGGTACTCGGCGGCGGCGCCGGCCCAGCCGTACAGGCCGACCTCGCGCAACTCGGTGCAGAGGTTGCGGTGGCCGGAGGCACAGGAACGGCAGGACTGGCAGGGAATCATCGTGGAGCCGGTGACGACCTCGCCGTGCCGCAGCCCGGTGACGCCCGCGCCGAACTCCTCGACGGTGCCCACCCATTCATGACCGAACCGGTGCGGGAAGGCGGCCCGCCCGTCGGCGAGGTAGGGGGAGGTGCCGTGGAGGAGCTCCAGATCGCTGCCGCAGAGGCCGACGTAGGCGATCCTGACCAGGACCTCACCGGGGCCGGCGGCCGGGCGGGCGGTCTCCACCAGGGTCGCGGTGTGCGGTTTGTCGATGACGGCGGCCCGCATCAACGGCCCTCACCTGCAACCTTGGTGCGGCGCGTGCCCAGGGTGAGGGCGAGGACGGCGGCCAGCGCGAGGGCGGCGCCGACGGCGGGCAGCGACCCCAGCGACGCACCGAGGGAGAGGGTGGACGAGCCGATCCAGGCGCCGGCGGCGTTCGCGAGCTGGAAACCGGCGATGTTGACCGTGGCCGCGAGGTTGGGAGCCTCGCTCGCCGCGGTGATCAGTTTGGAGGCCAGCGGCGGGATGATCGAGAAGCCCGCGGCGCCGAGGACGAAGAGCCAGGGTGCGGTGAACCAGGTGTGCGAGCCGAACAGCGCGAGCAGACCGAGTGCGACGGTGAGCGCGCCGAGGGCGACGAACAGGGTGCGGTCGATGGAGCGGTCGGCGAAGTGGCCGCCGAGCTGGTTGCCGACCACCGAGCCGATGCCGAAGACGAAGAGCAGCAGGGTGACATGGCCGGACGAGAAGCCGGTGTGGTCGCGGAGGTAGGGCGCGATGTAGGTGAATACGACGAACAGGGCGGCCTGGCTGAGCGCGGTGAGGGTGAGGGCGGCCCATACCGAGGGGCGGGTGAAGACGGTGAGTTCGGTGGAGATCGATCCGGCCGGACGGCTCGGGGCGCGCCGCGTGACGGCCACGAGCCCCACGGTGACCAGGGTCTGGAAGACCGCGACCACCACGAAGGAGGTCCGCCAGCCGAACTCGCCGCCGATCAGGGTGCCGAGCGGCACGCCGAGCACGGTGGCCAGGTTGAGGCCGAGCGAGACCCGGGCGATCACCCGGCCCTGGAACTCCGGCGGCACCAGCGAGGTGGCGAGGACCAGGCAGAGGGCGAAGAACGTGGCGTGCGGCAGCGCGGTGACGATCCGGAAGACGACCAGGAGCGCGAAGCTGTGGGCCAGGGCGGTGCCGAGGGTGCCGATGACGAAGACCGCCATGGAGCCGATGATCAGGGCGGTGCGCGGCACCCGAGTGGTGACGATGGTGAGCAGCGGACCGCCGATCATCACGGTGACCGCGTAGACGGTCACCAACAGGCCCGCGGTGGCGTCGGAGACGTGGACGTCGCCCGCGATCTCGGGCAGGACGCCGGCCACGAGGTATTCGACGGTGCCGACGCCGAACACGGCGAGCAGCATCCAGAGCACGGCGGCGTTGGCGCCGGTCGCCGGTGCGGGAGTCGGTGTCTCGGTCCTGGTGGTGGCGGTCAACGGACAGCCCCCTTCGTGTCGTTCGTCTCGGTGGTGTGGGCGGGTGCGCCGGTGTACTCCAGGACCGCGCAGCCCCAGGTGAACCCGACGCCGATGCCGGTGAGCAGCAGCCGGTCGCCCGGGGTGAGGGTGCCGGTGCGGCGCAGCAGGTCGAGGCCTACGACCGGGTCGGCGGCGCCGGTGTGCCCGATCTCCCAGCCGCGTTCGGCGAGTGTCTGGCCGACGTCGATCTTCAGCGGGCCGAAGCACTGCTTGCGCAGCAGGACCCGGCCGAAGTTGGGCACCAGCCCGTGGGCGATGTCGGGGTGCGCGGTGTCGGCGTCGGCGAGCGCGGTCTCGGCGCAGCGCGAGAGTGCGGCGGTGTTCCGGGTCCAGAACTCCTCGGTGCTGCGGGCCTCGGCGAATGCGGCGACCCGTCGGCGCAGGTCGATGGGGGCGTCGGCGCCGTAGTACGGCATCGCCAGGGAATCGTTGCCGCGGTGCATCCGTTCGAGCAGCGGGTCGCTGACCACGGAGGTCGACAGGACCCGGAAGGGGCCGCCGTCGTGGCCGAGGACCAGGGCGCCCGCGCCGTCGCCGTAGACCAGTCCGCTGTCGGAGGCCCAGCGGTCGAAGAGCGGCAGCTGCCAGGCGTCGGAGGCGGTGACCATGCCCTTGCCGGAGCCCGCGCACCAGCGGCCGACGAGTTCCATCCCGACGACGGCGCCCGCGCAGGCGGTGCGTATCTCGATCGGTATGCATTCCTCTATGGCGAGCTCGCTCTGCAGATAGGCCCCGCAGTTCCAGCCCTCCAGGCCGTTGTGCAGCACCACCGCGTGGACGAGGACATCGATGTCGGCGGGGTCGGTACCGGCGTCCGCGAGCGCGGCGCGTCCGGCGGACACCGCCATCTCGGGGGCGCTCTCGCCGCGTTCGGGCCGGGCCACGGCGGCCGACACCTGGCCCGTCTTGCGGTGCTCGACCCGGTCGTAGCGTCCGTTGGCCACCATCTCGGCGGCGAATTCCCGCTCTTCGGGCAGATAGGAGCCGAAGCCCTCGATGTAGAGGCTGTCCCACTTCACGCTGCCTCACCGGCCCTGACGAGTTCGGCGGCCGGCGCGAAGTCCTGGCCGGTCCGGCGTTGCGCGGTGCGCAGTTCCTTGAGCGCGGTGTCGAGTTCCTCGGGGGTGACGTCGTTGACGAAGCGGTGGTGTCCGATGCCGACGGGCAGCGGCAGCCGCTGAGCCGCTGCTGTCCGTCGCGGTGGCGCACGGTGTCGGCGAGGGCGCCGTCCAGGATTCCGGGGCGGGCCAGGACGTCGGTCCACAGCGGCAGTCGCAGTCGGTCCATCAGCGCCAGTACGCGCTGGGCCTGGTGGTCGGTGACATCGCCGCGGCCGCGTCCCATCACGGTGGTGAGCGCCATGTCGACGGCGACCGCCTCACCGTGCAGCAGCTCCGGCAGCGCTTCCATCTCGATGGTGGGGCTGAAGGTGTGCCCGTAGTCGACGCAGCGTTCCAGGCACTGTTCCCACAGATTGGGCTGGAGTTCCTCCAGCATCAACTGGATGGCCTCGGAGACGATCTGACGGGCCGCTGACTCCAGCGCGGGGGTGCTTCCCTGGAAGCGGTCCTCGATCAGCAGCGGCCCGAAGTCCTCGAGGAGGCCGAAGAGTTCCTCCGACTTGATCAGCGCCATCTTGAGGATCTCGGCCAGGCCGTTGGAGAGGTGACGCGCGGCGAGGGTGGTGAGGAAGGAGCGGTCCACGAAGGTGGCCACGGCCGGCGCGTAGCTGCCGAGCCGGTTCTTGCCCTGCCCGTAGTTGACCCCGGTCTTCACGCCGACGCCGGCGTCGACCAGGCCCACGAGTGTGGTGGGTATCCGGATGTAGGGAGTGCCGCGCCGGTACAGGCTGGCGGCCAGTCCGACGACGTCGAGGAGGACGCCGCCGCCGATGGCGATCACGGGTTCGCGTCTGCGGTCGATGCCGAAGTCGTTCATCGCGTCGACCACGTCCGTCACCAGGTTCCACCGCTTGACGCTCTCGTCCGCGCGTAAGGGAAGGAGGGTGACGTCGATGCCGTGATGGTCCAGGTAGCGGGCGATGCGCTCCCCGTGGAGTGTGTGAACGGTGGAGTCGATCACCACCAGACGCCGGTCGCCGGGTCGCAGCGGGGCGTCCGCGCAGCCCGTGAGCAGCAGAGTGCTGTCGGGCTCGAACAGGCCGGACGCCTCGACGACGTGGTACCTGACCTGTTTGATGGCCTCCACGGTCCAGGTGGGGGAGGCGGAGTGACGGCGGGTTAAGCCATCGGTGAAAGACGCACTGTTGTGCATGGAGAGAGTCCTCACGGTGTGCAGGCATGATGCGGCGCGGTCGGCGACCTCTCTGTCGCCGCGCCGCGGGGCGCATGAAGGTGCGGCGAGGAATCACGCCTGTTCGGCGTACCGATTCCTCTCACCGGCTCGGCGACACTATCATTCGTTTATCGATCGCTACATGAATAATGGATCACACCGGCGTGAAGCCGCGTCCCGGCCGCGCCCCCCGACAGAGCACGCTCACCAACGACGTGGGAGCACCTGATGGCAGGCGTACGCGGCCAGGGCCGTAAGTTCGATCTCGAAGACATCCTGGAGAAGGCCATGTTCGCCTTCTGGCGGCACGGTTACGACGGCACCTCGGTGGCCACCCTCACCCGGGAGATGGGGATCAACGCCCCCAGCCTCTATGCCGCCTTCGGCAGCAAGGAGGGCCTCTTCTTCGCCGCCGTCGAGTTCTACAACAACGGCCGGGGCAGCTTCATGCAGCGCGCCTTCGAGGAGGAGAAGGCCTCCGCCGCGCTGATCCGGCGCCTGCTGTACGAGGCGGCCGACGTCTACACCCAGATCGACGGTCCCGGTGGCTGCCTGGTCATCGGCTCCGCCACCCGGGTCTCCGACGCCGGCCAGCAGGTCGCCGACCGGCTCCGCGATCTGCGCAACGCCAACATCGACCGCCTGGAGACCTGCATCAGATCCGACATCGACGCGGGCGCCCTCCCCGAGGGCACTGACGCCCGCGCGATCGCCGAGTTCACCGGGGTGATCATCCAGGGCATGTCGCATCGGGCCCGCGACGGCGCGACAGCCGAGGCGCTGCGGCCGGTCGCGGACACGGCGTGGGAGTCGGTGCGCGTACTGCTCGGGGAGCGCTGAGGGCCTGGCCTCGCGGTCGCCCGTTGTGCGATGCATTGCCGAAGTTGTACGGGGTAGTCCGAGTATGGGTGATCCGTCAGCGAAGCCTTGGGAGTCGTGATGCTGTCCTCTTCACTTGAGCGGGGCGTGCTCGTCATCAGAGTCCACGAGAACCCCGGCGTCAGCCGCCGGGCCCTTCTCCTGACGCGTATGAGCGATCTCATCCACGCGTACAAGCCGACGCCCGTCGTCATCGTTCTCGATGACGGGGCTGCGGTGGGCGCGGTGATCAGCGTCGTACTGCGCGTCCACCGGATGTGCAGGGACCTCGGCGTCGTCATGTCCGTCGCGACCGCCAGCGCCGCCGCACGCCGTCTTCTCGAGGCCAACGCCGTCACCAGCGGGTTCCGCCTGGTCGTCCACGCCCGCGCCGACACCGCCATCGCCACCGCGTTCACCGCCGCCGCCTGACCGTGCGCACACTTCGCCCCGAAGCACTGTGGGACGGAGTAGCGTCTTTCTGCCGCACAGGCCGATCACACGGAGGTTCACCCCGGGGTACGCCTCGCGCGACGACCGGCCTGGCAGCGCAGAGGACGGTGAACAGTGATGAACCGCGAAGCCCAGCTCGCCGGCGCGTTCGTCGACCTCGCCGATTGCCTGGCCGAGGACGTCGACCCGGTGATCCTCCTGGAGCGCCTGGCGCGGCACTGTGTGGAGATCGTCGGTGCCGACGCGGTCGGCGTGATGATGGCCAACAGCCGGGGCGAGCTGCGGACCATGGCCGTCACCGACGAACCGCCGCCCTGGTGGAACTGTTCCAGTTGCACACCGACGAGGGGCCCTGCCTGGACTGCTTCCGCGGCAGCCACCCCGTCGACGCACCCGACCTGCGCGCCGAGGGTGATCGGTGGCCGAAGTGGGCGCCACTGGCGGAGCGCTGCGGCTACCGCGCCGCACACGCGCTGCCGCTGCGGGTCGACCGTCGACTGATCGGGTCGGTGAACCTCCTGCTGGGCCGGCCCAGGCTACTGCCGGACACCGATCTGGGCCTCGCGCAGGCCCTGGCCGACGTCGCGGCCCTGGCCCTGGTGCACTGGGATCCCGATCGGCTGCGGACCACCGACATCGACACGCGCACCCAGGCCGCCGTCGCCAACAAGGCCGTCGTCGAAGTCGCCTCCGGCATGCTCGCCGAGAGCTGCGGACTCACCATGACCGAGGCGCACTCGGCCCTCCGCGCCTACGCGGCCCACCAGGGTTGCGGTCTGGTGTCCACGGCCCACGAAATCATGCGCCGCACCCTGCCACCCGCATCGGTGCTCGATCCCCTCCGCAGGACGTGAATGCCGAGAGGGTCAGGCCACGGCGTCTTCCACGGTGGCACGGATGTCGAGCACCGTATCGGCCCCGGTCAGCTCCAGTACGCGCCGCAGGTGCGGAGGCGGCGCGGCCAGACGCAGCTCGGTCCGGCGGTGAATGTCCAGCAGGAGATTCAGGAACGTCGAATCGGCGAAGGTGACGTCGGCGGCATCGACCACGACCCTGGCGCGCTTCGGAGCCGCGGTCTGCAACGCCTCCGCGAGCGGAGGGAGCGAGTTCATGTCGTAGTTGCCGTGCGCGACCACGACCCACACTCCGTCGCGCTCGTACTGCACCACACCGGCCTGCTCCGGGGTGAGCCCGTTGACCTGGTCGGAGGGTCTCTTGTCGTCGTCGGCGTTACTCATCGCACCAGTATCCCAGCCGGGTGCGATGGGTAGATCACGTGGGCGTTCCAGCCGGCGCGATCACGCGACGGGCTCCAGGCGGACGCAGCACCGGCCCGGGCGGGGTGACAGACAGGCCGTGTACTCGCGCTCGCCCAGCCCGTGCAGGACACCACGCAGCAGATGCAGGTTCATGCCGCAAACCGTCTGGGTCGACTCACGGGCCAGGGCGTGAAACGGGCAGTTGCCGAGCTCGATGGCACCTTCCTCGTGCCGTGGCTCGAACCCGTACCGCTCCAGCAGATCGAAAAGACCTCCACCGCCGGGCTCGCCCAACTGTTCGCCGAGTTCTTCGGCCTTGCGGTGCAGTACCTCCCGCACCGGTGCGCCGGTCGCCGCGGATTCCTCCACGGACTGGGCGAGGAGTCGCCCGGCGAGCTCGTAGCGCCGGTCCGGGAAGCTGACGGCGATCTGCTTGGTCGAACGCCGGTACAGCTTGGCCGGCCTGCCCGCCCCCGGCCCCGCCCGCCCGCTGCGCCGCTCGTAGACCACGTCGAGCAGTGACTCATCGGCCAGGCGGTCGAGATGGAACGCGGCGGTCTGGCGGGCCAGGCCGAGCGCGGCGGCCGCGTCGTCACGGCTCACGGCCTCGGGCTGGCGCACCACATGGTCGTACAGCCTCCTGCGCGTCGGCTCATCGAGAGCGGCGACGGCGGAGACATCGGCATCGCGTACTTCCATCGGGTCGTCCACGAACACCAGTGTAAAACCAACAGCCATTGACTAAAGAAGGGAACGGGGCTTCTATAAGTAATGAGAGTTGTCGATAGAAGGAGAGGGTCGTCATGGCCTCCGTATCCACAGGCGCCACGGCCGCCACCCCGCGGCGTGAGCTGCTCGCCGACCCCGGCTATCAGGCGTTCGCAATCCTGCGCACCGCGTTCGCGGTGGCGCCGATCCTGTTCGGGCTGGACAAGTTCGCCAACCTGCTCGTGGACTGGCCCGCCTACCTCGCGCCGTGGATCGACGACGTCGTTCCCGGCAGCGCCCAGGCAGCCATGTACGCCGTCGGCGTGATCGAGATCGTGGCGGGTGTCGCCGTGGCCGTCGCGCCCCGCTTCGGAGCCTGGCTGGTGGCCGGCTGGCTGGCGGGCATCATCGTCAACCTCCTGACCATCCCCGACTACTACGACATCGCGCTGCGCGACTTCGGCCTCCTCCTCGCCGCCGTCGCACTCGCACGTCTCGCCGAGCACTACCACGGCAAGCGGGAGCACTGAACGGCGCGAGCGAGGGCGGCGCGCTGCGCATGCTGCGACGCCCGGTTCCGCCGATCGAGGCGGAACCGGGCGTGGCGTGTGCCTACCGGAGGCGGAGCGCGCGTACCTGTCGAGGGGGCCTGGGGGAGGAGGTGCCCGCTATCCGACCGTGGTGCGCCTGGCGTCGCCGCCGGTGGTCATTTCCTCAGCGCACCTCCCGTGCGTACGGCGCCACGGCGATCCGGTCGATCAGCGGGGCGTAGCGCGAGCGCAGCAGCACGCCGGGGAAGGTGTCCGAGGCGTACGTCTTGCCGTCGAAGTTCGGCAGTTCCTCGGACCGGAAGGAGACCGTGTTCTGTCCCTTCTTCAGCTGGACCGGGACGGTCAGCTCCCAGAAGTCGTTCTGGTGGAAGGTGTGCGGGAAGCCGACCCGCTGGATCGCGCCGCCGTTGACGGAGATGTCCGCGTGCCGGGCGAGCGGGTCCGGGTTGTAGTGGGTGGCCTCGGACTGCTCGGGGTTGGAGTAGCGGATGCGCAGCGCGTACAGACCGGGCTTGTCCGCGGCGACCTTGAACGTCGCGGTGTTGCCATTGCCCGGGTCGCCGCCGATGCCGGTGATCGCCGTACCGTCGGTGGCGAGCGACAGGGGCGCGAGCTTCGCCGTACCGGCGAGCGCCGCGTCCTGTGCCTCGTACGTCCGCACCGGCAGCGCGCCCTCGGTGGGCGTGACCGTGATCCGGTCGACGAGCGTCGGGGTCGAACCGCCGGTCACCGTCACCTTGTTGACGCCGCCCGAGAGGGAGACTGCCACGGCACGCCGGTCCTTGGACAGCCGCAGCACCTCGTGTCCGTTGACCGAGACCCGGCCGTTCGCGCCGCCGAGGGTGCCGATGTCGAGGGTGGCCTCGCGGTCGGCGGGGGAGTAGACCCAGAACGTGGCCGTCTGGCCCTTCGCCAGCCGGGCCGCGCCCGATCCGGTGGCCGCCCGCTTCGGCACGTCGTACACCGAGCGCGCTCCGCCGCCGAGCCAGGCCAACTCGCCCTCGTACACCCGGGTGTCGGCGGTCGCGCTCGGCAGGGACAGCGTGAGCCGGTCCACGATCGCGTCGCCCTTCGTGACCCGCTTGCCGTCCAGGCTCTTGGCGGCGAGCGTCAGGGTGTGCTTGCCCTTGGTCAGCTTCACCTTGGTGTCGGTGTGGTCCCACACCACCCACTTGTAGCCGAGCGGCATGGACAACTCCTGCTCGGTGGCCGCCGATCCGTCGACCCGGAGGAAGACGTTGGTGGGCCCCTGCTCCTTCACCTTGTCGAAGGTGTTGAGGGAGTTGGCGAAGACGCTCAAGTCGTACGTGCCGTCCTCGGGGACGTCCACGCTGAAGTCAAGCGTGACGTCCGAGCCGGTACGCAGACCGCCGACGTCGTAGCCGCCGGAGGTGTAGAACTTCGACACATCACTCGTGGAGCCCTCCGGACCGTTCTTCGAGTAGCCCGACCCCGTGTGCGCCGCGTCCTCCGCCTCGTACGAACCCTGCCAGCGCACCGGCGCGGTCTGCGTGCCCTTCGCCTCCCCGGCCGGGCTCAGGACGATCTCGTACGCCGACGACTCCTTCAGCGTCGGCAGCGTGCCGTCGCCGAAGTCGACGGAGACCGTGCCGTCGGCGCCGACCTTCAGATTCGTCTCCGTGAGCAGCTTCGGTCCCGAGTTGTCGCCGATCTGGCCGCTCCAGTCGATCTCGCGGACCCAGGCGTGCACGCTCTTGCCGAAGACCTTCTTGGGGACGCCGGCGAAGGTGATGTGGCCCTTGCCGGTGGAGCCGCCGAAGACCAGCCGCGCCTGCTTCTTCTTCTCGTCGAGGGTGGCGACACCCTGCATGGTGTAGTTCTGGCCGGGGAACGGCGGGTTCACCGCGACCGTGTGCCCGCTCATCGAGGCGTATGAATTCAGCAGCCACCACTGGCCGTTGCCGCGGTTGGACTGCACCGCGGAGTCGGAAAGGTTGCCGTCGATGTTCCAGTACGCGATGTCGGCGTCCACCTTGGACTCCTCGATCGCGGACACCCACTGGATCATCTGGCCGGGGACGGAGGTGTGGTAGTTGAAGGCGTACTCGTTGATGTTGATGGGGAGTTGAGTGCCCTCACGCGCGGTGCCCTTGAACAACTCCTTCTCCCACACCCGGTACTTGGCGACGCTCTGCCGCACCGCCTCCGGGTGGCTCAGCTCGTGCCAGGTGATGACGTCCGGGAGGGTGCCGGCGGCCAGGGTGTGCGTGAGGAAGCCCTTCACCTGGTCGTAGAGAACACTGGTGTTGGGGCCGGCGATACGCGCGTCCGGCATCTTGCCCTTGATCAGCTTGTAGGCGGAGTCCCAGGCGGCGAAGTAGTCGTCGGGATCGTTCAGCCAGCTGACCTTGTTGTAACTCCACTGACCGGTACCGAACATGTTGCCCTCGGGCTCGTTGAACGGCACGAAGACGATGTTGTCCTGGTACTGCTTCGGCAGCTGGAGCACCTGGTCGACCTGTTTGGCGATCTTCTCCTCGTAGAGCTTCAGCTTCTCCGCGGGGGTGTCGCCGGGCCACTCGTACGGGAAGCCACGGTGGATGTCCGTCATGTAGATGTACACGTCGCCGTCGGTGGAGTCGGCCAGCGGCTTCACCACCTCCAGCGCGTCGGCCCCCGGATGCTGCGGGCCGTCCTGGGCCTTCGTGGAGACCGTGCGCAGGCCCATGCCCTCGATGAGGTTGTTGGTGGGGACGTCCGGTCCGTACACGCCGTAGAGCGTGCCGGACGCGCCGCCGTGGAACGCGCCGGTGTCCGAGGCGAGGTCGACGGTCAGAGCCCCCTCGCGGACCACGGTGACGGTGGCCTTCACGGCGCGCCCGGCCGCGGTTCCGGCCACGGTGAACGTGCCCGGTCGGGCGTACTTGTCGGACGGCACGGCGTCCCAGGTGACCGGCGCGTCGCGGTCGTAGCCGTCGGAGAAGGTGGCACGGACGGCGGCGGGGAGGGCCGGCGCGGTGCCGGTCGTCGTACGGACGTCGAAGGACGTCTTGGACAGCTCCTGAACGGTCGGCACGGTTCCGACGGTACCGGCCACCTGCTCGGCGCTCAGCGCCGAGTGCCAGACCGTGAAGTCGTCGACCGCGCCCTTGAGCAGCGGGTCCGGCCAGAAGGACTTGCCTATGTAGCCGGCGGCGGTGGCCGAAGTGTCCAGTACGTCCTTGGCCTTGATGCTGGTCGCGGTGGAGGAGACCGCCACGCCGTCGAGGTAGGTGGTGAGCCGCTTGGCGGAGGTGTCGAGGGTGACGGTGACGGTCCGCCACTGGTCGGCGGGGAGCGGCGCGTAACCGCGGACCTGTGCTTCCGCGCCTCCTCCGCCGGTGGTCACGGAGGTCTGGAGCAGCCCGTTGCCGTTGTACGGGGTGGCGAAGAGGTACTTGGTCGTGTTGGTGCCCAGATCGAAGATCCGCTGCCAGGACGACTTGTCGCCGCTCCACTTCACGCGGGCGGAGACCGTCAGGTCGGCCGCGTCGCCGACGACTTCGCGGGGGAGGCGGACGTACGCGCCGTCGGAGTCGGGTGCGCCGCCGGGCAGAGCGAGCGCCTTGCCGCCGGTGGCGCCGTCGACGGACTGGGCGGTGGAGCCGTTCACCAGGGTCGCCGTCAGGCCGTTGCCGGACGTGTCGGTGATCTTCCCGGAGGCGGGATCGTCCTGGTCGAAGGTGTAGTGGGCGATGGGTTGCGGCGTCTCGGCCGCCTGCGCGGGGGAGGCGGGCGCGGCCAGCAGGCCGGCGCCGAGGGCCAGCGCCACGGCGGCCGGGGCGCGGCGCTGGGCTGATCTGTCAGCGGGTGGCATGGATTGCGTCCTCAATCCTGGAGTGTCGGGTGCGTCGAACCGGTTCGATCTCGGGAGTGGGGCAACGGGGAACTTGCTGGGCGGCGGGGGGTTGGCGCCTCTGTGGCTCCGAGGGAGGTGCGGAACCGGCGTGGGGTCGTCGGAAGGATCACTTCATCGAACCGGTTCGGGGAAGCTAGCACCGGGAATCCTGGCCAGCAATCCCCCAGGCACGAAGAAATCCGGCTTTCTGACGGACGGGAAAGTTGCCGCCGGAGGTGTTGACAGGCGTCCGGCATGTTCCTACCTTCACTTCACGCGAACCGGTTCGACGATCGGCCCTCGCAGACGTTCCACCCCCGTTTCACCCTTCTACTCTCACGACCGGCGAGTACTGTCTCCACCGAGGAGCCGAACCGGTTCGAGCAAGGAGCCACCCGTGAACATCGGTGAGATCGCCCGGCGAGCCGGTGTCTCGCGGAGCACCGTCTCGTATGCGCTCAGCGGCAAGCGTCCGGTCTCCGACGACACCCGCCGGAAGATCCAGGAGGTCATCGACGAGCTGGGCTACCGGCCCAACGCCAGTGCGCGTGCCCTGGCCAACGGGCGTACCAGCACGATCGGCCTGGTGTTCCCGCCGGCCGGGAACCACTACACAGGGATGCAGCTGGACTTCATCGGCAGTGTGGTGGAGGCCGCGGCAGCCTACGACTACGACGTCCTGCTCTCCCCGAGCGGCGTGGACAGCGATCGCTCGTTCCAGCGGCTGCTGGGGGAACGGCGGGTCGACGGCGCGATCCTGATGGAGATCAGACTGCAGGACGACCGGGTCGACCACCTGGCCGCCCTGGACTTCCCCGCCGTCGCCATCGGCCGCACCGCCCACCTGGAGGGCAGCTGGTGGGTCGGCCTGGACCACACCGCGCTGACCGCGGCGTGTGTGCACCACCTGGCGGATCTCGGCCACCGCCGGATCGCCTTCGTCAACCGCCCCGAGCAGCTGCTACGGGCCGGGTACGAGTCCGCGCACCGCGGTCTGGACGGCTTCACCAAGGCCGCCGCCGAACGCGGGCTCACCGTCCGGACGTACTGCTGCGGGGACGACGCCGCCTCCGGCCAGACCTGCGTGGAACGCATCCTGCACGACGACCCCGCCACCACGGCACTGGTCACCCTGAACGAGGCCGCCCTCGGCGGGCTGTACCGGGGGCTCGCCCGGGCGGGCCGCCATGTGCCGCGCGACTTCTCCGTCACCGGAGTCGTCGCCGGCCGGTGGGCGGAGACGGTGACCCCGCAGCTCACCGCGGCGGACGTACCGGCCGAGGAGATGGGCCGGCTCGCCGTCGACCTGCTGGTGGAGCGGCTCGACCACCCCGACACGCCGCCCCGGCACCATCTCCTCGTACCGCCCATCTCCCTGCGGGCCAGCACCGGGCCGGGCTCGGCCTCCTGACCCCACCCCCGTAGTCCACCTCACCTCACCTCACCGGGCGCCCGAACGCTCACCGCGCTGTTCGCCGTGCCCGCTCCCGCTCACCACCCCGTGCCCTCGGCACCCCATGCCCTCACCCACCCGTGCCCGCGGCACCCGCATGCCCAGAACAAAGGAACCCTCGCGATGAACAGCTCCTCCAGACAGCGCCGTCTGACCGCCGCGGCCGTGACCGCCCTCGCCGTGGCCGTCACCGCCACCGCCTGCTCCTCCGGCTCCGGCAGCAGCGACACCAAGGACGCCGGCAGCGGCACGTACACCATCTGGGACCCCTACCCGCAGTTCGACAAGTCCTCCGACTGGGCCAAGCTGCTGGACAAGTGCGGCACCGAGGCCGGAGTGAAGGTCAAGCGAACCGCCTTCGACACCAGCGACCTGGGCAACAAGACCCTGCTGGCCGCCCAGCAGGGCAACTCCCCGGACGTCCTCATCGTCGACAACCCGGTGGTGTCGACCATGGCCGAGGCGGGCGTGCTCACCACGACCGACGACAACAAGCTGGACACCTCCAAGGTCGACCCCAACCTGCTCGCGGCCGGCCAGTCGGGCGGCAAGACCTACGGCACCCCGATCGGCGCCAACACCCTCGCCCTCTACTACAACAAGGACGTCCTGAAGGCGGCTGGCGTCGACGTCGCCTCGATCAAGGACTGGCCTTCGCTGACGGCGGCCCTGGCGAAGGTGAAGAAGGCCGGGAAGAAGGGCATCACCTTCTCCGCCATCGGCACCGAGGAGGGCAGCTTCCAGTTCCTGCCCTGGTTCTGGGGCTCGGGCGCCAAGCTCACCGAACTCGACTCCGCACAGGGCGTCTCGGCGCTGACCCTGTGGAAGGACTGGCTGTCGGACGGCTACGCCCCCAACTCGGTCCTCAACAACACCCAGACCACCAGCTGGCAGGAGTTCACGACCGGCGACTACGCCTTCGCCGAGAACGGCACCTGGCAGCTCGCCGGCGCCAAGAAGGCCGGCTTCGACTTCGGCGTGCTGCCCATCCCCGGCGCCACCGGCGGCAGCGCGGCGGCCCCCACCGGCGGCGAGTTCGTCACCATCCCGGTCCAGGACGACAGCGGCCGCTACGCCACCTCCCAGAAGCTGGTCACCTGCCTGACCAGCGGCGACAACCTCTACGACACCGACACCACGCTGTCCTACGTGGCCCCCACCAGCGAGGTCCAGGACAAGCAGGTGGCCGCGAACGCCGACCTGAAGCCGTGGGTCGACGCGGTCAAGGCGGCCAAGGGCCGTACCAGCGACGACCTCGGCACCAAGTACCCCAAGATCTCCGAGCAGTTGTGGAAGGCCGTCCAGTCCACCCTCAGTGGCTCCAAGTCGCCCGAGGACGCGCTGTCCGAGGCCCAGTCCGCCGTCAAGTAACCCGACCACAAGGGTCGTTGATGAACCACACGACACAGCTCCCGGACCGCCGGTCCGAGGGCGTCCAGAAGGGTGGGGCGGCCGCCGCCCCACCCCCGGACGGCAGCGGCAAGCGCCGCCGCCCCGCCTCCACCCAGTGGGCCGCCTGGGGCTTCCTCGCCCCGGTGACCCTCTACCTCGCCCTCTTCTACGCCTATCCGCTCTACCGCAACCTCGACCTGAGCCTGCGCGACTACACCGTCCGCTCCTTCGTCCAGGGCGACGCGCCCTTCATCGGCCTGGACAACTACCGCGAGATCCTCGACGACCCGACCTTCGCACCGGCCCTGCTGCACACCGTGGTGTTCACCGCCGTATGCCTGGTCTTCCAGTACGTCATCGGGCTCGCCCTCGCGGTCTTCTTCCACCAGAACTTCCGGCTCTCGGCCACGCTCCGCGCCTTGTTCCTGGTCCCGTGGCTGCTGCCGCTGATCGTCTCGGCCTCCACCTGGTCGTGGATGCTCAACAGTGAATCGGGCGTCGTCAACGCCCTGTTGAGCGGCCTCGGCTTCGACCCGGTGAACTGGCTGACCTCGCCGTCCTGGTCACTGACCTCGGTGATCATCGCGAACATCTGGATCGGCGTCCCCTTCAACCTGGTCGTGCTCTACAGCGGCCTCCAGTCCATCCCGACCTCGCTGTACGAGGCTGCCGCCATCGACGGCGCGAACGCCTGGCAGCGGTTCTGGCGGATCACCTTCCCGCTGCTGCGCCCGGTGTCCGCGATCACCCTGCTGCTGGGGCTGATCTACACCCTCAAGGTCTTCGACATCATCTGGATCATGACCAAGGGCGGCCCGGCCGACTCCTCCACCACCTTCGCCACCTGGTCCTACCAGCTCGGCTTCGGCAACCTGCTGCCCGCCTTCGGCCCCGGAGCGGCAGTGGGCAACCTGCTCGTCGTCGCCGCCCTGGTCTTCGGTCTGATCTACGTCCGGGCGCAGAGAAAGCAGGCGCTGTCATGAGCCGAACCCGCAGCCGTACGTGGGGGAAGACCACGATCGGCGTCCTGCTGACCGCGATCATGCTCTTCCCGGTCTACTGGATGATCAACGTTTCCTTCACCCGCGACCAGGACATGCGCAAGAGCCCGCCCGACCTGTTCCCCACCCACGGCACCCTTGCCGGCTACCGCACCGTCCTCGACGAGCAACTGCCCTACCTCGGCACCAGTCTCGTCATCGGCCTGGGCACCGTCGTCCTGACCGTGGCCCTGTCCGCGCCCGCCGGCTACGCCCTGGCCAAGCTCCGCCCGCGCGGCGGCGGCATCCTGAGCTTCGTCCTGCTGGCCGCGCAGATGATCCCCGGCATCATCATGGCGATGGGCTTCTACGCCATCTACCTCCAGCTCGGTCTGCTCCAGTCCGTCCCCGGCCTGATCATCGCCGACTCCACCCTGGCCGTCCCCTTCGCCGTCCTGATCTTCACCGCGTTCATGTCCGGCATCCCGCGCGAGCTGCTCCAGGCCGCACAGGTCGACGGGGCCCAAGCCCTGCGCACCTTCTGGTCCGTCGTCCTGCCGATCAGCCGCAACGCCGTCGTCACGGTCTCCCTCTTCGCCTTCCTGTGGTCCTGGTCCGACTTCGTCTTCGCCAGCACCCTGGTCAACGGCGGCACCCATGAGCCGATCACCCTCGGCATCTACCACTACATCGGCAACAACAACCAGGAGTGGAACGCCATCATGGCCACCGCGGTCATGGCCTCCCTGCCGGCCGCGGTCATCCTCGTCCTCGCCCAGCGCTACGTCGCCGCCGGCGTGACCGCCGGTGCCGTGAAGGACTGAGCCCCACCAGCCCCCTGCTCGAGAAACGAGTCACGCCCCATGACCGCCGCCCCCTCCGGCCCGGCCTTCTCCGTCCACGACATCCCGTTCAGCACCTACGGATCCTGGTTCGACATCTCGCCCGTGATCGCGGAGAAGACGTACGCCGAGGACCTCCACCTCGTCTCGCACCAGAACGGCATGCACGCCGTTCTGCGCCTGGCCCCCCTGGACACGGCATCGGCCGTCCGCGCGGAGACCCGCGTCGAGGCGACGCCGGGCCTGCTGAGCTGGATCGCCGCGAGCGGACGCGTCGACCTCGCCTACGAGACACCGGACACCGTACGGCTGCGGGGACGCGGCCTGGACTTCGGCGCCTTCGCCGCCGCACCCGTGCTGACCCCGTTCAGCGGGACGTACTTCTTCCACGATCCGGCGTCGGACGGGTACGTCTTCACCTCCTACGAGACCGGACGCCGTTACCGCGTCACCGTGCTGTCCGGCACGATCGCCCGCGCGGCCGGAGACCAGGCCCTGGGCGGCGGCGAGCGCGGTGTCGTCGTCACCGCGCAGTCGGACGGCGGCTGGGAGATCGCGATCGAGGAACTCGACACAGCCAGACCGCCGTACACCTCCTCGGCCTCCTTCGACGAGATCGTGGAGTCCGCGCGAGGAGCCTTCGCCGCCTTCGTCGACGCCGTGGCCCCCTGGCGCTCGGCCGCCACCCCGGCCGCCGAACTGGCCGCCTACGTCGTCTGGTCGGCGACCGTGGCGGCGAAGGGCCTGGTCACCCGTCCCGGAGTGCTGATGTCCAAGCACTGGATGGACAAGGTCTGGAGCTGGGACCACTGCTTCAACGCCCTGGCCCTGGCGTCCGGTTGCCCCGAACTGGCCCGCGACCAGTTCCACCTGCCCTTCGACCACCAGGACGACAGCGGTGCCCTGCCGGACTCGGTCACCCACTCCGAGGTCCTCTACAACTTCGTCAAGCCGCCCATCCACGGCTGGGCCTTCGGCCACCTGCGCCGCCGACTGCCAGTGCCCCTCGACGAGGCCGAACTGACCGAAGCGTACGAGCGGTTGGCACGCTGGACCGGCTTCTGGCTCACCGCCCGCCGCGCCCCCGGCGCCGACCTTCCCCACTACCAGCACGGCAACGACAGCGGCTGGGACAACGCCACCACCTTCGACCCCGAACGCGTGGTCGTCACCGCCGACCTGGCCGCCTTCCTCGCTCTCCAGATGCACGAACTCGCCGACCTGGCAACGGTGTTGAACAGACCGGACGAGGCGAACCGATGGCATGCCGCGGCCGAGGAGACACAGTCCGCCCTGCTCGACCAGCTCTGGACCGGGGACAGGTTCGTCGCCCGCTCGGCCGGTACCGGGGACGCCTGGGGCAGCGCCGGCCTTCTTGACCTGATGCCCATCGCGCTGGGCGAGCACCTGCCCGCCGAGATCGCCAGTACGCTCGCCGACCGCATCAAGGCCCACCTGACGCCGTACGGCCTGGCCACCGAACTGCCCACGTCACCGCACTACTTGGCCGACGGTTACTGGCGCGGCCCGATCTGGGCCCCCGCGACGGTCCTCGTCGAGGACGGGCTGCGCCGCGCCGGTCACGATCGGCTCGCCGACGACATCAGCGCCCGTTTCCGTGCCCTGTGCGAGACCCACGGGTTCGCCGAGAACTTCGACGCCCTCACCGGTACGGGCCTGCGCGACCGCGCCTACACGTGGACCGCCAGCAGCTACCTCCTCCTCGCGCAGGCGCACGCGCACCGAGCCGACAGCTGACCGTCCGGACGCACATTGGCTTTCTCCCCGTCGTTCATGAGGGGGAGAAAGCCAAGTTCCCGGTTACGGGCCGGTCAGACGCGGTCGGCCGCGATCAGCACGTACTGGAAGGAGCCGTCGCGGTAGGACTCGATGAACGCCTCTTCGATCCCGGTGACCAGTGAGGACGTGGCCCGCAGCTCCCAGTAGGGCAGTGTGTCCGGGGTGAGGTCGACCACGGTCTGCGGCACGAGCCGGTTGTCGGCCATGGCCCGCAGGTACTCACGGCGGGAGTGGATGTTGCACTCGAAGTGGGCGTTGATCTGGGAGACCCACTTCGAGGGCTGGCCGTAGCGTGGGTTCCAGCAGCCGGTGATGGTCACGTACCGGCCGCCCACCTTGAGGAAGCGGGAGTGCTCGGCGAACAGGTCGTGCAGATCGACGTACATGCTCGACTCGTTGTTCCACGAGGCGGTGACGCTGCCCTTCTCGAAGGGAGTGTCGAGCATGTTGCACACCCGGGAGCGCACATGGTCCTGGATCCGCAGGTCCCGGGCCCGCCTGTTGCCGAACTCGGCCTGGGTGGCGGACAGGGTGACTCCCTCCACCTTGCAGCCGAAGCGCTGGTGGGCCATGACCATGGATCCGCCGCGCCCACAGCCGGCGTCGACGAGAGTGTCGTCGCTGCCGACGGTACCGAGGTGGTCCAGGAGGACTTCGGCCTGGGCGGACTCGAGTCGGTGCAGTTCCGCGATGAGCTTCTTCTCGTACTCGCTGTGTTCCGGGTCGCCGAGAGCGGCATGGTTGATGTCGCCGATGCCGTAGTGGTGGTGGTAGAGACCGTCCACGTCACCTAGGCGCAGGTTCACCGGCCTCGCCTCGTTGTTCCAGTACCGGGCGATGTCCCCCTGGTAGGGGGTCGCGGGGGCCGGGATCGTCGCAGAGACGGTGGGGGTGATTTCTGTGGTCACAGAGGTGTCCGTTCCTTACCAGAAGGCGGGCAGGCTGTAGCGGTAGGTGTTGGTGCGGTGCCAGTCGTGGTTGCCGTCGACCCACGCGGCCACGCCCTTGAGGAAGCGCACCACGGGGGGCAGGGGGCAGGCCGCGGCGAGGTCGGCCGCTGCCGCCTCGAAGGCGTGCATGAGTTCGTTGTGGACCTCGACCGCCTTGAGATAGCCGTCGCGGTCCGAGAGCTTCTCCCGTTCGGCGATGACGACCGGCAGGTTCAGATGACGGCCGGGGCTGGCGAGTTCCTTGGTGTAGGAGTACAGGTCGTTGACGATGGTGGTCGCGTTCCCGGCCAGCGCGATGACCCGTTGCATCTCGGGCCGTGCGTGAAGGTCCGCTGGTAGTTCGTAGCCTCCGATGGTGTCGGTGATGGTGGGGCAGGGGCGGAAGTTGTTGAACTGGCGCATCGCCAGGTACTCCCACACCTCCGGGACGTGATCGGTCTCGGCCCAGGCGGCCTCGGCCAGGTAGCCCAGGTGCAGCCGGGCCATGTCGTGGCGGTAGCGGTCGGTCTGCGAGGGCGAGGCGGCCCGGACGAAGTAGTCCATCGCGCTGCGATAGGCGCGCCGCGGTGGGTCCGAGCCGAGCGACTCCTCCCACGCCGGCGCGTACTCCGGGGTGGTGTGGAGCGGGTCGAGCGCGGTGTGCGCCAGGAGGAGACGTCCGCCGAGGCCGACGGGGGAGCCGCCGTGGTCCTCGCAGTAGCAGTCGTCGACGGCGTTCTCCGCGACCATCAGCCGGGTGGCGATCATCAGGTGGTCGACCGTGGGAGCGTCGGGGTGACAGCCGACCATGTACCGCCCGACGGAGAAGCCGTCGAACTGGCCCTCCCACTCCTCGGGATAGAGCTGCACCTCGTCCTCGGCCCAGCGCTTGATGCGGTTGCTCACCTCCTCGACACGGACCGGGTCGGGCTCCGGCACCGGGTGGTGGTACAGGCCGGGCACGGCCTCGCCCTCGGCGGGCGGCGCGGAGACCGGGGGCACCGGGACGGGTTCTGACAGCAGCCGATGTGGAGCGCGGGCCAGGGACAGCGAGGCCGTGCCCAGGCCGACCGGGCCGCCCAGGAGCCGCTGAAGGCCCGGGTCGAGTGCGGGGGGTGGGGTCGGGTCGGTGGCGGCGACCGGCGGTGGTGAGGGTGGCGGCGTTGGCTGTGTTGGAGAGGTCGGTTGCGAGCCGCGTGCCAGGGACAGCGACGTCGTGCCGAGGCCGGTCGGTCCGCCCAGCACCGGCCGAGGGGCTGGCTCGCTGGCGGGTACGGGAGGCGTGGCAGACGGCGTGTCGATGATCGGTGGGGAAAGGGGCGCAAGAGGGGGCGGGGCAGCGATCGGCGGATGCGATACCGCCGCGAGGCCGAAGGCTGCCGCTGCGACGGGAAGATCGGGGACCCTCGGCGTGGGGACGTCCGGCGCGGTGGTGGTCTGCCTCGAGTGCTGCTCGGGGATGAAGGGGCCACGGGGCCCGGGATCGGGCATCTACTCCTCCTTGCTGCGGTGTCCTTGCGGCGGTGCGGTGAGCGCGGCAAGTCCTCAGTGGCGTCCGCGGGCGATCTGCACGTTCTCCATCACGCCGAGCGCGTCGGGCAGCAGCACCGCGGCGGAGAAGTACGTGCTGACGAGATAGGAGATGACGGCCTGCTCGTTGATGCCCATGAAACGAGCGGAGAGCCCCTCCTCGACCTCGTCCGGCAGCCCGGTCTGCCGCAGACCGATGACTCCCTGGTTCTTCTCGCCCGTGCGCATGGCGATGATGGAGCTGGTCTGTTCGCGGCTGATGGGGATCTTGTTGCAGGGCAGGATGGGGACCCCGCGCCAGGCCGGGACGGACTGCCCACCCAGATCGACGTGGTCCGGGTAGAGCCCGCAGGCGTTGAAGCCGCGTCCGATCGCGGCGATCGTCCTCGGGTGGGCGAGGAAGAACTTCGTGCCGCGGCGCCGACAGAGCAGATCGTCCATGTCGTCCGGGGTCGGCGGGCCGGAGTGGGTCTGGATGCGCTGCTTGAAGTCGGCGTTGTGCAGCAGTCCGAACTCACGGTTGTTGATGAGCTCGTGCTCCTGGCGCTCGCGCAACGCCTCGATGGTCAGCCGGAGTTGTTCCTCGGTCTGGTTCATCGGCCCGTTGTAGAGGTCCGTGACCCGGGTGTGGATCCTCAGGATGGTCTGGGCGACGGAGAGCTCGTACTCACGAGGCTTCAGCTCGTAGTCGACGAAGGCGCTCGGCAGGTCGGCCTCGCCGACATGACCGGCCGACATGGCGATCTCGGCCTCACCGTGCTTGTTCTGCCGCCGCCGGGTGGCGGAGCTGAACGCCGTGATGTGCGCCTGAAGACTGGGCGCCGAGCCCTGCACGGCGGCGAAGTCGGCGCGGGAGAGGGTGAGGAGGGTGCCGGCGGTCTCGGCGGTGGCCGTGTAGTCGTGGCGGGCGTCTGCGTCCAGAAGGGCGTTCTCGCCGAAGTGGTCGCCGTCCGCGAGCACCGCGACGGAGATCTCCCCGCCGTACTTGCCCTCACCGGACTGGCTCACGCGCCCGTGGGCGATGAGATGGAGCCGGTCCGCCGGGCTGCCGCGCTCGGCGATGACCTCGCCGGCGGCGAAGTCGCGCTGGGTACAGCGCTCGGCGAGGGCGGTGAGGACGTCCAGGTCCTCGAAGCCCCGCAGCAGGGCCAGTTCGCCGAGCTCCCGGGGGATGACACGGACGGTGGCACCCTCCTGCACGAACTCGATGCGCCCGTCGCCGACGGTGTGACGCAACCGCCGGTTGACCCGGTAGGCGCCGCCCTTGGTCTCGACCCAGGGGAGCATCCGCAGCAACCAGCGGGAGGTGATCTCCTGCATCTGCGGGGCGGACTTCGTGGTGGTGGTGAGGTTGCGCGCGGCGGCGGTGCTGAGGGACTGCTGCGGCACGGCTGGTGCGGCCTGGGTTTCCGGGCTGCTGTCCACGGTCATCGGGGTGGGCTACTCCTTGCGTGGCAACGGGGGCGGCGATTTCGGTGATCCATCCACCCGCAGGACCGTAATGGCCGGTCGAGCCGCATCGCCCGGAGAAGCCAGGTGCATACTTCGAAGCAGTGACAATCATTCGAATACGGTTTATCGAACCGACAAGCGAGATCGCGCCACACCGGCGAACTGCTGCGACTGACCTACTGGTTCGACCACGTTGCCCTGCAAGGGAGTCGGAGGGTGAAATGTGCGCCGCGGGGGCTGGGAGTGACGGTGAGGGTTCCGTCATGGGCGGTGGCGATGCGATGGGCGATGGCCAGACCCAGCCCTGTGCCGCCCAGGCCGCCGGTCCTATCGCGTGCGCGGGCGTTGTCGAGTCGTGTGAAGCGTTCGAAGACCCGTTCGTGGTCCTGTGCCGGGATTCCGGCGCCGTCGTCCTGGACGTCGATGATCGCGACTCCTTGGTCCGTGTCGTGAGTCAGTCGCACAGTGACCGTCGAGGAGGCGTGGCGTACCGCGTTGTCGAGCAGGTTGCCGAGGACACGGGCGAGCAGCGCGGAGTGGCCGTCGACCGTCACGGGGCCGGGCACGGACTGTACGTCGACGGTGAGATCGCGGGTCGTGCGGCGGCGGGCGGTCTCCTCGCGGACCAGGTCGGTGAGGTCGACGCCGCGGTCCGGGCGCGCGCCGATGCGTTCGGCGTCGAGCCGGGCCAGGAGCAGGAGATCTTCGGTGAGGTCCTGCAGTCGCATGGTGTCCTGGTGCGCGTCGCGGACCACCTGGGGCCAGTCGGCGGATGCGGGGGCGTTGAGGGCGAGTTCGAGCTCGGTGCGCAGACAGGCGAGGGGGGTCCGCAACTCGTGTGAGGCGTCCGCGGTGAACTGGCGTTGCCGTTCGACCGCGCTCTGCAGGCGCTCCAGCGTGGCGTTCATCGTCGCGGCCAGCCGGGCCACCTCGTCCCCGGACCGGGGAACGGGGACCCGCCTGTCGAGGTGATGCGCGCTCAGCTCGGCGAAGTCCGCCCGGATCGTCTCCACCGGGCGCAGCACCCGGCCGACCGCCCACCACGTGCTGCCGGAGATCAGCAGTGTCAGGGCCGGCACACCGCCGATGAGGGACCAGATCAAGGTGTTGAGGCGGGCCTGGGCGGACTCGAGGGAGTAGACCATGACGACGTAACCCTGAAGGTTGACGTACGCGTTGGCCTGCCGGATCGGAGTCGGGCCGGTGAACGGGTCGGTCCATGGGGTGAGGGACAACGCGCCACGGCTGGTCAGCCGGTCGTGGACGGAGGGGTTGCCCGGCATGGACGGCTTCGTGGTGCTCAGGTCGTACAGGTAGGTGCAGAAGCCGACCTGCCGGTGATCCCGTGGCGTGGGTGACGTGGATCCGCACTCGGGAACGGGCTTGCCGCGGTCGAGGACTCGTCGGCTTCCCTCCGCCACCACGGCGTAGCTGAGGTCCGGCCTCGTACTGCGTTGCTGGGCGTCCTGCAGCAGCGAGGCGCGGGTCGCGACGGCGACGCCGGCGGCGGCCGCGGTCAGGGGCACCACCGCGAGCACGGCCGCCAAGAGGGTCAGTCGCATGCGCAGCGTGGCCGGACGGAACCGGCCCAGAAGCCGTAGCGCACCCAGCGCCGTCATGGCCGGGGCCCTTCATCGGCGTCCAGGCGGTAGCCGACACCGCGCACGGTGCGAATGGTGCGACGCTGGAACGGGGTGTCGATCTTGCGGCGCAGGGCGCTGATGTAGACCTCGACGATGTTCACGTCGCCGTCGAAGCGGTCGTCCCACACATGCTCCAGTACCTCGCATTTGGTCACGGTCCCTCCGTCATGGCGGGCGAGGTATTCCAGTACGGCGAACTCGCGGGCCGTCAGGGCGAGTTCGGTGCCGTCGCGGCGGCAGCGGCGGGTGGCCGGGTCGATCTCCAGGTCACCGATCCGTATGACGGACGGCCGCTGCGGGCGGCCACGTCGGATCAGGGCGCGCAGCCGGGCGGTGAGGGCGACGAAGGAGAAGGGCTTGGTGACGTAGTCGTCGGCGCCGATGTCCAGACCTTCGGCCTGGTCGTACTCGCCGTCCTTGGCGGTGAGCATCAGCACCGGGTTCCACATCCCGGCCTCCCGCAACTGCGCGCAGAGCCGGTAGCCGTTGAGGCCCGGCAGCATCACATCGAGTACGAGAGCGTCGTAGTCGTTGTCCAGGGCCATCTCCAGACCGTGGGGGCCCTCGTGCGCGACGTCGACGGCGTAGCCCTCGGCGACCAGTCCGCGGCGCAGTAGCTCTGCCAGGCGCTGGTCGTCCTCAACCACCAGTATCCGCATGGCATCAGCATGACCGCTCGGTCCTGTGGGGAACCTGAAGACCCTTCAGGAACCTTCAGGTTCCCCACAGGCCGGTCGTGCCACCGTCTTTCCACGGCCCGCGGCGGAGGGGAGCAACGGATGCGGGCCCGGGGGAAGCCGAGGCTCCGGAAGCCCGGGATCGGGGGGCATGGACGGGCTTCCGGAGTCTTGTCGTTCGGCGGCACCCGCGGGCAATACGGGTAGCTGTCCCAGGAGTCCTCTTTCGACGAGAGCGAGCCGGGCGGTACGCGCGCTCACCGGCGCAGCGCGCTCTTCTGCTGCCACTCGGTCCAGGAGAGGTTCCAGGCGCCGAACCCGTTCCCGGGCGCGACGACGCCCTTGGTGTCCTTGCCGGTGATCTCGAACGGGTCGCCGGGCCGCACCTGTCGGTAGAACCAGGCCGCGTTCGCGTCGCTCATGCCTATGCATCCGGAGCTGTGGTTGGTGTTGCCGAAGTAGCGGGCGTTCCACGGGGCGGCGTGCGCGTACATGCCCGACCAGGTCAGCCGCATCGAGTAGTCGACCATCTTGTTGTAGGCGTCGGCGAGGCCCACGGTCTCGGAGTTCATGTTGATCGTGCCCTCCTTGGCCATGAGTACGGCGGTTCCGCGCCATGAGCGCTTGTCGCCGCCGGGGGTGCCGCCGGAGACCGGTATGCGCCGGACGGTCTTGTCGTCGCGCGTGAGGGTGAGCTGATGGTCGTCGAGGTCGACCTTGACGATCTGCCGGGCGCCGATGGTGACGGTGGTCGTGTAGTCGCGTACGAACCAGCCGCCGTCCGCGCCCGAGTCGGTGCCGTTGAGCTGGGCGTCGAGCGTCACCTTGGTTCCGGGCTTCCAGTACGACTTGGGCCGCCAGTCCACCCGGTCCCTGCCCGACCAGTCCTGGAGCCAGCCCCAGGACCCCTCGGTGCCGTTGGAGGTGGTGATCCGAAGCTGCTTCTCGACCTCCGCCTTGTTCTTGACCGGGTTGTCGAAGACCAGGGAGATCGGCTGGGCGACGCCGACGGTGGTGCCGGTGCCCGGGCGCCAGTCGACTTTGTTGACCTTGTTCGCGGGAGCCGTGGTGAAGGCGGCCTCGGTGCTCTTGGCGGTGCCGCCCTCGGTCCTGGTCGCCGCCGTCACCGAGTACGCCGTGCCGGGTACGGACTTGCGGTCGGAGACCCATGACCGGCCGTCGCCGGCGAGCTTGCCGGTGAGTTTGTGACCTTCGGCGTCGGCGACGGTGACCGCGGTGAGCCGGCCGTGCGCGGCCGTGATCCGCACGGAGTCGCCCGCCCGCACCTGGTCTCCCTTGGGCGTGACGGTGACCGTGACGGGACGGTCGTCGGCGCTCGACGCCGGCTTGTCGTCCGGCGAGCCGGAGCCGGCGTTCGACGAGCAGGCGGCGAGCGGCACCAGCAGGGCGGCCACGACGGCGGTCCGGACGTGGGCGTGGGCGAGTGCGGATGTGCGTGACATCGGGACCTCCGAGAAGGACGAGAACGGGTGGGTAAGTCGGCGATGTCGTGACTGTAGAGCGGGAAAACCCGAGGTCAGCCGCTATAGGGCAATGTGACGGCGACTGGTGAGGAACGGTCATGGTCCGGTCACATTCGGCGCGCGGAGCGGTCATGGCCCGCTGTGAGCATTCTTTGCGTCCCCGCGAGAGGTCCGGGGAGAAGGAGAGGCTCAGACTGTGTCAGCGCTGCTCGTGCCACCCAGCCGTGTGTGCCAAGCACGGAACGAGGGTTTCGCCCTGCGGACCATCACCGCTCAGACATACCGCGCCTTCCTCGCGTCCCCCGACGGCACCGCGCTCGGCGCCGGCTTCCTTCAGTGCCCCTCCTGGGCCGACGTCAAGGAGGGCTGGCGCGCCCAGCTGCTCGGCTGGGGGCCGGATCCGGAGGCGGGCGCACTGGCGGGTGTGGCCCTGGTACTGCTGCGGCAGTTCCCCGGCACCCGCAAGTACTTCGCCTACCTCCCCGAGGGGCCCGTCGCCGACTGGAACGACCCCGACATCGACGGCTGGCTCGATCCGCTCCTCGAACACCTGCGCCGCGCGGGTGCCTTCGCCGTGCGTATCGGCCCGTCGCCCGCCTACCGGCGCTGGGACGCCGCCCTGCTCAAGCCCCTCGCAGGTCCGGGCCGGCGGCTGGGCGACGTCCTCGCCAGTGAGGTCGACCCGCTCGGCAGCGCCGTGGCCGAGCGACTGCGGGCCCGGGACTGGCGCCGCTGCGGTGGTGACGGGACCGGCGCCGACGCCCAGCCCCGGCACGTCTTCCACGTTCCGCTCGCCGGACGCAGCACCGAGGACCTGTGGTCCGGGCTGAACCAGGAGTGGCGCCGGAACGTGCGTCGCGCCCAGAAGGAGGGCGTGGAGGTGGTGGTGGGCAGCGCCGCCGAACTCCCCGAGTTCTACCGGCTGTTGGACATCACCGAGCGACGCGACGGCTTCCGGCTCGGCCGCTCCCTCGCCTACTACGAGCGTCAGTACGCGGCGCTCAACGCCGAGGAACCGGGCCGGATGAAGCTCTACCTGGCCCGTCACCAAGGGGAGACCCTGGCCGCCCACACGATGATCACGGTGGGCAACCGGGCGTGGTACCAGACCGGCGCCTCCGCCGACCACCGTCGTGAGGTCCGGCCCTCCAACGCCCTGCAATGGCGGATGCTGCTGGACGCGCACGCCCTCGGCGCCGACGTCTACGACATGCGCGGGGTACCCTCCACTCTCGATCCTGGGGAACGTGCGTACGGGCTGCTGCGGTGGAAGCTCGGCACCGGGGGGCAGGTCGTCGAGACGTTGGGGGAATGGGAGATGGTGTTGGGCGGCAGCGCCAACCACGCGATTCATCGCGCCTTTCAGGCGTACCTGAAGCGCCGATGAGACAGCAGACGCCGGGCACGTCGACCGGCACGGACAGCACGGACAGCACGGACGCGGCAGAGCCGGCACAGGACCTGGAGGCGACCGAGGTGGCGGAGGCCACGAAGGCGGCGGGGGCCACGAAGGAAGTCTCGGCGGCACGCGGCAGTGCCGTGATGGCCGCCGGATCCGTCGTCTCCCGCGCCACCGGTTTCGCCCGCTCCGCCGTGGTCGCGGCGGCGCTGGGCACCATCGGGCCGACCGCCGACGGCTACGCGGTCGGCAACGCCCTGCCCACCATCGTCTACGTGCTGCTCCTGGGCGGCGCGTTGAACGCCGTCTTCGTGCCCGAGCTGGTCAAGGCCGCCAAGGAGCACGAGGACGGGGGAGCCGCGTACACCGACCGTCTCGTGACGGTCTGCGTCGCCGCCCTGCTGGCGATCACCGCGACCGCGGTATGGGCGGCTCCCGCGATCATCGACGCGTACACCGACTACACCGGCGAACAGGCGGCCATGACGACCGCGCTCGCCCGCTACTGCCTGCCCCAGATCTTCTTCCTCGGACTGTTCACGCTGCTCGGGCAGATACTCAACGCGCGGGGCCGGTTCGGCGCGATGATGTGGGCGCCGGTCCTGAACAACGTCGTCGTCATGACCGTCTTCGGCCTGTACCTGGCCCTGGCCATGGGTGGCGGGGACACCCTCACCGCGACCGAGACCGCCGTCCTCGGCTGGGGCACGACCGCCGGCATCGCCGTCCAGGCACTCGCCCTCGTCCCCGCGCTGCGCGCGGCCCGCTACCGCTGGCGGCCCCGCTTCGACTGGCGCGGCAGCGGACTGACCCGCCCCCTGCGCGCGGCCGGCTGGCTCGTACTGCTGGTCCTCGCCAACCAGGCCGCCTACTGGGTCACCACCCGGCTGGCCACCACCGCGGGCCTCGACGGCGGCCCCGGATACGGCGCGTACAACAACGCCTATGCCCTGTGGGTCGTACCGCACGGCATCATCACGGTCTCCGTGGTCACCGCGCTGATGCCACGGATGAGCGCGGCCGCCGCCGACGGGGACACCGCCGCGGTACGGCGCGACGTCTCCCACGCCCTGCGCGTCTGCGCCTCGGCCGTCGTACCCGCAGCCTGCGCGTTGTTCGCCCTCGCCCACCCGGTGATGACCCTCGTCTTCGGATACGGCAGGACCAGCGCCGACGACACGGCCGCCATGGCCGGGATCCTGATGGCCTTCGCGCCGGGACTCATCGCCCTGTCGGGGCAGTACGTGCTGTCCCGCGCCTTCTACGCGCTCTCCGACACGCGTACGCCGTTCCTGCTCAACCTCGTGATCGTCGCCCTCAACGCGGGACTGTCCCTGGCCGCGGCCCACCTGCTGCCGGCCCGCTGGGCCGTGACGGGCATGGCGGCGGCGTACTCACTGGCGCTGTGCGTGGGCTGGGCGGTGACCGGCCTGGTCCTGAGCCGCCGGCTCGCCGTCGCACGCCCCTGGCGCTCGACCGCCGTCGGCGCGCACGCGCGGCTGCTGCTCGCCGCCGTCCCCGCCACCGGCCTGGGCCATCTCGCGGCCCAGGGTGCCGTGCCGGCCGGCGCCCTGGTCTCCGCAACTGCCGGGGCGGTCGCCGTCGTCCTCACCTTCGCCCTGCTCGCCCGTCCGCTGCGGCTCGCCGAACTCGCCGCACTGCTCTCCGGCATCCGCCGGAGACGGACCCGTACCTGACCATCACCTAGGGAGAACTGCCCATGCCCCGCGTGCTCCTCATCGAGGACGACCCGTTCGTACGCGAGGGGGTCGAACTCGGTCTGCGTCGCCGCGGCCACGAGGTACGGGCGACCGCGACCGGTGAGGCCGGCCTCGACGCGCTGGCCGAGTTCCGCCCCGATCTGCTGCTCCTGGACCTGATGCTGCCGGGCATGACCGGTGTCCAGGTGTGCCGGCAGGTCCGCGAGCACAGCCAACTGCCGATCATCATGCTCACCGCGCGCGGCGACGACTTCGACGTGGTCATCGGCCTCGAAGCCGGTGCCGACGACTACATCGTCAAACCCGCACGCCCCGAGGTGATCGAGGCCCGGATCCGGGCCGTACTGCGCCGTCTGGACGACAGCGGCCCGGGCCGCCCGGCCATCGAGGTCTACGGCGAACTCACCATCGACCGGGTCGGGTTGACCGTCACCAAGGCCGGCCGGCCGCTCGCGCTCGCGCCCTCGGAGCTCAAGCTCCTGCTGCACCTGTGCGCCGCCCCCGAGCAGGTGTTCAGCAGACAGCAGCTGCTGGAGCACGTCTGGGAGCACAGCTTCCACGCGGACGCCCGCCTCGTCGACGCGTGCGTCCGCCGGCTGCGCGGCAAGATCGAGGACGAGGCGGGCAGCCCTCGCTACGTTCAGACCCTGCGGGGCTTCGGCTACCGCTTCGGGCCGCTGTGACGCTCGGTGAGCGGTGGCGGATCAGGGCGTTCGGGCTGCGTACGCGGCTGTTGCTGGCCTTCGTGCTGGTCGCCGCCGTCAGCGCGGGCACGACGGCCGCCCTGACCTACCGCGAAGCCCGCAACGCACTGCTGGAGACGGCACAGGACACGGCGGTCTCCTCGTTCCGCGACCAGGTCCAGCAGACGGGCTTCTCCCTGCCCGTGCGCAAGGAGGGCCTGGAGGAGGTCCTGCGCGACATCGCCCGCAAGGGCAAACCGCATCCCTGGGTGGTGTTCGCCGAGTACGGTTCGATCCGCGCCTCCTCGGGCGAGAACCCCGTCTCCACCGTCATCACACCCGAACTGCGCCGTGTCGCGCGGGCCAACCCCCACGGCACCTTCGAGCGGGTCGTCAAGGACGGCGTCCCCTACCTGACCATCGCCATGCCCACCGTCTTCAAGGCGAGCCCGGACAGTGTGCTGCCCACCCGACTCGTCCTGTACGCCGTCATGCGGATGACCGACGAGCAGATCAACGTCGACGCCCTTCTCATGGCCGGCCGGGACGGCGCCGTACCCGGTCTGGCCGCCGCGCTGATACCCGGCCTGATCGCCGCACGCAGTGTGCTGCGCCCGGTGCGCAAACTCCGCGAGGCGGCCCTGAACATGGGCAACGGAAAACTCGACACCAGGATCCCGGTACGCGGCAGCGACGAACTGACGGACCTGGCACGCACCTTCAACGAGTCGGCGGCACAACTCGAGCGGTCCGTGCGGGAACTGCGCGAGGCCGAGGAACGCGCCCGCCGCTTCGCCTCCGACGTCTCCCACGAACTGCGCACCCCCCTCGCCGGAATGCTCGCCGTCACCGAGGTCCTCGACGACGGCGCGGAAGGCCTGGACGCCGACACCGCCAGGGCCGTCCGGCTGGTCAACGCGGAGACCGGAAAGCTCGCCGTGCTCGTCGAGGACCTGATGGAGATCTCCCGCTTCGACGCCCGCGCGGCCGAGCTGAACGCCGACGAGGTCGATGTCGCCGAGGCCATCCGCAGCACCCTGCGCAACCGGCACTGGACCGACGAGCGGATCCGCGTCGAACTCCCCGACGGCATCCGGGCCCGGCTCGACCCGCGCCGCTTCGACATCGTGATCGCCAACCTCGTCGGCAACGCCCTGCGGCACGGTGGTGCACCCGTCACCGTGCGCCTGCGCAGCGAGGCACGCTCCCCGGGCCCGCCCGTGCTGATCACCGATGTCGTGGACAGCGGACCCGGCATCCGCCCCGAGGCCCTCCCGCACATCTTCGACCGCTTCTACAAGGCCGACGCGGCCCGCACCCGCTCGGCCGGCAGCGGCCTGGGACTGGCGATCACCCTGGAGAACGTGAAGCTGCACGGCGGAACGATCCACGCCGGGAACCGCGCCGGGGGCGGTGCCGTCTTCGCCGTGGAGATACCGCTGCACACGGAGGAGACCTGCGGATGAGACGACGTCTGCGGGTCGTCTCCCTCGCCGTCGCGGCCGCCGTACCGCTGCTCGGCGGCTGCGGCATCCAGGAGAGCGACGTCATCGAGGCAGGCGGCCCAGCCAGCGTCCAGGCCTTCCTCAACCGCGAGTACGACATGCTGCTCTTCTTCCGTTCCCCCGACGGAGGACTGAGCCCCGTGATCCGCACGACCGGCCCCTCGGCAGGGCTCGGCGGCGAGTACGAGGTGTCGGGCTCCGGAGACCAGAACGCCGGCGACCCGGAGGGACCGGTGCCGACGGAGAAGGTCGTCCTGGCACTGCTCAACGGCCCGGGGGAACTGGACCGGGCCGCGGGTCTGAGCACCGCGCTTCCCGGCATCGGCCGCGGCGGGTCCGTGGCGGTCGAGCCCACCTCGGACGGGAGGGTCACCGCCCGTGTGCCGCTGGCCCTGGGGGAGTTGGACAGCACCGCACTGCGTCAGCTGACCTGCACGATCGCCTACAGCCAGGATCCCGACGGGCAGGTCGTCGTGGAGCTGAGGGGGCAGGACTCCGTAACGAGGTCGGACACCTGCGGACTCGCCCGCGTCGCCACGCCGTCCGACGCGACGGGCTGAGAGACGCCTCGATTCCTTGTGCACGGCTCTGGGAACTTATGGGGCGCATCACTACTCTCCGCCCATGATTCCTACGGTGGTCTGGGGCACAGGCAACGTCGGGCGCGCCGCCATTCGGGCGGTCGCGGCGCACCCGATGCTCAGCCTGGTGGCCGTGCTGGTGTCCAGCCCCGCCAAGGTCGGCAAGGACGCGGGCGACCTCGGCGAACTCGGCCGGCACCTCGGAGTGGCGGCGACGGACGACGTGGACGCGGTGCTCTCCACGGCCCCTCGCGCTGTGGTCTACGCGGCGTCCGGTGACGTCCGACCGGACGGCGCGATCGAGGACATCGGCCGTGCGCTGCGCACGGGCGCGGTGGTCGTCACCCCCTCCCTGTACGGCATGTACGACCCCACGAACGCCCCCGCTGAGATCCGCGACGTACTGCTGGCCTCCGTCGAGGCCGGGGGCGGCTCGCTGTTCGTGTCGGGAGTGGACCCCGGCTGGGCCAACGACGTGCTGCCGGTGCTGATCAGCGGGCTCGGGTCCGACATCGACGCCGTCCGCTGCCAGGAGATCTTCGACTACTCCACCTACGACCAGGAAGAAGCGGTTCGCCATCTGATCGGCATGGGACACCCCCTGGACTACGAGCCGTTGATGCTCGCCGAGGGTATTCCGACGATGATCTGGGGCGGACAGCTGCGCATGATGGCGCGGGCGCTGGGCGCCCAACTGGACGGCATCGAGGAGACCTTGGAACGCCGCCCGCTCGAAACGACCGTCGTCACCGACACGATGGGGGAGTTCCCGGCCGGCACTCAGGGAGCGGTACGCCTCGAGGTGCGGGGTGTGGTGGAGGGCGAACCCCGCATCGTCATCGAGCATGTCACCCGCATACACCCCGGCTGCGCCCCCGACTGGCCGACACCACCCGGCGGCGGGGCCGGCGCACACCGAGTGATCATCGAAGGCCGCCCCCGCATCGAGGTCACGGTCGAAGCCACGGACGAGGGGGAGAACAGAGCCGCCGGGGGCAACGCTACGGCGGTGGGTCGGCTGGTGAACGCCATCGACTGGCTGGTAGAGGCCGGACCCGGCCTCTACGACGCGCTCGACGTCCCGCTGCGTCCGGCGGTGGGCAGACTGGGAAAGAAGTGATCATGGAGATCGACATCCCCGAGGGCGCCGACCCCATCCTGTACGTCTGGGGCGACATGGTCCCCGGTATCGGCCCGGCGGCCGGCGCCTTCTCGCTGGCCGTCTACGAGCACAGCACCCTCGGACTGCGCGAGTTCGAGGCCGCCCGCCTGCGTGTCGCCCAGATCAACGGCTGTCTGTTCTGCCTGGACTGGCGTACCGAACGCGACGGGGAGAAGGTCGAGGAAGGCTTCCTCGACGCGGTCACGCGATGGCGCACCACGGACGCCTTCGACGAGCGGACCCGGCTGGCCGCCGAGTACGCCGAGCGTTACGCCGTCGATCACCACCACTTGGACGATGAGTTCTGGAAACGGATGAGGGAGCACTACAGCCAGGCGGAGATCGTGGAGCTGTCGATGAGCATCGGCTCATGGCTGGCCTTCGGCCGCCTCAACCACGTACTGGGCCTCGACACGACCTGCGCCCTACCGACGTCACACCGTCCCTGACACGCAGGTCCCTGTGACCCGGTGTCAGGGCTGAGCGGACAGACGGAAGCTCTGCGCCGCCGAGTTGTCGCAAGAGCGCTGTACGAGTTGCACGCCGTTCGCGGAAGTACCGTTCGTGCTCAGGCACTTGCCGCTGTGCCGGGCGACGAAGTGGTAGCCGCCGCCGGCCTCCCGCACCGGCTGCCACTGCTGGTTGGTGCCCCCGCCGTAGGCCCACAGCTGCAGGGGTGCGTTGTCGGCGGCGGACACGCCGGTGACGTCGATGACCTGCTGGGGATTGCCGCGGTTGGTGATCCGGGTGTATCCGCTGTCGGTGGATCGGAACTGGAACTGCTGGGCGAGGGTCCCGTTGCAGGCGTACTGCTGGATCGCCGTGCCGTTGGCCGTGGCCGCACCGCGTGCGTCGACGCAGACCGCGGCCGCGTTGCTCGTCAGCGAGTACCACGTGGTCTCGGAGATCGGATCAGTGGGCGTGGGATTGCTGCCGGCGCCGCCGAGCCACTTGAGCCCGTCGAGGAGGAAGCGGTTCTGGGTGGGACTGGCGAACGTCGAGGACAGCCGGGTGTTGGTCTCGTAGTTCATGGCGTTGTGCCCGAAGTTCGCGTACAGCATCTTGTACTGGGTGTTGGTCCACAGGATCGGGTAATAGCCGCTGTACCAGGACTGGTTGGGGTCGGTGCCCAGCGGGAAGCTGCTGGGGTCGACGGACGCCAGGACCTTGATGTTCGGGTTGGTCCGCAGGTCGTTGGACCAGCTGTACCACTCGCTGACCGCCGACGTGAACGTCGCTGGAAGGGCGGCCGTGGCGGGATGGGTACGGTCCTCGGTGCGCAGGACCGCCGTCGTCGGACCCCAGGTGTTCGACCGGAAGTTGCCGCTGCCGAGGAAGGTGTTGTAGTACCAGGGCCATTGCCCGGCGTTGGTGGTGAACGCCGAGACATGGAAGCCCAGCCAGCCGCCACCGGCACGCATGTACCGCTCGAAGCCCGCCTGTTGGGCGGCTGTCTGCGGTGCGTCGTCGAGGAACAGGACGACTTGGTAGTCGTTCACTCCGCCGTTCGCCAGCAGGTTCCAGTCGGTGGTCGCCCGGTAGGTGAAGTTGTTCTCCGCCGCGGCCCGGGGAAACCACTCGTTGGCCTCCTTCACGAAGTCGATGTGGGCCGCGTCCCAGGTGCCGTTGTAGAAGGCGATCACCTTGAACGGACCGGCCTGGGGTGCCGCGGTCGCGGAGTGGGCCGGGACGATCAGCGCCAGCACGAGCGCCAGCAGGGTCAGCAGCCGCACTGTGAGCCGCTTGACGGGTGACTCGGGGTGCGCGTGTCGACGAGGCCGCGGTGGTGTGGTTCGAGGCATGGCTGCTCCTCCTGAGCGCGCGGCGGTCGGACGCGGTTGATGAGCAGGGTTACTTCACACCGTGATTTAAGAGCTGACGTAAAACCCCTGTCAATACCTTGGTCCAGTCCAATCGGTCCGCGATGTACGCCACTTGACCCGTCAGTCAGTCACAGGCGCTTCCGTTCAGCGAGAAAGCCGCGGGGGAGGGGTTGTCGCCGCTGAGGGATGCCTGGACCCCGAAACTCGCCGTCGCGCCGGGTGCGATCGCTCGGTTCCAGTCGGTGTTGCGGGCCACGACGGCGGTGCCGCTCTGCGTGACGGTCGCGTTCCAGGCGCTGGTGACACGCTGGCCGCCTGCGTAGTTCCAGGCCAACTGCCATCCGTCGACGGGGGATTGCCCGGTGTTCTTGACAGTCACGGTCGCTGTGAAGCCGTTGCTCCAGGCGCTGTCCACCTTGTAGGTGACCGCGCAGGCCGCTGCGGGCTGCTCACCACCACCGGTGGAGGTCCGTTCGGCGGCGTAGGCGGCGAGCCAGGCCAGCGGAGCGTTCCAGTTGACCGCCACCTCGTTGGTGGAGTACGAGCCGATGTCGTCGATGTAGCACGCGGCGGACGCGCATCCGGCCAGCTTCGCCTGCGCGACCGGGTCCTGGAGGTCGTCGTTGGGGCCGCCCGCCATTGAACCGGCCGGAGGGTTGGGCAGTGAGGCGTCCGCCTGGTGCGCCCAGAAGCGGTGGTGCTGGTTGCGGGAGTCCTTCTCGCCGTAGCCGGTGACGTAGGACTGGCCGAGGGCGTTGCGGCCGAGCAGGTAGTCCATCGCCTCCAACGCACCGCTGCGATAGCGCCCGTTGCCGGTCAGCTCCCCGGCCACGGCCATCACGACCGCGTTGTTGGCGACCATGCTGTTGGAGCCCCAGAAGTACCCGTCCGCCGGGAGGGGGACGGCGTAGCCCTGCGCGGCCATCCTGGCGAGGTAGCCGTCGGCGGCCGACGTCACCGAGGTGCGGATGCGTGCGAGGTCGGAAGCGGGCAGACCGTTGGGGACGGTGGCCAGGGTGAGCCGGCCGAGGGCGGCCGTGTCGGCCCATCCGAAGCCGTAGGAGGTGAAGGCGTCGGCGGAGGTGTGCCAGGACGAGGAGGTCACGGCGTCCCGGAAGGCGCTCTCGCCGGTCGTCGCGTACAGCTCGGCGGCCGCCCAGTAGAACTCGTCCGTGACCCGGGTGTCGCCGTAGGCCCCGCCGCCGGTGCTGTCGGAATCCGGCGCGTACATCGCGGGGTTGGCCTGAGCAGCCGTCCAGGCCCGGCGGGCGGCCGCCAGACAGCGGTCGGCGTAGGCCGCGTCGTACGGGCGGAACACCCGGGCGCACTGGGCCGCGCTCGCCGCGAGGTTGAGGGTCGCCGCGGTGGACGGGCGGTGCAGCTCGCGCTGTTGGGCGTCCTGCTCCGGGCGGGTCGGCAGGGCGGTCCAGTTCGCGTCGTGGATCTTGTGGAAGGCCATGCCCGCGTACGGCTTGCCCACCGGCACCTGCATCCGCATCAGGAAGTCCAACTCCCAGCGCGCCTCGTCCAGGACGTCCGGGGTGCCGTTGCCGCGCTCGGGGACGCGCAGCGTCGAGTCGCCCAGCGCGGCGCCCTGGCCCGCGCGCTGCGCCCGCTCGAAGGAGTTGACGACCAGCCAGGTGGAGATGCCGCCGTTCACCACGTACTTGCCCTGGTCGCCGGCGTCGTACCAGCCGCCTCTGACGTCCTGGGTGTAGTCGCACACCCCGGACTGGCAGGGGACGGACGTGTCACCCTTGTTCGGCGCGACGCCGAGGTGCCCGGCCGGATGGGCGTACGCGGAGCCCACCAAGGAGGCGTCGATGGCGATGCCGCTGCGCTGGTGGTAGAAGAACGCCATCGCGTCGGAGCGCAGCCCGTCGTAGAGGTTGGCGCGAATGTCGAACGGCTCGCTGGTGCTGCCGTCCGCGGTCAGGACGTAGCCCGAACCCGTGGTCTGGTACGAGGAGAAGTCGGCCACCTGGACGGACTGGCCGGAGGGAGCGTCCGCGCCGCGCGGGGTGGTGGAGCCGGAGGCGACCACGGTTCCGGAGGCGTTGCGCAGCTGCCAGGTGAGCGACTGGCTCGCCGTGGTGACGACGGTGGCGCGCTTGGGGCCGTCGGGCAGGTAACCGACCTGGTTGACGCGCAAGGCGCTGGTCGCCGCGGCGGCGGTGGGGGCGGTCAGCAGGCCGCCGACGAGGAGCGAACTCGTCAGCAGGGCGACTGCGAGAGGCCTGCCGTGGTGGCGTACCGAGGCGAACGAGGGCATCAGCGGCTCCTGATGGAGGGCGTGCGCGGGCGACTTTGGGAGCGCTCCCATGAAAAGGAGCGTGTCATGGGCACGTCTAGCCGTCAATCGGTGTGCACCCGGAAGGTGCCGGCGGCCCGCCCCGCGCTCGGCGGGGCGGGGGCCGGTCACTGGCCTGGCGTGAGGATGTAGGTGTTGAGGGTGTTGACCGAGCTGAGCGGGGTGGGGGAGCCCAGGTCGTAGCGGTCCACCGCCACATAGGTGGGCTTCTTGCGGGCGGCGGGCGTGCAGAAGCTCTGGGCGCGGTTGAGGAGTTTGCCGTTGTCGGTCGTCGCGGTGGAGGCGAGGGTGTAGTCGCGGAAGTGGTTCATGACGAACAGGGGGTGGAAGGCGGACGAGTCGGTGGTCAGCGGTCTGCCGGTGCCCCAGCGGCTGTAGCAGGACCAGTCGGAGTCGCCGATCCCGCCGCCCATGGACCAGTAGTTCTCCACGGTCCATTCGCGCTGGTACATCACCCCGAAGGTGTCCCGGGTGGCCCAGCCGTTCGCGGTGTCGCTCGCGCGGGTGCGGTCACTGAAGATCAGCAGCTGTCTGCCGCGAGCGGCCAGGTCGGCCATGGTGGGCCAGCCCTTGGTGGCCACGCCCTCCTGGTCGGGCCGGTAGAGCACGTCCGACAGTCCGCTGACCGAGGCGAGCGAGGACTTCAGCACGTCGGAGGAGGCGTAGTCCTCCAGGAACACGGTGACGAACTGACCCGGGTTCGCCTTCAGGAAGTCGACCATGCGCTGGAGGTCGGTGGCGAGCGGCACGGGGTTGCTGACGCCGCTGCAACTGTTGTGGCACAGCACGGCCTGCCCCGAGACGGCGTAGTCGTCCAGCATGAACCCGCGTACACCATCGCTGAGTTGCCGGCTGACGCCGTAGCTCTGGTTGGGGAACAGGCTGACCGGGAACGAGGCGAAGTTGCCGTCGGCGCCGTTGGCGAAGGCGTTGTGCGAGGTCAGGAAGGTGACCTGGTCCAGGGTGCGGGAGTCCCCCGACGCCGCCGTGGTGGCGTGCGCGGCCGGCGTCAGATACCAGCGGGCCAGGTCGCCCGACGAACCGAGCTGTACGGCGGCGGAGTCCGAGGAGGAGGTGGTGAGGTACTGGGAGGTGCCGGGCGCGGAGACGGTGTATGTGCTGCCGGCGGCCGCCGTGATCGTCCAGGTGGTGCCGTCCGCGCCGCACGACGCGGTGACCGCGGAGGTGCCGCTGCGGCCGAGGCAGGTCCCGGACTCGTCGGCGTTCCGGAGCTGGTGACCGCCGCTGACGGCGACCGGGGTCCACTGCTGGTGGTCCTCGTTGCCCTTGGGATTGTGCGCGGCGACGGTGCCGCCGCTGTCGGCCGCGTTGAGGCCAGTGACGTAGTTCTGGAGATAGACCGTGGCCGTGGGGACGGCCGCCGCGGCCTGTCCGGGGGACAGGACGGGCAGGGTGAGGGCGAGCGCGGCGGTGCCGCACAGGGCGCGCAGGGGGTGCATGCGCACGGGGTTCCTTTCGCTCCGGTACTGCGGATGGTGTGGCAGAGACATGACATATCTGACGGAGCGGGTGTGGTGCCAGGCCTGATGCGTGAACTGTTGCTGCGCGGCGAGTCGGTGACTGGCCGTCAGGAGCCGATCGGCGGTGCGGGTGCGGGCTCGTTCGGCGAGCCGGGGGAGTGGAGGCCCAGGGTGTCGTGGGGCCCGCTTCCGTCCAGCGCGTGGACGGCTGGACGGAAGCGGGGCGCTTCCCCTCCGGTGGTTCTTGAGCACGAGGGGACCGCGCGGCCTTCCAGACTCGGAAGGTGCGACGCCGGGGGTGGCGCGCGTTTTCCATGGTGCGCCATCCTTCCGGTGTGGCAAGGGGAAGTACGGCTTCGCCATCAAAAGGGTTCATTCCCCCATGATTTGGCGATGGTAAAAGCGTTCTTGCGGTAACGCGCCCTGGTATGCGGGGGGCTGATGGGGTGTCATCGACGCAGTGCGATCGTCTGGTGGCGATGTGTTCACTGGGCGGCTTTGTTCCGCAATCCCATGATCACGTTGAGTGGCGGCCGTCTTACCCAGCATGCTGTCGTGCAACTCCTCCGGGGCGCGTGAGCACCGCCCCGGAGGGGCCTTTCCAGACACTGGTATGTCCTCCCAGGGAAGGTGCCATGACAAGCAAGCAGGTGATGACCGTCATCGTTCTGGCGGCGGTCCTCACATGGAGCACGGTGATGACCGTGCTGGGCCAACTCGCGGCGATGGTCGCGCTGTTGCCCGCGCTGGGGCTCCTCATCCAGCAGATCGTCGCCGCGTTCGGCGGCCCGGACACCCGGGCCACCACGGCGGCTCCCGTACCGCCGGCGGCGCCGGCGACAAGTCAGGAGCCGCCCCAGTGAAAACACCCCCGATACCCGAGCGGCCGGCCGAGCCACCCCATCGCCGGGGCCGCCCGCCGGAGCCGATCTGCGCGACCGCCGGCATGGCGCACCGGACGTGGCTGGAGCCGGTCCGCACCCGCTTCGCCGCCAGCGGTCTGACCCTGGACGAACTCGTCGGCCGTTCCGGCTTCTCCAAGACCCGCCTGTCGGAGCTGATGCGCGGCAAAGGCCTCTACCCCACCTGGGAGATCACCTACAGCGTGGTCCGCGCCCTGGACATACCCGTCGGCCCGTTACGCAGGCTGTGGCGGGTGGCAGCCATCGAGGCGGACAAGAAGCCGTCCTGGATAGACGACCGCATCCAGGCCGTCCAGCCGGCCGACACCGACGCCCAGCCCGTCGCCCACGTGGCGCTCTACCAGGCCATGGCCGAGCCCTACAGCGCCTACGCCCAGGCCTTCTTGCAGTCCCTGCCGCGCGCCCGGCACGCGGTCGGGGAGGTCTTCGACGTGTTGTGGCTGACCTGGGACGAGGCCACGTCCAGCCCGGACATGCCGCGCCACGCCTGGCAGATGCTGCGCGCCACCGTCCTGTCCCGGGCCGCCCAGCGACCGGCCGGCCACTACGACCTGCGCGCCGCGGCCTTCACCACCGTCCACCAGGCGCAGGCCCCGAACCTGATCGAGCGCCTGGCCCGCATCGACGCCCTGGCGCGCTTCTTCGACGCGATCGCCCAACTGCCCGACGACCAGATGGACGTCACCGTCCTGCGCTACCTGTGCGGAATCGACCCCGACGCCATCCCGGCCGTTGTCGGCCTGCCCCCGGCCCTGGTCCACACCCTGGACCACCACGCCCGTTGGGCTCTGAGGCAGCTCTTCCCCGACACCGAACCCCAGGAGTGATCCCGCCGTCATGAGCACCATCGACGACCTCCTCGCCCACTCGCTGCTGCTGCGTGAGCCATACGTCCCCGCCGACGTCGTCCCGCACGACGAGGCCCTCGACGACGACCTGTTGCTGTGGCAGCACCGGGCGGACGACACATTCGACAACAGCGCCGCCCACAGCCTGCACGCCCTGTGCGAAACGGTCGTCAGCCACTGCACCCCCGACGAGCTCGCCGACTTCCTCACCGACCAGATACCCCAGCCCGGCACCGCCCGCATCCTGGGCTGCGCCCTGCACCTGGCCGGCATCGACATCGGCGCCCGCTTCTGGTGGCAGTACGCCGCCGGCGCCGAGGACGCCCCCGCCTCCTACTGCCTCTACCTCCAGCACCTCGCCCACGGCGAGACCCACGCCGCCGCCCTCTGGCACGCCCAGACCGGCGCCCACACACCCGGCCAAGCCGACATCGACGCCGGTGCCGAGGACTACGCCCCGGCCCTGCAATCCATGAGCGCCGACAGCAGCCTGGCCACCGTCCTGCGCGTCCTGGCCCAGCTCACCCGCACCATGCCGACCCGACGACACACCCCGGCCGCGCGCGCCGTCATCGAGTTCGTCGCCTCCGCCGTCGCCGGCGGCTACGCCCGCCACCCCGACCTCGAAATCCCCCTGCCCGGCACCTTCTTCGCCGAACAACTCGAGATCGTCGTCGCGGCCACCACCGGCACCCGCGATCAGGCCCGGCCCGCCCCCGTGCACGCCACGACGACGAACGCGTCTTCACCGACCGACGACCTGCCCAATCGGCTGGCCTCCGACGAGGACCGCAAACACATCCCCACCAAAGCCACCCTTCGCGATCCCGAGCACCTCCTGGTCCAGGTCACCGCCGCCGACCACGAACCGACCACGGCGCACACCTTCTTCGAGGACGCCGCGGCCATCTGCTGGCGGACCGCCACCGAACAGGACACCCGCGGCAACGGCATGGCCTACCGCCTGCGCCGCTTCGCCCAACGCCTCTCCCCGGCCCCCTCCGGCTTCGGCCAGCTCAGAACGGCATCGGCGTCCGGCAGCGCACCGATCCCCTTCCATCAGCTGTGAGCGGCGCTGTCACCGGGCCGGCAAAGGGATGGCCGGAACCCCTGCACCGCATGAGGCGCCACCGGTCAAGGCGGCGTGGGGGTTGCGGAGCAGGGTTCGGGCCGGGCAGTACTACTGGCTCGGGATGGCTGTCAGTTCGGGCCTTGTGCCCGGCGGCGGCGCACGATGAGGAGTGTGCCCGCGCCCGTGACCACTGCCGCGGCGGCCGCGCCGGCGATCGGCAGGGTCGAGGAACCGGTCTCCGCGAGGTGGCCGCCGTTCGGCGTCGTCCCTTCGCCGCCGGTCGTGGACGACCCGCCGGTCGTGTTGTTCGATCCAGGGGTCGCATCGGCTGTGGGGGAAGGTGAGGCCCCGCCCGTGGGTGAAGGTGAGGCCCCGCCCGTGACGTCCAGCGTGATGTCGGCCTTGTCGTTGTCCTTGTCGGGGTCGAACGGTCGCGCTTCGGTGCTCAGCGCTATCCAGCCCTTGGCGTCCGGCACCCGCTTGTCGATCTTCAGCTGGAAGGTGTAGGTCTCTCCGCTGTCCTCGTAGAGCGACCGCATACCGCAGACGTACGCCTGCTCCTGGGCCCGGCAGAACTGGCCGCGTTTGACGACGGACGTTCCGGGCGGAGTTTTGATCAGGACCCTGACGGCCTGGTCGCCTTCCTGGGGCCACACCCAGGCCGGCCCGGCGTTGGCGAACGTCACCTTCATGGTCACCGTGTCACCGACGCTTCCCTTCAGCGCGTCTCCCGTCACCTGGTAGTCGGCCGTGTTGACGGTGGTGACGGCCACATCGACGACTCCCGCCGATCCCCCGCCCCCAGGTTGTGCCTCGATCAGTTTCACCGCGGGTGCGGTCCCCGCCACCGGCTCGGTGCCGTTGTCGTCCGGCGCGGGCTCGACGTCCGCCACGCGCACACGTAGTTGGTCGTTGAGCGCGCGGTCCAGCGCCGTGACACGGATGGGCTTCTCGGGTGTGTAGACGGCGCCCGGCTCCACCGCCTGGTCGTACGCGCACGCCGCGGTCCATCTCTCGGGCATCTCGTCGTAGGACCGGACGTGTTGCACGAGGCAGTTGGAGGGAATCTCCGCGAAGTCGAGGCCCCGGGTGACGGAGTAGGAGACCCACACCTTCTCGGCGGTGCCGACGCCCTTGTTCGCCACGGTGACCGGCACATCGAAGCCGCTTCCCGGCTTCAGCCCGTCGACCGGCTTGATGCCCCCGACGACCAGTTCGGGACCGGGTTCCTCGCCGAAGGCAGCGGGAGCCGCGGCCAGCGCGATCAGGCCGGCGGCACCGAGGACGGCGGCAGCGGCACGGCCGATGCGACGGTTGTGCGGCGGGGGTGTCGACATGGCGAGATCCTCTGTTGGGACGCGGGTAGGCGGACCGTGCCCTCCAGGAGCACGGATCCTTCGCACGCTAGACTCCCGCCGGACTCGGAGGGTTGCACCCCCTCAGTCACCCAGGTTCTCCGGTGGCACGGTCGCTGTCACCGCTGCGGGCAGTCGGCCCTGGAGGATTTCGTGGCGTGGCAGTGACAGCCCGAAATGCTCCTGCAAGGCGCTCAGGGTCGCACTCAACGAGTCGAACTCCTCGCTCACGTCGTCATCGAGGAGTCCGGCGTCCTCGAACGCCGGGAGCAGGAACGCCATGTTCTCGTCCGGGGTGTCGCCGATGTCGAAGCGACCGATCGTCTCGCCGTCGCGGTAGTACCAGCACTCCCTGGGCGGGTCGTCCGGCTTCGGCGTCAGGTGCAGGACTTCGACCCCGCCTGCGGAGACGACGGAGTGCGCCCACCACGCCTTGGAGTGCCAGCCCTGCTCCACCGCGTACGACCATCCCGCGCATTCACCGAAGCGGGCCACGCGAGCTGACTCGCGGTCGTCGAACGTCAGCCGCTCGGCGTCGCCGAGGGTGATCGGGTCGAGCACTTCCTCCGGCTGGGCGCCGAGTCGCACAACGAGCTCGTGCGGGCCGATGCCCCGCGCGAAGGTGACGAACAGGGTGAGGGCGCTGCCACGCCAGGCGTCGGCCAGCCACACGATGCCGTCGCCCAATCTCTGCTCCATACGGGCCATGGCACGATCTTCGCAGGATGGGCAACGAGCAAGAGGCGCAGATGCAGTACATCGTGCACGCGGATCCGGTCGGGCGGGGCGAGAGCAACTACATCGCCCAGGCGCATCTGGCCCCTTTCGGTCTGCCCGGCCAGATCGAGCAACTGTGGCTCCGGCCCGAGGGGAACGACACATACGCGCTGGCCTGCATCCCGTTCATGGCCTACGGCCTCGCCCTCGGAGACCGGGTCCGTCTCTCGTCGGCAGCCCGGGTCGTCGAAGTCGTCCGGACGGGCGGGCACCGCGTCCTGCGTACGCTGCTCAGACCGAGCGCGGACGCCGAGCGACTTGGCCGCAGCGCCCACCTCATCAAGAACTCGATCAAGGAATCCGGACTCCTCAGCGAATGGCACGGGGAGCACTTCGTGGCCATCGACGTTCCTCCCGGTGCCGACATCAGCCCGTTGTTCGCCTTGTTGCAGAGGGAAGTCGACGAGGCGGGGGCCTTCTGGGAGTGGGCCCACGCCGTGCCGTTCTCAACCGGGCGGAGCTGACCGCTTCGCGGGGCTCGGCCATCCGGGGGAGGTGCCGCCGGGCCCGTGCCCGTAGTGGAGGCAACCCCCTCACCGTCGTAGCCCACTTGGGCCCTGCCGCCCCGGACTCGGAGTCGGTGTTGTCAGGCGTTGCGGTGGGCCGGGATCCGCAAGGTCACTTCGTAGCCGCCGTCCGGGGTGGGGCCGGACTGGAAGGTGCCGCCGAGGAGTTCGGCGCGTTCTCTGAGGCCGATGAGGCCCTGTCGTGAGCCGGGGAGGGGGAGTGCGGGACGGGTGGGTGGGGTGTTGGCGATGGTCACGCCGAAGGCGGAGCGGTCCTCGGTGCTCCACAGCCGTACGGTCGCCCGGGCGCCCGGCGCGTGTTTGCGGACGTTGGTGAGGGCTTCCTGGACCGTGCGGTAGACGGTGCGCTGTGCGGTGGTGCCCACCTCCGGCGGGAGTTCGCCGGTCAGTTCGGTGTCGATGCCGCTGGTGGTGACGAGCTTGTGGAGGTCGGCCAGGGTGGGCTGCGGGGTGAGTTCGCTGGCCCGGCCGCCGGAGGCGCGCAGCAGGGTCACCATGTGCCGCAGTTCGTCGAGGGTGTCGACGCTGAGGGAGCGGATGGTGCGGGCGCCTTCTTTGAAGTCGGGGTCGGTGGCGGCGACTTGGAGGGCGCCGGCCTGTACGGCGATCAGACTGACCTGGTGGGAGACGACGTCGTGCATCTCACGGGCGAGCTGGGCGCGTTCGTGGGCGAGGACGGCCTGGGAGTGCAGCAGCCGTTCGTGCTCGCGCGCCTCCTCGATCTCGACGAGCCGGCGGGCCAGGTCCCGACGGGCCTGCACGAGCTGACCCAACAGGACCGGGGCGGCGGCGGTGGCGAGCGTGTAGAAGAAGTAGACCAGCGTCCAGGCGCGCTCGTGCGCGCTGAGGTCGTTCAACGGCCACGGCGCGGCGGAGGCGACGGCGAACAGCACGGCGCAGATGACGAGCAGACGGCGGTCGCGAGAGCGCTCGGCCAGCGTGAACAGGGCCGCGAACGGCGCGAACACGATGTCCAGCATGAGGCTGGCGGGAAGGGTGAGCAGGAACACCGGCAGGGGGAAGCGCCGGCGCAGCAGGAGGGCGGCGCACGCCGGCGCGGCCATGACCTGTGAGAGACGGTCGGAGTCCTCGAGGGAGAGCAGGACGTCCACGACGGCGATGGCGACGACCACGAGGTCGAGCACCGGATCGGGGATCCGCGCCCACCAGGCCGCGGGCGTTGTCATCGCCCGGCCCCCGAAGGCCGCTGGCCTCCGTCGAGCAGTCCGGCCCGCTGGGCGAGCAGCGCCGCCTGCACCCGCCCGGCCACCCGCAGCTTGGTGAGGATCGCGCTCACATGGTCCTTGATGGTGCCCGCGCTGAGATGGACGAGCGTGCCGATCTCGGCGTTGGACAGTCCTTTCGCGATCAGCACGAGCACCTCGCGCTCACGTTCGGTGAGCCGGTCGACGCGGGCGGCCTCCTCGTCGTCGACGGCTGTGGCGCCGGGGTGACTCTCCCAGACGGCACGGGACGCCTTCGGCGACATCACCACCCCGCCCGCCGCGAGTGTGCGCACGATCTGGGCCAGCTGATCGGGCTCGGTGTCCTTGAGCAGGAAACCGGCCGCGCCGGAACGCAGGGCGGTGAGGATGTACTCGTCGGCGTCGAAGGTCGTCAGCATGGCCACCACCGGCGGCTCCGGGAGGGCGCGCAGCTGCCGCAGGACGGTCAGCCCGTCCACGTCCGGCATCCGGATGTCCAGCAGCACGACGTCGGGAGCTTCCCGCCGTACGGTGTCGACCGCCTCGGCGCCGACCGCGGTCGCGACGACCTCGACGTCGTCGGCCGCGCGCAGGATGAGCTTGAAGCCGGAGCGCACCAGCGCCTCGTCGTCCACCACCACTACCCGGATCACGTGCGCTCCGCCGGCTTGTCGTTGTGCGTCGATCTCGGGCCGCACGTCGGTGTTGATTGTCACTGTCTCGACGGTACGGCGGCAACCGCCCGGTGAGACGGCGCGCACGGGCACTCCAGCCACCCGGGGGGTGTGCTCCCGCCGTATGGGGGTGTAGGACCGGACAGTCGCCGGATACTGCGGGCCGAGCCCGCTCACCAACCTGGACGCATGACCCAGGACGTACACGCCACGGCGCTCGAGGCGCCGACCACGACCCACCCCCGGGTGACGGAGAAGGAACCCCTCAAGGCTCCCGCGACAGAACGGAGCCCGGTCGGCCGCCTCATCGGTGTGGACCTTGCCCGGGGCCTCGCGGTCTTCGGTATGTACGCGGCGCACGTCGGCCCCGATCCGTCCCAGGGCGGCGTCACCGGGCACCTGATGGAGCTGGCGCACGGCCGTGCCTCCGCGCTCTTCGCCTTCCTCGCCGGCTTCTCGATCATGCTGATCACCGGCCGCCGTAGCCCGAAGACGGGCCGGGCGGGCCGACAGGCGGTGGCCAAGGTGGTGATCCGGGCCCTCGTCCTGCTGGCCCTCGGCACCGCGCTGACCATGACCGGCACACCGGTCGAGGTGATCCTCGCCTTCTACGGCCTGTACTTCCTGCTCGTCCTGCCGCTGTACCGGCTCGCCGCCGGCCCGCTGGCCGTCATCGCCGCGGCCGGCGCCCTCCTCCTGCCCCAGATCCTGTACGTCGTCCAGCACGCGCTCCCGGCGGACGGCGCCGGCGGCGTCTGGGCCTGGCCCGCGAACGCCGACGGCATCGTCTCACTCCTCGCCACGGGCAGCTATCCGGCCCTGACCTGGATACCCTTCGTCATCGTCGGCATGGCGGTGGCCCGCCTCGACCTCACCCCCACCGTCGTCCGCACCCGCCTCGCGATCACCGGCGTGTCCCTCGCCGTCCTCGGTTACGGCGGCTCCTGGCTCGCCCTGCACCTGGTCCCCGGCGCCCTGACGAAGCTGAGCGCCGGCGCCTGGGGCGAGGGAGGGTCGGCCGCGTCGGCCTGGTGGTCGGACACCTGGGGCTACCCCGACGGCAGCACCCCGGTCGGCCTCCTGGTGGCCTCGCCGCACAGCGAGACGACCCTCTCGATCCTGGCCAACACCGGCGTGGCGATCGCGGTACTGGCGGCCTGCCTCGCCGCGGTCGACACCTTCCCGCGCTTCCACCGCCTCGCCCGTCCGGTCATCGCGGTCGGGTCGATGTCCCTGACGGCCTACGTGTTCCACATCGTCGGCATCCAGATCCTCGGCATCGAGGAACTGCCCGGCTCCCCGCTGTACGTCCTTCTCGGCTTCGTCGTCGCCGTCACCGTGTTCGCGACGCTCTGGTCCCGCTACTTCAGGCGCGGGCCACTGGAGTGGCTGCTCGGCAAGGCCACCAAGCCCGCCGAACTGGTCAGGTGACCGAACCGCCCGCACCCGGACCCCGCCCCACAGCACCTACCAGGAGATCCACGCCATGCTGTTCAACCCGCTGCCGACCAGGAACCCGCGGCCGCTCAGCTTCTCCCGAACCCTCGTGGCCGCCACCCTCGCGACGAGCCTGGCCGCCGTCGGGCTGACCCTCGGGGCCGCCGAATCCGGCGCCCGGGCCGGCGACGAGGAGACCAAGACGCTCGACCAGCTGTACGCGGAGGCGAAGGCCGAGGGCGGCAGGCTCGTCGTCTACGCCGGCGGCGACTGGAAGGACCAACAGGACGACACCAAGGAGGCGTTCGAGAAGCGCTTCCCCGGCATCAAGGTCCAGATGGTCGTCGACTACAGCAAGTACCACGACGCCCGCATCGACAACCAGCTCGCCACGGCCACGCCGGTACCCGACGTGGTCCAGCTGCAGACCCTGCAGGACTTCCCGCGCTGGAAGCGGGAGGGCGTCCTGCTGCCGTACAAGCCGGCCGGCTTCGGCAAGGTCCACGACGGCTTCAAGGACAAGGACGGCGCCTGGGTCGCCACGAACGTCCTGGCCTTCGGAGCCGCCTACAACAGGGACCTGGTGGGCAAGGACGGACCGCGCAGCGTCAGGGACTTCGCGGACCCCCAGTGGAAGGGGAGGATCGCCTCCGCCTACCCGAACGACGACGACGCCACGCTCTACCTCTACAGCCGCTACGTGCGGAAGTTCGGCTGGCACTGGCTCACCGCGATGGCCGAGAACACCGAGTTCCTGCGCGGGTCCGACTCCGCCGGCAACCGGATGGCCGACGGCAAGAAGGCCATCGGGCTGGGCGGTTGGGTCACCCCGGACGCCGGCAAGGACCCCGCCGCCACGACGGTCGGCATGCTCCCCGACACCAAGGATCCCTTCCTGGCCTGGGGCCAGCGCGAGGCGATCCTCCAGGATGCCCGGCACCCGGCCGCGGCCAAGCTCTTCCTCAACTGGCAGCTGTCCAAGGAGCAGCAGACCAGCGACGGATGGTCCGTACGCACCGATGTCGCCCCGCCCGCCGGACTGAAGAGGGTCTGGCAGTACGAGAACGCCAACGTCGACGACTTCCCCCGATTCATGCGCGACCGGGCCGCCGTGGAACGCCTGCGCCGGCAGATGACGGTGTACATCGGCGAGGTGAGGGGCGAACCGACCCCGGGCCACCTGGGCACGCACCCCGGCCGGTGACCCGCAGGGGCGATCAGGAAGCCTCCCGATCAGGCCAGGTTGCTGGTGAAGAACTCGTCGAGCTTGTCGAGCGGAACGAGCTCCTTCTGGTCGTACGGATCGACGTGGTCCGCGTCCGGGACGATCACGAGCTCGATGTTCCCGGGCACCGCCTTCCGGACGTCCTCGGAGTAGAAGCGCGAGTGAGCGTCGGCGCCGGCGAAGAGAAGCGCGGGGCCGGGGGGAAGCCGCGTCCAGAAGACCGCCGGGCCTCAAACGAAAAGGTCGAGGTTAAGGGGGGTACAAGCTCGACCCCCCTGGGCCCGGAGCCCGCGGTTACCGTGGAGAAATGGACCCTCGACCGGACAACCGCTCCGACATCCGTGACTTTCTCGCCAGCCGCCGGGCCCAGATCACTCCGGAGCAGGTCGGCCTTCCCACCAGCGGCCGGCGCAGGGTACCCGGGCTGCGCCGCGAGGAGGTCGCGATGCTCGCCGGGGTGAGCACGGAGTGGTACACGCGTCTCGAGAAGGGCCACATCAGCGGTGTGTCCGAGGACGTCCTCGACGCGGTGGCCCGCACCCTGCGGCTGGACGACGACGAACGCACCTACCTGTTCGACCTCGCCAGGGCCGCGCAGCCCAGCCCCGCGACCCGGCGCCGCCGCAAGGCCCTCGACGTCCCGCCCCGTGTCCAGTGGCTGCTCGATTCCATGAACCTTTCCGCGGCCTACGTCACCAACGGCCGCCTGGACATCGTGGCCGCCAACGCCCTGGCCCGCGCCCTGTTCTCACCCCTGTTCGACAGTCACACCACGGATCGTCGGGGGCGGCCCAACTTCGCCCGGTTCTGGTTCCTCGACGAGGGCTCGCACGACTTCGCGGACGACTGGGACGGTGCCGTCGACATCACCGCCGCACTCCTGCGTGCCGAGGCCGGCCGATACCCCGACGACAAGGAGCTGCGCGAGCTCGTCGGCGAACTGTCCACCCTCAGCGCCGACTTCCGCACCCGGTGGGCCGCCCACGACGTGCGCATCCATCACGGCGGCGTCAAACGTCTGCACCACCCCGACGTCGGTTCCCTGGAACTGACGTATCAGCCGCTGGACCTGCCGCTCTCCGCCCGTGAGGCGCACGCCCTGACCATCTACACCGCCGAGCCGGGAAGCCCTGACGAAGACCGGCTCAAGCTCCTCGCCAGTTTGGCGGCCACCCCGGCCGGGCAGCGGAGCACGTCCGCCGCCCGTCCCCGACATGACGACCAGGGTCCCGACATCCGTCGCCCGTCCCGGTGACCCCCGCCCACCGCACGTCCGTCGGACGTCGCCCATAGGAGGACCTGGAGCTCATGACCGACTCGAACACGGCCCGGGTGACGTTGCTGGTGCTGTATTCGCCCCGGCTCGAGGAATGCCGGCGCTTCTACGAGAACCTCGGCCTGCGTCTCACGGCGGAGCGGCACGGTCAGGGGCCCGAGCACTATGCCGCCGTCCTGGGTGACGGGGCGGTCCTCGAGCTCTATCCGGCCCGTCCGGACCGGCAGACCGATGCGCTCCGTCTGGGCCTGGCGATCGATGGCGCGACGGCCACCCCACCGCTCCCTGAAGGACGCCACCTGCTGACCGACCCGGATGGCCGCACCGTGGAGGTCCACGCCGCCTGAACGTCCCGGGTCAGGGCTTGATGAGCACCTTGAGGCTCTTGCGGTCGGCCATGTTTTGGTAGCCGGCGGGCACCCCGTCGAGGCCGGTGGTGACGTCGAAGACCCTGCCGGGCTCGATGCTGCCGTCGAGGATGTCGGGCATCAACTCCTCGATGTAGGCGCGCACCGGAGCCGGCCCGCCGGCGAGCCGGATGTTGTGGCGGAACAGGCTGCCGAAGCCGATCGGGGCGTCCTCGTACTGGGGCACGCCGACGCGGCTGATGACTCCGCCCGGACGGACGATGCCGACGGCCTGCTCGTAGGCGGGCATGTTGCCGACGGCCTCCAGGACCACGTGCGTGCCGTGCCCGCCGGTCAGCTCCCGCACCTGGGCGATGCCTTCGTCGCCACGTGCGGAGATGACATCGGTGGCGCCGAACTCACGACCGAGGTCGGTGCGTGCCTGGTGGCGGCCCATGAGGATGATCTGCTCCGCGCCCAGGCGCTTGGCCGCGAGGACGGCCAGCAGGCCGACCGCGCCGTCACCGATCACGGTGACGCGGGTGCGCTGGTCGACGCCGCCTGCCACGGCGGCGTGGTGGCCGGTGCCGAGGACGTCCGAGAGCGTCAGTAGGGACGGGACGAGGGCGGAGTCCGGGGCGACGGGGAGCTTGACGAGGGTGCCGTCGGCGAGCGGGACGCGGACCGCTTCGGCCTGGCCGCCCGCCTCTGCTTCGCCGTCCCAGAAGTTGGCCTGGGCGTGGGCGCAGGAGGTGTGCAGGCCCTCGCGGCAGAACTCGCAGGTGTTGTCGGAGATGGCGAAGGGGGCGACGACCAGGTCGCCGCGCTTGACGGTGGTGACATCCGAGCCGGTGTCCTCGACGACGCCGATGAACTCGTGGCCCATCCTCGCGGGCCCGTCTTCCGGCTTGTGCGAGCCGTACGGCCACAGGTCGCTGCCGCAGACACAGGACGCGGTGATACGGACCAACGCGTCGGTGGGGTGCTTGATGACGGAGTCGGGGACGTTCTCGACGCGGACGTCGCCGGCGCCGTAGAGGAGTGTTGCGCGCATCAGAGATGCTCCATTTCCGGATGTCTAGAGGGGTGTTGCGGCTCGGCGGTGTCGCGTGAGCGCGATGGCGGTGGTGGGGATCAGGGTGAGGGCGGCGATGGTGGTGCCGATCACGGCGGGGCCGGTCGTACCCAGGGGTGAGTCGAGGGTGAGGCCGGCGATCCAGGAGCCGATGGCGGTGCCGAGGTTGAATGCCGAGACGGTCAGGGCGGAGGCCAGTACGGGTGCATGGCGTGCGAAGCGGACGGCCAGGGCCATCAGCACGGGGTTCGCGCCGAGGCCGAAGAAGCCCAGCATGGCGACCAGGACGACGGTCGGCACGGCGTGGTCGGCCAGCAGGGCGATCGCGAGGAGCAGGAGGGTGGCTCCCGCGGCGGCCATGACGGTCACCATGTGCGGGCGCCGGTCGCCCAGACGGCCTCCGACGAGCGAGCCGACCAGGGCGCCGAGGCCGAAGCCGGCCAGGACCAGCGGGACGGTGCCGGACGCGATCCCTGAGCGGTCGGTCAGCAGGGGCGAGATGTAGGAGTACGCCGCCAGGACACCGCCGGTCGTGGTGGCGCAGGCCACCAGCACCAGCCACAGGCGGCCGGAGTGCAGAGCGGTCAGCTCGGACCGGATCGACACCGCCTGCCGGTCGCCGTCGTCGTGGGGGACAGTGCGGGCGATCAGGATGATGGACGCCACGGAGAGAACCGCGAGTGCCCAGAAGGGGCCGCGCCAGCCCATGGACTGCCCGGCGAGCGCGCCCAGCGGCACGCCGACGACGTTGGCGAGCATGGCGCCGGCGCCGACGAGTCCGAGAGCGCGGGCACTCGCGGCCGGGCCCGCGGAGCGGGTGGCGGCCACGTTGGCCACGGCCCAGAACGCTCCGGTGGCGATTGCGGTGAGGAAACGTGCCGCCAGGACCACGGTGAAGTTCGAGCTGAGCGCGACGATGACGTGCCCGGTGGCGAAGACGCCCAGGGCGAGCATCAGCGTCAGCCGCTTGGGCAACCGCAGGGTGAGCAGCGCCATCAGCGGCGCGCCGACGATCATCCCGACCGCGAAGACGGTGATCATCAAGCCGGTCCGGGCGACGCTGACCCGCAGGTCGCCCGCGATCTCGGGCAGCAGTCCGGCCACGACGAACTCGGTCGTGCCCATCAGGAACGTGCCCAGCGCGAGCACATGGACGACGAGCGGCAACCGGCCGGACGGAGGCTGGGGGATGTCAGCCCGTACGGTCTCGGCGGAGGCGTGGAGGGTTGCTCCTCGCGTACTCAAGGTTCATCTCCGTGGGAGTCGTGATCGGGGTACGTCTCCCAGGAAACCGGCCGCCCCGTGCCCGAGGAAGGTCGCGTTTATAGGGGGTACAAGCTCAACCTCCCTATGCGCGAGCGGGCTGTGCAGCCAGAGCATGACGCGGCACTACCCGCCATGACGATCGTCGGGTGGACAGGTCGTGGCCCTGTCCGTCTCCGGGCGTGCGTTTGCCTTTGGCGCGAGCGGCAACGCGCAGTACATGAGTCAATCGAACAGCGGCACGAATCAAGATTCCCAAGCCAAGCAGAGCGCTTCCGCCAAGGCCCGCCAGACCACGGCGAAGGCAACGGCTCCAGCCTCGAAGGCGGCAGACAAGGCGGCCGAGAAGTCCGGTGACGTGGCCTCAGCGGCCGTGGACGTGACCGAGCGTACGGCCGGAACGGGCGCGGCAGTCGTGACCAGTGCGGCGGAGCGTGTCCAAGCCGGCCGTCAGGCCGTCATCGACGCCTCGGGACAGGCCGCGGCCTTCGCCAAGACGACATGGACGTTGATCGCCCATCGCAGGATCCTCGCAGCCGGTGTCGGTGCGGGCTTGTCGGTGCTGGGTGCCACGTCATATCTCGCGGGTCGCCGCGCGGGTCGCCGTACACACGGTCCGATCACGCGTCTCACCGGCGGACGGATCTGAGGCGCAAGGCGCGCCCCGTCACTTGGCGGGGCCGCCTCGCCCGTGGAGGTGACGCGTCGGGGCCCGGTGTCAGCGTGGCGCGATGGCGGCCTCGGCCGCTGCCTTGATCCGGATACCGAACGCGTCCGCGTCCTTCCTGGCGGCTACGAGAGCCAGGCCGACGAGGAGTTTGCCGAGCCCGTGGCCCTCCAGGACGTTGAAGATGCGTACCCGGGTCCTGCCGTCGGGCAACTCCTCCAGGTCGTAGCCGCCTTCGCGGACGGCCACGCTGTTCTTCGACACCTCGGACCAGCGGATCCGTACCGGGGCCTGGAGTTCGGTGATGCGGAACTCCCTGGCGGTCTTCATTCCGGCGTCCTTGACCGTGCTCCTGAAGACCGTCCCCACAGTGGTGGGGGTGTCGGGGACCCGTTCGATCTTGAGTACCCGGGGGCTGAACTCGGGATCGTTGCGTCCGTCGGCGAGGTAGGCGAACACCTCCTCGATGGACCGGTCGATCTCAACCACCGCTTCGAACTGACCTGACATGGGGACTCCTGACCGGTCGAGCCGTGAGGACCGCGCTGCCTCCGTACCGACGGAGGCACCGCGACCCTATGGGACCCTCGGGCCGCGTGCGAGACGAACTTCGACGCCGGGCCATGGACGTCCAGTGGAGTCAAGCGAGGTCAAGTGGAGGAGTGGGGATCAAACCCCCTTCAGGACGCGCTCAAGTGCCGCCCGTCCCACGGGCCCCCAGTGCGGCTTGCCTCCGGGAAGGCCTCGGTCTCCGTTCTGGCCCATGAGCATCAGGAAGAGGCACTTCATCGCGGCCAGCCCGCGGGCGCGCCGGATCGCCTCCTCGTCTGCGTGGGCGTAGGTGTCGAAGAACCGTGAGGCCGTTCCCGCGGGCAGCAGTACCCATGCGGCGGCAAGGTCCCATGCCGGGTCGCCGGCGAACATGTCGCCGAAGTCGACGATGCCCGAGAGTGTTCCGTCGGAGACGACGACGTTCGCGGGGTGGAGGTCGCCGTGTACCCACACCGGCGGGCCCTCCCATGCCCGGGCCGAAACGGCGTCGTCCCAGACGGCCCGGACGTCGGCGGCGATGTCGTCCGGGGAGACGGCCCCGAGGAAGTACTCGAAGCCGTCCGTGTAGTTCTTGGGGTGCGCACCTCGGTCCGTTGCGATCGGAGCATCGGCGGGCGCCTCAACATGGAGCGCCCGGAGGAAACTCGCCAGCGTGTCGGCCGCGTGGGTGCCGCGGCTGATCGAGCCGTGGTCCAGCGGCTCACCGGGAACCCACGTCATCACGGTCCAGTGCTTCGGGAAGCGCTCCGACGGTTCGCCGAACCGCACCGGGGTCGGCACCGGGAGCGGCAGGCGCGGGGCCAGCACAGGGAGCCACCGCCGCTCCTTGAGCTGGAGCTCCGGGGTGGGGTCCATACGCTGCATCCGTACGGCCAACTCGTCCCCGAGACGCCACATTTGGTTCCCCCAACCGCCCGGCACCTCACGGACGGCCAGCCCCGCAAGGTCTGGATGTTGCTCCCGCAGGAGGTCGCGGACCAGGTCTGCGGTGATCTCGATCTCGGTGTCGGTCATGCGAAGTCACAGTACTGAGGAGGGCCGGTCGACGGGGGGCGAGTGTCCGAACACCTCTCGAAGGCCCGTCATCCAGACTTTGTCCTGTGTGTGGAAAAAGAAGCGCCCTACTCATGCGTAAGTACTTCCCAGTCTGGAAAATGGTTGTTACGTTCCTCTTCAACAACCTGACGGTGAAGTCGGTGGAGACAGGTGTCTGGATCCCCGGTCGTGGGTGAGGGGAGAGGAGGGATCGTGCGACGGATGACCGCTCGACCTGAGAACGCGCATCAGGCGCGGCTGCTTCGTCTGCTGCGTGACAACGGGTCCAACTCTCGTGCCCAGCTGGGTGATCTGGTGGACCTGTCCCGCTCGAAGCTGGCGGTCGAAGTGGACCGGCTGCTCGAGACGGGGCTGGTCGTCGCGGACGGGCTGGCACCGTCCCGCGGCGGTCGGCGCTCGCACAACATCCGGCTCGCGCCGACGCTGTGTTTCCTCGGTGTCGACATCGGCGCCACGTCCATCGACGTCGTCGTGACGAATGCGGAGTTGGAGGTTCTGGGGCATCTGAATCAACCGATGGATGTCCGCGAGGGCCCGGTGGCCGTCTTCGAGCAGGTCCTGTCGATGGCTGCCAAGCTCAAGGCCTCCGGTGTCGCGGAGGGTTTCGACGGCGCCGGTATCGGCGTCCCGGGACCGGTCCGTTTCCCCGAGGGCGTGCCGGTCGCGCCGCCGATCATGCCGGGCTGGGACGGGTTCCCGGTGCGCGAGGCGCTCAGTCAGGAACTGGGCTGCCCGGTCATGGTCGACAACGACGTGAACCTGATGGCGATGGGGGAGCAGCACGCGGGCGTCGCACGTTCCGTGGGTGACTTCCTCTGCGTCAAGATCGGCACCGGTATCGGGTGCGGCATCGTCGTCGGCGGTGAGGTCTACCGTGGTACGACGGGCAGTGCCGGCGACATCGGACATATTCAAGCCGTGCCCGACGGCCGGCCCTGCGCCTGCGGCAACCAGGGTTGCCTGGAAGCCCACTTCAGCGGCGCCGCGTTGGCCGGCGACGCGGAGCAGGCCGCGCGGGAGGGCCGGTCCGCACACCTCGCTGCCCGGCTGGAGACGGCCGGGCGCCTCACCGCCGAGGACGTGTCCGCTGCCGCTGCGGCAGGGGATGCGGTGGCTCTGGAGCTGATTCGGGAGGGCGGGAGGCGTCTGGGCCAGGTCATCGCCGGGCTTGTCAGTTTCTTCAACCCGGGACTGGTGGTGATCGGCGGCGGTGTGACCGGACTCGGACACACGTTGCTGGCCAGCGTCCGGACCCAGGTGTACCGGCAGTCGTTGCCGCTCGCCACGGGCAACCTGCCGATCGTGCTGGGGGAGTTGGGGCCGGCGGCCGGAGCGATCGGCGCGGCACGGCTCATCAGCGACCACGTCTTCTCGCCCGCCTGACCGCTGCCCGACCCCGTCGGCAACGGACCACCCCGGGTGCCACTACACCCCCGTGGCACCACTGCAACGTCACTGCGACCGCACCGGCGTCACCGCGCAACGAGTGTGCCTCGGCAACCCCATGGCGCCTTGGCAACCGAGTGGCGCCGTCGCGACTCCCGTAGAACCACCGCGACTCCCGTAGAACCACCGCAACACCATCGCCCGGCCGTACGCACCGCATGAAGCGCCGACGGCCGGCTCCCACCCCTACCTGGTTCCCAGGCCCGTAGGCCTGCCCTGCCCAGCTCCGCTCGCTCACGGCCCGCACCCGCCGAGGGGATTTCTCATGGCACCACCATCACCCCTGCTCACCATGTCCGGTATCACCAAGTCGTTCCCGGGCGTCCGCGCCTTGGACGGTGTGGATCTCGAGGTCCAGGCCGGGGAAGTCCATTGCCTCCTCGGGCAGAACGGAGCCGGAAAGTCCACTCTGATCAAAGTGCTCGCCGGAGCTCACCAGCCCGACAGCGGTGAGATCACCTGGCAGGGCGAGACCGTGACCCTGGGGTCGCCGATCGTCGCCATGCGCCTCGGCATCGCCACCATCTACCAGGAACTCGACCTGATCGAGGGGCTGTCCGTCGCGGAGAACGTCTTCCTCGGGCACGAGCCGACCACCGCCGGTTTCGTCGTGCGCGGCTCCGCCGCCCGTACGGCGACCGCCGAGTTGCTGGAACGACTGGGGCACGCGGAGATCGACCCGACGCGACTCGTCGGTGACCTGTCCGCGGCACAGCAGCAGATCGTCTCCATGGCCCGCGCGCTGTCCCACGAGGTCCGGTTGATCGTGATGGACGAGCCGTCCGCGGCGCTCGACCCCGAAGAGGTGGACAACCTCTTCCGGATCGTGGGTGACCTGACGGATGACGGGGTCGCCGTCATCTACATCTCCCACCGCCTCGAGGAGATCCGGCGCATCGGTGACCGGGTCACGGTCCTGAAGGAGGGCCGCTCGGTCGCGGGTGGTCTGCCCGCCGAGTCGACGCCGACCCATGAGGTCGTGTCCCTGATGACCGGGCGGAACGTGGAGTACGTCTTCCCCGAGCGCCCCGAGGCAGGGTTCGCCACGGGGAAGGAACCGGTGCTGAAGGTCGAAGGGCTCACCCGGCGAGGGGAGTTCGCGCCCGTCGATCTGGAGCTGCGGCCCGGCGAGATCGTCGGTCTGGCCGGGCTGGTCGGGTCCGGGCGCAGCGAGATCCTGGAGACGATCTACGGGGCTCGCAGGCCGGACGGCGGCCGGGTCCTCGTCGAGGGCACACCCCTGCGTCCGGGAAGCGTCCGTGCCGCCGTCCGCGCCGGCATCGGTCTGGCGCCCGAGGAACGCAAGGCGCAGGGCCTGCTGATGCTGGAGTCCGTCAGCAGCAACGTCTCGGTCTCCACCCTGTCCAGGTTCGCCCGCGCGGGCTGGATCGACCGGCGTACCGAGCGGACCGCGACGCACCAGGCGGTGCGGGAACTGTCCCTGCGCCCGGACAACCCCGACGCCGCGATCCGGACCCTGTCCGGCGGCAACCAGCAGAAGGCGGTCCTCGCCCGCTGGCTGCTGCGGGGCTGCAAGGTGCTGCTGCTGGACGAGCCGACCAGGGGCGTCGACATCGGCGCCCGGGCGGAGCTCTACGCCGTGATTCGCCGGCTGGCCGACGAGGGCCTGGCCGTACTGCTCGTGTCCAGTGAGGTGCCCGAGGTCCTGGGGCTCGCCGACCGGGTGCTCGTGCTCCGTGAAGGCAGCGTCGTGCACACGGCGGACGCCCGGGAGCTCGACGAGCACCGCGTACTCGATCTTGTGATGGAAGGGAGCCCGACACCATGACGCAGCCGGCCACCGCGCCCCAGAAGGAAGCGCCCACGTCCGCCGCCAAGTCCGCGGGGGATCAGGACAGTTCACGCCGCCCCGTTCTGCGGTGGGACGTGCGGACGCTGTCCCTGCTCGGAGTCCTCGCCGCCCTCGTCGCGGTCGGCGGGATCACCGCACCGGACGAGTTCCTGGCGACGAGCAATCTCCAACTCGTCCTCACCCAGGCGTCCGTGATCGGCGTCGTCACCGTCGGCATGACCTTCGTCATCACCAGCGGCGGCATCGACCTGTCGGTCGGCGCGATGGTGGCGCTCGCCTCGGTGTGGGCGACGACCGTGGCGACCCAGGAGTTCGGCTTCGCCGGGATCCTGTTCACCGCCGTGATCGTCGGTGTGGGCTGCGGCCTCGTGAACGGGCTGCTGATCGCCTACGGCAGGATGGTGCCGTTCATCGCGACGCTGGCCATGCTCGCCTCCGCCCGAGGCCTGGCGTTGCAGATCACGGACGGCAGCACCCAGATCGTGACCGTCGACTCCGTGCTCGATCTCGGCGCCCGGGACGCCTACATCCTCGGCATTCCGCCCCTGGTCCTGATCTTCGCCGCCGTCACCGTCATCGGCTGGCTGGTCCTCAACCGCACCACCTTCGGCCGCCGCACCGTCGCCGTCGGCGGCAACGCGGAGGCGGCGCGCCTCGCAGGCATCGACGTACGCCGCCAGCGCCTGTACCTGTACCTGCTGTCCGGACTGTGCTGCGGTATCGCCGCGTTCATGCTGATCGTGCTCGCCGGCTCCGGCCAGAACACCAACGGCAACCTCTACGAGCTCGACGCGATCGCCGCGGCCATCATCGGCGGCACCCTGCTCAGCGGCGGCCGCGGCACCATCATCGGCTCCGTCCTCGGTGTCCTGGTCTTCACCACGATCACCAACATCTTCGCCCTGAACAACCTCGAGACGGCTGTCCAGCAGATCGCGAAGGGCGCCATCATCGTCGCCGCCGTCCTGGTCCAGCGCCGCTCGATGCACGGCGACACCTGACGCGGCACAGCGCGCCGCACGCCGCCGGACGCCGTACCGCACACCGCCGGACGGCGGCCCCTGACACCGCCGTCCGGCCCCCACCTCCCCAACCGACGCACACCGCCCAGTCGAAGGGTCGATCCGCCATGGCAAGAACCCCCGCCACCAGCCGCAGAGCACTCCTGTTCGGCACCGCAGCCGTTTCCGCCGGCGCGCTGCTGACGGCCTGCACCAGCAATGAGCCCAAGAACCAGGAGAAGGCCGCGGACAACGCCGCCCCGGTCGCGGACGACAAGCCGGGCAAGGCCGTCACCATCGGCTTCGCCGGACCGCAGGCCGACCACGGCTGGCTCAACGCCATCAACGACAACGCCAAGTCCCGTGCGAAGAAGTACTCCGACGTCACGCTGGAGATCACCGAGGGGTCCAACGACACCGCCCAGCAGATCGGCCAGATCCAGACCCTGATCAACAAGAAGGTCGACGTCCTGGTGATCCTGCCGGCCGACGGCAAGGCCCTCACCCAGGTCGGCCTCCAGGCCATGAGGGCGGGCATACCCGTGGTCAACCTGGACCGTGTCTTCGCCTCCCCGCAGGCGTACCGCTGCTGGATCGGCGGCGACAACTACGGCATGGGCCTGAACGCGGGCCACTACATCGGCGAACAGCTCAAGGACACCAAGAACGCCAAGGTCGTCGAACTCGCGGGGCTCGACAATCTCGAACTGACCCAGCAGCGCACCAAGGGCTTCGACGACGCGCTGAAGAACTACCCGAACATCAAGAAGGTGGCCCGCCAAGCGGCCGACTTCACGGTGGAGTCCGGGCAGGCCAAGATGGCCCAACTGCTCCAGGCACAGTCGAAGTTCGACGCGCTGTGGAACCACGACGACGACCAGGGCGTGGGCGCGCTGCGCGCCATCGAGCAGGCCGGCCGCGACGACTTCCTGATGGTCGGCGGCGCGGGCGCCAAGTCCGCGATGGACGCCATCAAGTCCGGCGACAGCGTGCTCAAGGCGACCGTCCTGTACCCACCGACGATGGCCGCCTCCGCCATCGATCTCGCCCGGGCCCTCGGCCAGGGCAAGGGCGTCGGCGGCCTCGCCGAGTTCGAGATCCCGTCCTCACTGACCCTCTACTCGGCCGTGGTCACCAAGGACAACGTCGACCAGTACCTGCCGACCGGCTTCATCTGACCGGGCCGGGCCGCGCGCCCCGCCCACACAGCGATGAGTCACCGACACTCCGATCAGGAGGAATCCGTATGGAACAGAGGGACAGTCGGACCGCACCGCCGGTACTCGGCGTGGGCATGGTCGGCTACGCGTTCATGGGCGCCGCGCACTCACAGGGGTGGCGCACCGCTGGGCACGTGTTCGACCTGCCGCTGCGGCCGGTCATGGCCGCGATCGCCGGCCGCGACGCGCACGCCGTGCGGGCGGCGGCCGACAAGCACGGCTGGGCCGCGACGGAGACCGACTGGCGCGCCCTCATAGTCCGCGACGACGTACAGCTCGTCGACATCTGCACACCGGGCGACAGCCATGCGGAGATCGCGATCGCCGCGCTGGAGGCGGGCAAGCACGTGCTGTGCGAGAAGCCGCTGGCCAACTCGGTCGCCGAGGCGGAGGCCATGACCGCGGCCGCCGAAGCGGCCCGCGCGCGCGGGCAGTTGGCCATGGTGGGCTTCAACTACCGGCGGGTGCCCGCCCTCGCGTTCGCCCGCAGGCTCATCGCCGACGGCCGGCTCGGCACGCTGCGCCACGTCCGGGTCAGCTACCTCCAGGACTGGCTGGTCGACCCCGACTTCCCGCTGACCTGGCGGTTGCAGCGGGAGCACGCGGGGTCGGGGGCGCTCGGCGACCTCGGCGCACACATCGTCGACCTCGCGCAGTACCTGACGGGTGAGGTGCTGGTCGGTGTCTCCGCCCAGATGGAGACCTTCGTCAAGCAGCGTCCCCGCCTCGACGGTGCCTCCTCCGGCCTGACTGCTTCCGGCGGCGCCCAGCACGGTCCGGTGACGGTCGACGACGCGGCCGTCTTCACCGGTCGGCTCGTGTCGGGCGCGCTCGCCATGTTCGAGGCGAGCCGGATGGCCACGGGACGCAAGAACGCCCTACGCCTTGAGATCAACGGCGAGTCCGGCTCGCTCGCCTTCGACCTCGAGCGGCTCAACGAACTGTCCTTCCACGACCACCGGGAGCCCACCGCCACGGCGGGATTCCGCAGGATCCTCGTCACCGAGGCCGAGCACCCCTATCTGGAGGCCTGGTGGCCGCCGGGCCACGGCCTGGGCTACGAGCACACCTTCGCCCACCAGGCCCGCGACCTGGTCGAGGCCATCGCCTCCGGCACCGACCCGATGCCGTCCTTCGCCGACGGTCTCCAGGTGCAGCGGGTGCTCGCCGCGGTGGAGGAGAGCGCACAGAAGAACTCCGTCTACACCCCCGTCCAGGCCGACGAGGCCGAAGTCCGGTAGCGAGCCGGCAGAACCCCGAGCCGTCAGGAACCCCTTCGGAGGCACCATGCCACGTCCGTTCACCCTGTTCACCGGTCAATGGGCCGACCTGCCGCTGGAGGAGGTCTGCCGGCTGGCCGCCGAGTTCGGCTACGACGGGCTCGAACTCGCCTGCTGGGGCGACCACTTCGAGGTCGACAAGGCCCTCGCCGACCCGACGTACGTCAGGTCCCGCCACCAACTCCTGGAGAAGTACGGCCTGAAGTGCTGGGCGATCTCCAACCATCTCGTCGGCCAGGCCGTGTGCGACCACCCCATCGACGAACGGCACCAGGGGATCCTGCCCGCCCGCATCTGGGGCGACGGGGAGCCGGAGGGGGTACGCCGTAGGGCCGCGGCCGACATCAAGGACACGGCACGGGCCGCGGCCGCCTTCGGCGTCGACACGGTCGTCGGGTTCACCGGATCGTCGATCTGGCATCTGGTGGCGATGTTCCCTCCGGTACCGGAGCGGATGATCGAGCGCGGCTACGAGGACTTCGCCGAGCGCTGGAACCCGATCCTGGACGTGTTCGACAGCGAGGGCGTCCGTTTCGCCCACGAGGTCCACCCGAGTGAGATCGCCTACGACTACTGGACCACGCAGCGCGCCCTGGAGGCGGTGGACCACCGTCCTGCCTTCGGGCTCAACTTCGACCCCAGCCACTTCGTCTGGCAGGACCTGGACCCGGTCGGCTTCCTCTACGACTTCCGGGACCGGATCTACCACGTGGACTGCAAGGAGGCCCGCAAGCGTCTGGACGGCCGCAACGGCCGCCTGGGCTCCCATCTGCCCTGGGGCGACCCGCGGCGCGGCTGGGACTTCGTCTCCGCCGGACACGGTGACGTCCCCTGGGAGGACGTGTTCCGGATGCTGCGTTCGATCGATTACGGCGGGCCGATCTCCGTGGAGTGGGAGGACGCCGGCATGGACCGCCTCGTCGGCGCGCCGCGTGCGCTCGCCCATCTGAAGCGGTTCGACTTCGACCCGCCGTCGGCGTCCTTCGACGCCGCCTTCGCGGGCGGCGACAACTAGCGCTCCACGGCGAGGGTGTGACGTGCCGTCGGCCGATCGAAGGGGTTACCCAACTCCACTTTGTCCTGATCAAGGAAAAAGTTGGCCGTCTTCGGTGCGCAAAGGGTTCCGGTCAAGGACGAACGGGGCTACGGTCCCTTCGTGCACAGGAACCACACAGTGGTTCGAGACCGACGAGACTGACGGCGCATTCAGGTCGCACGGCGCACGGTTCGTGCGACCGGCCACGGAGGACGTCCCTGCAGGGCGCAGGGTCACCAGCCCCCAGACATCCCGCACTTCTCACTGGCGGCCCAAGGCCGCCCACGCGCACCCCGCAGCCGCGCCGAACACGGAGGAGCCCTCCGAGGCCGCGGCCGAAGCCGCCCCAATGCCGGCGGTGGGCGGGAGGCCCCGTGCCCCCGCCCGCCGTCCTCCACACCACATCGGCACCTCGACATGGCAGGGAGGCAGCCCGTGAACAACGACCAGCAGACATCGGAGCCCCAGACCGGCGGGCGGACCGCGCGCACCGGCGTCTGGTTCGTCGGAGCCCGCGGATCGGTGGCCACCACCGCCGTCGCCGGATGCGCGGCGGTCACCGCCCGACTGCATCCGCCGACCGGCATGGTCACCGAGACGCCACCGTTCGACGGCACCGGTCTGCCGCCCCTGGCCTCCCTCGTCTTCGGCGGCCACGACACCGCCCACTGCCCGCTGCCCAAGCGCGCCGAACACCTCACCGACGCGGGCGTCCTGCCGCACGGCCTCGCCCCCGCCGTACGCGCCGAACTCCAGGCCGCGGACGAGGAGATACGGCCGGGCGGCCCGCTCCCGGACGACCCCCGCGGCGACGAGGAACTCATCACGGACTTCGCCGCCGACCTCACCGACTTCCGCGTACGCAACGCACTGACACGGGTCGTCGTCGTCAACGTCTCCTCCACGGAACCGCTGCCCGCACCCGACGCCGTACGACTGCCGCCCAGCTCCCTCTACGCGGCCGCCGCCGTGCGCGCCGGCTGCCCCTACGTCAACTTCACGCCGTCCACCGGGCTGCGCACCCCGGCCCTCACGGACGCCGCCGCGGCCAAGGGACTCCCCCACGCGGGACGGGACGGCAAGACCGGCCAGACGCTGCTGCGGGCCGCGCTCGCACCGATGTTCGTCCAACGCGCCCTGGAGGTACGGGCCTGGTCGGGTACCAATCTGCTGGGCGGCGGCGACGGGGCGGCACTGGCCGACCCGGGCGCGGCCGCGGCGAAGAACGCCGGCAAGGAACGCGTCCTGGCCGAAACCCTCGGACACACCCCGCAGGGCGAGGTGCACATCGACGACGTGCCGGTACTCGGCGACTGGAAGACCGCCTGGGACCACATCGCCTTCGACGGCTTCCTCGGCTCGCGCATGATCCTCCAGACCATCTGGCAGGGCTGCGACTCGGCCCTGGCCGCACCGCTCGTACTGGACCTGGCCCGCCTGGTCGCCCGCGCCCACGAGGCGGGCCTGTCCGGGCCGTTGCCGGAACTGGGTTTCTACTTCAAGGACCCCGACGCGGGCCCCTCCGGCCTCTCGGAGCAGTTCACCGCGCTGCTGTCGTTCGCCGACCGCCTGCGGGAGGCGCAGTGACCCGACGAAAACGAGCGTCGGACCGAACCGAACCGCCTGGCGCCTGCTCGCCGTTCACCGAGCCCGAGGGCAACTCCACCCTGCGCGGAGGCGAGTAGACCATGCGCTTCCGCCACCCCGACGGCTCCACCGTCCACCTCGCCTACTGCACCAACGTCCACCCCGCCGAAACCCTCGACGGCGTCCTCGCCCAACTGCGCGACCACTGCGAGCCGGTGCGCAAGAGCCTGGGACGCGACGGCCTCGGCATCGGCCTGTGGCTCGCCAAGGACGCCGCCCACGCCCTGATCACCGATCCGGTGGCGCTCCGCGGACTGCGCGCCGAACTGGACCGGCGCGGCCTCGAAGTCGTCACCCTCAACGGCTTTCCCTACGAGGGGTTCGGCGCCGAGGAGGTCAAGTACCGCGTCTACAAGCCCGACTGGGCCGACCCCGAACGCCTCGCGCACACCACCGACCTGGCCCGGCTCCTGACCGCGCTCCTGCCGGACGACGTCACCGAGGGGACCATCTCCACCCTGCCGCTCGCCTGGCGCACCGACTTCGACGAGCACGCAGCCGCCACCGCCGGCGCGGCCCTGAGCATGCTGTCGGGACGGCTCGACGCGCTGGAGGAGCTGACCGGAAAATCGATCCGTATCGCCCTCGAGCCGGAGCCCGGGTGCACGGTGGAGACCACCGCGGACGCGATCGGACCGCTGGCCGGCCTGCCCGGCGACCGTATCGGCGTATGCGTCGACACGTGCCACCTCGCCACGTCCTTCGAGGACCCGGCAACGGCGCTGACCGCGCTCAAGGAAGCCGGCGTCACCATCCCCAAGGCGCAGCTGTCGGCGGCCCTGCACGCCGAGGAACCGTGGCGACCCGAGGTCCGCGACGCTCTCGCCGCCTTCGCCGAACCGCGCTTCCTGCACCAGACCCGCACCCTGACGCCCGGGGGAGTGCACGGCACCGACGACCTCGGCGAGGCACTGGCCGGCGCCGCCCTGCCCGACGACGCCCCCTGGCGCGCCCACTTCCACGTCCCCCTGCACGCTCCACCCGCCCCACCGCTCACCTCCACCCTGCACGTGCTCCAGGAGGCCCTGGCCCACCTGGTGGGAGGCGCTGAGCCACGCACCCGCCATCTCGAGGTCGAGACCTACACCTGGCAGGCCCTCCCGCCCGAGCTGCGCCCCCGTACCAGGAACCAGCTCGTCGACGGCATCGCCGCCGAACTGACCCTCGCCCGCGATCTGTTGACAGACCTCGGACTGAAGGAGCTGCCGTGACCTTCCGTCCGACCCCGCCGAGCGACGGCGAACGTCCGCTCGCCCCTGATCCCCACCCCCCGCGCAGTGCCCGGCCGCGTCGCGGCCACTGAAGTGAAGTCCCTTCTCCCGCGGCTCGTCGGCCTCGCCCGAGACCGCAGCCGTCAGGCATCCGCAGCACCGCGACAACGAAAGAGAGAACCCTGTGACCGCGTTCAAGGACGAAGCCGTCACCAGCGACGCCCTGCGCCGCACGCTCGGCGTCAGCCGCCGCCGTTTCCTCTCCACCTGCACGGCCGTCACCGGGGCGGCGATCGCCGCCCCGGTCTTCGGCGCCGCGCCGGCCCTGGCGCAGGACAGATCAGCAGCCTCCGGCGGTGACCGAGGCCGCTCCGCTCTGGTCCCGCCGCACAAGCGCGGCATCATCCTCTACACCGTCCGTGACGCCGTCGGCCGCGACCCGCTCGCCTCCGACCTGCCCTCCGGGTTCCGCGAGGTGTTCAAGCAGCTGTCGCGCTTCGGCTACCGCCAGGTGGAGTTCGCCGGCTACGGCCAGCACGCCAACGCGCCCGGCGGCGCCGATCTGGGCACCGTCAAGGGCGCGAAGCTGCTGCGCTCCTGGCTCGACATGTACGGGCTGCGGGCGCAGGGCAGCCACGGCTTCATCCCGCCGTCCTGGCCCCTGACGCCGACCGACCTGGATACCTTCAAGCGCTGGCTGGAGATATCCAACATCCTCGGCATGGAGCACATGGGCACCGGCGCCGACCCCGTCAACACCCCCTACCGGGCCGACTGGGACGTCGCCGCGCAGAAGTGGAACACCCTGGGCGCCATCGCCCGCCGCGAGGGCATCAAGCTCTACACCCACAACCACGACAGCGCCTACGACTTCCTGCTCGACGGCGGCCCGCTCGACGCCCAGGGCCGGCCGACCCGCAGCTCCGGCATCCGCAAGCTGGAGTACTTCCTGAAGACGACGGACCGCAAGAACGTCTATCTGGAACTGGACGTCTTCTGGGCGCACGTGGCCCAGTACAAGTTCCACACGTACACCGCCCACGACGGCTCGCAGCGTGAGGACGTCTTCGACCCGGCCGCACTCGTGGTCCGCAACACCAACCGCTTCCCGCTCTTCCACGCCAAGGACGGTGTCGTCAACCTCCAGAGCGGGCTGGGCTACGACATGGTGCCGTTCGGCACGGGCGACATCGACTACCGGAAGTTCTTCACCCGGGTGGGGGCGAAGAACTACCACAACCCGATGGTCGAGCAGGACAACGCGCCCAGCGCGAGCGTTCCCGGCCAGTCCCTGGACTTCGCCCGCATCGGCTACGACAACCTCGCGGCCCTGCGCGCCCGCCACTGACGGAGCGTCACCCGTAGTGCCCGCCCGGCGCTCTGGCGTCGGGCGGGTCCCCCGGTATGCCCGAAAAGAGCAAAAACTCCGGGACAATCTTTCCTCGAAAAGATTGAAACTTTGTCCTTGACGAGTTGAAAGTGGGCGCCCTAGCGTCCAACTCACGCATTTCGCCCGGCTGTTCACCCGCTGGCCAGACCGAAGGAGTTCTGAGTGCGCAACAGACGGATCGTCACCCTCGTGGGGGCGGCTGCGCTGGCCGGAGCCATCGGGCTCACGCCGCTCTCCCCAGCCCAGGCCGCCAAGTCGGACCCCGCACCGCCGGCGGCGTCGGACTTCCAGAAGGTCACCCTCAACGACCGCCCGGGCGAGCCCATGGCCCTGGCCGTCCTGCCCGACCGGCGGGTGCTGCACACCGCGCGCACCGGCGAGGTCCGCATCCACGACCCCAAGAGCGGCGTGAACTTCCTCGCCGCCGACATGAAGAAGAGCCCCGCCGGGCTCTACCAGCACGACGAAGAGGGCGTGCAGGGCATCGCCATCGACCCCGCCTTCGCCAAGAACCACTGGGTCTACCTCTACTACTCGCCCCGCCTGGACACCCCCATGGACGACCCGGCCACCCCGGGCGTCAACGAAGGCGACGCCCCGCAGTTCGGCACGGCAGCCGACTTCGCCAAGTACAAGGGCGTCACCCGGCTGTCGCGGTTCAAGCTCGAGGGCAACAAGCTCAACTACGCCAGCGAACAGAAGATCCTCGACGTGCCGGCCGACCGGGGCATCTGCTGCCACGTCGGCGGCAAGATCGACTTCGATGGCAAGGGCAACCTGTTCCTGTCGACCGGTGACGACTCCAACCCGTTCTCCTCCGACGGCTACGCCCCGATCGACGACCGCGCCGACCGCAACCCCGCCTACGACGCGCGGCGCACCGCCGGCAACACCAACGACCTGCGCGGCAAGGTCCTGCGCATCAAGGCCAAGTCCAACGGCGGCTATTCCATACCGAAGGGCAACCTCTTCGCACCCGGCACCGCGAAGACCCGCCCCGAGATCTACGCCATGGGCCTGCGCAACCCGTTCCGCTTCGGAGTGGACGACAAGACCGGCGAGATCTACGTCGGCGACTACTCACCCGACGCCAACACCGCCAACCCGGGCCGCGGCCCCGCAGGCCAGGGCCGCTGGATGGTCATCGACCGCCCCGCCAACTACGGCTGGCCGTTCTGCGTGACCCCGGACATGCCCTACCAGGACTACGACTTCGCCACCCAGACCTCCAGCGGCGCCTTCGACTGCGCCAAGCCCGTCAACGACTCGCGCCACAACACCGGCCGCAGCCAGCTGCCCCCGGTCGAGGACTCCGAGATCGTCTACGGCTACGGAGCCTCCGCGGAGTTCCCCGAACTCGGCACCGGCGGAATCGGCCCCATGGGCGGCCCGGCGTACCGCTACGACAAGCACAACAAGGCCCAGAACCGCTGGCCCCAGTACTTCGACGGCAAGCCGCTCTTCTACGAGTGGACCCGCGACCAGATGAAGGCCATCACCCTCGGCAAGAAGAACGAGGTCCTGAAGATCGAGGACGCCATTCCCTCGATCAAGACGGACGGCCCGATCGACGTCGAGTTCGGCCCCGACGGCGCCCTGTACGTCCTGGAGTACGGCACCGGCTACTTCGCGGAACTGCCCGAGGCCCAGCTCTCCCGCATCGACTTCACCCGGGGCAACCGCACCCCGGAGCCCAAGGTCGCCGCCGACGTCGTCAACGGCACCAACCCGCTGACGGTCCAGTTCTCCAGCGCCGGCACCAAGGACGCCGACGGTGACGCCCTGCGCTACGCCTGGGACTTCGACGCCGACGGCACCGTCGACTCCCGGGAGGCCAACCCGAAGCACACCTTCACCGACAACGCCGTCTACGACGCCACGCTGAAGGTCACCGACAGCACCGGCCGTTCGGCCTCCGCGTCCGTACCCGTCGTGGTCGGCAACAAGGCGCCGGTCGTCTCCCTCACCACCGACCCCGCTCCGCACGGCGGCACGCCGTTCCACTGGGGCGACACGGTCACCTGGCAGGTCACGGTCACCGACGACCAGCCTGTGGACTGCTCCAAGGTCTCCGTCTCGTTCATCCTCGGCCACGACTCGCACGGCCACCCGCTCTCCACGAGCAGCGGCTGCTCCGGATCGTTCGTGACCTTCTTGGACGGCGGTCACAGCGGGTCCGATAACCTCAAGGCGGTCTTCAACGCCACCTACAAGGACACGCCCCCGGAGGGCCTGCCGTCCCTCTCGGGCAGCGCTGAGGTCGCTCTGACGCCGGAGGACTGACCGGCGACGACAGCACGGCGGGGCGCCCCCCTCGGGGAGCGCCCCGTCGTCGTGAGCAACATCCGGGCAGGCTTCTCACTCCGCGAACCGGCGCGGGGAGGGCGCGCCGGAGTCCGGGCCGAGCGGGGTGTCTCCGCGCAGGGTGATGCGGTGCATCACACGGTGCTGGTCGCCGTAGTCACGGTTGGCGTAGTGCGCCGTGCTGCGGTTGTCCCACAGGGCGACGTCACCCGCCCGCCAGCGATGCCGTACGACGTGCTCCGGCTTGGTGAGGTGGGCGTAGGATGTCGAGGAGACCGCGGCTCTCGTGTTCCGAGACGCCGACGATGTGCGAGGTGAACCCCGGGTTCACGAACAGGCCCTTGCGGCCGCTCTCCGGGTGCACCCGCACCACCGGGTGCTCCACCGGCGTCAGTTCGGTGAACACCTCGCCCTCCCAGAGGTTGCCCTTGCCCTGTCTGCGCTGGGCCAGGTAGTAGCCGAACTCGCGGCTGCCGTCATGGACGGCGGTCAACGTGTCGATGTGCGCCCGCAGCCCGGGGGACAGGGACTCGTAGGCGAGCTGGCTGTCGGCCCAGTTGGTGTCAGCGCCGGTGGGCGGCAGGACGACGGCTCGCAGGACCGAGATGGCCGGCGGCCGCCGCACGAACGTCACGTCCGTGTGCCACACGTCGGCGAACCCGTTGTCCTGGCTGTCCAGCGAGTACACCTCGGGGGCCACGGCGCCGGAGTCGTGGACCGGATGCCCGACGGTGACCTCGCCCAGGCGGCGGCCGAACTCGATCTGAGCCCGGTCGTCCAGACCGTGCTGGCCGCGTACGAACAGCACCTTGTACGTCACCAGAGCCTCGCGCAGCGCCAGCACCTGGCCGTCGTCGAGCGTGGCGAGGTCGATGTCGTGGAGCTCGGCTCCGAAGCTCGGGCCGAGGGGGACGATCGGCAGTCCGGTCACGGCCGGACGGTCGCTGAGGATGCTCACGGACAAGTTCCTTTCCGGGCACGGGAGTAGAGGGTTCAGGCCGCCGCGGCGGCCTTGACGGCGTGGGACACCTGAGCGCGCAGTTCGGCGAACTCGGGGGAGTTGCGCAGCTCTTCGGCGTCGATGTCGCCGCGCGGCAGGGTGATCGGCAGGTCCAGGGCCACGGTTCCGGGGCTCTTGGTCAGCACCACGATGCGGGAGCCGAGGAACACCGCCTCCTCGGCGGAGTGGGTCACGAACACCGCGGTCCGGCCGGTGCGTTCGGTGACCGGCGCACGTCCTCCTGGAGCCGCTCCCTGGTCAGGGCGTCCAGCGCGGCGAACGGCTCGTCCAGCAGCAGGAGCGGGTTCTCGGCGGCCAGGGCCCGGGCGATGGCGACGCGTTGCTGCTGACCGCCGGAGATCTCCCAGGTGCGCCGCTTCTCGGTGCCCTCCAGGCCGACCCGGGCCAGCAACTCCGCCCGGCGCTCGGGCCATTGGGCGCGCTCGACACCCGCGTACCGCAGCGCCAGGTCGATGTTGCCGCGCACGGTTTGCCACGGGAAGAGCCGAGGCGACTGGAAGACCACACCGGCCGACTCGCCGGGCCGGGGCGCGGTGCCGGACACCAGTACCGAGCCCTGCGTGGGGCGTTCGAAGCCGGCGATCAGCCGCAGTAGCGTGCTCTTGCCGCAGCCGGAGGCGCCCACCAGGACCAGGAACTCCCCGGCCGGGACGGTCAGATCGACCGGACCGACCGCGGTGAAGGTCGCGTCGCCGCGCCCGTATTGGTGGGTGACCTGGTCGACGCGGACGGCGCCGGCGCGCTCGGTGCCCGGCTCCCGCGCGGCTGCGGTGATCTCACTTGAGGACATCGGACAGCCCCTCCAGGTAGAACGCCTTGCGGACGGCGTCCTTGGACGGCGCGGCCTCGATCTGCTTCTGGTCGGCGAGGAAGGCGGCGGTGTCGGTGACGTAGGTGAGCAGCTTGCCCGGGCCGCTGTCGCTGCCCAACCAGTCGGCGGAGACGACCTGTTCGGGGGTGAGGAAGACACCTTGCGCGAGCTGCGCCTTGGCATCGGCCGCACTGATGTTGATCTCGGCCGCGACCGCCTCGACCGAACCCTGCGGATCGGACTTGAGTAGCCGCAGCGCCTCGGCCTGCGCCTTGCGCCAGGCGGCGATCGCCTTCGGGTCGCGGGCGATCAGCTCGTCCGACACGACGGCCAGGTCGAGGGTCGGCTTGCCCGCGGCGCCGATCTCCTTGCTGCTGGTGAGCTGGTTGCCGGTCTTGCGCAGCTCGTCCAGGGTGGGCAGCCAGACGTAGGCGGCATCGATGTCACCTCGCTGCCAGGCGGCGAGGATCGGCTGCGGCTGGAGGTCGATGAGCTGCACGTTGGACGCGGAGAGACCCGCCGCTTCCAGTGCCGCCAGCAGACTGTAGTGGGAGGTCGAGGCGAACGGGGTGGCGATCTTCTTGCCCTTGAGCCCGGCCACGTCGGTGATCCCGGTGGCCTTGCGTGCCACGAGGGCCTCGTTCTCGCCCGCGACGTCGAGGATCCACGCCACCTTGTACGGGATGGGTGAACTGCCGGAGACACCGCGGGCGAACGGGCTGGAGCCGAGCGCGGCGATGTCGAGGGACTTGCCGATGAAGGCCTGGTTGACGCTGGCACCGGAGTCGAACTTGATCCATTTGATCGTGTACTCCGGCAGTGCCTTCTCGAGCAGCTTTCTGTCCTTCACGATCAAGTCGCCGCTGGGGAAGGCGAAGTAGCCGATGCGCAGCTGCTTGGAACCGCCGGAGGTCGAGGCCGCACTGTCGGCGGAGCAGCCGGTTACGGCCGCGGACAGACCGGCCAGGGCGCCGGCGAGGAGCAGACGACGGGAGGGGCCTTGGGGGACACGGGACATGGCGGTGCCGTTTCTGTGCGAGGAGTGGAAGCGGGACTGACTACGCGAGTTGGAGACGGACGTGCGCCCGAGGGCTTACGCGCGACCGCGCCACGGCACGGCCACACGTTCCAGGCGCAGCAGCAGGCCGTCGATGATCAGGCCGGAGGCACCGATGGCGATGATGCCTACGACGACGACCGGGGTGTTGTTGTAGTTGGCGGCGTCCTTGACCATGCCGCCGATGCCCGGCAGACCGTTGACCAACTCGGCTGCGACCAGGGAGGAGTAGGCCACGCCCACGGCGAGCCGGATCCCGGTGAGGGTCTCCGGCAGGGCGGAGGGGACGACGACGTCGCGGACCACGTCCCACCGTGACGCGCCCAGCGCGCGGGCGGCTTCGATCAGGTGCTTCGGTACCGCCGCGACGGCCGTGGTGGTGGACACCGCCACGGGCGGGAAGGCGGCCACGGCCAGCAACGTGATCTTCGGTGACTCGTCGATGCCCAGCCAGATGATGAGCAGGGAGAAGTAGGCCAGTGGCGGCAGCGTGCGCAGGAAGGTGATCCAGGGCTCGAAGAGCGAACGCATCCAGCCGACGGTGCCCATGAGCAGGCCGAAGACCACGCCGGTGGCGATGCCGATACCGGCACCGAGCGCGATGCGCCGCAGGCTGATGCCCAGATGCTCGATGAGAGTGGTGCCGTTGTAGCCGCGCACGCCGTCATGCGTGGTGGACACGTCGATGAACGCCTCCCACACCTTGGCCGGTGGCGGCACCAGGGTCGCGCTCCATGTCCCGCTCGCCGCGAGCAGCTGCCACAGGACGAGGAAGACGAGGAGCGAACCGAACGGCAAAGCGCCATGGCGCAGACGGCTCCACGAGCTCCGTGCCGGGGTGGTCTGAGCGGAAGTGGTCGACACAGGCGTCCTTCCAGGGTGCCTGGGCGCGAGCGGCAGTGGCCGGCCGACAGGAGCGGGTCGGCCGCGAGCGCGAGGCGATACCGAACGGGGAAGGGGCGCACCCGCGTGAGGGCGCGACAACCGCCCTCACGCGGGTGGATTCACCGCGGGGAAGGGCGTGTCAGGAGACTCGGATCAAAGACAACACGAGCCCGCGCGTCGGCACAGGTCGATGACCAGGCGTCGCACCAACAGGCGTCCCACGTTGTGGAACGCGATGCCCACTCCGGCGGGTTGTCGCCCGTGCGGTCTTGTGGCGTCATCTTACTAACTTGTAAGTTAGAAGCATGACGACACACGTGATCGACCCGGCCGCTGCCGACATCCGCGCGTTGGAGGAGTTCAGCGCCCGCTGGGAGCAGGCCTGGAACACACACGACGGTGACGCCGTGGCGGCGATGTGCGCGCAGGGCCTCGTCTACGACGAGCCCGCGCTGGGCCGGACGGCGTACGGCCCGGACGCCATCCGTGCCTTCGTGGGACAGATGGCGCAGACCTTCCCCGACTACTCGTTCACGCGCACGGGGTTGTACGGCGAAGTGACCCGGCGCGCGGTGCTGGTCGCGTGGCGCTTCTCGGGCACCCACGCGGGGACCGGCCGTCGCGTCGAATTCCATGGCGACGACCGCCTGGAACTGGGCGAGGACGGGCTGATCGAGGCGTATCGGTGCCTGTACGACAACCGCTTCGTCGTGAGGCAGATCAACGGCGAGGTGACCGCAGCGTGACGGGGCCCGCCGCCCCGCGCAAGCCTGCCGCGCAGCGGCGCGCGGAGATCCTCCGAGCCGCCGACACGGAGTTCGCCGCGAACGGCCTGGCGGGAGCCCGGCTGGAAGCCATCGCCGCGCGGGTAGGTGTATCGCACCCGCGCATCGTGCAGATGTTCGGCACCAAGCGGAGCCTGTTCCTGGAGGTCGTGCACGCCGCGTTCGACAGGATCGAGGCGACCTTCGAAGACGCCGAACCGTCACTCATCGCCCTCGGTGACGCCTACGGGCGGCTGCTCCAGAGCGAACGCACCGTGGGACTCGTCGTCATGCAGGGCTACGCCGCCTCGGCGGACGAGGCCGTACGCGAGGCGGTGGGCCGACGGCACCTGGAACTCCAGCAGTTGGTCGCCCGGCTGTCGGGCGCGGACATGCTCCAGGTGCGTACCTTCTTCGCGACCGGACTGGTCCTGACGGTCACCCTCCTGCTCGAGCTGCCCGACCTACGCGCCGACACAGCCTGGAGCGCCTGGATCCTCGGACTCGCCGCCCCGTCCGGAGAGGCCCCGTAGGACACAGCACCTGCGTTACCGCGCCCCCAGCGACTCACTGTCCGGAGCGGTCGTCCACGCGAACCCGTCCGGGTCGGTGAAGGACCCGGCGTCGGCGTCGACGGTGAGCCGGTGGGAGCCGGTGCCGTCGGGAGAGACTCCGGCGACCTTGGCCAGGCCCCGGCGCTTGTACAGCGCCAGCTTGACCGCTCCCGACCCGGTGGCGAACTCGACGTACTTGCTGCCGAAGCTCTTCGCCACGGCGAGTCCGTGATCGACGTAGAACCGCTTGCTCTGAGCCATGTCCTCGACTCCCAGCAGCAGCACGATCTCGTCGACCTGCCGGGTGGCCGGGCCGGTGTCCTTCTTCGACGACGAGGCGATCTGCCAGATCGTGCCGTCCGGAGCCTGTACGACGCCCCCGTAGCCCCAGAGCGACTTGGCGGCGGGCTTGAGCGTCGTGGCACCGGCGTCCACGGCGGCATCGACGAGGGCGTTGACGTTGGCCGGCTGGGCCACCACGAGCGACAGCGTGAACCCGCGGAAGCCGGTCGTCGGCGCCTGCGAGGCCCGCAGGCGGATCTGGCCGCCCAGGCCGAAGGCCTTGGTGTAGAACTCGTCGGCGGCGGCGAGGTCGGCCACTTCAAGGGTGATGGAAGCGATGGAAGTCATGCTGATGACGTTAGGTGCGGCCCCCCGCCCGACGCTTCTCGAATCCTGACCGACCCGATTGCCGGCGGCACCGACCTCGATGTCGTCTCGTCGATGTCCCAGGCACGTGAGTCACCGGTAGGATCCGCGGGTTGTCTCAACGGGGAGGGACCATGACCGAAGGTCGGAACACGATCGACAACGGCGGGGAGAGTGCCGCCGGTATCGGGACCGAGGCGGCGGTGCAACTGGTGTACCGCCCGCAACCCGCCGACACCTTGGTCGGCCTGCGGGTCCGGCAGCGGATCAAGCGGTGGGGGCTGGTGCTGCGGAGCGTGTTTCTCGTGCTGTGGGTGGGACAGTGGCTGCTGGTCACCCTCAGTCGCGGCAGTGTGGATGTGATCTCCACCGTTCTGTTCCTGCTGGTCGTTCTGCTGGTGGGCGGCTATCCGCGTCTGCAGGCCGCGCAGGTGCAGCGCATCGTCGGAGGACAGGGCGAGTACCGCACGGTCGTGTCCGACGCCGGCATCAGCACCACCAACGACCACAGCACGCTCATCCAGAAGTGGTCCGTCCTGCGGGGCTACCGAGAAGCGCCAGGCCATTTCGTCCTGCTCAGTCGGGACCCCAACATCCTGTGCCTCGAGGTCCTGCCCAAGCACGGGCTGAGCACGCCCGAGGACGTCGACCGGCTGCGTGCCCTCTTGGACCGCCACTCCGTCCGTGTGTGAGGTACGAGGCCAGAGTCAGGGTGGGGAGGTCCGCGGAGGTAGGTGATCCGTCCAACCCCCTTTGAGGGGTGGGGATATGACGGAAAATGAGTGTGGCAGGTACATGACGTGCGGGGCTTCCGGGGCATACCATCGCAAGGCCCCGGAGGGGTGGTTGACGGTGCGTCCGGCCCCACCGGACCACCCGTGCCGCTCCTTCGCGTACCCGGCCCCGCCGGGGCCGGAATCCCCCCACGGATGAAGGAGCAGCAATGCCCCTCGGCACATGGCTCAAGGCAGGCACGTCCGCCGCGGCGCTCGTCCTCGCCATGGCGAGCGCCGCGACCGCCGCCCCCACGAGCGAACCGCCCAGCGCACAGGCGGCAGCGGTGACCCTTCGCTACGACGACAGCCGAGCCGGAGGCTGGGAAGCCGCGATCGCGGCCGGAGTCGCCTCATGGAACGCCAACGTGAGCAACGTCAGACTGGTGGAAGCGGCACCCGGCGCCGGGGCCGAAATCGTGATCGTCGCCACCACCGGCTGGCCGCAGGCCACACTCGGCCCCGTTCGTCCGGGCCGTCAGGTCCGCGTGGAACTCGGCAGCCAGGCCGTGAGCCAGGGCTACGACAAGACCCGGATCGCCGCCCACGAGCTGGGTCACAGCCTCGGCCTGCCGGACACCAAACCCGGCCCCTGCTCTCAACTGATGTCGGGGTCGAGCGCCGGCACGGCCTGCACCAACGCCGTACCCAACGCGACCGAGCGGTCCCGCGTACAGTCCGCCTACGCCGGCGGCGTCGCCGCACTGGCACTCACTGACGGTCGGACCCTCATCGACGCACCCTGAGCACACTGTCACGGCCGTAGCCGTCCTAGCCGATGCCGCTGATGAGCCTTGAGCGCTCGGCTCTGCGTAGGGAGGTCTGAGCAAGTACCCCTACTCACTTGAGTACGCGCACTCACGTGGAGGCGGTGGCTTGCTCGAAAGACTCGGGGCATGAGACCAACCGCTGCACTCACCGGCATGGCTGCCCGCTCCCCGCGTCGCCCGGGGCCCACCCTTGCGATAGCAGCCTTCGCAGTGCTGGCGCTCGCCGCCTGTGGCACCGAGGAGACGGGCGCCGGCGGATCGCGAAGCAACTCCGCCGACTCCGCCGAAGCCCAGTCCGGCGCCGCCTTCACGAAGATGCTGAACCAGGTCGCGCAGCAGTGCCCCCCGAGCGCCGCGCCAGAGCCGCCGCCGTCCGGTCCGGCGGAGCCGTTGCCGTCCGGGGCGACAGCGCCGAGTGATGCGATCGAGCCGATCGCCCCCACGGCAGGGCCGGAGGTGGAGTTGAACGCTCGCGACTGGTGCGCGAGCAACCTCCATGAAGAGCGCATCACCCAGGCGCTCTGGGATCTGGCGGATCCCACCCCCACCAAGGTCAGGAAGATCCTGAACGACCTCGGTTACATCGACGAGCGGATCCACGACGTCAAGCAGTCCGGCACGACCACGCGGTTCTTTCTCGACCTGCGCGACCAAGGCGGCCGGCTCTGCCTGGACGGCTCGGCGGCCGGCGAGCAGACCGTCGTCGACAAGTGCGTAGCCCCCGCGACCGGCCCGTTCACACCTGGAGAACGGCAACTTTGATCCGTGGGACTTCGTGCGGCGCGCCCCGCGAGGTGGGGGGTTGAGCTTGTACCCCCCATAAGCCCGACCTGTCACGCCTGGCGCAGGAGCGGTTGTCTGGAATCGCGACTCGGTCACGACACTACCGACCGTCGCGCATCTTCCCGCACCGACCGGATATGAGGTCAACTCCATGGAACGTCGCAAAGCGCTCGGCCTGATCGCGGCCACCGGCGCCGCTGCCGCCTCCTTCACGGCTACGCCCGCCTTCGGCGCGGAGGCCGGCCGTTCGACCGGTCAGGGCGGCTACACCTTCGCGCTGGACAAGAGCGTCAGGCGGACTTCGGTGCGGTTCAGGAACCGCTACGGCATCGAACTCGCAGCCGACCTCTACGTACCGAGGAACGTCAGGGGCAAGCTGCCCGCCCTGGCGGTCAGCGGCCCGTTCGGCGCGGTCAAGGAACAGGTCTCGGGTCTCTACGCCAACGAGTTCGCCCGTCGCGGCTACATCGCCCTCGCGTTCGACCCCTCCTTCACCGGGGAGAGCGGCGGCCGGGTGCGTGACGTGGGTTCGCCCGACATCAACACCGAGGACTGGAGTGCCGCCGTCGACTTCCTCGGCCTGCAGAAGATGGTCGACCGTGAGCGGATCGGCGCGCAGGGCATCTGCGGCCTGAGCGGTATGGCACTCACCGCGGCGGCCGCCGACAGCCGTATCAAGGCGGTCGCCACGGCCGCGATGTACGACATGTCGCGCGCCATGTCCCGCGGTTACCAGGACTACTACACGCGTGAGCAGCGCCAGAAGGTCGTGGACCACCTCAGCCGGCAGCGCTGGATCGACGCGGAGAACGGCACCTACGCGCGGCTCTCCGCAGAGGTCCCGTTCGACGAGAACGGCAACGTCGCCCCCTCCGACCGCGGTCTGCCCGAGACCCTCCCGGCGGACGCCGACCCGATCACGACGATGTTCTTCAACTACTACCGCACCAGGCGCGGTTACCACCCGCGCTCGGTCAATTCCACCACCGCATGGACCGGGACCACGCCGATGTCGTTCTTCGCCTTCCAGCAGATGACGAACATCGACCTGCTCGCGCCCCGCAAGGCCCTTCTGGTGACCGGTTCCGAGGCGCACTCCCGCTACTACTCCGAGGACGTCCAGAAGATGGCGCCCGGCACCATCGACCTCCTGGTCGTCCCCGGCGCGGACCACGTCGACCTGTACGACCGCAAGGACATCATCCCCTTCGGCAAGCTCGACGAGTTCTTCACCAAGAACCTCGCCTGACCGGAAGCGGCGCCCTCCGGCAGGCCGGCACAGCCGACCTTTCGACAAGGGTCGGGCGTGTTGCGGCGGCTGGGGGGCATTCGCACAGAACACGGGCGACGAGCCCTGACCCGAAGGGAAACTCCCTATGTTGGCCATCGTCTCCGCAGTCCTGTTCTTCATCGCTTTCCTGATCAATGCCGCTGACATCTCGACCAACGACACCTTCAGCTCGACCAACGTGATGCTTCTCGGACTGACCGCGCTCGCCCTGCACCTCGCGGGCATCGGCAGCGGCTGGTCGCGCGGCGGCCGCAGGCGCTGACGCCGATGCCGTCGAGCACGCCGGTGCCCACGGCCTCGCGCGGCGTATCCTGCGCTCGTGCAGCTGCGCTTCGAGATACGCCGGTCAGACTCGCCGTGGGTCGACAGCGTGTGGACCTGCACCAGCGAGCAGGTCACGACGATGACGTCCGTCGCGGCGGTGCGCTGGGGCCTGGTGTTCTGGGAGCAGGACGGCCGGTCCTACGCGGCCGTCACCGGCCCCGAGACCCGGACGAGCACGGCACCGGTCCCGGAGGGCGCTGTCTTCACCGGCATCGACTTCGCCGTGGGCACCTCGCTGCGGGCCCTGCCCACACCGGAGCTGGTCGACGGCGGCGTCGAGCTCCCCGACACCACGCGCCGGACGTTCCGGCTGGACGGTGCGCGCTGGCAGACCCCGGGCTCCGATGACGCCGAGGCTCTGGTGGAGCGACTGGTCCAGGCCGGGATCGTGGTGCGTGACCCGCTCGTCGCCGAGGTCCTGCGAGGCCATGACCCGGCCGTGTCGGGGCGGACCGTCGAACGCCGTTTCCGAGCCGCCACCGGCCTGACGCGGGGCGCCGTCCGGCAGATCGAGAGGGCCCGCACGGCGGCGGAGCTGCTGGCGGCCGGAGACACGGCCGTGGACGTCGTAGCCAAGCTCGAGTACTTCGACGAGCCGCACCTCGCCCGGGCGTTGCGCACGTACGTGGGACGTACCGTCGGGCAACTGCGGGAAGCCACGGGCGGCGCGATCGCGCTCGACCTGGATCAGCGCTTGACGTCGTAGATCAGCTTCAGGATCCCGTTGGAGTAGCTCTCCGACTCCCGCAGCGACAGCATCTGCTTGTCACTGTCGGCCCGGTGGAACAGGCTCTTGCCGGCACCGAGCAGGACGGGGAAGACGAGCAGGTTGTACTGGTCGATCAGGCCCGCCTCCGACAGCCGCCGTGCCAGCTCCGCGCTTCCGTGGATGTAGATGGAGCCGCCCTCGCTCTCCTTGAGCTTCGCGATGTCCTCCGTCGTGCGCAGGATCGTCGTCGGCCCCCACCCGTCGACGAGGGCGTCGTCCGACAGAGTGCTCGACACCACGTACTTGGGCAGCTCCTTGTAGGAGGCGTGATCCTCCGAGGCGGGCCAGACCGATGCGAAGGCCTCGTAACTGCGGCGGCCGAACATCAGCGCCGTCGTGTCGGAAAGCTCCTCGCCCTTCAGCGACCAGGCCTCCGGGACGAACTCCAGGTCCCGCACCACCCAGCCACCACTGCGATGCCCTTCCTCGGGCCCGCCGGGCGAGTCCAGAACACCGTCGAGCGACATGAATCCGGTGTAGACCAAGTTTCGCATCTGCTGTCTCCTCATCCCAGGCCGAGCTCCTGGGATCAGGCTAGATCGAGGCCGGACAGACGTCTTGGACAGAAACGACACCGGGCTCGGGACGCCGGCCGGGCTCAGATGCGTACGACGGCGAAGTCGGGCAGGTCGGGGTAGAGCTGCTGCCTGGTCTCGGTCACACACTCCACGACGACCGGCTCGTCGCGGGCGGTGGCGGCGAAGTCCGTGGCGTTGTGCTCGGTGCCCGACACATGCACCCCGCGGCCCTCGAGGCACGCGCCGACGGCTCGTCTCAGCGGCCGGTCCATGACCTTGCGGTGCGACTCCACGTACGTGGGCTCGATCATCGACAGATGGCCGAGGTTGCAGCGCTGGACCCGGTCGTTGTACGTCGCAGGGTCTCCCGACGGCGTGATGTCGTACAGCAGGCTCAGTCCGTCGATCGGGCTGATCACCGGATCGCCGGTGCGGTAGCCGCTGTCCTCGATGCAGGCGAGGAAGCGCTTGATCGCGGTGCGGTACTCGGCCGCCGTCACCCGGTGGTCCCGCAGTGCCCACTGCTGGCCCGGAAGGGGCACGTCTTCGTTCGCCCCTTGCGCACCGCTGTCGGTGGTGCCGGGGGAGCAGGCCGCCACCGCGACTGCCGTCAGCAGCGCGGTGGCGAGGAGGCGGAAGCGCACCCGTCAGCTCCTGGTCACGTTGCACGAGTCGCAGCCCCAGTGCAGCCCGTTGGCGGCCCTGGTGGTGGACGTGTGCGAGGTGTAGGCGTTCTCGCTCGACCCGTAGGCGCGAGGCGTCCACCAGCCGGTGCCGTACTCGATGGCCGAGCTCAGCCGGCCGCTGCAGTCGCCGCTCTGCTTGCGGGTCTGGGCCCAGTTGTAGCTGCCGGTGAACCCGCTCGAGACGTAGTTCGTCCCACAGGAGCGGTTCACCGCCCGGTTGTTGCCGAGTGCCTCCGCGGACGGCGCCGCGAGGGTCGAGAGCAGGATGGCGAGGACTCCGGTCGCCGCCACCTTCGAAAGCCGTTTGCCCGCGAGAATTCGTCCCATCACTTCTCCTCCTTGCTGGAGGCCAGAGCCGGACGTGGCCCTGTGGCACACGTCCCGGTTGGCGCGAACTCATGTTCCCGGGCCACAACCGCTCCTGTCATGCTCATGCGACCCTGCTGAAACATCGCAGATGAGAGACCTGATGACAGGGGGGACCGCGTTGCTCCGCTTTCATTTCACGCCTGAGGACCTGACCAGACTCAGGATCGCCACCGCACCGCACCCGCTGTGGGAGATCGCAGCGAGCCTGCACCGTTTCCAGACCCATGAAGGGCGGTGGGCCTACGCGCCCTGGTACCGCACCGCCCGCTCCACGCTGTGCAGCACCGGACTCGAACGCACGGTACGGACCGTGCTGCTGCCCCTCTTTCCGCGGGCGAGCTACTTTCCCGACTTCCTCACCCCGGCGGACGGCGCCGTAGGCCTCGACGCCGGACTCGAATCCATCCTGGCGGCACCGGAACGACAGGTCGCCCGGGAGGTCACCAAGCTCCGGGAGATCGTCGGCGCTCCTGCCTGGACCCGCAAGCTCACCGACGGCGGCATGCGGGAACAGCTCGTCCGTGCGTTACGCGCCTACCACCACGCCGTGATCGCTCCGTTCGAGGAACGCATCCACGGACGTCTGCACGCCGAGCGCACCCGCCAGACCCGCACGCTGTGCGGCACCGGAATCGAAGGCGTCCTGAACACCCTGGCGCCCTCCATCCGGTGGCGCCCTCCCGTGCTGGAACTCGGCAAGTACCCGACCGAGTGCGACATCCACCTCAACGGCCGCGGGCTGCTCCTCATCCCGTCGTACTTCTGCTGGAACACCCCGGTCTCACTGGCCGACCCCGACCTGCCACCCGTACTGCTCTATCCCCTGCACCACTCGCCCGCAGCCACCCAGCAGACCGGCGCCCACGCACCGCTGCACGCCCTGCTCGGCACCACCCGCACCGACATCCTGCGGGCCGCGGCCACCGGCGCCACCACCACCGAGGCCGCCCGGCACGCCGGCGTCACCCCCACGACCGCGAGCCACCACACGACGGTCCTGCGCGACGCCGGCCTGATCACCAGCCACCGCCACGCCAACACCGTGCTGCATGCCCTGACACCCCTGGGAGCGTCCCTGCTGCAACAGAACGGGTGGCGTCGCGTTCACTGACCCTGTGGGCGGCCGGAGTGGAGCCGACACTCCTTCCTGACCGACTTGCGGTGCTGTGTGTATGTGTCAGGGAGTGAAGATCTGCTCGAGGCGGTCGATGGCTCCGTCCGCGCCTCGGTGGTACTGGAAGACGAGGCCGCTGTCGGGGTGTGCTTCCAGCCAGTCGAGGAACTCCTGGACACCGATGGGCTGGTTCTCGGTGCTGGTCACGATGGGGTTGGTGACGGTGATGTACGCGGCCTGGTCCAGCGGCAGATAGGTTTCCTTGCCGACTGTCTCGAACGGTGCGCCGTCGGAATCCGGTGTGCCACAGCCCCAGTTGCCGTGCCGGAAGATCAGGCTGAGGGACCCGCCCTCGGGCGTGTAGCGGTAGACGGCGATCTCGTCCGGTGAGATGGGCATCTTGTGGTCGCAGCCGTCGTCCTCGCCGCCGGACCCGGCTGCGGCCGGGGAGCCCTCGGCCGACGCCGCCGGTGCCTTCGTGGACTCCGGGGGAGAGGCCACCTTGCCGTCGGGCGACGGCGAGACCTTCCCGGCGGGCAGCGCCTCGGCGGGCGCCGTCCCCTTGGTGCCGTTCTCGTCCTTGGCCGGCGAGGGGGTGACGGCCGCCGCCGTGGTGTCCGAATCCGAGGAGGTGGCGGAGCAGGCGGTGAGCGCCAGGACACCGGCCGCGCAGGCGCTCACGGCGAGCGTCCGGAACGCGATCTGTCTGCGGCGACGCGTGATCGTCATGATGAGTCCCCCAAGGTGGTGGCAGCGGCTACCTGCGTAACCGCGTGAGCTGGAGAGACCATATTCAGCCACACCGCGGCGCTTTTGATCACCCCGGCGCCGTCCGTTGCGAAGCGGTGACCAGGCCCGGGCAATGTGAGGGCCGGTTGCCGACAAGAGCACGACTGGGTTGCCGATGGCTGCGCTAGGGAGTGTTGTCGTCAGCGCGCTCACCCTCGGGGGTGCGGTGGATGCGCCAACCGCCGAAAACGGCCCCCAGGACCGCGCCCGCGCCGGCTGCCACGCCCACACCCGCGTCGCTGCCCGAGAATCCTGCCACCGCCAGACCGGCCAACAGAGCTCCGAGCAACAGGTACATGACGACGATGAAGCCCGCGGCCAGGCGACGGTCCCGCAGCGGGGGTATGCCACCACTCATTCGCTGGTCCTCGATCTGTCTTCGGGGGGTTCTTCCATCCTACGGTCGAGCACCGTTTCTTCACATGAAGTTTCCGAATTCTTGCTCAACCATTTCCTCTTGGAATGCGTCAAGGCGCAGTGGTGTTGGGTGTCATGGCTTTCCATCGGGAATGTCAGGCTTCGAACAGGGAAGGGCGGAAGGGGATATGGGCGTAGCATGTGCAATATCGCTGAGAGCGCTTTCTGGTAAGCCTCTTCGGCGGAACAGCAATCCAACGCTTTGTAGCAAGAGGAGCATTGCGTGTCATTGACCAACTACCGCCTGGCGGCGGCAGCCTTGGCCCTCACCACCGCGCTTGTGGGTGTGGCCGGTGCGGGCACCGCCATGGCGAGCACAGCCACGGCGGCAAGCGCCGCGACGGTCGACGAGACGGGGGCAGCCCTGTTTCCTGTCGACTTCGTGAACCTCCCCACGAGGGCTCTCCCGGCGGCCGGGGAGTCGCACACGTTCGTCGTGTCCTACCGCAACAACTCGTCCGCGGACCAGGTCGTGGCCCCGCAGATCCTGGTCGAATCCCCTGACGCAGGGCCCTTCCTGGCGGCTGCTGACATACGGGTCGAGCGGCGCGACGCCGACGGTGCCCGTGAGGTGGTACCCGTCGCGAGCCAGACGGGCACGCTGTTCACCGATCTCGTGGCCGCGCAGCGCACCCTCCGTCCGGGCGAGACGCTCACGGAGCGGTACCGGGTCTCCGCGATCACTCCGGGCGCCACGGGTACCGTCCAGCCGCGCGTGGCGCTGTACGGCTGACCTCGCGAGGCTCTGCACGACAGCTGCGGCGCTGCGCCCCGAGGGGGTGCAGCGCCACAGTGCGTGCACGGAGGGATACCAGCCTCGATTGTTCGGAATTGGACTGGTGGAAGTGGAAGGGCTCTCGAGAATGACCATGCACGATGACCAGGTGGATGTGACCGCCGAAATCGTTGCGGCTTTGATCCGGGAACAGTTCCCTCAGTGGAGCGGCAAGGCGATCCGACCCCTGGCGTCGACCGGGACGGTCAACGCCATCTTCCGTATCGGCGAGGACCTTTCGGCGCGTTTCCCGCTGCGTCTGACCGACGCCGACGAGGCGCTGGCGGTTCTGGAACGGGAAGCTCGAGCGAGCGCGGAACTGGCACAGGTGTCTCGGATCCCTGTCCCGGAACCTGTCGCCTTGGGAGTGCCCGGAGCGGGTTACCCCATGCCGTGGTCGGTCCAGACATGGCTGCCGGGAACGGTCGTCTTCGACGCAGACCCGAGTGGGTCGGATGTCTTCGCCGAGGATCTCGCGGCCTTCATCGCGGCTCTGCGGGCGGTCGACACGCGGGGGCGGATTTTCAACGGCGACAATCGCGGTGGTGTTCTCGACCGCCACGACGACTGGATGGCGGAGTGCTTCCAGGAGAGCGAGGGGCTGCTCGACGTGCCCCGGCTGCGTCAACTGTGGAGCCACTTCAGGGAGTTGCCCCGCACGGGCGCCGATGTGATGAGTCACGGTGACTTGATCCCCGGCAACGTACTGGTCATGGGCGACCGGCTCAGCGGCGTACTCGACACCGGCGGCTTCGGCCCGGCCGACCCCGCGCTGGATCTGGTCAGCGCCTGGCACCTCTTGCAGCCAGGTCCCCGCGAAGTGCTCCGGCGCGCACTGGACTGTGATGATCTGGAGTGGGAGCGCGGCAAGGCATGGGCGTTCGAACAGGCGGTGGGTGTTGTCTGGTACTACGCCGAGAGCAATCCGACGATGAGTGCAATGGGGCGCCAGACGCTCGACCGCATTCTGGAGTCGATGAAGTGATGTCGACCTGATCGACCTGGGGTGGTTCTGCGGCGCGCGCCCTGGGCCGCAGCACCACCCCCGCCGGTCAGCTCTGGCGCGTGGTCTGTGTTCGCTGCGTGTCGGTGGGCTGTCGGCCGGCTTCGTCGACGATGGCGTGTTCCAGCTCGGCCACGCCGGACAGCAGGGTCCCGGCCTTTCCGTACGGGGCGTCCTTGGTCAGATAGCTGCGGGAGCCCAGGAAGGCGTAGTCCTGCTTGTCGAAGACCCACTCGGTCCGGATGCCGTACCGCGTGTCGTCGCGGGCGATACCGAGGCCCTTGCGACCGATCGCGTCGCGGGCCTGAGGCGCCGGGGTGACACCCGGGATCTTCGCCGCGGCCCGGTAGAGGGCGGCGGCGGTACGGGGCGGCATCACCCCGCCGAGCAAAGATCCGATCTGCTCGAACACAGCCTGGTCACGTTCCCGTCCGTCGGCCTGCGGGGTCTTGGCGTACAGATACGTCAGCAACTTGTCGGGGTCGGTGGGCAGCGAGCTGAGCCAGCCGTAGGTGGGCCGGTTGATACCGGCCGGTGTGCCTTCGGTGTCACCGAGTTCGGCGTTGATGGGGAACGTCTCGCCGTCCTCCCGGATCAGGCCGAGCTTGCGCTGGGGCCCCGGCTCCTGCGCGGCCCACACCTCACGGTCCATCAGCGGGCTGAGGACTGCCTTCCCGCTGGTCAGGTCAGCCCCGCGGGTCTTCTCCCTGGTGTAGACGAACTGGTCGTCGCGCACCTTGAGGTCGGCGCGCGTCTCCGTGGCGTCGGAGATCCGGTCCAGAAGCGCGGCGGCGGGCTGCATGTCCGTGGCCGCGCCGTGCGAGGCGGTACCGGCGGGCGCCCGGTCACCGCCGGTCAGCGTGATACCCGCGGTCACCGCGCAGGCCAGGGCGAGAGCGGTCGCCGGCGCCAGGACCGCGGGTCGCAGCAGCCGGCGGGCCGGCCGGGTACGGGCGACCTGGTCGTGGTCGATGTGGTGCATCAGAAGATCCTTGTGACGAAGGTGCTGCTCGCGCGGAAGGTCCCAGTCGGCCGGGGCCGGGAGCAGACGGGCGATCTCCTCGCGATCGCCGTGCCGCTCAGGGGAAGCGCCGGTTGCGCTGTCGTTCATGTGAGCTCCTCCCGTACGGGCAGGGCCGCGATCGCGGCCGCACTTGTCATCTCTCCGCGGGCGGTGGGTGGTTCCCGGTCCTCTTCCGCGAGGTGAGCGAGCTTCTTGCGGGCACGTGAAAGGCGGGACCGTACGGTTCCGACGGCGATGCCCAGCGCTTCGGCCGTCTGCTGGTAGTCCAGGCCGGACCACACGCACAGGGCCAGAACCTCCCGCTCATGGCGCCGCAGCCGCCCCAACGCGGTCTGCACGGCACGCAAGTACCGTGCGTCGTCGATGCGCCCGATCGTCCGGGGCGCGAAGTCCTCCTCCACGCGTGGCCTGGGCTGACGCGCCAGGAACAACTGCCGTCTGCGTACTCCCCGACGGGCGTTGTCCGCCTTGTGGGTGGCGATGCCCAGCAGCCAGGGCAGCAGGGAGCCGCCGTCCTCCTGCACGCGCGCGCGAGTCCGCCACGCGGTCAGGAACGTTTCGGACATGATCTCTTCGGCTGTCGACCAGTCGCCCGTCAATCGCAGCCCGTGGTTGTAGACGGCGCCGGCGAACTGCTCGTACAGCAGGGCGAACGCCTCTCGGTCCCCCTCGCGCACACGGCGACGCACATCGTTCTCTGAGTCCCTCACGACCACTTCTCTCCGCGACACGGGAGGAGTTCCTGTTACCTGTGTCACGCACCGGCACGACCCCTGGTAGAGCGGGAAACGATCAAACACGAAAGCCGAGCCGGGCAAGGCATACGTAAGATCGTCAGGGAATTGTCCCCGACGGCCGCGCGGCCATGGGCAGTTAGGTGGCGATGTGACTCCGCTGGTGAGCCGGGCGACAGAGCTGGAACTTCTGGACGCGGTGCTCGACCGGACGCTCGGGGAGCACGGCGGTTGCTCCGTCGTGGACCTCGCCGGGGCCGCGGGAATCGGCAAGAGCCGTCTGCTGGCCGAGTTCTGCCGACGGGCGCAGGCCCGGGGGATGACGGTACTGCGCGGCCGGGCCACCGAGTACGAACAGCACATCCCCTACCAGCCGTTCAGCGACGCCCTCGCCGACCATGACGTGGAGTTGACGGGTCAGGGCGTCACGGACGTGCGCGGCGACCGGTTCGGGCTGCAGCGCTCCATCGCGAAGCTGCTCGTGCGGATCGCCCGGAGCAGCCCCGGAACCGGGCTCGTCGTGGCGTTGGACGATCTGCACTGGGCGGACCCGGCGTCCCTGGAACTCCTCGACCACATCGTCCGCCACCCCCCGAACGCCCCCGTCGTGATCGTCGTGGCCCGACGCGACCGTCAGACCACGACCTCCCTGGACGCCGCGCTCACCCGGGGCATCGACATGGGGACGGTGCTGCGGCTGAACCTCGGACCCCTCGCCGAGCAGGCGTGCGTCGAGGTCCTGGCCCCCGAGCTGGCACCCCACATGCATCCTGGCCAGGTCGCCGAGCTGTACGCCGCCAGCGACGGCAATCCGCTGTACTTCCTCGCCCTCCTTCAGGCCGGACAGACAGGACGCAACGCCGGGCAGAAAGCCGGGTGGAACGCCGAGCAGAATGCCGGACAGAACACACAGCCGCACTCAGTCGGCCTCGGCTCCGTCCTCCTGGACGAACTGACCCCGCTGACCATGGCGCAGCGCCGTACCGCCGAGGCGGTGGCCGTCCTGGGGGAGCGGGGCAGCGCTGCCCTGCTGGCAGTGGTGACCGGCCGGGAGGAGGCCGAAGTCGACGCGGACCTCGGGGCACTGGCCGACCGTGATCTCCTGCGTCCCGGGCCGGCCGGGCGGTGGGCACTGCGCCATCCGGTGCTACGAGCTGTCGTGCACGAGAGCACCCACCCTCTGGAACGCGCACGGATGCACCGCCTCGCCGCCGCCGCACTGGCTGACGCAGGTGCTCCCGCCGGCGAACGCGCCCACCACGTCGAGCAATCGCTGACCGGCTGGGACCCGCAGGCCGTCGCCGTATTGTCAGAAGCGGCCGAGCGCTCCGTCTCCACCGCTCCCGCGAGCAGCGCGCATTGGCTGGGTGTCGCACTGACCCACCTGCCCGACGAGCCACAACACGCCACGCTACGCCGCGATCTGATGCTGCGACGGGCGCGAGCCCTGGGCGTGTGCGGAGGACTGCAGGAGAGCCGCGACCTGCTGCACGAGGTGATCGCCATGTCGCCGCCCGACGAGAGGGGGTCGGAGCGAAGCGTGCGGGCGGCCGCCGTGACACTGTGCGCGGTGATGGAGCGTCACCTCGGGCGGTACACCGAGGCAGTTGCTCTGCTGCGCCGCGAACTCTCCCGGACACCGGGCCCGTCCGACGCCGACAGGGTGGAACTCGGCCTGGAGCTGGGCTCGTCCGCGCCGCACGCCACCGCCTACCCTCAGCTGCGTGCCGACGTGGCCGCGACCCTCGACCTCGCCCGGTCGCTGGGCGACGAGGTCGCTCAGGCGGGCGCCCTTTCGATCGCGGCCCTCGGGGAGACGTACGAAGGCAACATGGGCGCCGCGCGGGAGGCCACCGACCGGGCCGCCGCGCTGGTCGACGCCCTGACCGATCACGACCTCGCGGGTCTGTGCGAGCCGCTGGCCCGGCTCGGCTGGGCCGCGGCGTTCCTGGAACGGTACGCCGATGCCGAACGGCACGCCGACCGAGGCCTGGCCATCGCCCGGCGCGGCGGCCAACTCTACGTCCTGCCCCACCTGTTGCTGTGCAAGTCCTACGTCCATCACCAGACCCTGCGACTGCACTCGGCGATGGAACTCGCGGACGAGGCCGAGACGATCGCGCGCGGCATCGGCAGCGACGAACTGCTGGCCTTCGTCCTCACCAACAAGGCGTATGCCCAGATGTTCGCCTTCCCGCCCGGCGACAAGGCCGCACTGACGGTGGCCGAGGAGGCCGTCGCCGCGGCAGGTTCGCGTACCAACTGGTGGGCGTCCATCGCCTGGTGCGTGCTCGCTCAGGCGGCGATGCACGCAGGCGATGCGCAGCGTGCCCGGGCCGCGGTCCTGCGTGGCGGAGGCGACGACCTGAACGGACTTCACCCGTCCATGCGTCCGCTCATCCTGGAGATCCTCGTCAACTCCGCCATCCTGACCGGGGACACGCCTGCCGCCGCGACGTGGGCGGAGCGGGCCCGTAAGGAAGCGGAACAGCTGGACCTGCCTTCGCAGCAGGCCTCAGCGCTGCGCAGCACCGCCCACTGTCTGTCCGCCGGTGGCGACACGGCAGCGGCCGCTGAGCTCTTCGAGGAGGCCGTGGACAGGACGGCCCGTGGGGGAGCGGTGCTGTGGGAAGCGTTCAGTCTGCTGCTCGGCGCACCCCTGGTCGCCGTCGGCGACCCGGACCGCGGCCGCGCCATGTGGACGCGCGCCCGGCAGCTCGCCGTGGCCGGCGGCGCGCATCAACTGACAGGCCTGGCCGACGCGATCCACTCCCTCGTCCACACCGCGCCGCCCCCGGCCCAGCCTCCGGTGCCGGTCCCGGGCCTCTCCGCCCGCGAACGCGAGATCACCGCCCTGGTCGCCGCCGGCCTGACCACCCCGGCCATCGCCGCCCGTCTCTTCCTCAGCCCCCGCACGGTCGAATCCCATCTCAGCCGCATCTACCGCAAGACCGGAGTCACTTCGAGAGCCGCCCTCGCCGTCCTCCAGACCAGGCTCGAACTGAACGACGCCACGACCGGGACCACCGGGGCTACCGGGCCCACCTCGGAGAACGCCTGAAGACGGCATGCCGATCGACGTCACCCTCCTGACGACATCGCCTACCCAACTCGTGAGCGGGAGACTCCTTGGCCGCGGTCGGGATCCGCAGACCGTCTAGCCTGGGCCGATGAGCACTCCCCCCTCGCTGTTGCGGGCCTTTCGGCCTCAAGTCCAAGAGCGTCTCTACGACTTCTACGATGAGCTGCGGAGCGCCGACGACCTGTTCTGGGACCGCACCCTGCGCGCGTGGGTCGCGACCGGGCACGCAGTGGTCAGCGAAGCGGTGGACGACCCGGGCCTGTCCTCGGTGCGCTATCCCGACATGGAGGACGTCCCCGAGGAACTGCGGCCGCTGGCCGAGGTTCTGAGCAGGCAGATGCTCTACAACGACGCCCCCGACCACCCCCGGCTACGGGCACTGATCAGCAAGGCCTTCACTCCCCGCGCAGTGCGGACACTGCGCGGCCGGATCGTCGAGGCCGTCGACCGGATCATCACCCACGCGGCGCCGACCGGGCGGATGGACATCGTCGCGGACCTCGCGCGCCCTCTGCCTCTCACCATCATCTGCGACCTCCTCGACGTACCGGAGCAGGACCGCCCCGCCCTCGCGGCCTGGTCCGAGCCGATCGCCGAAGCCATCGGCAACTCCCGGCTGGATGACGACCGCAACCGCGAGGCTTCGCAGAGCATGACGGACATGCTCGCCTACTTCCGCGAACTCCTCACCCGCCGCGACACCCCGCCGGCCCCCCACACGCTGCGCGCCCTGGTGAGCGCACAGGCCGAGAACACCGACCAGGACCTCGACGAGCTCCTCGCCAACTGCGCCCTGCTCCTGATCGCCGGCCACGAGACCACCACCCACTTCATCGGCAACGCCACCCTCGCGCTGCTCCGCCACCCGCACGCGGCCGACCAACTGCGCGGCCGGGCCGATCTGATGCCCGCCGCGGTCGAGGAACTCCTGCGCTACGACGCCCCGGTACAGCTGATGCTGCGCCGGGCACGTCGTGATCTGGAGCTGGCGGGTCGCACCATCTCCGAAGGCCAGACGGTGCTCCTGGTGGGTGGCGCTGCCAACCGCGATCCGGCCGTGTTCCCCGACCCTCACGTGCTGGATTTCGAGCGGCCCGGAGGACGGCACATGGCGTTCGGGCACGGCCCGCACTTCTGCCTCGGCGCGGCCCTGGCCCGGCTGGAAGGCGCGATCGTCCTGGAGACACTCCTGACCCGGCTCCCCGGCCTACGGCTCGACGGCGCCGCCCCGCAGTGGCAGCGCAGCCTCAACTTCCGCGGGCTCACCCGCTTGGACGTCGCCTTCACGCCGCCGTCGGACGATCAAGGTGCCGCAATGGGCAGTGGCCGACGGTGTCAGCAGGACACGACGCTGATGGGCGAGACGTAGAGCGCGGACAGCACCCCGTCCCCGGCCACCTCGACCGGGGCGGGGGCTGTCGTATCGATCAGCTCCAGGTTGGAGGGGAGGTACCGCAGCGGAATGTCTTCGCCGACGTAGAGCACCGAAAGGGAGCCCTGGCAGTCGGAACCGCCCGGGGGCGCGGTATCGGGGACTGTGCCGTCCTGCGGGCCGACCTTGTGGGAGGTGACGCTGATCCGCTTGTACTCGTACTCGTAGGAGGCTGGGCTGACGGCAGTCTCCTCCCTCGTCTTCTCGACCTCGACCCAGTAGCGGGCGAGCTTGACCTTGACTGCCTTGCACGGCCTCTGGATCGCCTCCGGGGCGAACTTCACGCCGGAGGAGTCCAGGGTCAAGCCCCTGGACTTGTATGCGCCACTGCTGCTGGGTAGTTCCTTGAGATAGCCGGTCAGCTTCTCGAGGCTCATGGCGGTGGTCTTCACACACTCCGCAGGCGCGGATGACGTCGGGCTCTGCTCCGGAGTGGCCAGGTCGGGAGCGGCCGTGTAGCGAGCCAGCTCGGACGGGGAAGCGGTTCGAGTCGCCTGGGCAGCCGGCTGGTCCTCCGAACACCCCGAGACGGTGAGCAGCGCTGCTACGGCCGCGGCCGGTACGAAGAACGTGCGTGCCCTGCCCATGAGTTCCCCCGCTTGCGTCGACCTTGCCGCCCGCCACAGGGTCACACACACCGATTGACGCACGCATGCACTGCCTACCCCGTTGGGTGAAAGCCCTTAATGGATTGCGTAGTTCTACTGACTGCCAGGGCGGCGAGTGAGGGGTCGGCCGGTGCTGTCAGCCTCCGCTGGAGGACGACCACTTCTGGTTGGAGGCGCCGGTGCAGGTCCACAGTTGGACCTTGGAGCCGTTCGCCGTGGCCGTGCCGGTCACGTCGAGGCAGAGGCCGGAGAGGTCGTTGGTGACGCTGCCGTCCGCGTGGAAGGTCCACTTCTGGCTGGCGCCGCCGTTGCAGTCCCAGGTGATGACCTTGGTGCCGTTGGTGGTGCCGTTGCCGTTCGCGCCGAGGCACTTGCCGGCGACCTGGAGCTCACGGCTCGCCGAGTACGTGTACTGCTGGTTGGCGCTGCCCGACGTGCAGTCCCAGATGTACTGCTGGATGCCGTTGGCCGGGTTGCCGGTGTCGTCCAGGCACCGGTTCGAGCCCTGGCCGACGATCTGGCCGGCGGCCGTCTGCGCGCCCCGGGTGAAGGTGACGGTGGCGTGCGAGGGCAGCGTGTAGGAGAACGATCCGGCGTTGTTCCAGGTGGTGGTGAACGTGGTGGCGGAGGAGTTGTTGTTGTAGGCGACCAGCACCTCGCCGCCGTCGGGGTTCTTGTAGGCCTGCGCCCAGACGCCGCCGCCGTCGCTGTAGCCGATCCGGGTCGCGCCGGGGACGACGAACTTCGAGAACTGGCCGAGCTGGTAGTAGTTGTCGGTGTACGTGGCCTTGCCGGTGGCCTGGTCGACGGTGACCAGTCCGGTGCAGTTGGTGCAGCCGACGCCCATCTTCGGGCCGCCGTCGGTGTCGAGGGCCAGGTTCCACAGCAGGGCGCCGTTGGCCCAGTTGAAGGTGGATTCCAGGGCGAGCTGGGCGGCGTTCATCGGCGCGATGCCGGGGCCGGTGGAGCACTCGCTCTCGTAGAGCCGCTTGTCCGGGTAGGAGTTGTGGATGGTGGTCATCTTGCCGAGGTCGTTCTGGTAGCAGTGCCACGCGGTGCCGTACATCGCGTTGCGGGCCGCCTGGTTGCCCATCAGCGTGTTGGCGTAGTTGGTGTCCACGTGGTCGGCGTCCCCACCGAGGATCTTGGTGTCTGCGAAGCCGGCCTGCTGGAGTGCCGGGGCGAGGTTGTCGGCGATGAAGGTCGCCTCGTTGCTCGCGGACCACAGCATCGCCGAGTACGTGGACGGTGAGATCGTCGGCTCGTTCTGCGGGGTGATGCCCCAGACGTCGACGCCCTTGGCCTTGTACTCCTGGAGGAACTTCACGTAGTACTGCGCGAGCGGGCCGTACATGTCCGAGCGCAGGGTGCCGTTGCCCTGGCCGAGCATCGTGTTCGTGGTCTTCATCCAGGCCGGCGGGCTCCAGTTGTTGGCGAAGAGCTTCATCGACGGGTTGAGCGCCTGGGCCTGCTTGATGATGGGGATGACGTAGGCGTCGTCGTGCGCGGTGGAGAAGTTCGCCAGAGTCGGGTCGGCCACGCCGCCGTTGTCGTCGTAGGAGTAGGTGCCGGGGCTGCTCGCGGGTGTGGCCGTGTAGTCGGAGGAGCCCATCGGTGTCCGCATGAGGGACAGGCCGATGCCGGAGCCGCGGGTGAACAGATCACGCATCACCCGGTCGCGGGTGGTGGCGTTGAGCTTGTTCTGCAGGAGGTACGCGGAGGTGTCGGTGAAGGCGGCGCCGAAGCCGTCGATGGTCTGGAACGACTGGGTGTCGTCCACCTTCAGGTTCACACTGCCCGACGACACCGGGCCGAGGGCGATGCCCGGTTGCGGAGTCAGTGCCTGGCTCAGGTCGGACGTCGTCAGGGTCACGCCGATCGTGCTGCTCGCGGCCTGCGCGGGCGACGCGGCGAGGACCGCCACCCCGCCCGTGACGGCCAGCGTCAGTGCGACGGCCTGAGCGCTGAGTCCGCGCAGTGGTTGTCTCATGGTCATGGAGGTATCCCTGTTCACTTGTCATGGGGTCGTCTGCCTTCGGCGCGGGCCGGAGTTCGACGCCGCGCCGAGTCATGAGGGGGAGGGATCAGACGGGGCTGATGGTCCACTGCATGTTGGTGCTGTTGCCCCAGGCCCACATCTTGGTGACGGAGCCCTCGGACACGTTTCCGCCGCCGTCCAGGAGCTTGCCCGTGGTGCGGTTGACGATGTTGTACTGGCCGTCGCCGCGGTGCGTGATCTTCCACTGCTGGTTGGTGTGGCCGTTCCAGGCCAGTTGCTTGCAGGCGGCGCCGTTGGTGGTGGCGCCCCAGCTGTCGGCGACCATGCCGTTGGCCCTGTTGACCAGCTTGTAGTAGCCGCCTCCGACCTCGACCGCCTGCCACTGGAGGTTGGCGCTGTCGAACCAGTGCCACTGCTTGAGGGCGGATCCGTCGGCGACGTTGCCGCCGCTGTCCAGGGCCAGCCCGTCCGTGTAGTTGATGACCTTGAGGTAGGTCGTGGGGTTGAACTGCACCTTCAGTGAGGTGATCTTGTCGTTCTGGCCGGTGACCCGCAGGTCGGTGTTGTCGGCGGTGAAGGTCCACTGGGTGCCGGTGAAGTTGTCGCCGGAGTAGGCGACGATCTGCTGGCCCGGTGCGAGCTTCAGCGAGGAGATGGAGAGCGCGGGCATCCCGTGCAGGTCCAACTGGTCGGCGGTGTAGTCGCCCAGGCCGAGCGCGGCGGAGGTACCGCTGTAGTTGACGTCCGTGAAGACCAGGGCGCCGTCGACCGGCCGCAGCGTGGGGATCTGGCCGGAGAAGGTCAGCTTCAGCACGTACATGGGCGCGGAGTACGGCGCCGACGACGGCAGGGTCACCTTGAGGCCGGACGCGTCCTGGGTGCGGTTCGGGAGATCGATGTAGGTACCGGCCGTACTGTCCAGGAGCTTCACCGAGGTCAGCGAGCCCAGGTTGATACGGCTGGAACTGAGCGTCTTGACGGTCAGCGAACTGCCGGGGTAGCCGAGCACCGTGGCGTACAGGACGGTGTTCGCCTTGTTGCGGGTGAAGCGGATGTCCTGTGCGGTGCCGGCGCTGGGGTTCATGAAGGTGCCGCCGCCCATCTTGGTCGGCCCTTCCCCGTACTCGGTCCAGGCACGGGTCGAGTACACCGACTCACCGAAGCGCTTCAGGTAGTCGCCGATACCGAGCAGGATGTCGCGCTGGCCCTGGGGGATGGTGCCGTCGGCCTTCGGCGCGATGTTGAGCAGGACGGTTCCGTTCTTGCTGATCCGGTCGATCATGGCGTGCAGCAGCAACTGGGCCGTGTAGTAACCGATGCCCTCGGTGTAGCACCAGCTCGAGCTGGAGACGCTGTCGTCGGTCAGCCAGTAGGGGGAGGTGATGTCGGCCGGGCCGCCGCGCTCGTAGTCGAAGACCTCGCCGTGGCCGTTGAAGGCGTCCTTGTAGGTGGCGACGACCTCACGGCCCCAGGAGTTGGCCTGGTTGTAGTAGTAGGAGAGGAAGTTCAGCAGCTGCGGCTCGGCGATCTCGTCCAGGTGGACGTCCTGGTAGACGATGTCCGGCTCGGCCAGGTCGATGACCTCCTTGAGCTTGTCGTACCAGAGCTGGTCCTCGGTGGCCTTGTCCAGCTGCCCGTAGAGCTTCTTCAGACTGGGGTCCGACTGCGCCGGTACGCCCTGGAAGTAGCCGAGGTAGTTGTAGGCGTGGTGCATCGACACCAGCAGCTTGAGGTTCTTCGCACGGACCGCGTCGGTGAACAGCTTCAGCAGGTTCAGCTGTGGGCCCTTGTCGACCGAGTTCCACTCGTTGACCTGGCTGTCCCACATGGAGAAGCCGTCGTGGTGCTCGGCGACCGGCCCGGCGAACCGCGCCCCGGCGTCCACGAACAGCTGCGCCCACTCGTCGGGGTCGAAGTTGCCGCCGGCGGACTTCAGCTTGGGCTTGAACTGGGTGAAGTTGCCCGCCTTGTCGTTCGCCCCGTTGATGAAGTTGTGGTACGGCCACACCGAGGGGTCGCCGTACGTGGCGACGTGGTGCTGATTCACCTTGCTGCCGCCGAAGTACATGTTCCGCGGGTACCACTCGCTGTCGTAGGCGGGGACGCTGAAGACACCCCAGTGGAAGTAGATTCCGAATTTGGCGTCCATGAACCACTCGGGAGACGCCGGGTGCTGGTTGACCGAGTTCCAGGTGGGTGTGTAGATGGCCGGACCGGCGGCCAGGGCGGGGCTCGCACCGAAGAGTCCGCCGGCGACCGCGGCCGCCGCTATGGCCGTGGAACCGGCCAGGAACTGTCGTCTGTTGATCGCTCTCGACATTGAGAGGCCTCCAAGGCAGCTGAAGTGTTCCGATGATTGACCGTGAGCAGCGCGTGAGCCGCGCGGTGTACTGCCGTCCGCTGCCTACTCCTGCTTCTCGCCGGAGGCGAAGCGGGAGATGATCAGGGCGACGATGATGATGAGACCGTTGAGGAACTGGTTCCACAGCGGGGGAACGCCGGCCAGCGTCATCACGTTGACCACCAGTTGCAGGGTGAGGACGCCGGTGAGCGCGCCGAAGACGGAACCCTTGCCGCCGTTGAGGCTGACCCCGCCGATGACGGTTGCGGCGAAGACCTGGAAGATCCAGCCGCTGCCCTGGGTGGCGGAGATCGAGCCGTAGTGACCGCTGTAGAGGATGCCGGCGAACGCGGCGAGCAGGCTGCCGAGGACGAGGACGATCCAGACGATGCGGTCGACGCGGATCCCCGCGGTGCGGGCGGCCTCGGAGTTGCCGCCGATCGCGTACAGCGCGCGGCCGTGCCGCAGCCAGGCCAGCGCCCCGCCGCCGAGCGTGAAGAGCATCGCGCAGATCCAGATCGCCGCCGGCATGCCGAGCCAGGACGCGCGGCCCAGGTAGGTGAAGGAGGAGGGCAGTTCGACGATGGACTGACCCTCGGAGAGGGCGACCTGCAGACCGCGCAGCATGGTGAGGGCGCCGAGCGTGACGATGAATCCGTTGAGCCGCAGCTTCAGGATGAGGAAGCCGTTGACGAGGCCGATGACCGCTCCGACGGCCAGGCAGAGGGGCACGGCCGCCCACTCGGGGAACAGACCGAGGCCGTTGAACCGGCCGCCGCTGGTGGGCAGGACGAGCCAGACGGCGATGACGGGGGCCACGCCGATGGTCGACTCGAGCGACAGGTCCATCCGGCCGGCGACGAGGATCAGGGTGGTGGCCAGGACGAGCAGGCTGAGCTCGGTGGACTGCTGTGCCACCCCGATGAGGTTGTCGGCGGTGAGGAAGGCCGGCGAGACGATGAAGCCGATCACGCCGAGCACGAGGATGGCGGGGATCAGGGACAGGTCACGGAAGCGGCCCATATCGAGGCCACGGCGGGCTTTGCCGGCCGGTGCCTCCGCCGCTGTCACTGCGGTGTCGGTGACTTCTGTAGTGGCGGACATGACTACCTTCCGTGCTCTTCGGTCTGTTCGGTGGGGGATGTCGGCGACGACTTCGAGACGCCCTCCATGGCGGCGACCACGTCCTGGTCGCTCCAGCCGCGATCGAACTCGGCGACCGCGCGTCCGTGGAACATGACGACCACCCGGTCGCACACCTTGAGGTCGTCGAGCTCGTCGGAGACGATCACGGCGGCCTTGCCGCCATCGGCGACGTGCCGGATCGTGCCGAGCAGGAACTCCTTGGACTTGACGTCGACACCGTTGGTGGGCCGGATGGCCACGAGGACGTGCGGGTCGGTGGCCAGGGCCCGGGCGATGACGACCTTCTGCTGGTTGCCGCCGGACAGGGCCGAGACCGGGGTGGACGGGCCGGGCGTCTTGATGTCCAGGTTGTGGATCATCCGTCCGGCGAAGGTTTTCGTGCGGGAGGGAAGGACGGTGCCGTACGGGCCGAGCTGGTCGGTGACGGTGAGCGTCGCGTTCTCGGCGACGCTGCGGTCGGCCACCAGCCCCTGGAGGTGGCGGTCCTCGGGCACGAAGCCGATGCCCGCGGCGAGCGCCGCCGGGACGCTGCCGGTGCGCAAGGGCCGGCCACCGATGGTGACGGTCCCGCTCTGCGGGCGGTGCAGGCCGGCCAGCGTCTCGCCGACCTGGACGTTGCCGCTGGCGGCGGCTCCGGCGAGCCCGACCACCTCCCCGGCGCGGACCGAGAGGGACAGGCTCTCGATGCTGCCCGGCAGGTTCAGCTCTTCGACCGCCAGCAGCTCCTCGCCCGTACCGGCCGCGGCGGCCCGGTCGGACGGGGTCGCCACGGTGCCGGTCACGGACTCGCCGGTCATGGCCTCGACGAGCGCCTGATGGCCGAGTTCGGCGACGGGAGCGGTGAGGATGTGGGTGGCGTCGCGGTAGACGGTGACGGTGGTGCAGAGGTCGTAGACCTCCTGCAGGTGGTGGGAGATGAAGAGGAAGGCGACGCCCTGGCGTTGGAGGTCGCGGAGCTTGTCGAAGAGCCGGTCGATGCCGCGCGCGTCGAGCTTCGCGGTCGGCTCGTCCAGGATGATGAACCGGGCTCCGAAGGACAGGGCACGCGCGATCTCGACGAACTGGCGCTGCTCGACCGTGAGGTCTTTGGCGGCGGCCGCGGCGTCGACGTCCACGCCGTACTCGCCGAGCAGTTCCTCGGCCCTGCGGCGCAGGTTCTTCCAGCGGATGGGGCTCAGGGCGGTCGGGCTCTGCCGGTTGAGGAAGAGGTTCTCGGCGACGGTCAGGTCACCGATGATCGTGGAGCGCTGGTAGACACAGGCGACGCGGGAGCGCCAGGCGTCGATGTCGCCGAACGCCGGGGCCCCTTCTCCGGAGAACGTGAGTGTTCCGGTGTCGGCCTGCTGGATCCCGGTCAGGATGGAGACGAGCGTGGACTTGCCGGCGCCGTTGCGTCCGACCAGGGCGTGTGACTCGCCCGCCGCGATGGAGATGCGGGCGTCGCGCAGCGCCACGGTCGCGCCGAATTGCTTGGAGACGCCGATCGCCTCGGCCACTGGGGCCGGGCCTGGGGCGTCGTTCGCCGGGGCGGCCGCGGTGTCCGCCATGGTGGGTACCGTCCTTTGCGTGCGGAAGGGGGAGGGCGCGCGCGGCGGGAAGGACGGGCCGTCCCCGGGCCGCCGCGCGTCTGGCGACCGCTCGGTCACTGGCTGACGCTGTTGCCCCACAGGGTCTTGTCGTCCACGTTCTCCTTGGTGACCAGCGGCGCCGCCAGCTGGTCCTCCAGGCCGTTGGGGAGCTTGATGATGGTGGAGTCGTGGTCGGTCGGGCCCGGCTTGAACGTCTTGCCCTCGGCGGCGGCCTGGGCGTAGTAGAGCGCGTACTTGGCGTAGAGGTCGGCGGGCTGGGAGACGGTGGCGTCGATCTGGCCCTTGCGGATGGCGTCGAACTCCTGCGGGATGCCGTCGTTGGAGACGATCGAGATGTGGCCCTTCTCGCCGGCCGGCTTGAGCAGGCCCTTCTGCTCCAGCAGGGCCAGGGTGGGCTGCAGGAACGCCCCGCCGGCCTGCATGTAGATGCCGTTCAGGTCCGGGTGCTGGGCGAGGAGGCTCTGCAGCTTGGCGGAGGCCACGTCGCCCTTCCAGTCGGTGGGCAGCTCGAAAATCTTGATCTTGGGGAACTTCGTCTTCATGCAGTCCGCGAAGGCCTCGGAGCGGTCGCGGCCGTTGATCGAGTCCAGCGCGCCCTGGAACTCCGCGACCTTGCCCTTGCCGCCGAGCTGCTTGCCCAGGAACTCGCAGGCCTTCGTGCCGTAGGCCCGGTTGTCGGCGCGCACGACCATGTAGACGTCGCCCTTGTCGGGGCGGGTGTCGACGCTGACCACGGGGATCTTCTTCGCCGCGAGGGCGTCGAGGGTGGACACGATGGCGCCGGTGTCCTGCGGGGCCATGACGACAGCCTTGGCCCCGGTGTTCTCAAACACCTGGACGTTGGCCACCAGCTTGGTGACGTCGTTCTGCGAGTTGCTGATCGGCAGGGCGTTGAGGCCGTCGGTCTTGATGTCCTTCTTGAGGTACTGGGCGTAGGAGTTCCAGAAGTCGGTGTCCGACCGGGGCAGGTCGATACCGATGGCGGGCTTGTCGTTGCCGGCCGCCGAGGTGGAGTCGCCGCTCTCCCGGTTGCAGGCGGTGGAGAGGGCCAGCAGGGCGAGAACGGTGGTGGCGGTGGCGGTGGCACGGGTAGAGGGAAGCTTCATGGCCTGGATCTCTCTTCTTCGCCGGGGGCGCGAGCCGGGGGAGGGGCGGGGAGGTGGTGGGAGACGGCTCTCGCCTTCCAGGCGGAGCGCCTGCAGGTCGCCGCAACGGATTCATGAACGCGCTGGGGTATCGGGCGCTGCGGATTGCTCCTATGTCTCCCGAGCGGTGAGGACGTTACGGCGCTGTTGCCGACGATGACAAGAGTCCTTTCGCAGTGATTCACGCGATATAGGTCGGCGGGGCGGCAGACGAGCGTCCCCAACGGCGTGCAGAGGCGCGGGTACACCCGCCTGACCTGCCTGTTTAGGGGAATCGGCAGCCGCTGGGATGTCAGCGGGAGCGTCTTACGATTCGGCAACGCCATTGACAAAAAGCATCAGATCGATCCCATGACCTGCCTGAGGAAGTAGATGTTCTGGCCATCAAGACGTCTTGCAATATCAGCATGAGTCACTAGAAATCGCACATATAGGTCAGGTCTTGGGTCTCATACATCCCAGCAATGCATTGCCAGATGCAGGGCTGGGTGCCTACAGTCGCCCGTGGCATCAGTCATCCCATGTATGCCGAAGAAGGAGCCCACATGAGAATCGCCCTGCACACCACGGTGCGCCCCGACCGCATCGAGGAGTACGAGGCCGCGCACCGTGAAGTCCCGGAGGAGCTGACCGACGCCATCCGGGCCGCAGGGGTGAGCGAGTGGACGATCTGGCGCAGCGGCACGGACCTCTTCCACGTGCTGGAGGTTCCTGACTACGGGGCGATGATCGCCGAGTTGGAGAAGCTTCCGGTCAACATCGCCTGGCAGGCACGGATGGGCGAGCTGCTGGCCGTCGCGCACGACTATTCGGCGGACGGCGCCGATGCCTCGCTCCCCGTGGTCTGGCAGTTGTGAGCCCGTCGTACGGGTAGCTCGCCTCTCCATGCGCCGAGCGCACCCATAGACATCCAATCTCTAGCGTGAGAATCCTGGCAAATTTACCCGAATCTCAGCAGATAAGCGCCTAGACATAGGATGTCTCTCGATCTAGTGTCATGCCGACTGGACACCGTCCGCCGCCGCTCGCCCCACAGACGGTCTTCGTTCCCGCTCGCCCCTTCACAGGAGTTGCTGTCATGTCGTCCGCCGCATCCTCACCTCCCCGCATCACCGCCTTGGACGTCCTGGACGTCCGTTTCCCGACGTCCGAGCACCTGGACGGGTCGGACGCCATGAACCCCGAGCCCGACTACTCGGCCGCCTATGTCGTCCTGCGCACCGACGCCGGCGACGGTCTGGAGGGCCACGCCCTGGCCTTCACCACCGGGCGCGGCAACGACGCGCAGGCAGCCGCCATCGCGACGCTCGCCCCGCACGTGGTCGGTCTGTCCGTCGAGGAGGTCTGCGCGAACCTCGGCACCTTCGCGCGCACCCTGGTCCACGACCCCCAACTGCGCTGGCTGGGACCGGAGAAGGGCGCCATCCACATGGCGACCGGCGCCGTCGTCAACGCCGCCTGGGACCTCGCCGCCAAGCGGGCGGGCAAGCCCGTCTGGCGCTTCCTGGCCGAGATGTCGCCCGATGAACTCGTCGCCCAGGTCGACTTCCGTTGGCTGAGCGACGCGCTGACCCCCGACGAGGCTCTGGAGATCTTCAAGCGCGCGGAGCCGGGCCGCGAGGAGCGGATCGCCCGTCTGCTGGAGCGCGGGTACCCGGCCTACACCACCACTCCCGGCTGGCTCGGATACTCCGACGACAAGCTCGCCCGCCTCGCCCGCGAGGCCGTCGCGGACGGCTTCACCCAGATCAAACTGAAGGTCGGCGCGTCCCTGGAGGACGACGTACGGCGGATGCGCACCGCCCGCGAGACCGTCGGAGACGGCATCCGCATCGCCGTCGACGCCAACCAGAGATGGGACGTCCAGCCCGCCATCGACTGGATGCGCGAGCTCGCCCCCTACCAGCCGTACTGGATCGAGGAGCCCACCTCCCCCGACGACATCCTCGGCCACGCCGCCGTCCGCAAGGCCGTCAGCCCCATCAAGGTCGCCACCGGCGAGCACATCGCCAACCGGGTCGTCTTCAAGCAGCTGTTGCAGGCGGGCGCGGTGGACATCGTGCAGATCGACTCCGCGCGCGTCGGCGGCGTCAACGAGAACATCGCCATCCTGCTGCTCGCCGCGAAGTTCGGCGTCCCGGTCTGCCCGCACGCCGGCGGCGTCGGCCTGTGCGAGATGGTGCAACACCTGTCGATGTTCGACTACGTCGCCGTCTCCGGCACCACCGAGGACCGGGTCATCGAGTACGTCGACCACCTGCACGAGCACTTCGTCGACCCGGTCCGCATCGCCGACGGCCACTACCTCGCGCCCACCCTCCCGGGACTGAGCGCGCAGATGCACCCCGAGTCGCTCAAGGAGTACACCTACCCCGACGGCCCCGTCTGGGCGGCCCGTGTCTGACACCGTGCGCCCCGGTCTCGTCGATGCCCATCACCACGTGTGGAACCTCGACCGACGCCGTCAGCCCTGGCTGGACGACCTGGGGCACGCACCGATCCGCCGCTCCTTCGGCACCGGGAACCTGCGCAGGACCGCCACCCGGACGATCGTGGGACGCGCTCTGGAGCAGACCGTGGTCGTCCAGTGCCTGGCCTCCGCGCCCGAGACCCGTGAGCTGCTGGCCCTGGCCGACGTCGATCCGCTGATCGGCGCGGTCGTCGGGTGGGTGGATCTGACCTGCCTCGCCATCAACGACATCCTCGACGGGCTGCGCACTGGTCCCGGCGGCACCCGCCTGCGAGCCGTCCGGCACATCGTGCAGGCGGAGCCGGACCCCGACTGGCTGCAGCGCCCCGTCGTGGAGGCCGGGCTGCGTGCGGTGCGCGACCACGGGCTCGGGTACGACGTCCTGATCCGAAGCCACCAGCTGCCCCAGGCGATCCGGCTCGCCGAGCAGATCCCCGACCTGCCGATCGTCCTCGACCACGCCGGGAAACCACCCCTGGCCGGCGGCGACCTGACCGACTGGGAACGGCAGATCCGCCGCCTGGCCGGACATCCGCAGGTGCGTTGCAAGTTGTCAGGCCTCGTCACCGAGGCCGACCACGAGAAGTGGACCATCGCCGACATCCGGCCGGTGTGGGACGTGCTGCTCTCCGCCTTCGGCCCGCAGCGGCTCATGTTCGGCTCCGACTGGCCGGTCTGCGTGCTCGCGGGCGGCTGGAATCTCTGGGCCGCCACCGTCGAGGAACTTCTCGCCGACTGCTCCGCGAGCGAGACCCAGGCGATCCTCGCCGACACCGCGACCGACTTCTACCGGCTACGGCCCGGCTGAGCACACCGTCCGGCAACGGACCGGACACGCCCCGCCCCGCAGTCGTAGCCCGCCCCTCACCGGCACCCGCGCCGAAAGGACCTTCACGACGATGACACTCGCAGTCCGCTACACCGCGGCCCGCACCCTGGACACGGCCCCCACGGAGAGTTCGCCGCCCGGCCCCGGCGAGGTCGAAGTGGCCCCCGCCTACGTCGGCATCTGCGGCACCGACCTGCACATCTTCCACGGCGACATGGACGCACGGGTCCAGGCGCCGGCCGTCCTCGGACACGAGATGTCCGGCCGGATCGTACGAGTGGGACCCGAGGTCGAGGGCTGGCAGCCCGGCGACGCGGTGACCGTGATGCCGCTGCGCTGGGACGACAGCTGTCCCGCTTGCCGAGCCGGCCATCGGCACATCTGCCAGCACCTCGACTTCATCGGCATCGACTCACCCGGCGCTATGCAGCAGCGCTGGACCGTACCCGCCGCCACCCTCCTGCGGCTGCCGGACTCGGTCGCCCTTGACCGGGCCGCACTCGTCGAACCGACGGCGGTCGCCGTGCACGACGTGGGCCGGGCCGAAGTGCGCGGCGGCGAACGGGTCGTGGTCGTCGGCGGCGGACCGGTGGGCGTCCTCATCGCCCTGGTCGCGCAGGCCGCGGGTGCCGATGTCCGAGTGGTCGAGCTCAGCGCCCACCGACGGCTGCTCGCCGAGGAGTTGGGGCTGACCGCCTGGGACCCGGCCGCCGTCGACGTGCCCGACCTCGTCCGGCAGTGGACCGACGACGCCGGCGCCGACGTCGCGTTCGAGGTGTCCGGCGCGGCGGGCGGGGTGGACACCGCCGTCGACGTGCTCGGCGTGCGGGGCCGACTGTGCCTGGTCGCCATCCACCCCCGGCCCCGCGAGATCAACCTGCACCGCTTCTTCTGGCGTGAACTCACGCTCGTCGGCGCCCGGTTGTACGACCGCTCCGACTTCGAGCGGGCGGTGACCCTGGTCGCGGACGGCACCATCCCCGCCGACCGGCTGATCAGCAAGGTCGTACCTCTCACCGAGGCGCCTTCGGCGTTCACGGCCCTGGAGGGCGGCGGAGACGTCATGAAGATACTCGTCGACTGCGGCAACGGCACCGAGGGAGCCCAGGCGTGAAGACCTTCGACCTGACCGGCAGACTCGCCGTCGTCACCGGCGCCCGGCGCGGCATCGGAAGGGCCATGGCCCGCGCGCTCGCCGAGGCAGGCGCCGACGTCATCGGCGTCAGCGCCTCGCTGGAGGAGTCCGGCAGCGACGTCGAGAAGGACGTCGTCGCCACGGGCCGTACCTTCGAGGCCATCCGCACCGACTTCGCCGACCCCGACGCCGTCCGCGCCCTGGGCGCCGACCTGGCCGGACGGGAACGCCCGGTCGACATCCTGGTCAACAACGCGGGCACCATCCGTCGCGCCCCGGCCGCCGAACACCCCGACGCCGACTGGGACCTGGTCCTCCAGGTCAACCTCAGCGCGCAGTTCGCGCTGACGCGGGCCGTCGGCGCGGCGATGGTGGCCCGGGGCAGGGGAAAGGTCGTCTTCACCGCGTCGCTGCTCAGCTTCCAGGGCGGGATCACCGTGCCCGGCTACACCGCCGCCAAGCACGGGATCGCCGGGCTGACCAAGGCGCTCGCCAACGAGTGGGCCCCGCACGGCGTCAACGTCAACGCCATCGCGCCGGGCTACATCGCCACCGACAACACCCAGGCCCTGCGCGACGATCCGCAGCGCAGCGGGGCGATCCTGGACCGCATCCCGGCCGGCCGGTGGGGAAGCGCGGACGATCTGGCGGGCGCCACCGTCTTCCTCGCCTCGGACGCCGCCGCCTATGTCCACGGCACCGTCCTGCCCGTCGACGGCGGATGGCTCGGCAGATGAGCACCGATGCGACCGAGGTCCTGTCCGGCGCCCGGATCCTGCCCGTGCTGACTGTGCCCGACGTCGCCACGGCGGCTCCGCTGGCCGAGGCGCTCGCCGCGGGCGGCGCCCGGTGCGCCGAGGTCACCTTCCGCACCCCGGACGCCGAACAGGCGCTGCGGGCGATGGCGGCCCACGGTGGGCTCACCGTGGGCGCCGGCACGGTCCTCACCTCCGAGCAGGCGAAGCGGGCGGTCGCGGCCGGTGCCCGATTCGTGCTGTCGCCGGGCTTCGACGCCGAAGTCGTGGACACCTGCCGGGAGCTGGGTGTTCCGGTCGTGCCGGGTATCGCCACCGCCACGGAACTGATGCGGGCCCTGCGCGCCGGACTCACCACCGTGAAGCTGTTCCCGGCCGAACCTCTGGGCGGCACCAGGCTGCTCCAGGCTCTCGCGGCGCCGTTCCCACAGGCCCGGTTCGTGCCGACGGGTGGTATCGGGCCCGAGCACCTGCCCCGGTACCTCTCCCATCCGGCGGTCCTCGCGGTCGGCGGCAGCTGGATGGCCGCCGCCGGCCACCTGGAGCGCGGCAACTACGCGGAGATCCAGAGGCTGACGGCAGAGGCCGTGGACAGGAGCGCGGCATGACCGGGCGGGGACCCGAGGTGGTCGCCCTCGGCGAGGTGATGCTGCGCTTCGACCCGGGTGAGGGCCGGATCCGCACCGCCCGCACCTTCCAGGTCTGGGAGGGAGGCGGCGAGTACAACGTCGTACGTGGCCTGCGCCGCTGCTTCGGACTGCGGACGGCAGTCGTCACCGCTCTCGTGGACAACGAGGTGGGCCGCCTCACCGAGGACCTCGTCCTGCAGGGCGGGGTCGACAACTCACTCATCCGCTGGGTTCCCGCCGACGGCATCGGCCGCACCGCCCGCAACGGCCTCAACTTCGTGAAACGCGGCTTCGGTATCCGGGGAGCCCTCGGAGTCAGCGACCGCGCGAACACCGCGGTGTCCCAGCTGCGGCCGGGCGACATTGACTGGGACTCCGTCTTCTCCACGGGCGCGCGCTGGTTCCACACCGGCGGCATCTTCGCGGGGCTGTCGGACACCACGGTCACGGCCGCCGAGGAGGCGATGACCGCCGCCCGCCGGCACGGTGTGACCGTCTCCTACGACCCCAACTACCGCCCGAGCCTGTGGTCCGGCCGGGGCGGCCCGCAGCGGGCACGCGAGGTCGACCTCCGACTGGCCCGGCACGCCGACGTCGTGGTGGGCGCGCTGGGTCTGGCGGGCGAACATCCCGGAGCGGTACGTGTCGGTGCCGACGAGGTCTCAGAGGTGCTGTCCGAGGTGGCTGCCCGGCTGCCCGAGGTGAGCGTGCTGGCGACGACCCTGCGGGGCGTGCCCTCGGCCGGGGTCAACGACTGGGCCTCGGCGGCCTGGTCGGCGCGGACAGGGTTCGTCGCGGGCCCCGAGATGCCCGGCCTGCACGTGCTGGACCGCATCGGATCCGGTGACGGGTTCGCCGCCGGCCTGATCTACGGCCTGCACACCGGGACCGGCCTTGAGCGTGCCCTCGCCTACGGCACCGCCCACGGCGCGCTCACCATGACCACCCCCGGCGACGTCTCCATGGCGTCCCTCGCCGAGGTCGAGGCACTGGTGGGCGGCGGCTCCGCCCACGTCCGCCGCTGACCGGCAACACATCACCAACACGCCACCGACGTCCCGAGGAGGGCACCTTGCACCGCAGGAAGATCGCCGACACGCCCGTCGAGCTCACCGAGCTCGGTTTCGGGGCCGCAGTCGTCGGCAACCTCTACCGGGTCACCCCGGCCCACGACGCGAGGGCCGCCGTCGACGCCGCCTGGGACTCGGGCATCCGGTACTTCGACACCGCCCCCCACTACGGCCTCGGTCTCTCCGAGCGCCGACTGGGGATGGCCCTGCGAGACCGTCCTCGCGACGAGTACGTCATCTCCTCGAAGGTCGGGCGTCTCCTGGTCCCCAACGAGCGGCCGCAGGGCGTCGACAGCGAGGGCTTCGTCGTACGGGACGATCTGCGGCGGGAGTGGGACTTCAGCCGGGACGGAGTACTCCGGTCCATCGAGGACACTCTCGAGCGCACCGGGCTGGACCGGCTGGACGTCGTGTACCTGCACGATGCCGACGACCACTGGCAGCAGGCCGCTGAGGAGGCCATGCCCGCCCTGGCGGACCTGCGGGACCAAGGAGTCGTCGGGGCCATCGGGGCCGGCATGAACCAGTCGGCCATGCCGGCCCGGTTCCTGCGCGAGACCGCCGCCGACGTGGTCATGCTGGCCGGGAGGTACAGCCTCCTCGACCAGTCGGCACTGGACGACGTCCTGCCGGCGGCGACGGAGCACGGCAAGAGCGTCGTCGCGGTCGGCGTGTTCAACTCGGGACTGCTCTCCCGCGACCGACCGGCCGAGGGCATGAAGTACGACTACCAGGACGCTCCGGTCGACCTCGTCGCGCGGGCGCGGGCCATCGCGGACGTGTGTGAGGAGCACGGTACGACCCTGCCCGCGGCGGCGATCGCTTTCCCCTTCACGCATCCCCGTATCATCAACGTCACCCTTGGCATGCGCGACGGGGACCAGGTCGCGCGGAACGCCGGACTTCACAGTCGGCCCGTTCCCGGTGGTCTCTGGGCCGATCTGCGTGCCCGGGGGCTCATCAGACCGGACGTGCCTGAAACGCACACGTATGAAGAGGGGGCACGGTGTCCCTGACGGACAAGGCCATCGAGCAGATCCGTGAGCTGATCCGGACCGGCGCCCTGGCTCCCGGTTCGAAGCTGCCGCCGGAATCGGAGCTGGCGGCCCAGCTGGGACTGTCCCGCAATCTGGCGCGCGAGGCGGTCAAGGCGCTGGCGGTCGCCCGTGTGCTGGAGGTCAAGCGCGGTGACGGCACGTATGTCACCAGCCTGCAGGCGAGTGTTCTGCTGGAGGGCCTGGGCGGTGCCGTGGAACTGCTCCAGGCCGACGCCGGCGCGCTGCTGGACCTGATGGAGGTGCGGCGGCTGCTCGAACCCGTCGCCACCGGGCTCGCCGCGACCCGTATCACCGACGAGCAGCTCGCCGAGGTCAGGCACCACCTCGACGCGATGAGGGAGGCCAGGGACGACGTCGAACTGCTCAACGCACACGACGCGGCGTTCCATCGCGCCGTAGTCGCGGCCACGGGCAACGAGTCCCTCTTGGCCTTGCTCGAAGGTGTCTCGGGCCGCACGCTGCGGGCCCGGATCTGGCGGGGCCAGGTCGACGGCTGGGCCGCGGTCAGGACCATCACGGAGCACGAGGCGATCTTCGAGGCCCTGGCCGTCCGCGACGCCTCGCTCAGCCAGGCGGCCGCACTGCTGCACGTCAGCAGTACCGAACGGTGGTTGCGGGAGCACGTCGAGTCCGGCGGCTCTACCTCCAGCCCTTCCGCGGGCTCCGACTGAGGGCGAGCCGAGTGCTCGCTCCCTGCTGCTGCTCACGGCCCACGGAGCAGGCCAGATGGGGAAGGGCCGCCGCTGTCGATCACAGCTGCGGCCCTTCATGCCGTGCGGGTCAGGAGCTGGAAGTGGGGAGGATCCTGTCCGTCTCGGGTGTGGCGGGGCGAGGCGGTATGTGCGGGCGGCCAGGGGCAGTGGTTCCAGTTCCATCAACGCGATGGTGTACATCCGTGGCAGCCAGGCCGATTACGACGGCTGGGCCGCCGCCGGGCCGCACGGCTGGTCGTACGCCGACGTCCTGCCGTACTTCCTCCGTGCCGAAGGGAACGACGAGGCGCGGACGATTTCCACGGCGCGGACGGGCCGTTGGCGGTCAGTGACGGCCGCTCCCGTCACCCGCTCGCTTCGGCGTTCGTCGAAGCCGCCCTCCAGGCGGGGGTCACGGGGCAGTGAGCTACCGATAGATCCGATGTATAGCAGGCGTCTGATTTGGAAGGTGACCTTCTAGGCTCGACTCCCCTCTAGAAACGTCCGTTTACTGTGCTGTTTTGGTTGAATCTCGTCCCAGCTATAGACGCAACCACCTTCAGGCTCCTATAAATCCATCCGATGTCTAGTTCAGGGCGACGGGAAGCACGGCCGATCACGTCGACGTGCCGTTCCTGACGTCCTGTCATCCCGACTCTCGACACATGGAGCCGCACCGTGTCCTCTGCCTCCCTCAGCAGACGCTCTTTGATGAAGGCCGCCGCCCTCGCCGGAGGAGTGGCGGCCTTCGGGCTGCCGCAGGTCCTCTGGCCCTCCGTCGCCGAGGCGTACACCGTCCCCTCGAAGATGGACTGGTGGTACCAGGCCAGGTTCGGGATGTTCATCCACTTCGGGTCGTACTCGTACCGCGGCCAGGGCGAGTGGGCGTTCGACAGCCAGCAGTGGAGCAAGTCGGACTACCAGACGCAGGTCACCGCGAACTTCAACCCGACCCAGTTCAACGCCGCCACCATCGCCGAACTGGCCAAGAACGCCGGCATGAAGTACATCGTGATCACCGCGAAGCACCACGAGGGCTTCGCGATGTGGGACTCCAACGTCCCCGGCTTCACCGACACCACAGGCAGCAAGCAGTACAACCTGCACGACTACAACGGCATCCAGACCGACCTGCTCATGGACCTCAAGACGGAGTGCGAGAGCCGAGGCATCAAGTTCTGCCTCTACTACTCGATCCTCGACTGGAACCACCCGTCCCAGATCGACCGTCACGAGGGCGGTCTCACCACGATGTCCTCGCAGGCCGCCCGCAGCGCCTACATCGCCGACATGAAGGCGCAGCTCCAGGAACTCCTGGACCGCTACGACCCGGCGCTGCTGTGGTTCGACGGCGACTGGTTCGACGAGCCTTCCAGCCCCACCCTCGAGGACTGGTGGCTGACATCGGACGGCCAAGGCCTCTACGACTGGCTGATCGCCCGCAAGCCCGGCCTCATCGTCAACGAGCGGGTCAAGCGGGACCACGGCCTGGGCGACTACGCGGTCGCGGAGTTCGGCATACCCAGCACGCCGATGGGCCGGCCGTGGGAGCGGTGCGCCACCATGAACGGCGCCTGGGGTTACGACGCGTCGAAGGAGAACTCCTACCGATCGGTCTCGGACATCGTCCGCGAGCTCGTGACGGTCGTCTCCCGGGACGGCAACCACCTGCTGAACATCGGCCCCAAGGGCGACGGTTCGGTCAGCGCGGGAACCCAGACCGTCCTGAACGGTCTGGCCTCATGGATGTCGACGTACAGCGACAGCATTCACGGCACCAGCGGCAGCCCGTTCGCCGCGGAACCCGCCTGGGGGAAGGTCACCAAGAAGACCGGCAAGCTCTTCGCCCACGTCTTCACCTGGCCCACGAACGGGCAGCTGCGGATCCCGGCGATCGACAACACGATCAGCCGCGTCTATCTGCTGAACAACCCCTCGGTCTCGCTCCCGTACACGGTCACCGACCAGATCAACGTCACCGTTCCCGCCACCGCTCCGAACGCCATCGACTCCGTGGTGTGCGTCGAGGTACAGGGCATGCCCGTGCGGGTCTCGGCGACGGTGTTCCAGAATGTCAACTACGAAGGCTCCCGGGCCGTCCTGGCGCTGGGCGGCTACACCTCCGCCCAGCTGTCCGCCGCCGGCCTGGGACCCGCCATGACCTCCTCCCTCCTGGTGCCCGACGGCTACCAGGTCACGGGCTACTCCGGCGACAACTTCACCGGCACCGCCTGGACGTTCACCTCGAACACCCCCGACCTCCGGGTGACCGGCAACAACGACGTCATCGCCTCGCTGAAGGTGACGTTCAGGCCCGACAAGTACTTCCGGCTGGCCAATGTCACGAACCATCTGGTGCTGGACAGCGGCGGCAACGTCGCGAGCGGCTCGAACCTCAAGCAGTGGGAGGCGGTGAACAGCAACAATCTCCAGTGGCAGGCCATCGAACTCGGGAACGGCTACTACCGGCTCGTCAACCGCACCAACGGCATGGTCGCCGACGGCTGGGGCGCCACCAACAACGGCGACCCTGCCCGGCAGAAGGCCTGGGACGGCGGCAACACCCAGCAATGGCAGATCGTGCACCGAGGCCAAGGCCAGTACTCCATCGCCAACCGCAGCACGGGACTGGTCCTCGACGGCGGCGGAATGGTCGCCTCGGGGTCGGTGACCAAGCAGTGGACGTGGCAGCAGAGCAACAACCTGCTGTGGACGATCAGCCCGGTCGGCTGAGAGCAGCTCAAGGACACAGCTGAGCAGTGACATCAATGCGGCGGCGCTGAAGGGCGCCGCCGCACTGGGCTTTTGTCCGCCGAGCCGTGCCCGGTGCCGCTACGCGTCCTCGATCACGACGATGTCCAGGACGCGCGGCCCATGCACGCCTTCCACCCGTTCCAGTTCGATGTCGCTGGTGGCCGACGGGCCGGAGATCAACGTCAGCGGCCGGTACGGGTCCAGCCGTTCCAGCGCCTCGGGCACGTCGGGAGCGATCTGGCTCGCCCGGACCACGCAGATGTGCTGGTCCGGCAGCAGGGTCAGGGCCCGGCGGCCCTGGCCGGGGCCGTGGTCGAGGGTCACGGTTCCGGTGACGGCGATGGCGATGGCGACGGTGGTGATCACGGCGTCCGCCGCGTCGAGTTGGTCCACCGTCAGCGGCGGAACGTCCTCCAGCCGCGACCAGGGCCCCTCGGGAACGAGATCCTCGGGGAGTCCCGGAGGCAGGACCACGGACCGTGCTCCGGTGCGTGCCAGGGCGCGCCCGACGGCGGCCGCGGCGCCGGCCGGCCGCACACGGACTACCGTCGCCCGGTATTCGGCGGCGCGTTCGGTGAACAGCCCGACGATGTCCGGCCCCGCGTGGTCCGCACGACGTCCGTGCGGCACCGGGACGTCCACGGGGTGCTCGGAGTCCGGCACGTTTCCGAGAGCCGCCCGCACCGAGCTGAGGACTGTCTCGCGCCCGCTCATCGTGCTTCCTTCCCTTGCGCCGTCGTACGGCCTTCGTCTCGTCGCGTTGTTCTCGTACGGCGCCACCAGGCACGCATCGACTCCCGGGCCGGCACGGGAGCGTCCCGGGTCGCGGACCAGCCGGCGAGGGGGCCCGGCAGGAAGCCGATCCGGCCCTCGCGAGCCACCAGGCGGGCCCCGAGGGCTGCGAGTCGCTGGACCGCCGCCAGGCGTTTGGGGGAGGACAGCACCGTCGCCGCGGCCTTCATGGCCAGTGCCTCGGTGGTGGGCAGCAGCCGGTCCCGGCGCTTCGCCTCGACGACCTCGGCTCGCAGATGGGCCAGCACCTCGGGGATGTCGATCTTCACGGGGCATGCGTCGTAGCAGGCGCCGCACAGGGTCGAGGCGAAGGGCAGTGAGGCGGCGTTCTCGACGCCGACGAGCTGTGGGGTCAGGACGGCGCCGATCGGCCCGGGGTAGACGGAGCCGTAGGCGTGGCCGCCGGTGCGCTCGTAGACGGGGCAGACGTTCAGGCAGGCCGAGCAGCGGATGCAGTTCAGCGCCTGGCGGCCCACCTCGTCGGCGAGGGTGGCGGTTCGGCCGTTGTCGAGGAGCACCAGGTGGAAGTCCCGGGGGCCGTCGCCCTCGGTGACGCCGGTCCACAACGAGGTGTACGGGTTCATACGCTCGCCCGTGGACGAGCGGGGCAGCAGCTGGAGGAAGACGTCCAGGTCGGCGAAGGACGGCAGCACCTTCTCGATCCCCATGACGGTGATCAGTGTCTCCGGCAGCGTCAGGCACATCCGCCCGTTGCCCTCCGACTCCACGACCACCACCGTGCCGGTGTCGGCGGCGGCGAAGTTGGCACCGGAGACGGCCACCTTGGCCCGCAGGAACTTCTCCCGCAGATGGAGCCGGGCCGCTTCGGCGAGGTCGCGCGGGTCGTCGGTGAGGGTGTCGGGGGCGGGTTTGCCCCATGCCCGCATCTCCTGGCGGAAGATCTCCCGGATCTCGGAGCGGCCCCGGTGGATGGCCGGCACGAGGATGTGCGAGGGCCGGTCGCCGCCCAACTGCACGATGAGCTCGGCGAGATCGGTCTCGTACGCGCGGATGCCGGCGTCGGCGAGAGCCTCGTTGAGGCCGATCTCCTGCGTGGCCATCGACTTGACCTTGACGACTTCGCGCTCGCCGGTCTTCTGGACCAGTTCGGTGACGATGCGGTTGGCCTCGGCGGCGTCCGCCGCCCAGTGGACCGTTCCGCCCGCGGCGGTCACCGCCTTCTCCAGCCGCAGGAGATGGTGGTCGAGGTGGCGCAGCGTGCGGCGCTTGATCGTCGCGGCCGTCTCCCGCAGCTCCTCCCAGTCCTCCAGTTCGGCGGCGACCGCGAGGCGCTTGTCGCGGATGGTGCCGGTGGCCCGGCGCAGGTTCGCCCGCAGCCGGGTGTCGGCGAGTGCCTCGCGCGCGGCCTCGGGGAAGGCTGGTGTGCCCAGCCATACGACGTTGTCGGCGCCGCTCACCGTGCGCCCCCTTCCGTGGCGGCCAGGATCTCGGCCAGGTGCAGGGTCCCGACGCCGGTGCGGAGCCGGGACAGGCCGCCGCCGATGTGCGTGAGACAGGAGTTGTCGCCCGCGGTCAGGAACTCGGCGCCGGTGTCCAGGACATGGCGCATCTTGTCCGCCAGCATGGCGTTGGAGACGTCGGCGTTCTTCAGCGCGAACGTGCCGCCGAAACCGCAGCACGAGTCGGCGGCGGGCAGTTCGACGAGGTCGATGCCCTTCACCGCGCGCAGCAGCCTGAGCGGGCGGTCGCCGACGCGCAGCATGCGCAGTGAATGGCAGGTGGGGTGGTAGGTGACCCGGTGCGGGAAGTACGCGCCGACGTCGGTGACGCCGAGCACGTCGACGAGGAGTTCCGACAGTTCGTACACCGTGGGTGCCACCTGTTCGACCGCCTCGGCGAGGGCGGTGTCCCCGTACTGGGCGGCGACCGTCCGGTGGTGGTCGCGCACCATGCCGGCGCAGGATCCGGAGGGGGCGACGACGGCGTCGTAGCCCGCGAAGACCTCGGTGAAGCGGCGCACCATGGGCAGGGTCTCGGGGCGGTAGCCGGTGTTGAAGTGCATCTGGCCGCAGCAGGTCTGCGCCTGTGGGAACTCCACGGTGTGGCCGAGGCGTTCCAGGAGCGCGGTCACCGCCTGGCCGGTGCGGGGGAACATGGTGTCGTTGAAGCAGGTGATGAAGAGAGCTATGCGCATGGTGCTTCCTGGAGTGGGCCCGGCGATCCGTTGACGGTCAGGCCGTAGGTCCGTGCGGCGGTGCCGGTGAAGACCTCGTGGCGTTCTGCGGGGGTGAGCCAGGCCGTCAGCTTCTGTGCCGTGTCGGCCACTTGGCCGTAGGAGGCGGCGAGCCGGCAGACCGGCCAGTCGGAGCCGAACATGACGCGTTCGGGACCGAAGGCGTCCAGGACCGTGTCGGTGTACGGCCTGAGGTCCTCGATGGTCCAGGTGCCCCAGTCCGCCTCGGTGACCAGGCCGGACAGTTTGCAGACGGTGTTGGGGAGGGCGGCGAACCACCGGATCTCCTCGGCCCATGGGTCCAGGGCGCCGGAGGCGATGGGCGGCTTGCCCGCGTGGTCCAGGACGAACGTGAGGTGCGGCAGGCGCGCGGCGGCCTCGGCGGCGGCCCTGAGTTGATGAGGCTTCACCACCAGGTCGTAGACGAGTCCCGCTTGGGCCACCGCGGTCAGGCCGCGCAGCACGTCGGGGCGCACGAGCCAACGAGGGTCCGGTTCTCCCTGCACCTGATGGCGGATGCCGACCAGGTACTCGCCACCGAAGCCCGCGCGCAACCACGCGAGAGCGTCGGCGACATGAGGGGCGGTGAGGTCGGTCCAGCCGACCACGCCGGCGATCAGATCGCTTGACGCGGCGAGGGCGAGGAACTCCGGTGTCTCCTCCGGCACGGTGATCGTCTGTACCAGCACGGTGGCGGAGACGCCGGCGGCGCGGGCCTCCGGCGCCAGGTCGGCGAGGGTGAAGTCACGGCGCAGTGAAGCGAGTTCGGGGCCGGTGATCCAGTTCTGGTCCCGCACCGAGAGCTGCCACACATGGTGGTGGGCGTCGATGATGCCCGGCCAGGGATGTGGCACGGTCACAGCTGCCATACCATCGGCAGCGAGGCGTCGGCGCCCTCTGCGGAGTAGTCGTGGACGACGTCCAGCAGCTCGGCCATCCGCGCCTGCCAGGCGATGTTGACCGGCAGTTTCTCCAACGCGGCGATCATCGCCGGGTAGTCCTCGACCTCCAGGACGTGGAACAGGTCGGCGCCGCTGCGCCAGATCGTCCACTCGCTCGCCCCGGCGGCGCGGATCGCTGCGGTCAGCTCCTCGGGCACCTCCCGGTGCGCCGCCTCGTACTCCTCGACGCGGTCGGCGCGGACCCTGGTGTGCAGGGCGATCCTCATGAGGGCTCCTTCGACGGCGTCGATACGGGGACGGGGGTGCCCTCGGCGAGCAGCCCCTCGGCGCGCAGTTCGTCCCACAGGGCGTCAGGGATCGGGCGGCGCAGCTGCTCGACGGTGTCGTGTACCTCTTCGGGGGAGCGGGCGCCGGTCAGGACGCTCACGATCGCGGGGTGGCCGAAGGGGAAGCGCAGGGCGGCGGCGCGCAGCGGAACGCCGTGGCGCTCGGTCACCTCCAGCAGGCGCAGCGCGCGGTCGAGCACCGGCTGGGGCGCCGGGGCGTAGTCGTACGTGGCGCCGGGGCGCGGGGCGGTGAGCAGCCCGGAGTTGAAGACGCCGCCGATGACCACGCTCCGGCCGCGGGCGGCGGCCTCCGGCAGCAGTTCGGTGAGGCCGTCCTGGTCCAGGAGGGTGTAGCGGCCGGCCAGCAGCACCACGTCGATGTCGGTCTCGCGCAGGAAGCGGGTGGGCAGCACCGACTGGTTCATGCCGATGCCGATGGCCCCCACCACGCCTTCGGTGCGCAGGCGTTCGAGCGCCGGGTACGCCTCGCGCAGCACCTGCTCGGCGTGGTCGTCCGGGTCGTGCAGCAGGGCCACGTCGATCCGGTCGAGGCCGAGGCGGTCCAGGCTCGCCTCCAGCGAGCGCAGCACTCCGTCCGCGGTGAAGTCCCAGACGCGGCGGTGGGTCGCGGAGACGGCGAAGCCGTTCGCGAGGTCGTCGTCGCAGTCGCCCTGCGGGTCGGGTACGAGCAGTCGGCCCACCTTGGTGGAGACGGTGTAGGTGTCCCGAGGGCGGTTGCGCAATGCCATGCCGAGCCGACGTTCCGACAGGCCGAGCCCGTAGTGGGGTGCGGTGTCGAAGGTGCGGACTCCGGCGTCCCAGGCCGCCTCCACGGTGGCGAGGGCGGCCTCGTCGGTGACGGGCCGGTACAGGTTGCCGAGGCCGGCGCAGCCGAGCGCGAGTGGCGTGACCTCGACCGCGCTGCCGCCCAGCGTGGTGGTCCTCACGACCGGCTCGCCGGGCGCAGTCGTAGCCCCTGCATGCCGCCGTCCACCGCGAGGGCGGTGCCGGTGACGGACGCCGCGGCCGGACTGGCGAGGTAGACGATGGCGGCTGCCACCTCGTCGGCGGTGACCAGACGGCCCAGGGGCTGGCGGGCGTTGAGCGCGGCACGCTCTGCTTCCGGGTCGTCGGCGGCGTCCAGCAGCCGGCCCACCCAGGGGGTGTCGGCGGTGCCGGGGTTGACGCAGTTGACGCGGATGCCCTCGCGGACGTGGTCGGCGGCCATGGCCAGGGTGAGGGAGAGCACGGCGCCCTTGCTGGCGCAGTACAGCGCGCGCTGCGGGAGTCCGGCGGTGGCCCCGATGGAGCAGGTGTTGACGACGGCCGCATGCGCGGACCTGCGCAGATGGGGGAGTGCGGCCCGGGTGGTGCGGACCATGCCGAGGACGTTGACGTCCAGGACGCGGTGCCACTGCTCGTCGGGGTTGTCCTCGACGGTTCCGATGGCGCCGATGCCCGCGTTGTTGACGAGGATGTCGATGCCGCCCAGCGCGGTGGCCGCAGCTTCGACGGCGGAGCGCACCGAGGCGTCGTCGCTCACATCGGCCCTGAGTCCGAGCAACGGCTTCGGCACACCGGCGGGTTCGAGGTCGAGGACGGCCACTGCCGCGCCCTGCGCGGCCAGGGCGTGGGCCGTGGCGAGCCCGATTCCGGCGGCGCCTCCGGTGACGACGGCTCTGAGACCTGACAGACCGGTCATGCCGCATCCTCCTGTCCGGCGCGGTCGGCCACCCAGAACGTCCCGTCGGGGTAGCGGTATTGGTCGATGGACTCCTCGCGCATGGTGGCGGAGAAGCCGGGGTCGAGCGGCGCGGTGTAGTGGCCGTCGCGCATCACCACGGGTGCGGTGAAGTGCTGGTGGAGGTGGTCGACGTATTCGATGACCCGGTTCTCGGTGGTGCCGGACAGGGTCAGGTAGTCGAACATCGACAGGTGCTGCACCAGCTCGCACAGCCCCACTCCGCCGGCGTGCGGGCACACCGGCACCCCGAACTTGGCGGCCAGCAGCAGGATGGCGAGGTTCTCGTTGACCCCGCCCACCCGGGCGGCGTCGATCTGGAGGACGTCGAGGGCGCCGGCCTGCAGGAGCTGCTTGAAGACGATGCGGTTCTGGACGTGCTCGCCGGTGGCGACCTTGACCGGGGCGACCGCCTCGCGGATCGTGGCGTGGCCGAGGACGTCGTCGGGGCTGGTGGGCTCCTCGATCCAGTACGGGTCGAACTCGGCGAGGCTGTTGGTCCACTCGATCGCCTCGTCGACGTTCCAGCGCTGGTTGGCGTCGATGGCGATGCGGATGTCCGGTCCGACGGCGGCCCGGGCGGCGCGCATCCGCCGGATGTCGTCGTCGAGGTCGGCGCCGACCTTGAGCTTGATCTGCGTGAAGCCGTCGGCGACGGCCTGCTTGGCGAGCCGGGTGAGCTTGTCGTCGGAGTAGCCGAGCCAGCCGGGGGAGGTGGTGTAGCCGGGGTAGCCGCGCTCCAGCAGGGTCGTCTCGCGCTCGGCGAGCCCCGTGCGGCCCTCGCGCAGCAGCCCCAGGGCGTCCTTGGGGGTGAGGGCGTCGGCGATGTAGCGGAAGTCGACCTGGGAGACCAGCCACTCGGGCTCGGCGTGGGCGAGCAGCTGCCACAGCGGCTTGTTCGCCCGCTTGGCGGCGAGATCCCACACGGCGTTCACGACGGCGCCGATCGCCATGTGCATCACGCCCTTCTCGGGGCCGAGCCAGCGCAGTTGACTGTCCCCGATCAGGTCGCGGCTGAGCGAGCCCGGGTCGGTGCACAGCTTTGCCACGTCACGCCCCACCACGTGCGGCAGCAGTGCGTTGATCGCGGCGACCTGGACGTCGTTGCCGCGTCCGATGGTGAAGGTGAAGCCGTGGCCCTCGAGCCCGTCGCCGGCGTCGGTGCGCAGCACGACGTAGGCGGCGGAGTAGTCGGGGTCCGGGTTCATCGCGTCCGAGCCGTCCAGTTCCCGTGAGGTCGGGAAGCGGACGTCGTAGGTGTCGACCGCGGTGATCCGGGCTGAGTTGGCAGTCAAGGGGATGCCTTTCACGCTTGGCCGAAGGTCTGGCGCTGGCTGCCGAGTCCGTCCACGGACAGCTCGACGGTGTCGCCGGAACGCAGATAGGGGGTGCCGGGAAGGCCGAGGGCCACGCCCGCGGGCGTACCGGTGTTGATCACATCGCCCGGCTCCAGAACCATGTACTGGCTCAGATACGCCACGATGTGGTCGACCGGGAAGATCATGTCGCTGGTGTGGCCGTCCTGGCGCTTGACGCCGTTGACGCTCAGGTGCAGCGCGAGGTTCTGCGGGTCGCCCACCTCGTCGGCGGTGACCAGCCAGGGGCCGAGGGGATTGAAGGTCTCGCAGGACTTGCCCAGGTCCCACTGCGGCGAGTACTCCAGCTGGAACTCGCGCTCGGAGACATCGTGGCTGACCGCATAACCGGCGATCACGGCCCGCGCGGCGGCAGGCCCGTCGAGGTAGCGCGCCCGTCGGCCGATGACGACCGCCAGTTCGACCTCCCAGTCCGTCTTCACCGAGCCCCGGGGGATCAGCACCTCGTCGTACGGGCCCACGACCGTGCCCGGGTCCTTCATGAACACCACCGGACGCGGGGGGATCGGCGCTCCGGTCTCGGCGGCGTGGTCGCGGTAGTTCAGGCCGACGCAGACGATCTTGCCGGGGCGGGCGACAGGAGCGCCGATCCGCAGACCGTCCGTGTCCAGTTCGGGCAGTCCGCCCGCCGTGATCGCCACGCGGGCCCGGTCGACACCGTCCCCGGCGAGGAACGCGCCGTCGATGTCCGAGGCCACGGAGGACAGATCCAGCAGCTGGCCGTCATCGGTGCGGACAGCGGGCCGCTCTTCGCCGGGCGCGCCGACTCGTAGCAGTTTCACTGGGCAACTCCCTTGCCATGGGTGGTTCGTGAGGGGGTGAGGACCTGCGGAGGGCCGGCGCATCTTCACAGTCATCGGAGGAATGGCGGCAGGGTGACTGTAAGCGCAGAAGGAGCCACTGACCAAGAAAACCTCGGATGTATTTTTCCGTCGCAGGTGACGGTACCCCGCAGGCCTGGTCGATATCGACGTCTTTGCGGGTAAATGATGGCTGGGAGTGCCTCCTCCCTCCGATGAATCCAAGGAGCGCTCACACGCGCATCCTCCCTGCTGAGAGCAGGACGGTCGGACGGATCTCGCGGTCTCGCGAGGGTGGAAACCCCCTCGTGCGACCCCTGTCGACCCCTCCTGCAAGGGGCCGCAGCGGCGTCGTTGCTGAATCGTGAGCTGCTGCCGCTCGGTGCCCCGAGCCCCCTGACGTCGGTATAGGCCCAGGTGAGAAGCGGTTGCGGTGGAGAGTCCAGGATGCCCGCGCGGGCTCGCGGCGCTCCGCGGGCCGATGTCACGGAAATCTGCGGCAGTGGACTCTTGTCAACGCTGGCAATGCCGTCGTAACGTCCTCGACGTCCGATATACATCGGAGGAATGGCTTGCACGTTCCGGTGAGCAACCGGTGCTCCGTGCGGTCGTTCGGCCTCCACGTCCGTCTGGCTGCCACTCCCTCACGCCCCGTCTGATGCGGTCCGCACGTCCCCTGTGCCGGATCCGCAGACTGCCCGGTCGGCGGCCTCGTCCTTCCCCCGCAGGCGAATACGCCCCCTTCACCCTCACCCGGCGGCTCCCCGCCCTGCCTGAAGAGAGAACACGGTCATGAAGCTCGCTCGCCCCCGCTCCACCGCCGCAGGCGTCCTCGCCGTCCTGGCGGCGATGTCGCTCGTCACCGCGTGCAACCGCGACAGCTCCGACTCGGCCGCCTCGAGCAGTGACGCACCAGCCATCGGTATCGACCTGCCGCGCTCCGACTCCGACTTCTGGAACTCCTACGCCGAGTACCTGAAGAAGGACATCAAGACCGACGGTGTCAACGCCCTGCCGCTGAGCAACTCGCAGAACGACGTCACCAAGCTGGTCGCGAACGTGCAGGTGTTCCAGAACACCGGGGCCAAGGCCGTCGTCATGGCACCCCAGGACACCGGTGCCATCGCCTCCACCCTGGACACCCTCGCGTCGAAGAAGATCCCCGTCGTCAGTGTCGACACCCGCCCCGACAAGGGCGACGTCTACATGGTCGTGCGCGCCGACAACAAGGCCTACGGCACCAAGGCCTGCGAGTACCTCGGCAAGCAGCTGAACGGTGAGGGCAAGGTCGCCGAGCTGCAGGGCGCGCTGGACTCGATCAACGGCCGCGACCGCTCCGAGGCCTTCGCCTCCTGTATGAAGACGAAGTTCCCCAAGATCAAGGTGTTCGAGCTGCCCACCGACTGGAAGGGCGACGTGGCCTCCGCCAAGCTGCAGTCGCTGCTTGCCCAGCACCCGGACCTGAACGGCATCTACATGCAGGCAGGCGGCGTCTTCCTGCAGCCGACCCTGGCGCTCCTCGAGCAGAAGAAGCTGCTCAAGCCGGCCGGCGAGAAGGGCCACATCTCGATCATCTCCAACGACGGCATCCCGCAGGAGTTCGACGCCATCCGCAAGGGCCAGATCGACGCCACGATCTCCCAGCCCGCCGACCTCTACGCCAAGTACGCGGTGTACTACGCCCAGGCCGCCGCCGAGGGCAAGACCTTCCAGCCGGGCAAGACCGACCACGACTCCACCATCGTCAAGATCCCGAACGGCCTGGAGGACCAGCTGCCCGCCCCGCTGGTGACCAAGGACAACGTGGACGACAAGACCCTGTGGGGCAACAACGTCGGCTGATCACCGGCAGCTCAAGCCCGCGGTGGGGAGGGACCGGCCCCTGCCTCCGTCCCCACCGCGCCCTTCCCCGCTCCCAGCATCCGACGTCAAAAGGACGGAATCCACCATGGCGGACACCGCGACCGCCCCGGCGACCGGCCCCGGGCATCCGGCCCCGGTGGCCGAGGCGACCGGCATCAGCAAACGGTTCGGCGCGACCGTCGCCCTGCGCGACGCCCGTATCAGCATCGCCGCGGGCGAGTCGCACGCCCTGGTCGGCCGCAACGGCGCCGGCAAGTCGACGCTCGTGTCCATCCTCACCGGCCTCCAGCAGCCCGACACCGGATCCCTGCGCTTCTCGGACGAGCCGGCGCCCGCATTCGGCGACATCGACGCCTGGCGCTCCCGCGTCGCCTGTGTCTACCAGCGCTCCACGATCATCGGTGACCTGACCGTCGCCGAGAACCTCTTCCTGAACCGGCAGAGCGCCGGTGCCGTGCAGCCCATCCGCTGGAAGCAACTGCGGCTGCGCGCGGAGGAGTTGCTCGGCGAGTACGGGGTGGCCGTCGACCCCGCCGCTCGCGCGAAGGACCTCACCGTCGAGCAGCGGCAGTTCGTCGAGATCGCCCGGGCGCTGTCCTTCGGCGCCCGCTTCATCATCCTCGACGAACCGACCGCCAAGCTCGACGCCCGCGGCATCGGCCGCCTCTTCGACAAACTGCGCGACCTGCAGGACCAGGGCGTCGCCTTCCTCTTCATCTCCCACCACCTGCAAGAGGTGTACGACCTCTGCAGCACGGTCACCGTCTACCGCGACGCGGCCCACATCCTCACCGCGCCCGTGGCAGAGCTCGGTCACGAGGCGCTGGTGGAGGCCATGACCGGGGAGTCCACCTCCGTCGCGGCCGTGGCCGGGAGCAGGTCCCCGGCCGCACGGGCCGACTCGGCGGAGCTGCTGGAGATCAGCGGCCTGACACTTCCCGGTGCCTGCGAGGAGCTGTCCCTCTCGGTCCGCGCGGGCGAGGTGATCGGGCTCGCCGGAGCCGCGGCCAGCGGCAATGTCCAGGTGGGCGAGGCCGTCGCCGGTCTGCACCGGGCCAAGGACGGCAGGATCTCGGTCGGCGGCCGGACCGTGCGCACCGGAAGCGTGCCGTCCGCCCTCGCCGCCGGGGTCGGCCTGGTGCCCGAGGACCGCCACCTCCAGGGACTGGTCAACAACCGCAGCGTGGCGGAGAACGCCACCCTGACCGTCACCGACCAGCTCGGCCCGTTCGGCACGGTCCTGCCCGCCCGGACCAGGGCCTTCGCCCAGCGCATGATCCAGGACCTCGACATCAAGACCCCGGGCGCCGCCACCGCGGTCTCCGCCCTCTCCGGCGGCAACCAGCAGAAGGTCGTCGTCGCCCGCGCCCTGGCCACCGACCCCCATGTCCTGGTGGCCATCCGGCCCACCAACGGAGTCGACGTCAAGTCCAAGGAGTTCCTGCTCGGCAGGATCCGGGAGGTCGCCGACACCGGCAAGGCCGCACTGATCGTCTCCGACGAACTGGACGACCTCAAGGTCTGCGACCGGGTCGTCGTCATGTTCCACGGCCAGGTGGTCGCCGAGTTCGACGCCGGTTGGAAGGACGAACACGTCGTCGCCGCCATGGAGGGCATCGGCACCCCCCTCGCCTCCGCCGTATCCGGCACCGACCAGCACGGAAGGTAGTCATGTCCGCCACCACAGATCTCACCGAGCCCGCGACGAGCGCGGCGGACCCGGCCACCGCGGACACCACCCGCCGCCGGATCGACCTCGGCCGCTTCCGTGAACTTTCCCTGGTCCCCGCCATCCTCGTCCTGATGCTGATCGGGTTCATCGTCTCGCCGGCCTTCCTCACCGCCGACAACCTCATAGGCGTCGCCCAGCAGTCCACCGAGCTGAGCCTGCTCGTCCTCGCCACCACCTTCATCCTCATCTGCGGACGGATGGACCTGTCCCTGGAGTCGACCATCGGCGTGGCTCCGGTCATCGCCGTATGGCTCGTGCTGCCCTCCACCGGCGGACGGTTCACGGGCCTCGGACTGCTTCCCGAATGGACGGCCGTCCCGCTCTGCCTCCTGGTCGGCGCGGTGATCGGCGCCGTCAACGGCTTCCTCATCCTGAAACTGCGCCTCAACGGCTTCATCGTCACGCTCGGCGGCCTGACCATGCTCCGCGGCCTCCAAGTGGCCCTGTCCGAGGGCCAGTCCATCGTCGAACTGCCCTCCTCCTTCACCTACCTGGGCAAGGCGTCCTGGCTGGGCGTGCCCGCCGCCATCTGGGTGTGCGCGATCCTCTTCGCGGTCGGCGGCAGCGCGCTGGCCTGGCTGCGGCACGGCCGCGCGCTGTACGCGATCGGCGGCAACTCCGAGGCCGCCCGCACGGCCGGTATCCGCGTCGACCGCATCGTCTGGATCGTCCTCATCATCGGCAGCGTGCTCGCCGCGTTCGCCGGCATCCTCTACACCGGGCACTACGGCTCCATCTCCGCCACCCAGGGCAGCGGCTGGATCTTCCAGGTCTTCGCCGCGACCGTCATCGGCGGGGTCAGCCTCAACGGCGGCAAGGGCTCCGTCTTCGGCGCCCTCACCGGCGTCCTCACCCTCCAGCTGGTCATCAACGTCATGACACTGGCCGGTGTACCGCCCCTGTGGAACCAGTTCCTCAACGGCGCGATCATCATCGTCGCCCTGATCATCTCCCGCTTCGCCTCCGGCGAGAAGCAGGACTAGCGGCCGGCTCCCCGAAGCTCCGCGCTCCGCCCACCACCCTCTGCCCGGAAGAGGACCGGGCGGAGCGCGCCGGCTACGCACCCCCCACAGAAAGGCACCCTCGTGGCACTGACGGACGAGGCAATGGACAAGATCAAGGCGATGATCGTCGCCGGCGAACTCGAGCCGGGCTCCCGCCTGCCCAAGGAGGATGTCCTCGCCCGACAGCTGGGCCTGTCCCGCAACTCACTGCGCGAGGCCGTGCGCGCCCTGACCGCCATGCGGATCCTGGTCAGCCGACAGGGCGACGGCACCTACGTCTCGAGCCTGGAGCCCCACCTCCTCCTCGAGACACTGTCCTTCGCAGCCGACGTCTCCCAGGGGCGTGCCGCCCTGCAACTGCTCCAGGTGCGCCGACTGCTCGAACCCCAGGCGACCGGACTGGCCGCGGCCATGCTGCAACCGCACGACCTCCAGGACCTCCGCGACATCCTCGACCGGTGCCGCTCCGCCGCGACCGTCGAGGACTTCGTCGCCCACGACATCGCCTTCCACCTGCGCATCGTCGAAGCCGTCGGCAACCCGGTCCTCTCCATGCTCCTCGAAGTGCTCTCCACCCGTACTCAGCGGGTACGCATCGTCCGAGGCAGCCGCACCCGCGACGCGCTGGAGAGCGCCCACCAGGATCACGAGGCGATCCTCCGCGCACTTGAGGCCCGCGACGCGCTGCTCGCGGTCTCCGCCGCGACCGTTCACATCACCGCCGTCGAGCAGTGGCTGGCGACAAGCGTCGTCGACGACACACTCCACCAGATCGACGCCTGACCGCCCTCCCGCCCCTTCCAGTCGGCCGTCCGAGGCGGGCGGCACAGGGTAGAACGGCCCACGCCCGGCATGGGTAGCGCCACCCCTGCCGGAAGCCCGCGAAGGTGCACATGCGGCGCGTCACCGTCAGCGTGGCGACCCGCCGCGCGACGGCCCTGCCCGGTGCGAAATACTCTCCCGATGAGCTCACGCACGTCCCCGGGCAGCCGGTCGATCACGATCCGTAGAGCCGTCGCGCGGGATGCCAAACGGCTCACCCGGCTCGTGCGTGGTTCAGGAGCCTACGAGGGCAAGTACGCAGGGGCAGTCGCCGGCTACCGGGTCGGTCCCGACTACATCGAGGCCCACCGCACGTTCGTGGCCGTCGATGCCGAGGAGCACGGAGGCAGGATCCTCGGGTTCTACTCCCTCGTCCTCGCTCCACCGGAACTCGACCTGCTCTTCGTCGCCGACGAAGCGCAAGGACGGGGTATCGGACGGCTGCTCATCGCGCACATGCAGTCCGAAGCCCGTGCCGCCGGGCTCGACCGCCTCAGGGTGGTGTCGCACATCCCCGCCGAGGGTTTCTACCACCGCGTCGGCGCGGTGCGGACCGGGACCGTGCTCGCGACCCCGCCCGCCGTGCCGTGGGACCGTCCCGAATTCGAGTTCCGCATCCCTTCGCGATGACACGGTCTTCCGACCGGCGGCCTACTCGTCGTCACCGGATGTCCCCGCGAGGCGTGCCAGGGCGGCCGCCGTCTTTGCGGCGGAGGTCGAGTCGCCGGCCGTGACGAACAGCCGGTGGGCCTCCGTGAGGTGGGCGCGGGCCTCGGTCGATTCGCCGCAGTGCTCCAGGGCCGTGGCGAGGCCGGCGAGGGCCCGGGCCTGGAAGCGACTGGTGCCGCCGTGGGTGACGGGAGCCATGACGGCCCGGAAGGCCCGCACCGCCTCGGGCCAGCGCTCCAGAGCGAGCAGGTCGCGGGCTATCTGATGGCGGACGATGGCCTCGGCGAACTCCTGGAACCCGGGCACGTCACCGGCCCGGGTACCGAGCAGAGCCAGGTGGACGGCCAGTGCCTCCTCGGCGCGGCCCGCCTCACGCAGAGCGCTGCCGAGGACCCGCCGGGACACCGCCCGGCCCGCCTCGTCACCGGTGGTCGCGAAGAGCCGTACAGCGCGCTCGGCGGCCTCGGCCGCCTCCGCGGGGCGGTCAAGGCTCATACAGGCCCCGGCGATGTACGTCGACGCCCAGGCCTGCTGCCCGACGTCGCCCACCTCCGTGGCCAACTCCAGCGCGCGGCGGGCGTGTTCCTCGGCCTCCCGGTGGCGGCCGTCGGTCACCGAGTACGTCCAGGCCAGACAGTTGAGCTGGTGGGCCTCGGCCGCCCGGTCGCCGAGCGCCGCCGCCGAGCGGACGCCGTGGCAGAACAGGGTCCGCCACTCCGGCCAGGCGTCCCAGCGGTCGGAGAACCAGTACAGCGTGCGGGCCGTGTGGAGGATCTCCCGATGCCGGCCGGCCGCGGACAGCACCGGCAACGCGCCTGCCCACTGGGCGCGTTCGACGGTCAGCCACTCCTCGGCCTCGGCGGCGGACGCGGGGATGAACGGCGCGGGCTCACCCGGCCACGGCTCCGGCGCGGAGTCCGGCGCCTCGAACAGGCGGCCCGCCGCCGAAGCCGACCGCAACAGCCAGTCCGCCACCCGGATGCTGACCGTGTCCGCGTCCTCCTCCTCGTCCCGCAGTCGCTCGCGGGCGAAGAGCCGTACGAGATCGTGCAGGGCGTACCGGCGGGGTGTCGTCTCCTCCAACAGGCCCCGGTCGACCAGCAGGTCGAGGGAGTCCTCGGTGGTGAGCGGGTCCTCGCCGCAGAGGACGGCCGCGAGGTCCGGGCCGGTGTCGTGGCCGGGCAGCAGGGTGAGTCGGCGCAACAACATGCGGTGCGGGTCGGTGAGTTGACCGTAGGACAGGGCCAGCGCGCTGCGGACGGCGAGGTCGCCCGCGACCAGGCCATTCAACCGGCGTTCCTCGTCGGCGAGTTGGTCCACCAGCCGGGTCGGGGTCCAACTCGGGCGGCTGGAGAGGCGGTTGCCGACGATCCGCAGGGCCAGCGGGAGGTGCCCGCACAGTTGGGTCAGCCGGGTGATCGCCTCCGGCTGTCCGCCGGTCCGCGGGGTGCCGATGATCCGTTCCAGCAGCCGTGCCGATTCCCCGCCGCTGAGCCCGCCGAGCCTGATCCGCCGCACGCCTTCCAGTCCGGCCAGCGGCCGTCTGCTGGTGACCAGCACGAAACTGCCCTCGGCGTCCGGCAGCAGCGGCCTGGCCTGACTCTCGTCGGCCGCGTCGTCGAGGACGACCAGCGCCCGCCGGCCGGCGAGTGCGGCCCGGTAGACGGCCTCACGAGCGACCGGGTCGACCGGGATCCGGTCGGGTGGGTGACCGAGTGCCGTGAGCAGGAGGACCAACGCCTCGGCGGCGGGCAACGGGGAGTCGCTCATCCCGTGCAGCTGGACGCAGACGCAGCCGTCCGGGAAGGCGCCCGACAACCGCCGTACCGCCTCCGCCGCCAGTGTCGTCTTTCCCTGCCCGCCCGGCCCGAAGAGCACCGCGGCCCGGGTCCGGGCCCCGCCGGCGAGGGCCTCCAGGTCGGCCAGTTCCTGCTCCCGGCCGGTGAAGTCCGGGACGGTGCGCAGGAGATACGGCGCTGCCGGTGCCCCTCCGCGTTCCCGCCCGGCGTCGGCCAGCCGCTGGAGGCGCTCGCGCTGCTCGCCGTCGAGACGGAGGGCGGCGGCGAGCGCGTCGACCGTACGGCGCTGCGGTCCCCGGCTGCGGCCGCGCTCCAGGTCGCCGAGGGCGCGCACACTCACCCCGGACGCCTCGGACAGCTCCTCCAGGGTCAGCCGGGCGGTTCTGCGCAGGGAGCGCAGCATCACGCCGAAGGCGGTGCCGCCGACGGGAGCTTCGGGCTGCCGGGGTGCAGATTCATGACTGGTCATCACGACAATTAGAGCAAGCGCTCTCTACTTCCGCCTGCACTTCTGCCTGGCGGGTGCGGGGAGTCCCTGGTGAGCTGGAGTCTCCCTACGAGGAGGACCAACCGACATGCCGTACATCACCGTTGGCGAAGAGAACAGCGCGCCCGTCGAGCTCTACTACGAGGACCACGGCACCGGACAGCCCGTCGTGCTGATCCACGGCTACCCGCTCGACGGCCACTCCTGGGAGCGCCAGGTCCCGGCGCTCCTGGAGGCCGGGCACCGGGTCATCACCTACGACCGCCGCGGCTTCGGCCGGTCCTCGCAGCCGACCACGGGCTACGACTACGACACCTTCGCCGCCGACCTCGCCAAGGTGGTCGAGGAGCTGGACCTGACCGACGCGGTCCTGGTCGGCTTCTCCATGGGTACCGGCGAAGTGGGCCGCTACCTGGGCACCTACGGCTCGGGCCGGATCGCCAAGGCGGCCTTCCTGGCCTCCCTCGAGCCCTTCCTGCTCAAGACCGACGACAACCCGACCGGCGTACCCCAGGAGGTCTTCGACGGGATCTCGGCGGCGGTCACCAAGGACCGGTACGCCTATTTCAGCGCCTTCTACCAGGACTTCTACAACCTGGACGAGACGCTGGGCAGCCGGATCAGCGAGGAGGCCCTGCGCAACAGCTGGAACGTGGCCGCGGGTTCTTCGGCGCACGCCTCGGTGGCCTGCGTGCCGACCTGGATCACCGACTTCCGGGCCGACGTGGCCAAGGTCGACGTACCGTCGCTGATCGTGCACGGCACCGGTGACCGCATCCTGCCGATCGACGCGACCGGCCGGCCGTTCCACGCGCTGCTGCCCTCCGCCGAGTACGTCGAGATCGAGGGCGCCCCGCACGGGCTGCTGTGGACGCACGCGGAGGAGGTCAACGCGGCGCTGCTGGCCTTCCTCGCGAAGTAGTTCTCGCCGGCGCGGCGGGCCCCGGCGACCATCGCGATCACGGTGCGCATACGGCGTGGTGAACCGGTGCAGGGCGCGCCGCCGGCCGGGGAGTCGGCGGCGCGGCCGGTGAGGGTCATGGCCAGCACGTCGCCCCCAGGTCAGGGGCGCCGGGCGACGGGGTTCCCCCGATGGAAGGGTGCCCCGCGGACATCGGGCGGGATCCTTGCGTCGGGGCCGGACGCCCTGGCCGTCGCGTCGTGCGGGAGGCGACAATCGCCTGCATGACCGAGTCCTCCGGTGGCCCCTCCACCTTCCGTGACCTGTCCGCCTTCGTCGCCCGCCCCCGCGTCAACTCACTTGCCCTGTCCGCCGACGGCACGCGACTCGTCGCCGCCGTGCAGTCGTTGTCCGGGGACGGGACGCGGTTCGTGTCCGGGCTGTGGGAGATCGACCCGGCGGGGGAGCGCGACGCGCTGCGGCTGACCCGGTCCGACAAGGGCGAGTCGGGGCCAGTCTTCGGTCCGGACGGGACGCTGTACTTCCTGTCCGGCCGCGCCGACTCGGCAGGGGACAGCGACGAGGACGAGGGCGCCGCGCTGTGGGCGCTGCCCTCGCGCGGCGAGGCCGCGGTGGTGGCCCGGCACCCGGGCGGGATCGCCGCGGTCACCGTCGCCCGGGACTCGGGCGCGCTCTGCCACACCGCGGGGCTGCTGCCGGGCGCCGCCGACGCCGAGGCGCACGGCAAGCTGCGTACGGCACGCAAGGACGCGAAGGTCACCGCGATCCTGTACGAGGCCGGACCGACCCGCGCCTGGGACCACGACCTCGGCCCCGCGGAGCCGCACACCTTCGTGCGTGCCGGTGCCGACGCGGAGCCGGTCGACGCCGGTGGGCAGGGAGTCGGCCTGGAGGATCCGGGGGACGCGGCGCTGTCGCCGGACGGCACACGGGTCGCGTACCGCCGGTTCGTGCCCGGGCGGGTCCCGGACGAGCACCGCACCGCCGTGGTGGTGGCCGACGCGGTGAGCGGTGAGGAGATCCGGGTCGTCGGCGATCTGGAGCACCTTTACGAGGCGCCGCGGTTCACGCACGACGGCTCGGCCGTAGTGTGCTCCCGGATGCGCTTCCCGACGTACGACGAACCCTGGGACGCGACTCTCGTCCGGATCGACCTGACGGACGGCGCGGTGCGGGACCTGCTGCCCGGGTTCGACAACTGGCCCGGTGGGGTGGCTTGTTCACCGGTCGACGACACGCTCTTCTTCACGTCCGACGAGCAAGGACACGCGCCCGTCTTCCGGCGTGCCCCCGACGGCGGCGTCACGCGGCTCACCGCGTCGGGCGCGTACGGCTCGCTGACCGTGGCCCCCGACGGGCGGACGCTCTACGCCCTGCGCCACGCGGTCGACGCGCCGCCGACGCCCGTCCGGATCGACGCCGACGTCGCCGACCAGACCCCGGTCGAACTGCCCGCCCCGGGTGGCGTCGGGGAGCTGCCCGGCACGCTCACCGAGGTGCGCGCGGAGGCGGACGACGGGTTCGTGCTGCGCGGCTGGCTCGTGCTGCCCGAGGGCGCGTCCGCCGAGCGGCCCGCGCCGCTGCTCGTCGCCGTCCACGGCGGACCGCAGTTCAGCTGGAACGGCTGGACCTGGCGGTGGAACCCGTGGCCGTTCGCCGCGCGCGGCTATGCGGTGCTGCTGCCGGACCCGGCCCTGTCGACCGGCTACGGACAGCTCAACCACCGGCGCGGCTGGGGGCAGTGGGGCGGGCGCCCCTACACGGATGTGATCGCCCTGACCGACGCGACCGAGGCCCGGGACGACATCGATGCCTCACGTACGGCGCTCGCGGGCGGCTCCTACGGCGGATACATGGCGAACCGGGTCGCCACCAGCACGGACCGGTTCAGGGCGATCGTCAGCCATGCGGGCCTGTGGGACCTGCGGATGTTCCAGGGCGACACCGACGTGCCCTGGTACTTCCAGCGGATCTTCGGCGACCCCCTGACCCGCCCCGAGCGGTACGAGGCCGACTCGCCGCACCTGGACGTCGCCAAGATCCGCACCCCGATGCTGGTCATCCACGGCGCGAAGGACTACCGCGTGCCCGTCGGACAGGGCGCCACGCTCTTCCAGGAACTCCAGCGGCACGAAGTCCCCGCGAAGTACCTCTACTTTCCCGACGAGAACCACTGGATCCTCAAGCCGAACCACGCGCGCCTGTGGTACGAGACCTTTCTCAACTTCCTCGACCACCACGTCCTCGGCGCCGAGTGGCAGCGGCCGGGCCTGCTGTGACAGCGACCGGACGGCGCCACCTACGACGCTGACGCCGCGTGCGTGGCCAGCGCGGTTCGTGCGAGCCCGCGCAGCCAGGTGTGGGCGTGGTCGGTGTCGTAGCGCTGATGCCACGACAGGTAGATCGGTGCCGCCGGGAGTTCGAACGGGAGGGGGAGCACGACCAGGCCGAGGTCGGCGACCGCTGACCGCGTGGTGGCCTCGGGGACGCTGACCAGGAGATCGGAGCCGCGCGCGAACTCCAGCGCGGCCGCTTCCGTGGGCGCGGTCGCCACCACGCGGCGGGTGAGGCCGTGCTGGGCGAGGACGTCGTCGAGGGCGTTGCTGAGGTTTCCACGGCGCGAGACGGCGACGTGCTCGGCGGCGGCGTACCGCTCCGCGGTGACGGTCCTGGTGCGAGTGAGGGGGTGCCCCTGCCGCACGACGATGACGAGACGGGTCTCGCCCACGTTCTCGGCACGGATCTCCGGTGCGCTCGGGCGGTTGGCGTTCGCCTCCAGGTCGACCTCGCCGCGCCGCAGCTCGGGGGTGTCGGTGCTCGATTCCGCGACGAAGCGCAAGCGCACGCCCGGCGCCTCCTCGCGCACAGCCGTGAGCAGTGCGGGGCCGCTCAGGGCGACCAGGGAATCGTGCCAGCGGAGGGTGAAAGTGCGCTCCAGCGTTGCCAGATCGAGTTCCCGGCTCGGCGCCAGCACCCCCTGGACCTGCTGCAACAGCTCGTGCACCTGTTCGCGGACGGCGATCGCATACGGCGTCGGGGTCATCGTGCGACCGGTGCGCACCAGGATCTGATCCCCGGTGGTACGCCGGATTCGGCCCAGGCTCCGGCTCATCGCGGGGGCGGTGACGTGCAGGCGCGCGGCTGCCCCGGCCACGCTCCCCTCCTCCAGCAGCGCGTCGAGCGCGGCGAGCAGGTTCAAATCCAATTGCATGTGAGTAATCCTAGCCGTGCTTTACATGCATTTGAAGTTAATCAAAGGGCTCTATACCTTCGAGAAGAGCCCAGGACGGAGCGCACAGCCGGCCCGTCGGGCCTCTTCAACACCCCTTACTCACACGGGAGTTACCGCCATGCCCGAAACGCTTCAGACCACCGACGTCGCCGCCTTTGACGCCGGCTTCCTCGACCAGACCGCGATCGCCGTACGCGCGGCCGGTTCGGCGCTGCGCGAGCGCTTCGGGGAGGTGGTCCGCCACCAGACCCGCGACGAGCTGATGCGTGCGCTCGCCTCCAACGACGACGCGGCCCTCGACATCCTGCGCCCCCGTCTCACGAGCCTGCGCCCGGACGCGGGCTGGGTGGAGGACGAGCTGGACGGCGGGGAGCTGCCGCCCGGCGAATGGTGGGTCGTGGATCCGGCCGAAGGCAACGTCAACCATCTGCACGCCCTGCCGGAGTGGGCGGTGACCGCCACCCTCGTACGGGAGAACCAGCCGGTGCTCACCGCGGTCCATCTGCCGTTGACCGGCGAGACCTACACCGCGCGAACCGGCGCGGGCGCCCACCTCGACGGCCGGCCGCTGCGCGTCTCAGGGACCGAGGACCTCGGCCTGAGCATCGTGGCCACCAGCCAGGCCCGGCCGGACGAGGACGAGAAGGTCGTGCGGCGCGTCGGCTCCTCGATCACCGCGATGCTCTTCGACGCGCTCGTCGTCCGCACCGCCGTGCCCGCGACCCTGCACCTGGCGAACGTGGCCGCCGGCCGGATCGACGCCTTCTGGCAGTTCGCCGGCGCCCGCGCGGACCTGCTGCCCGGGGCGCTGCTCGTCACCGAGGCCGGCGGACGGATCTCCGACGCCGAGGGCCGCCCCTGGACCCCGCAGAGCGAGAGCTTCCTGGCCGCAGCACACGGCGTCCACGCCGAGGCCGTCGCCACCCTCTCACGCTGACCGCACACCACGACCCGCACCCAGGAAAGGACCGGATCACCATGACCACGATCGCAGTTCTCGGAAACGGCCGCGTCGGCGGCAACCTCGCCGCAGCCCTCACCCGGGCAGGGCATGAGGTGACCGTGGCGGACCGCACGCCGGGCGCCGCCGCCGACGCTGCTCGGGCAGCCCGGATCGTCATCAACGCCACCCCGGGCGCCGGCTCGCTGGACGGGCTCGTCGCCCTGCGCGAGGAACTGCGCGACAAGATCCTCGTCGACGTCTCCAACGCCACCGTCGACGGACCGGACGGACTGCCCGCCGACCTGATCCACCCCGGCTCCAGCCTCGCCGAGCAACTCCAGGAAGCCCTCCCCGAAACGCACGTCGTCAAGACACTCAACACCATGCTCTTCCCGGTCATGACCGCGCCGGCCACACTCACCCAGGCGCCCGACGCCTTCCTCTCCGGCGACGACCCACAGGCCAAGCAGACCGTCCGTGAGCTGCTCGTCGACCTCGGCTGGCGCAAGGAGTGGATCACTGATCTCGGCGGGATCCAGACCGCCCGCGCCACGGAGGCCGCCGTCCTGTTCGTCCCGCACGTGATCCGCTCCAGCGGATTCGCACCCTTCGCGATCTCGATCGCCCGCTGATCCAGTCGCGGTCGACGGCGTCGTACATCGCGTGTCCGCTGACTCGGCGAACCCGGCGAGTTGAGCGGGTGAAGCTTGGGCCCGCGCTGATGTCGAGGGGCATGCATGAGGTTCGCTGCCGTATCCGGCCGGGTCGGTAGACACAACGAGCTGGAGGCGGGCCATGGCACCAAGAGACCACGACACCGACCACACGACCCATCAAGTCCCTGTCCTCATCGTCGGCGGATCGCTCGTCGGCCTGTCGACCTCGCTGTTCCTGAGCCGGTTGGGCGTACGGCACACGCTGGTGGAGCGGCACGCCGGAACCTCCATCCACCCTCGTGGGCGCGGGAACAACGTCCGCACGATGGAACTGTTCCGGACCGCCGGAGTCGAGCCGGGGATCCGGGAGGCCGCCGCCACACTCGACGACAACCACGGGATCCTCCAGACGCCCACCCTGGTGGGTGACGAGGGCGAGTGGCTGTTCAAGGAGATCGACGCGGGCGGCGCACTGGCCCGCTTCAGCCCCAGCTCATGGTGTCTGTGCAGCCAGAACGACCTGGAGCCGGTGTTGTTCGAACACGCCGAGCGGCTCGGTGGCGATCTGCGGTACAACACCGAACTGCTGTCGTTCGACACCGACGCCTCCGGCGTCACCGCCGTGGTCAAGAGCCGGGAGACCGGCGAGCACACCACCATCCGGGCGGACTACCTCGTCGCCGCGGACGGCCCCCGCAGCCCCGTTCGCGAGCAACTCGGCATCGACCACAGCGGCCCTGGCGACCTGTTCAGCAACGTCAGCATCACCTTCCGGTCCCGCCGCCTCGCCGACGTCGTGGGCGACCGCCACTTCATCGTCTGCTACCTGACCAACCCGGAAGCCGACGGCGCGCTCCTGCCCGTGGACAACCGCGAGAACTGGGTCTTCCACGCTCCCTGGCATCCCGAACACGGCGAGACCCTGGAGGAGTTCACCGACGAGCGGTGTGTCGAGCACATCCGGCGCGCCGTCGGAGTGGCCGACCTCGACGTCCAGATCACCGGCAAGGCTCCCTGGAACGCCGCCCAGCGGGTCGCCCGCAGCTACCGGTCGGGGCGGGTCTTCCTGGCCGGCGACTCGGCCCACGAAATGTCCCCCACCGGCGCCTTCGGCTCGAACACCGGTATCCAGGACGCGCACAACCTCGCGTGGAAACTGGCCGCGGTGCTCGGCGGGTGGGCGGGGGAGGAGCTGCTGGACACCTACGACGCCGAGCGGCGCCCGGTGGCCGAGGCGACCAGCGCCCGCGCCGCCGCACGGTCCGTGGAGCACAGCCACCCCGGCTTCGCTCCGCCGCCCGGCATGGGCGGTGGCGGCGCAGGTGGCGGTGGAGGTGGCCCGCAGCGCGGCATCCTCAACGTGGTCCTCGGCTACCGCTATCCACGGGGCGCCGTCATCGGAACCGACCCCGAGGCCCCGGTCGTACCGGAACGCTTCGAGCTGTCCGGGGAACCCGGCAGTAGGGCACCCCACTTGGCGGTACGTCACCGAGGCGAGCGGATCTCCACGCTGGATCTCTACGAACGGTCGTTCGTCCTGCTCAGCGACGCCGATCACCCAAGTGGCTGGCACGAGGCGGCCGTCCGGCTCGCCGAGTCGATGTCCGTCCCCCTGACCTCGTACCGGGTGGGCAGCACTCCCGAGGCCGAGCTGACCCCCGAGGGCGAGACGGACTGGGCGGCCGCTCATGGGACATCACCCGCAGGCGCCGTACTCGTCCGGCCCGACGGGTTCGTGGCATGGCGGGCCGCAGCGCCGGAACCTGACGCCGAGTCGGCATTGCGCCATGCCCTGAGGACGCTGCTGGCAGCGGTCTGACCTTGGGAGATACGGCCGGCCGCCCCTCGATCGAGGACGGCCGGCCGCGTCATGGGGTCGTCACCTCGCGCTCCCGCCGGGGTTCGGACGGGTTCACCCAAGTGATCGTCCCGAGTGGTGTGAGGCACTCTGCGCGCTGACGGTGGATCACGTCGAGGGCGGGTCACCTCAGCTGACGAACTGGCAGCTTCCTGCTCCTCGGCGGAAGGAACGTCAGATGCACTCTGCTCGCATGCTCCTTGCCACCGCGGCGGCTTCGACCGTCCTCGTTCTCGGCGCACCCGGCGCTCATGCGGCCGGGAACGACTGGGAGGACCACACGGACTCCTCCTACAGCAAGGACCACGGCAAGGACCACGACAAGGACCATGGCAAGGACCAGGGCCACGACTCGCCGCGCGGTGGCATGCACACCGGTGGTGGGGCCCTGACCACGGTCACCGTGGACGGTTCGGACACCGCGAAGGACCCCAAGTACGACCCGGAGACGTACAAGGACAAGGAGCACGGCAAGGACTCCGGCAGCGGGAGGCAGGAGGAGGGCTCCTGGAGCGGCAAGCAGGAGGACGACTCCTGGAGCGGGAAGCAGGACGGCGACGGGTGGAGCGGCCGTGAGGAGAAGCCCAGCGGCGGAATGCACACCGGAGGCGGCGCGTTGGCCTCGCCGGCCGTGACCGCGGGCGGGCTGGCCGTACTGGCCGCACTCGGTACTGGTCTGTACGCGGCGCGCCGCAAGAAGACCGCCGAAAGTGTGGCCTGACCCATGCCGGATGACATAGCCGCGCGGGCCGTCACGCGCGCGCCGCGTGTCGGCCCGGCCGGTTTGCCCCGTACCCACCCCTAGTCCGAACTTCCGCCGTGCCCTGGTGAGGTAGCGTCCGATGGCAGTCAGTCCCCCTTCCCCCGCAGACAACCAGCTCCGCACCAAAGTGCTGGTGGTTGCTGCGGCAGCGGCCCTGGTCCTGGCCATGGTCCTGTTCGGCGGCAACGACACCGAGCCGTCCGCCACCTCCCGCCCCTCGCAGGCCCCTCACACCGCCGCCGCGGCCGCACCGCCGGCCGGACAGACCGTGGGGAAACACCTGCCGCGAGCCAGACCCGTACGCCTGCTCATTCCGAAGATCTCCGTCGACGCCCCCTTCACGGAACTCGCCATCGGCCGCAACGGACAGCTCGAGCCGCCCCCGGCCGACGACACCAACCTCGTCGGTTGGCATGCCAAGGGCGCCTCGCCGGGGGAGACGGGCACGTCGATCATCGCCGGGCACGTCGACACGGCGACCTCGGCGGCCGTCTTCGCGGACCTCGGAGAGCTGGAGAAGGGTGACACCTTCCAGGTCAGACGGGCCGACGGGCGCACGGCGTCCTTCGTGGTCGATGCCGTGGAGACGTTCGACAAGGAGAACTTCCCCAGCCGACGTGTCTACGCCGACACGGCCCAGGCACAGGTCCGGCTCATCACCTGTGCGGGTGACTACGACCGTACGGTCAGGGACTACACGGACAACCTGGTGGTCTTCGCCCACCTGGCCTGAGTCGGGCCCGTCCGTGCGGCCCGAAGGTCGTCCGCCCAGTCGCATACGAGTCGCGCGCTCGCGGGAGCGGGCTCAGGATCGAGGCACGTCGGAGGCATATCGACGTGACCGAGCCCGTCCGGTTCCTTCCCGCCAAGGAGATGTGCGCAGGATGACCACCACGTCCGAACGTGTTTCGGAATCCCTCATGCGAGAGGCGTCGCAACGCGTCTCTCAGTCCGTGTTCGACGGTTCCCCGCTGCGTGTCGTCCTGCTGGTGGACGTCTACGACGGCGCCCAGCAGCAGTTCCTGGAGGCGTACGAGCAGCTGTGCAACCAGGTCGCGTCCGTCCCCGGACATGTCAGCGACCAGCTGTGCCAGTCCATCGAGAATCCCTCGCAATGGCTCATCACCAGCGAATGGGAAAGTGCCCCGCCGTTCCTCACCTGGGTGAACAGTGAGGAACACGTACGGATGGTGGAGCCCCTGCACAGCTGTGTCCGGGACACCCGGTCACTGCGCTTCCACATCGTGCGCGAGACCGGTGGCCCGGTGGCGCACAGCGAGCCCGGCGCCCGTCGGCTTCAGACGTCACCGAGAATCGGGGACGGGCTGATCCGGCACGCGCTCACCTTCACGGTCAAGCCGGGCAGCGAGAAGACCGTGGCCGAGATCCTCGCCGGGTACGCCTCACCGCAGCCGAAGGTCGACGACACCACCCAGCTGTGCCGCACCTCCCTGTTCATGCACGGCAACCGGGTGGTCCGGGCCATCGAGGTGCGGGGCGACCTGCTCGCCGCGCTGCGCCACGTCGCCAGGCAGCCCGAGGTACGAGCCGTCGAGGAAGCCATCAACCCCTATCTGGAGCAGGACAGGGACCTCGACGACCCCGAGTCCGCCCGGCTCTTCTTCACCCGCGCGGCGCTGCCCGCCGTCCACCATGTGACGGTGGGCCAGGACAGTCCGGATGCCGTGCGGCAGGCGCTGTACTACCCGGCCCGTGAAGGGCGCGGTCTGCGCCTGGCCGAGCTGCTCGCCCGTCAGGACGAGGCGGCACTGGACGATCCGCGCACGCCGCTGTTGCGCAGCACGATCTTCCAGCGCGACGACGTCGTGGTGCGCCTGGTGGAGGTGCGCGGCGGGCTCGACAACGTTGCCGTACTCGGTCTCCCGGACCGTGGCCAGGCGAACGAGCTCATGGAACTCCTGGACGCGGAAGCCCTCGAAGGGGCCGGCCCGGAGCTGAGGGACGGCGTCCTCGCCGGCCACCTCAACGTGCCCCGCATGGCACTCGTCACCGACCGCCGGGCGCCCGACGCCTGATTCGCCCCGCCGGCATCCGGGCCGTGACGGCCACGCGCCATGCCGAAGTAACACATGTTCGGAGGAACGTCGTGATCAAACTTCCTGGAATCGTGGACCTGAGCGAGGTCGAGCCCAACACCCGGCGCGGCGGTGACCTGCGCGCCCTGCTCACCCCCACCACCGTCGGCTCCACCAGCGGCTTCATGGGCGTGGCCATCGTGCAGCCCGGCGACCGCATCGCCGAGCACTACCACCCGTACTCCGAGGAGTTCATCTACGTCCTCTGCGGGCAGCTGGAGGTGGACCTGGACGGTGAACCCCACCCGCTGCAGCCCGAGCAAGGGCTGCTGATCCCCGCTCACATGCGCCACCGCTTCCGCAACGTCGGAAAGGTGGAGGCCCGCATGGTCTTCCACCTCGGCCCGCTCGCCCCGAGCCCGCCGCTCGGACACGTCGACACCGAGGACGCGAACGGAGTGCCGATCGCGGTGGAACCGACCCACACGGGCGTGGGGCGGGTGGCCGAGCGACCTCAGGTCCGATCATGAACAGGCGCGTGGCGGTCACCGGCATGGGTGTCGTCGCCCCCGGCGGCGACGGAGTACCGGCGTTCTGGGACCTGCTGTCCCACGGCCGCACGGCGACGCGGGGCATCACCTTCTTCGACCCCGCCGGACTGCGTTCGCAGATCGCCGCCGAGTGCGACTTCGACCCGGCGGCCCACGGACTGGACCCGGAGCAGATCGCCCGGTGCGACCGGTACATCCAGTTCGCCCTGGCGGCCGGGGAGGAGGCGGTCCGGGACTCCGGCCTCGACCTCGCCGTGGAGAACCCGTGGCGCGTAGGGGTCTCACTGGGCACGGCGGTCGGCGGCACCACCCGACTGGAGCACGACTACGTGCTGGTCAGCGAGCGAGGCAAACGCTGGGACGTGGACCACCAGGAGGCAGGCCGGCATCTGCACCGGGCGTTCTCGCCGAGCACCCTCGCCTCGACGGTGGCGGAGCGCTTCGAGGCCCGCGGCCCCGTGCAGACCGTCTCCACCGGCTGCACCTCGGGCCTGGACGCGGTCGGATACGCCTTCCACACGATCGAGGAGGGCCGGGCCGACATCTGCATAACCGGGGCGTCGGACTCGCCGATCTCACCGATCACCATGGCCTGCTTCGACGCGATCAAGGCGACCTCCCCGAACAACGACGACCCCGCCCACGCCTCACGCCCCTTCGACGCGGACCGCAACGGGTTCGTCATGGGGGAGGGCGGCGCGGTACTCGTCCTGGAGGAGCTGGAACACGCGCTGGCCCGCGGCGCACACGTGTACTGCGAGATCGGCGGCTACGCCACCTTCGGCAACGCCTACCACATGACCGGTCTGACCGGCGAAGGCCTTGAGATGGCCCGGGCCATCGAACACGCCCTGGACCAGGCCCGGTTGGACGGTTCGGCGATCGACTACGTCAACGCGCACGGCTCGGGCACCCTCCAGAACGACCGGCACGAGACGGCAGCGGTCAAACGGGCTCTGGGCGCGCACGCCTACGACACGCCCATGAGCTCCATCAAGTCCATGGTGGGCCACTCCCTCGGAGCGATCGGAGCGATCGAGCTCGTCGCGTGTGCGCTGTCCCTGACCCACCAGGTCGTCCCGCCCACCGCGAACTACGAGACGCCGGACCCCGAGTGCGACCTGGACTACGTCCCGCGCACCGCCCGCGAGCGAAGGCTGAGCAGCGTTCTCTCCGTGGGCAGCGGATTCGGTGGCTTCCAGTCCGCGGTGGTCCTGACCCTGCCGAGGGAGAAGACAACATGAGCGGACATCCTCGGAGCGCGGCCATCACCGGGATCGGCGTGCTCGCGCCCAACGGCACCAGCACCGAGACCTTCTGGAAGTCGACCAAAGAGGGCATCAGCGTCCTGGACCGGATCACCCGCGAGGGATGCGGGCACCTGCCGCTGCGGGTGGCCGGCGAGGTCCGGGGCTTCGACCCGCCGACCCTGGTCGAGGAGCGCTACCTCGTCCAGACCGACCGGTTCACCCACTTCGCGATGGCCGCGGCCGACCAAGCGCTCGACGACGCCGGCCTCGGCCGCAGCGCGACGGACGCCGAGCCGTTCTCCGTGGGCGTGGTGACCGCGGCAGGTTCCGGCGGCGGCGAGTTCGGGCAGCGGGAGCTGCAGCGGCTGTGGGACAAGGGCAGCCGTTTCGTCGGGCCGTATCAGTCCATCGCCTGGTTCTACGCCGCGAGCACCGGTCAGATCTCCATCCGCCGCGGCTTCAAGGGCCCCTGCGGGGTGGTCGCCGCCGACGAGGCCGGCGGCCTCGACGCTCTGGCGCACGCGGCACGGGCCGTGCGACGCGGCACCGACGTGATCGTGGCCGGCGCGACCGAGGCGCCCCTGGCCCCCTACTCGATGGTCTGCCAGCTCGGCTACGCGGAGCTGAGCACCCTCGACGACCCCGCGTGCGCCTACCGCCCCTTCACGACCGCGGCCTGCGGATTCGTGCCCGCCGAAGGCGGCGCCATGCTCGTCGTCGAGAGCGAGGACTCGGCCCGTCGGCGGGGCGCGTGCGTGCGGGCCACCCTGGCGGGCCACGCGTCCACGTTCACGGGCGCCTCCCGCTGGGAGCAGTCCCGGCAAGGGCTGGCCCAGGCAATCCTGGGCGCCTTGGCCGAGGCCGACTGCGCGCCCGAGGAGATCGACGTGGTCTTCGCCGACGCTCTCGGAGTACCGGAGGCGGATCTTGCCGAGGCGCAGGCGATCGTGGACGCCCTGGGCACACACGGCGGACGCGTCCCCGTCACCGCGCCGAAGACCGGCTTCGGCCGGAGCTACTCGGCGGCGCCCGTCCTGGACGTCGCCGCGGCGGTGCTCGCACTGGAGCACGGTCAGATTCCGCCCACCCCCAACGTCTTCGACGCCTGCCACGACCTCGACCTCGTGACCTCCCGCCCCCGCGCGGCCGAACTGCGCACGGCACTGGTCCTCAGCAGAGGACTCATGGGGTCGAACTCGGCGCTCGTGCTCCGGCGCGGCGCCGGCGACGCCTTGTGACGAGGCATCGCCAGCACTGATCACACAGCACCCGACACAGCAGGAGAGAAACCGCATGAGTGACCGAATCACCGTGGAAGAGCTCACCGAGCTCATGAAGAAGTCTGCCGGAGTCACCGTGTCCCCGGAGGACCTCCGGCAGCGGTACGACTCCGGCTTCGACGCCTTCGGGATCGACTCCCTCGCGCTGCTCGGCATCGTGGGTGAGCTGGAGAACCGGTACGGCACGCCCATGCCTGTCGACGCGGAGAAGAGCAAGAGCCCTCAGCAGTTCCTCGAACTCGTCAACAGCGCACTTCTGGCAGGAGCCTGACATGGCCGGGCACACACAGAACGAGATCACCATCGTCGCGCCGCTCGACCTGGTCTGGGACATGACCAACGACGTCGCGAACTGGCCGCAGCTGTTCAGTGAGTACGCCTCCGCCGAGATCCTCTCCCAGGAGGGGAACAGGACCACCTTCCGGCTGACCATGCACCCCGACGACAACGGGAAGGTGTGGAGCTGGGTGTCGGAACGCGAACCGGACCGCGACGCGCTCACCGTGCGGGCCCGCCGAGTCGAGACCGGCCCCTTCGCCTACATGAACATCGTGTGGCAGTACGAGAAGGTGCTCGAGGGCACCCGGATGGTGTGGACCCAGGACTTCGCGATGAAGCCCGACGCACCGGTCGACGACGCCTGGATGACGAACAACATCAACCGCAACTCCAAGGTGCAGATGGCCCTGATCCGGGATCGGATCGAGCAGGCAGCCACCGAGCGCCGGCCCACGCCGGTGCTGTCCGACTGATCCGGACGGAGGACAGGACCATGCACCAGTCCCTGATCATCGCCCGTATGGCGCCCGAGTCGGCCGTCGACATCGCCAAGGTGTTCGAGGAGTCGGACAAGGGAGAACTGCCCCACCTCGTGGGAGTCGCCCGCCGCAGTCTCTTCCAGTTCGACGACGTCTATCTGCACCTCATCGAATCGGAGCGGGACCCCGGACCCGCCATTGCCAAAGTGGCCGGGCACCCTGAGTTCCGGGACATCAGCGAACGGCTGTCGGCGTACGTCACCGCGTACGATCCCGCGACCTGGCGCTCACCGAAGGACGCGATGGCGCGCTGCTTCTACCGCTGGGAGCGGGATGCCGCATCCTGACGCCCTGATGTGAACCGCCGGTTGTCCGGCACGCGTTGCGTGCCGGACAACCGGCGGTTGGGAGGACATCAGCCGGGGATGGTGCAGTCGAACGCGTGCAGATAGGGGTTGACCGGACTGACGTCGCCGATGACCAGGCCCGCCTCCGTCAGCCTGCCGACCATGCTGGCGGTCGTGTGTTTGGCGCCGCCCACATTCAGGAGCAGCAACAGATCCATGGCGGTGCTGAACCGCATCGAGGGAGTGTCGTCGACGAGGTTCTCGATGACCACGACCCGCGCTCCGGGACCTCCCGCCTGGATGACGTTGCGCAATGTGCGGCGCGTACTGTCGTCGTCCCACTCCAGGATGTTCTTGATGACGTACACATCGGCCTTGACCGGCACGGCCGTACGGCAGTCACCGGGCACGAGACGCATCCGGTCCGCGAGCGAGCCTCCCGCCCGCAACCGCGGATCGGCGTTCTCCACCACGCGCGGCAGGTCGAGCAGAGTCCCGTGCAGCGACGGGTACTTCTCCAGCAGGCTCGCCACCACATGCCCCTGACCACCCCCGATGTCGGCGACCGAGGTGGCCCCCGACAGATCCAGGAACTGCGCGACGTCCCGCGCGGACTGCACGCTGGAGGTCGTCATGGCACGGTTGAAGACGTCGGCTGATTCCGGGGCGTCCTCGTTGAGGTACGGGAAGAACTCCTTGCCGTACAGATCCTCCACGACGTTGCGGCCGGAGCGCACCGCTTCGTCCAGCCGTGGCCACGCGTCCCAGGTCCACGGCTCGGTGCACCACAGCGCGATGTCGCGCAGGCTGTGCGGGTCGTCCACGCGCAGCAGTCGGGACATGTCCGTGTGGGTGAACGTCCCGTCCGGCCGCTCGGCGAAGACGCCGTAGCAGGACAGGGCCCGCAACAACCGTCGTAGCGGCTTCGGTTCGGTCTGCACCGCGTCCGCGAGGTCCTCCGCGGACATCGGACTGTCACCGAGGGCGTCGGCGACCTTCAGCCGAGCGGCCGCGCGGAGGGCGGCAGCGCATGCCGCTCCGAATACGAGTTCCCTGAGCCGCATGGGCGGCGCCGGGGTGGCCGGCGCGGACGATGCGGCCGATGAGATCTGCGTGGTCTGTGCGGTCGTCATGAGCCGCCCTCCTTCTTGGAGTTCATGAGCTTTCCCACGGCCCTCAGGACCCTCAGCACAGTCCTGTGGGCCGGGACGCCCGGCAGGAGTTGCCCTGGAAGGTGTTGCCGGCGCCGGTGTCCGCGTTGACGAGGTCCGCCGGGGCGTTGCCCTTCAGTACGTTGCCGGTGATCCGGTTCCGCTCGTTGGCGGTGCCCACGAAGCTCTTGAACAGGACGATGCCGCCCGACATCGAGGAGTCGCCGATGTTGTCCGTGACGCGGTTCTTCGTCACCAGGGTGTCCTCGGCGCCGGTCAGCACGATGCCGGAGCCCTGGAGAGCGTCGAGCCGCGCGGTCTTCGGGCAGGACTTGTTGTTCCGCTCGATGCGGTTGTCGCGCACGGTCAGGGCGCCGGCCCTCGGTTTGTTCTCGTCGCCCACGACGAAGACGCCCGCGCAGTTGCCGGTGACGCGGTTGTCCGCGACGGTGAGGTTCCGCAGGCGCCGGACGGTGACACCGATCCGATTGCCTTCCAGGATGTTGCGTTCGACCACCGTTCCCTCGGTGTCCTCGGCGCCCTCCTCGGCTCTGACCGTGTTCGCGAGGAACAGGCCGGCGTCGCCGTTGCCCCGGGCGGTGTTCTTGCGGAACACGCTGCGGACCGAACGCTCTTGCGCGATCCCCCACACCCCGTTGTCCACCGCGTTCACGTTGCGCACGCTCAGCCCATCGGTCCCCACCGCGAACACTCCGGCCTTCGCGAAGCCCGTCACGGTCAGGGAGGCGATGGTGACGCCCTTGATGGTCTTGTCCTTCTTCCCGACCACGCAGATACCGTTGCCGCCCTCGCCACAGCTCTCGGCGGCCTTGGTCCTGGCCGGCTCCAGGACGGTGCTGTGGCCCGTGCCGCGCAGTGTGAGGCCAGGCGTGGTCACCTTGACGCTCTGGCGATACGTGCCGGGCGCCAGGAGAACGGTGTCTCCCGGCTCCGCGGCATCCACCACCTTCTGGATCGACTCCCCTGGGAAGACCACGTGAGTCATGTGGTCCGCGGCGACCGGCGGCCCGGCACCGAGCCCCACCCCGGTGAGCACTGCGGCACCTGCCAGGTAGGCGACATGAGTTTTCATCATATTCAGCACGTTATGACCAGAAGATCTACGAACGGCCCCGATAGACCATCCGGCGGCGTGTCACGGCGCCGGTGCCCGTTGCCGGGGTTTCGAGCGCCGAGTTCGCGGCGCGGCTGAATGGGTACGGTGAGGCTGGCCGTAGCGGCCCAACACCACCCCTCGCTCAAAGGAGTTGAGATGTGTCTGCGTAAGCAAGCGCTAGCCGTCATATTCGTGGCCACCGCGGCTTTCACTGCCCTCGGACCGCAGGCCATAGCCGTCCCCATGCCCTGGGAGACCAGCAAGGTGCCCGCGGCCGTCACCGGTCGCACCCCCACGGCGGCCGGCGGGAGCGGCACCGGCACCGTGCTGTGCGGCAATCCCTGCTACCAGTAGGCGTCGTACTCAGAGGCGTTCACGCTCGGCCCGCTGCCGGACCAGCTCCTCGACCGCGCTGGGCAGCGTCGTCTCGAAGTCGATGAGTTTCGTCCACGTCGGGGTCACCACGATCCGCACCATCCCGTCGTAGAGCGAGCGGACCTCGGCCTCCCACGCGACCCGTTGCTCGGGCGTCATCTTGTACGAGCCGTTGATCTGGAGGTACTCGTCCGGGATGCCGTCGACGACGTCCAGCTCGACCCGACCGCGGATCAGCAGGATCTTGGGCGGGTGGACCTCGGTGTCGATCGTCAGGGCCACCATCGGGTTCTCGCGCAGGGCTGGAAGCTTCGGAGCGTTTTTCGTGGTGCACATGACGATCTCGGAACCGTTCCAGGTGAACGCGATCGGGATGTTCCGGGGTGTGCCGTCCTTGGCCACGTACGCCAGCCGGAGCACGTCGCGTGCGAGCAGCTCTCGGCTGATCGGCCGGTTGAGGATCTCGGTGATCTCGGTCGCTTCCATTGCGGTCCCTCCAAGGTCGTCGTATCTGCCCCTGGGACGTAGCTGTCGGAGCAGTCTCGACATCCGCCGGCAAAGAAGTTTGCCGTTCTATGGGCGCTTCAGGTTGTCAGTGGTGACCCGACACGGTGTGCCGTGCCGTCGCCATCGACGTACGCGAACTCCCGCAGCCCGTAAGGCGTGTCGGTCGGCTCGGTGAAGCGGCCCTCGACGCCGGAGGCCTTCCACTGTGCGTGAAGGGCGTCAGCGTCACTGACGTAGAGGTAGACGACGGCTCCGGCGTGCTGAGGATCGTGCTCGGACTGCTCCGTGAGGTGGAGCGACACCGCGTCCCGCTCGACGAAGCCGTAACGCTCCGGACCCTCGTAGGCGTGCGCCGTGAAGCCCAGCCGACGGTATCGGTCCAGAGCCGCATCGAGATCTCGGACAGGGACAACGGGCGCGACCCTGGTGAAGGCAACTGGTGACATGGGGCAAGTCTCGCAGGCAGGTGGCGAGGCGGGCCGCGGAGATCCGCGCCGAGTGGACCCCTACCGTTCCGTGCCCGCTTCCGGCGGGAAGTACAGCTCTCCCAGCGGACGCGGGGCCGTGCCTGGTTGCGGTCCGCGACGTCGACACCGCAGGCCCCGGCATCACCCGATCGGTTCACTATCATGATCTCCCGGCGACCGCGCCGACCTGTATCACGGGAGGCGTCATGGAGACCGAGGACCCGTCAGTGCGTCGGCGTCGGGAGCGCGATCGGCAGGTGGGCAGTCCGACAGCCCTGCGGGTGGGCGTGATCTGGTTCGTCCTCGGCGCCGCGGGCGCCCTCGTTCTCGGCCTCCTTGTCGCTGTGTGGTTCGACGCGCTGCGCGCGATCTCCCTCAACGCACCGTCCGGCACCGATGTCTCCCGTTTCTCGGTCCCGCTCGCCATCGTCGGGCTGGTCGCAGGAAGCCTCCTGGCAGGCCTGGGACTGCCTGCGGGCGCCCGCCAACTCGACGGCTACCGGGCCGTACGGGGCGCCGGCGGATGGGCCCTGGCGATCGGCGTCTCCGGCTTCACCCTGGGCGTTGCTGTCGGGTCGCGGGGCTGGGCGGCAGCGGACCGCGTCGGCTGGGTGGTGACGGACTACGAGCCGCCGGAACCCTGGGGTTGGTGGCGGTGGCCCCTCTACTACGCCGACCTCTGGCTGCCGGGCCTCCTGGTCGTGCTCTCCCTGCTGCTGGTGTGGTCGGCCGTCCGGGGCCAGCGCCGGGCCGCCGCGAGCGCCGCCACCCGGGACCGCCTGCTCCTCGCGGGACTGCGGACCACCGGGACTATCGGCGAGCTGCGGATCCACTACTCCAGCGATGACTCCGGTGGGCGGCGCGCCGCGGGTGCCAGCGCCACGGTCACCTACGTCGACGCCGTCGGCACACGCCGCTGGGTGACGCGCAAGTACGCCGATGCGTCCGCACTCGTCCAGGGTGGCGTGGTGCAGGTGCTCCACGACCCTGCCCGACCGGACGACGACGACTCGGTGTTCGTGAGCTTCCTGCGGGAACCGGCCGCCCTCGACTGGGTCTGACGGGCCGCTCACCTCTGGCCTAGCCCGTCCGTGTGCGGCACCGCTCGCAGGCCCACGACGTGCACGAGGTGTTCTCTGGAAGGGACGTGTCCTGGACGGTAGTTGATCTGTCCGTCACAGGCCCGGTCTGGGATGCTGGAGGCCGGAATCGACGGGGGCAGACGGTGTATACGGAAGCGATGGCGCGAGCCGTTGTGGAACCGGCGGTGCTCGAGCTGGTACGGCAGTACCCCCGGGGCAGTTCGTTTTCCACGACGGCCACCTTCGGTGGAGACGACTTCACCATGTGCGCCCACGTACGGGCGCAGTGGGCGGCACCCGGGCAGGTGAGGATCGCGTTGGCCTGTTGGGTCGTCAACAAGGACACCGCGCGCTATGTCGGTGACACCCCACCTGCCGTGGAGGAGATGCGCCTGCCCCCGGAAGGCACAGCGGAGTGGGACGAGGATCTGACCAGCCGGGTGATCGGCCACCTCGCAGCCCGTATGAATGCAGTTGCCGGGGCCCTGCCGACCACGGACGAACACCTCACCATCACCGTGCCCCTCGTCCTGGCCTAGTACTCCAACGGTGGGCTGTGTGCGCTTGGCGCTGGCGTCGTCGCCGTCAGGTTGACCCATTTCGGCGAGGCTGAGGCGGATGAGCGGGGAGGATCCGGTTCTGCTTTGTCCGTGTCCAGCTCTCGGGTCCGCAGGACGGTCAGGCAGGCGTGGGCAGCGATGGCCTCGGCCATGTGGCGGTGCCAGCCGGGGTAGCGGCGGACCTGGTAGTCGTCCAGGCCGCACGCCTGCTTCGCGGTCTGGGGGCATTCCTCAACCCGCCCATCGGCTGCCCGCGATGCGGATCGGCTCGTCGAGCGTCGTGTCGGGTGGATGGCAGGCGATGTAGTAGGAGATCTCCGCTGTGGGCCTCGAGAGGTATCCCATGGAGGGCATCGCCCTGCACGTCAATAGGGAGCTGATCCATCACGGCGCCGGGATTTCCCTGCTGCGTGGCCTCTACCGCTGGCAGGACGGAACCACCCCGCGCCGAATCTGAATTTCGCGACGGTGTCAGTTTTTCACCATAGGGCGTCGTCTGTGGATCTGAGAAGTCCCACCTTCTGACCATAGCTTTGAGCGTGTCAGCCCGACCGAGACAGGTAGCCGGGTGACGGAATCCGGAAAGGACGACACGCGATGAGTTCCACGAAGCCCATTCGACTTACCTACGCCTTCGACGCCTTCGACGCCTTCGACGCCTACTGCGGCTGGTGCTACGGCTTCGGCCCGGCCCTGCACGAGTTCGCCGCCGTCAACGCGGACCGGATCGAGCTGCGGGTGCTGTCCGGCGGCCTGTTCACCGGTCGGCGCGCGCTGATGGACTCCGCCGACGCCGCCACCGGCCTGGTCGCGCTGCGCAGCCAGCCGGGCGCGAACGCCCTGGATGCCGCCGCCGCGATGCAGCGTGCCTGGTACGTCGACGGCCGCAGCCTCTCCGACGCCGCGGTCTACCGGGACATAGCCACCGAGCTGGGGCTGGACGCCGACGCGGTGGGAGCCGCGTACGTCTCGCCCGCCGCCCGCACCGAGGCGGAGGCCGACTTCCTCCAGGTGCGCCGGCTGGGCGTCGACGGCTACCCGACGCTGCTGCTGCACACCGCACACGGCACCGACCGCCAGGGCGGCCCGGTCTCCTCGGCCGACGCGCTCACCCGCGCCCTGGACCAGCACTTGGCCGCCGCCGCGGCCGCCTGAACCTAACCCCACGCGCGACAACCCCCTGAAAGGCGACACCACCATGTCGACCACCCTGAAATACACCGAGGTGTTGGCCAAGAGCGGCAACGACTCCGAGGCATTGAAGGCCGCGCTCCTCGAGCGCCACCCGGACCTGGGCCTGCTGGTGGCCCTGGAGCTGTGCACCAAGGTCGCCACCGGCGCGATGGCCTGGGGCTGACGATGCGTACCCCCGCGTGCGGCAGCACCGCCCGGGCCGCGGCCGTCGTGGAGTTCGCGCTCACCGGTGGTGTGCTGTTCGTCCTGGTCACCGCCGTGCGATGGGTGATGGCCTCGCCGCTCAGCCGGGCCCTGCCCGGGCCGCACCTCCAGCTCGGGGCCGTAGCCCTGATCGTCGGGACTGCAGTCGCGTGGGCGCTGTCCTCCCCGTGGGGCCGTCGGTCAGGTGGCCACCTGAACCCGGCTGTCACCCTCGCCCTGTGGCTGACCGGCGCGTTCCCCGGCCGCCGTGTCCTGCCGTACGTCGCCGCTCAACTCACGGGTTCCGTGCCAGGCACCGGCCTGGCCCGCTTCGTTGGGGCCCGGCAGTCGGCGAACGTATGGCGTACGCCGCGGTCCAGCCCGCCGTCGCCCTGTCGACCGCCGATCTGTTCACCGCCGAAGCCGCAGCGACCGCGGCGATCCTCGCTGTCGCCCTGCTGCTGATGTCCCGCCCCGCGTGGTCGCGCTGAATCCCGCTCGCGCTACCCGCCGCCACCGCCCTGGTCATCGTCACCCTCGGCACCCTCACCGGCGGATCCGCCAACCCGGCCCGCCAGTTCGGTCCCGCCGTCTGGGCCCACCAGTCCGTCTACTGGTCACATCTGTGGGTCTATCTCGTGGCACCCCTCGCAGGGGCAGCTGTCACCGCTCTGCTCGCCCGGAACCGGGCGCACCGCCCCGGCCGCTCGCCGAGGACCGGCCCCGCACCGTCGCACGGAAGGCGATCGGAGACTGGCCGGTGCGCTGCTGGAAGTACTTGCTGAAGTTGGTCGCGCTGGTGAAGCCGAGCTGCGCCGCGATCCGGGAGGCGGACTGGTCGCCGTGCGCCAGGAGGCGTTTGGCTTCGAGGATCACCCGCCGGTCGATGAACTCCTTCGCTCCCACCCCCGCGCCGGCCAGTGTGGCCCGGGAGAGGGTGCGGGGCGAGTAGCCCAGAGTGTGGGCGTAGTCCTCCAGGCGGCGCGTCCGGGTGAAACCGCGTTCGACGGCATCCCGGAAGTCCATGAACGTCTCCCCGGGTTCAGGAGCCCGGCTGCCGACCGGTGCGGTGCGCTGCGCAAGGCGCAGCACCAGAACCGCCAACAGGTGGCGCACCACCTGCACATGGGCTTCCAGCGCAATGCCGTGCAGTGACTGGGACTCAAGCGCCAGATGGGCCACGGCCATCTCCAACGCGTGACGACCCTCGGCGTCGGGAACGTGCAGCACCGGGGCGTGCGGATCGTCCACGCGCGCCGCGGCCACGGTGGCCGGATCCAGGAAGTCGCGCTCGAAGAGGATCAGAGAGCCGTCGGCCTCGTGCAGCTCACCCCACTGCTGCACCTGACCGGGCCGGACCCACAGCCAGGAGCCCGGCTTGAGGGCGTAGCCGGTGAAATCCACCGTGTGCCACAAGGAGCCGCTGGAAAGGGCGATCAGGTGGTGGAACGCCGGCCGCTGCGGTTCCCCCAGCCCTGCCTTGCCCATGCGGACGGCAGCCCGCTCCCGCAGCTGCGCCAGAGACATGATCTCGACGCCGGCCGGTGCGCCGACCGCGGGAGCGAAGCCGATGTCCACGATCTCGCGTGGGCCGTCGGGTCGTTTACTTACCGTCACCAATACAGTTTGAGGGCTGTCGGGACTGTACGGCCCGCGGCCGGTGCCACCGAGGTCTCGTTGGACGCCCGGTACGAATCAGGCCGCGACGAGCTCCTTCTCGCGGTCCGGCGTTTTGACGGTGGGCTTCTTGTTCGGCAGCGAGAGCCGGACGACCTTGCGCCACGCGGAGTACACCTGCTTGGGCAGCGGGCCGGTGACGTACTCCAGCTCGTACTTCTCGAACAGAGCGCGCACCTTTACCGCGACCTCGGCGTAGCGGTTGCTCGGCAGGTCCGGGAAGAGGTGGTGCTCGATCTGGTGGGAGAGGTTGCCGGTCATGAAGTGCATGGCCTTGCTGCCACTGATGTTCGCGGAGCCCATCATCTGGCGCAGGTACCACTGGCCGCGCGTCTCGCCCTTGATCGACCGGCGCTCGAAGACCTGTACGCCCTCGGGGAAGTGCCCGCACATGATCACCGAGTGGGACCAGAGGTTGCGGACCAGGTTCGCGGTGAACGTGGCGGCGAGCGTGGGGAGGAACGACGGGCCCGACAGCAGCGGGTGGATCACGTAGTCCTTGAGCACCTGCTTGCGGATCTTGCGGCCCACGGCCCTGGCCCGCGCGCGGAACTCCGGGTTCTTGCGGCGGCGCTTGTGCAGGTTCTTGCCGAGTTCCAGGTCGTAGGCTGCGATGCCGTACTCGAAGAAGCAGGCGTTGATGAAGTTCCACAGCGGCTGGCCGAGGTGGAAGGGGTGCCACTTCTGGTCCTCGTCGACGCGCATGATGCCGTAGCCGAGGTCGTTGTCCTTGCCGATCACGTTGGTGTACGTGTGGTGCAGCTCGTTGTGCGAGTGCTTCCACTGGTCGGCCGGCGAGACGTGGTCCCACTCCCAGGTGGTGGAGTGGATCTTCGGGTCCCGCATCCAGTCCCACTGGCCGTGCAGGATGTTGTGGCCGATCTCCATGTTGTCCATGATCTTCGCCACGGACAGACCGGCGGTGCCGATCACCCACGCGGGCGGGAAGATCGAGAACAGCAGTACAGCCCTGCTGGCAAGCTCGAGCTTGCGCTGCGCGCCGATGACCTTGCGGATGTAGGCGGCGTCCTTCTCACCACGGCTGGCGATCACCTCGTCGCGGATCGCGTCCAGCTCGCGGCCGAGCTCCTCGATCTGCTCCGCGGTCAGGTGGGCGGTGGGGTCGATGGCGGTCAAGGTGCTCCTACCGTTCGATGTCGCAGGGGCCCGCCGCGGCGGACACACAGGTCTGGATGAGGACGCCCGGCTCGGCCTCGGTGATCTCGCCGGTGCGCAGGTCGCGGACGGCGCCCGCCTTGAGCGGCGTGACGCAGCCGAAGCAGATGCCCATACGGCACCCGGACGGCATGAGCACTCCGGCCTCCTCGCCGACGTCCAGCAACGGCGTGGCGCCGTCCGCGTCGACGGTCTTGCCGGTGGTGCTGAAGGTGACCTCGCCACCGTCGCCGGCGGCGACGATGGTGGGGCGGAAGCGTTCGGTGTGCAGACGCTCCGGGACGCCGTGCTCGGCCCAGTGCTTCTCGGCGGCGTCGAGCAGGCCCGCGGGTCCGCAGGCCCAGGTCTCGCGCTCGGTCCAGTCGGGCACGAGTTCGTCGAGACGGGCGATGTCGAGCATGCCGTGCGTGTCGGTGTGCAGCTCGGTCAGACGCAGTTTCCTGTCCGCGACCAGGGCGTGCAGATCGTTGCGGAAGATGACGTCCTGCGGCTGTGGCGCGGAGTGGACCATGACGACGTCGTCGAACTCGGTGTCGCGCAGCATGCCCATCACGGGCGTGATGCCGCTGCCGGCTGTCAGGTAGAGCACCTTGGCGGGCTTGGCCTGCGGCAGTACGAAGTCACCGGTCGCCTGGTCGAGGTGGATCAGCGTGCCCGGTTTCGTCCTGCGGACGAGGTGGTTGCTGACCTTGCCGTCCGGGATCGCCTTCACGGTGATCGTGACGCGGCCGTCCGAGCGATTGGTCGGCGAGGTGAGGGAGTAGGCACGCCACAGGCGCACCCCGTCGACGTCGACCCCGATCCGCACGTACTGCCCGGCTGCGTGGCCGCGCCAGCCCCGTCCCGGTCTGATCACGATGGTCGCGGCGTCATCCGTCTCGGGGTGCACGGCCTCGATGCGCCCCCGGAGGTCGGCGCCCGCACGCAGGGGGCTGACCAGGTCGAGATAGTCGGACGGCAGCAGCGGCGTCGTGACCATCTCCAGCAGTTTCCACGCCCTGCTGCGGAGGGCAGTACTCGTCATGACTCCAGCTTGCTGTGCCTCAGGGCGTAAAGTCCTGACCGCAGGACGTGAATCTGGTCAGCTGAATTGTTCGCAGGGAACAAAAACATGAGTCATGCAATCCAGAGGGCCAGCGAATTGGCTCTGGATGAGACGACGGTCACCGCAGTGCGGGCCACGCTGAGGAGCACCGCCGACGAGGTCGTCCAGGCGATCATCGACGAGGTCCCCCCTTACGCGAACGCCCTTTCGGGCCGCATGGGCGGCACCATCCGCCGGGCCGTCCGCACCGCCCTGGGGCACTACCTGGACCTCGCGAGCGGGAACGCCACGGGCGGCGACGCCGGTGACGCGGCCTACGAGCTGGGGCGCGGCGAGGTCCGCGACGGCCGTTCGATGGATGCCCTGCTCAGCGCCTACCGCGTCGGCGCCCGCGTGGCCTGGCGATGCCTGGCAGCGGGCGCCGTACCCGCAGGCCTGCCCGCCGCCGAGGTCGCCAAGTTCGCCGAGCTGACCTTCGCCTACATCGACGAGCTCTCCGCCGCGAGCGCCGCGGGCCACGCCGACGAACTGGCCGCCCAGGGGCGGGCTCAGGAGCGCCACCTGGAACACCTGGCCCGCGACCTCCTCGCCGGCGCGAGCCCGGACGTGCTGCTGGCTTCTGCGCAACGGGCCGGGTGGCAGCCTCCGGGTTCCCTGACCGCGGTCCTGCTTCCCGCCGCCCAGGCCCGGCCCGCCTATCGCGTGCTCGACCCGAGCACCCTTGTCCTCGACGATCTGCCGGACGCCTCCGGCGTGCTCCTCGTCCCCGACGCCGATCGAGCCCGTCTCTCGCGGCAGCTGACCGGCCGCACCGCCGTGGTCGGCCCGGCCCGGCCATGGACCCGTGCGTCCGCCTCGTACGAACGAGCCGTACGCGCGCGCTCCCTCTCCTCCGACATCCGCGACACCGAGGACCACCTGCCCGAACTGGTGCTCAGCGCCGACGTGGAGGCGTTCGCGGACCTGCGTGCCCGCGCACTCGCACCGTTGCGGACCTTGCCTGAAGCGACCGCACGGCGGCTGGAGGAGACGTTGCGGGCGTGGCTGCTGCACCAGGGCCGGCGGGAGGAGGTGGCGGCGGCGTTGTTCGTCCATCCCCAGACCGTCCGGTACCGGATGTCGCAGCTGCGGGAGCTGTTCCCCGATCTCGCCTCACCGAACCGGGTGCTTGAACTGACGCTGGCGGTCGGTCTTCGGGCCGGCTGACACGTTCTTCGACCGTCCAGTCAGGGCAGCCCATTGGGGGCGCTCTGTCTCTGAGCAGCATGGCGGCGGAAACGGCTCGGCCTGCCCTCCGACAGGTCGGCCGGGCGACCGCCGGGTCATCCCTGGCGCACCGCACGAGGGATGATGGGGAGGGAATGACGGAACGCGAGGTCAGGAGCTTCCATGGTGAGGCGGGTTCACCGACCCCGTGAGGACGCGGAGTTCGATTTCATCCTCGGGATGAGCGCGGTTCCGGTCCTCGCGTACTTCATCGGGACCTGGCCCAAGGCAATCGAGCCCTGCCGGGTGATGGACCTCGTCGTGGGTGGCATCGCCGACGACTACACGGGCCGCCTGACGGTCGTCCGCACCGACATCACGCGCTGTCCGGCCGCAACCGAGCGATACGGGGTCACCGGAGCCCCGTCGTACGTCCTGCTGAAGGAGGGCGAGACGGTGGCGCACGGCACGGGGCCCATGGCCATCGCCGAGATACGGAAGTTCCTGGACGACCACGTCTGAGCGGCCGCTGCGGTACGCGGCCGTGACGGTCAGAGTGGGAGCCGCACTGTAGGAACCCGGCCCCGGCGCCCCGCTACATGCCCGGGACTGGGGCCGCGTCAGCCTTCGCGACGGGCGCGATACCGACACGCGGCCCTCTCAACCTGAGTACCGCGGATTCGCCCTCGGCGTCGGCGCTTTCGTGGGTCAGCCGGCCAGTTGCGCGGCGAACTGCGCCTCGATGGTCGGGTACAGCAGGGCCTGGTCGTCGTGCAGCGTGGACTTCACGGTGCGACTGATCTCATCGATGATGCCTCGACGCCTGCGTCATGGAGATGAGCCCGAAGTAGTTCACCTCGAGCTCGCTGCGCGCCACGTCGAGCGACGCGGAGAGGGCGTGGTTGCGGCTGGCGGTACCGGCGTTGTTCACGACGATCGCGACATCGCCGAACTCGGCGGCAGCCGCGGCGACGGCTGCCGGGTCCGTCACGTCCAGCGCGACGGGCGTGAGCCGAGGGTCCGTGATGGAGGCGACATCGCGGACGGCCGCGTACACCTTGGTTGCACCGCGGTCGAGGAGCTCGTCTGCGAATGCCTGGCCGACGCCACGGTTGGCACCGGTCACCAGAGCTACCGAACCTTCGATCTTCATGCCTGCGTCTTCTGATCAGGTGGTTCATTCGGGCGCGGGGGCACGCCAAGGTGAGGGGCGAGGCCCCGGGGAGTGCTGGTCAGGGCGGCCTCGAGAGCTCGACTGCCGCCCGTGCGCGTCGACTTGCTTACTCGTCGAGGAACTGAAGGGCGTGCTTCAGGAACCGCTCGGGGTACTGAAAGTGCGCTCCGTGCCCGGCGTCGGGGTAGATCAGCAGCTGGGCGTTGGGGATGTTCTGGGCGAGGTGCCAGGAGTTGATCGAGGCGATCATCACGTCGTTCTCGCCGTTGAGGACCAGCGTCGGCTGGGTGATCGCGTTGAGGTAGGCGTAGGGATTCTCGCCGGGCAGGGGTTCGGCGTAGGCGGCAACTGCTTCGAGCTGGGCCTGTGCGACTGCGAGCGAGCTCGGCGGGTCTTGGTCCACCCGCTGGTGGCGGCGCTCCCAGAAGGCCCGGCCCGCTTCGACGGCGGCTTCCGAGCGGCCGAAGAACAGGAAGAGGAAGTCTTCCACGGTGGGGACCGGATTCGTCGCCACCTCGGGCACCTTGGGGTCCATCGTCGGGTCCCCGCCCCGCAGGCCGGTGCCGACCAGGAGGAGCTTGCGCACCAACTCGGGGTGGCGCAGCGCGACTTCCTCCGCCTGCCAGCCGCCGATCGAGAAGCCGAGCAGATCGACCTGCTCCAGCCCCAGCGCCCGGATGACCGCGGCGATGTCGTCGGCCATGTCCTCCATCCGGTTGCGCGGGGTGCCGGATGACGAGGCGATGCCGCGCCCGTTGAACAGGATGACCTCACGGCTTTCGGCCAGACCGTTGGTGAGCAGGGGGTCCCAGTTGTCCATTCCCCCGCGGAGGTGCTGGACGAGGAAGATCGGGACGCCGGAGGGCTTGCCCCAGCGTCGGTAGGCGAACCGGTCGCCGTCGACCTCGATGAACTGGGTCGGTGCGGTCACATGCGTATCACTCATGGCCTGCGCCTTTCTGGAGGGAATGAGCAATAGAATGACGATCGTCATTCAAAAAGTCAACCTCTTAGATGTCGATCGACATCTATGTAAGCTTGGCCGTCGAGCGTCGACCGTAGGAGGGGCGGCTGCACATGCGGGTCACCAAGGCACAGGTAGAGCAGAACCGTGCGCACATCGTCGCGACGGCCGCCAGGCTGTTCCGAGAGCGCGGCTACGACGGTGTCGGCGTGGCGGAACTGATGGCAGCCGCCGGGTTCACCCATGGCGGGTTCTACAAGCACTTCCGCTCCAAGGCCGACCTGATGGCCGAGGCGTCCGCGAGCGGGCTCTCCCAGACCGCGACCCGGGCAGAAGGTCTGGGCCCCGCCGAGTTCGTCGAGAGCTACGTCTCCCGGGAGCATCGCGACGGGCGCGGTGACGGCTGCACCATCGCGGCTCTTGGTGGCGACGCCGCACGTCAGCCGGAGGACATCAAGACAGAGTTCGCGGCCGGGATCGAGAACCTGCTGACGGCCCTTCAGGCTTCAAGCGACGCACCGGGGGATGCGGACCCGCGCGCGGCCCGCGCCATGGTGTTCGACATGCTCGCGCGATCGGTCGGCGCGGTCATGTTGTCGCGGGCGTGCCCCGATGGTTCTCCGCTGGCGGACGAAATCCTCGAGGTCTGCCGCGAGGAAATCCTCGCCTCGCTGGCACACGACAGCGGCAGCGGCCGGCCCACGGCACGGATCCCGGAAGCCTGACCGCAGCCGACCGAAGTGGGCCCGACTCTCCCGTTGGTTCCTCGTGGGGCCCGTATGGGCCGGCGGGAGGGCCCCGTCTCGGGGTGTCTTGTCCGTGGCGGACGCGGGGCGGGCCGGCGAGGCCTCGGCGGTCCGCCGAGCGACCGCCCGCGAGGTCAGGCGGGGTGGTCGGTATCTGGTGCAGGAACTGGCGGTGTGGGGTCAAGCGGTGTGCTGCTCAGGCGCAACGGGTGGCCTGCGGTGGCGGGGTGCGTTCTGCTGAGGTCAGTTCGGGGGTGGTGGCGTGGCCGTGCTCGATGCCCAGCAGTGCGAGAGCGTTGTGGATGCCCTGTTCGAGGAGTTCATCGGCGAGTTGCCGGTCGGCGAGGGCTCGGGAGAGCTGTAGCGTCCCGGCCATCATGGCGTAGGCGCTGAGTGTCTTGGTGCGGACCGAGGACGGATCCTCGGGCGCCAGGCGGGAGGCGATGCTGTCGGCGACGACCAGCACCCCGTCGGTGTACGCCTGCCTGGTCGGGTCTGCGCAGCGCCGGATCTCGTCGAGCAGGGCGGCGGAGGGGCAGCCGTCGTCGGAGCTGTCGCGATGCTGGGCGGACAGGTACCACCGCACGATCTGCTCAAGCCCGGCGCGGCCGGGGGCGGCGTGCTCGACGATGTCCGCGTTCTGCGCCCGCAGCTGGTCGGCAACCGTGGTGGCCACCAGCTCCTCCTTCGATGTGAAGTGGGTGTAGAAGGCTCCGTTGGTGAGTCCGGCATCCGACATCAGTGCGGAGATGCCCGAGGCGTCGATGCCGTCCCGCTTGAACCGGCGGCCGGCCGTCTTGATGATCCGCTGCCTGGTGGCCTGCTTGTGCTCTTTCCTGTATCGCACCGCACACTCCTCTACGCGCCGGGTGGGCCACTCGCCCTCCAGAGGTTCCTCCAATGTATTGTATTGTGAACGTAATTCAATAATCCCGGATCCCGGTGCACTCAGGGCCGGGGCGGGTCTGGGCTGTCGCGGATGCCGTGTCAGATCGGCGTACCTCCAGCCGTGTTGACCCCGGGACCTGGTCGCGGCGGCCCGGTAGCTGTCCGGCATGGCGAGGAACGGTGAGCGGCGGCCGCCCGCTCGGCTCGGTGTGCCCGATCAGGCCGACGACGTAGTCCGCCGCGGGCGGTCCAGCCGTGCCCGTTCTGGCCGTGCGCTGCGGCGGCTGTCTCGATGCTCGGTGGAACTCGTGATTCCGCCCCTTGCGACTCGTTCGGCCTGTCCGCTTGCGCCCCAATGGAAGTACGGTCATACTTCAATAGTCGACAGGTTGTTCAGGGACCTGATCCAGGGGGTTTCCCACTTCCTGGGCCTTCACTGACCGCCGACTCCGGACTGCAGTCGCAGCCGGGAGATTTGGGAACCGCGCTGCGTCCACCTGCGAGGAAGCAGGGGTTTGCGCACAGTGGCGGTAACCCTCACATCGAAGGGCACGACCGTGAACGCACGCGAAACACGAAACGACGGCGACGTGGTGACGTCGTACAAGAACGCGCAGACCCGTACCGTCACCGCCGACGGAGTGACCTTCGCCTACCGCGACCTTGGCCCCCGGACCGGCACGCCGATCATCTTCATCACCCACCTCGCCGCGGTCCTGGACAACTGGGACCCCCGGGTCGTCGACGGCATCGCCGCCAAGCACCGGGTGATCACGTTCGACCTCAGGGGCGTGGGTGCCTCCACCGGCAAGACGCCGAAGACCATCGAGGAGATGGCCAGGGACTCCGTCACCTTCATCCGGGCGCTCGGGTTCGAGAAGGTGGACGTCCTCAGCTTCTCGATGGGCGCCATGATCGCCCAGGTGATCGCCCAGACCGAACCGCAGCTCATCCGCAGGCTGATCCTCGCGGGCACCGGTCCGGCCGGAGGTGAGGGCATCAAGAACGTCACCCGGATCTCCCACTACGACACCGTCCGGGCACTGCTCACCTTCCAGGACGTGAAGCAGTTCCTCTTCTTCACCCGCACCCCGAACGGGATTCGGGCCGGCAAGCAGTTCCTGGCCCGTCTGAAGGAGCGCACGCAGGACCGGGACAAGGCGATCCGCCTCACCTCCTACTTCTCCCAGCTCAAGGCCATCCACCGCTGGGGGCTGGCGCGGCCGCAGGATCTGTCCGTCATCAAGATCCCCGTGCTCGTCGCCAACGGTGACGACGACCGCATGGTGCCGACGTCGAACACGTACGACCTGGACCGGCGGCTGCCCAACTCCGAGCTGGTGATCTACCCCGACGGCGGCCACGGCGGCATCTTCCAGTACCACGAGCAGTTCGTGCCGACGGCGCTCGAGTTCTTCGGCCGGCCGTAGGGCCGCGGTGCGGTCTGCGTACGGGCCGAAGACGTTGGAACAGAGCCGTGACGCCCAGTGGCGTCACGGCTCTGTCACCTGTTCGACGTAGGAACTACGCTGCCGTCACGGGACGGGATTGCAGGCGCTTTCCGGGGTCCTCTCGCTCATTCTGACGGTGGGAGCGTGGGTGCGCGTACCGGTGTCCTGGCCCTTGCCAGGTGGTCACCCAGCCGACAGTGACTGGCACCGCGCCAAGGCGAGGGCGTTCTCGATTCCCTTCTCGAGGACCTCGTCGGAGAACTTCCGGTCGGAGATCGCCCGGGATAGCTGCAGCGTCCCCACCGCCATGGTGTAGAGCCCGATGGCCTGACCGCGAGCGGACTGCGGATCCGCCGGATTCAGGCGGGCGGCGAGCTCGTCCAGGATGGCCCTGGCGCCGTCGGTGTAGGCGTCCTTGGTCGCGTCACCGCAGCGGCCGATCTCGTCGAGCAGGGCCGCGGACGGGCAGCCGTCACCGGGGTTGTCCCGGTGCTCGGGCGACAGATACCAGCGAAGGAAATCCTCGAGTCCCTCGCGGCCGGGTCGCAGCGTGTCGTACTGCTCCACCTGCGTGCGCAGCTGATCGGCGACGACGTGGGCGACAAGGTCGTCCTTGGACTCGAAGTGGGCGTAGAAGGCCCCGTTGGTGAGTCCGGCGTCCGACATCAGCGTGGAGATGCCGGAGCCGTCGATGCCGTCCTGCTTGAACCGGTGGCCGGCGGTCTCGATGATCCGTTGCCGCGTCACCTGCTTGTGCTCCTTGGTGTAGCGCGCCACAGGGTTCCTCCCTCAATTCCGCCGGGCCGTTGCCTCGTGTCCCATCCTAATCTGTGGTCTGACGCATGTAATATTATGACCGAAATGTGATCTTGCGGCCGACCTGCCGACTGTGCATGGTGTACGCCGAAGCGCCCGAGGAAGGGGACTCCCTCGGGCGCCGGGCGCCGGGCGCTTGGGTCAGGCGGCGTGGGTGGGGTAGTCGGTGTAGCCGGCCGCGCCGCCGCCGTAGAAGGTGGCGGGGTCGGGGTCGTTCAGGGGCGCGCCTGCGCGTATGCGCTCGACCAGGTCGGGGTTGGCGAGGGCCATCGAGCCCACGGTGATGACGTCGGCGATGCCGTTCTCGATGTCCTTGGCGCGGGTGGGGATGTCGGTGCCGGCGCGGTTGAGGAGCAGTGTGTTGGGCCACAGCCTGCGGAGCGTGTGCAGGAGTTCCTCGTCGCCGCCGTGGGCGAGGTGCAGGTAGGCGAGGTCGAGGGGGGCGAGGGCGCGCACCAGGTGCGGGTAGAGCTCGTGGGTGTCGTCCTCCGCGAGGTCGCCGAGCTGGAAGGGGTTGCCGGGGGAGAGTCGGATGCCGGTGCGGCCGGCGCCGATCTCGTCGGCCACGGCGGTGGCGACCTCCACCGCGAAGCGGATGCGGTTGTCGAGGGAGCCGCCGTACTGGTCGGAGCGCTGGTTGGTGTTGGTGGCGAGGAACTGGTGCACCAGGTAGCCGTTGGCGCCGTGGATCTCGACGCCGTCGGCACCGGCCGCGATGGCGGCCGCGGCGGCCCGCCGGAAGTCGTCGACCGTCGCGGCGACCTCCTCGGTGGACAGGGCGCGCGGCTCCGGCATCTCCTGCATTCCGGTGCCGGTGAACATCTGGCCTGCCGGCTTGATCGCGGAGGGGGCCACCGGCTGCCGGTGATGGGGGGTGTTGTCGGGGTGGGAGATGCGCCCGACGTGCATGAGCTGGATGACGATGCGTCCGTCGGCCTTGTGTACGGCGTCGGTGACCTTCCGCCAGCCCTCGATGTGCTCGACCGTGTAGATCCCCGGCGTCACCGGGTAGCCCTGGCCGTCGGCGGAGGGCTGGGTCCCCTCGGTGATGATGAGGGCGTGCGAGGCGCGCTGGGCGTAGTACTCGGCGTTGAGGTCGGTCGGCACGCCGTCCGGGGTGGCCCGGCTGCGGGTCAGGGGGGACATCGCCAGACGGTGCGGCAGCGAGATCTTTCCGGCGACGGTCGGGGTCCACAGGCTGTTGAGCATGCGTGGTTCCTCAGGGTGTTGGCGGCGGACATCCGGGAGGTCGGCGTTGGGGGCTGTGAGCCCGATGAGGCGTCCACCGCGAGCATGAAGGGATTATATTACGCTCATAATACTGTACTGAGTGGTGAAGGGTGGACGGTGCAGGAAGGGGGCCGGGGCGCGCCAGGGGCCAGGGCTTCGTGGGCTTCGGGGGGCCGGATGGCGTCGGTGAGCAGGCCGAGCACGCGTAGTGCTTGGGCTGGAGCCCGTGTGCGGAAGAGGGGACGACTGGCCCCGTCGAACTTCGTGGTGCAGCGCGCCAGTTCGTTGAGCCGCCCGCCGGCTCCCGGTCGACGTGCACGGCACCACCCTGCGTGGTGGGGCATTGGGCGCCGCGTTCTCCGTGTTCCGACCCCGACGACTGCGGCGGCCCCCGGGCCGGGAGCCGCCGGCCGGGCTGGCGTTGAAGCGTGCCCGGCCACCGTGGTGACCCTGGGCCCAGGGCGTCGCTGCGCCTGTGGGTGCCCTGCGGGTGCTGGGCCCGTCGTGAGCACGGCCGGGGGCAACTCAGAGGGTTTCGTTGACCCGGCCGATGTACTCGCCCAGTTGGTACTCGACGTCGAGGCCCTTTTCGGCGGCCAGTGCGCCAAGTGCGGCTCCGCGCGCGGCGAATCCCGGTTGTGTCAGGGTGCCCGCGAACTCGCCGAAGGCGGCGACCAGGTGGGCGTCCGGCGGCAATGTCGCCCGGTTGACCTGGGACTTCGCGGTCGCCAGTGCCTGCCGGTCGAAGGAGGCGAGACGGGCGACCGTCGCGTCGACGAAGGCGTCGAGCTCTGCGTCGGGCAGGGTTCGGGTGACCCATCCCCAGCGCTCGGCCAGGTCGGCGTCGTAGTCGGCGCTGGTCAGGATCGCCTCCAGCGCGCGGTCGCGGCCGATGGAGCGTGGAAGCCGCTCGCCGCCACCTCCGCCGGGGACGATGCCGATGCCGACCTCGGGCTGGCCGAAGAACGCCTTCTCGCGGCTGGCGTAGCGCAGGTCGCAGGCGAGGGCCAGTTCGTTGCCGGCACCGCGGGTACGGCCCCGGATGGCCGCGATGCTGACGAACGGAGCCTTGCTCAGCCGCAGGACCATGTCGGTCCAGACCGGGTTGTCGTCCTCGTGTTCGGGCACCGGCACGCCGTCGGCCTGAGAGGCGTCGAAGTGGTTGATGAAGAAGTCGGGCAGTTCGCTGCTGAAGACTACGACCTGGATGTCAGGGTCGTTCTCGAGCTCCTGGACGATCTTGTGCAGCGCCACGATGGACTCGGGGGTCACGAGGTTCACGGGAGGATTCGAGAACGTGATCCTCGCGGTCCGCGGGTTCGTCCGCTCCAGGCGGATCGTGCTGGGCTGGCTCATGGCGTGGTTTCCATTTCGTAGAGGGCTTGAGCTTCGATTTGTGTGGTCGTGACCGCGTCCGACGAGCGCGGTGCTGCTGCGCCTGGTGGGGCGCGGGTGTCGCCGACTTGCCAGCCGGAACTGCATCGGCGCTGATGGCGAGCCGTCGCTCATTCCTCATCCACCGGCCAACCGCCAGGCACGTCCGCCAAGGGGGCGAGTGCCCCTCAGGGGAGCTGCGGGTAGAGCACGGCGACGCCCCCGGACAGTGCTGCCTGCGCCTGGCGGGCCGCGTTGTCGGCGAGGATCTCGTAGGCGCCGGCGGCGATGCCGTCCACGGCGATGCGCGCGATGTCGGCCGGGTCGGACTTCGCCGAGTCGACGGTACGGACCATGTCGGTGTCCATGTAGCCCACGTGCAGACCGGCCACGCGGATGCCCTGGTCGGCCAGTTGTACGCGCAGGGCGTTGGTGAGTGACCACTCCGCGGACTTGGCGGCGCAGTAGGCGCCTATCTCCGGGAAGCTGACCCAGGACAGGCCGGACAGGACGTTCAGGATCGCCCCGCCGCCGTTGGCCGCGATCTGCGGTGCGAAGGCGCGGGTCACCGTCAGGGTGCCGAGGTAGTGGGTGTTCATCTCCAGGCGGATGTCGTCCAGGTCGGCGGTGAGCAGGTCGGCGCCGGTCGAGGAGCCGGCGTTGTTGACCAGGATGGTCACGTCGCCGGTGACCGCGGCGGCGGCCGCGACCGAGGCGGGGTCGGTGATGTCGAGTGCGATCGGCTTGGCACCGGGGAGGTCGACCTGGTCGGGATTGCGGGCGCCGGCATAGACGGTGACGCCGCGGCTGAGGAGTTCGGCGGCGAGGGCTCGGCCGAAGCCCCGGTTCGCTCCGGTGACAAGGGCGGTGCTGGCGGAGAGGTCCATGAGGGTTCCCGGTGAAGTGGAGAGGGACGGCCAGAGCGCTGAGGACTGGCCTGATGTGACCCAGGTGATTGAATTACGATCGTAATAGTAAGCAGGCCGAGTCGCTGATCGCAACCGATCCACCTGGTGGACGAGGCTGCGCTGGGGTGTCTTGTCGGGCACCTTCAAGGAGCTGGTGGTTGCGGCGCGGTCAAGTACTTCGGCCTGAACGAGGCCGGCCCACAGGCCCGCGATCGGCCGGGTGTATGTCGTGCAACCGGCCTTCAACCTTTAGGTCGAGTGCACCTGTTCGGCCGGGGCGTTGAGCGGCTCTTCACGGTCCTCGACGAGCTGGGCGTCGGCTTCGTCGCCTACTCGCCTCGCGGTCGCGACTTCAATGCCGGCGCTGCTAGACCCGTCATCGAATACGACGACGACGCCACCGGCATGTGCAACGTCGACCCCCGCTGGCGGTCCGTGCCGCGTCGGGGCTTGATGCCGACTGTGCGGTGGGCGGGACGGCCGAGGGCCTCGCCGGTGGCTAAGGAGGCCCGCCCGACAAGGCAAGGGCGCCCTCAGTGGAAGCGTGAAGGCGCCCTGCCGTAACCGTCGGTTTCTGTGGGGGAGTAGCGGGGGGTCAGTGCTCCGCCCTGGTGAGGGTGCCTGCGATGAGGGTGGTGAGCATCTCCTGCAGGGTGGTGGTGAAGTCCATGCGCAGGGCGGCGAGAGAGGGATCGGCTTCGTAGGCGGCGCGCATGGCGGCGGAGGGCCGGGCGTGGGTCCATACCGCGCCGCTGACCATGATCGCCTGGGCGCAGAACTGGTCGGCGTGGACGCCGAGTTCGGGGAGGTGCCGGCGGGCGAGTGCGGCCAGAGCGGCGACGTTGTCGAGGGCTGCGCGTTTGTAGCGGGCGGCCACGTCCGGGGAGACGTTGTGCTCGAGGACGCCTGCCTGGGCGCTGAGCAGGTCGCACAGTACTCGGTGTTGCTCGAGGGAGTGTGCGACGACGGCGGCGAACTGCTCACCGCGTTGGATCGGCGGGGCGTCGTGCGTGACCGAGGCGTCGAGCTGGTCGGCGAGGGCGGCGTTCCACTGCTGCCAGTCACGGTCCAGTAGTTCCAGCAGGACGGCTTCGCGGGACTCGAAGTAGCGCAGCACGTTCGACTTCGCCAGGCCGACGCGTCGGCTCAGTTCGTTGAGGCTGAGCGCGGTCACGGACATCTCGTCGAGCATCGCTGCCGCGGTGTCGAGGATCGCCCGCCGCCGGATCTCGCGCTGCTCCTCGCTGCGCGCTCGCTGGAAGGTCGTCATCCCCCCATGTTACAGACTGCCGGTCTTTTGA
>NZ_JBEAAJ010000011.1:0-121744 GCF_040446465.1 Streptomyces sp. RG80 | reverse complement strand
ATCTCGTCGAGCATCGCTGCCGCGGTGTCGAGGATCGCCCGCCGCCGGATCTCGCGCTGCTCCTCGCTGCGCGCTCGCTGGAAGGTCGTCATCCCCCCATGTTACAGACTGCCGGTCTTTTGACATCAGACCGCCGGTCTCTTAATCTGACACAAGAGACCGGCGGTCTTTTGAAGTGGGATCGTCGGCTGTGCTTACTCGCATGTGAAAGAGGTCCACGTCATGAGCGTTTCCAGCGTCGCCCTGGTCACCGGAGCCACCACCGGCATCGGCAAGGAGACCAGCCTTCTTCTGGCCCGTGCGGGCCACGCCGTCGTCGTCTCCGGCCGACGCAAGGAAGCGGGCGAAGCCGTCGTCCGCGAGATCCGCGACAACGGTGGGGAAGCCGGGTTCGTCGCTGTCGATGTCGACTCAGAAGAGTCCGTCGCCGCGCTGGTCGCGACCACCGTCGAGCGCTACGGCCGACTCGATGTCGCAGTCAACAACGCCGGGATCTCCCTCGACGCCGGCCGCATGGCCGACGAGCCCACCAGCCGTTTTCAGCAGATGCTCACCACGAACGTGCTCGGCGTCTTCTGGAGCATGAAGTACCAGATCCAGCAGATGCTGGCCCAGGACACGCCCGGCGGCTCCATCGTCAACCTGGCCTCGATCGCGGGCCTGGGCGGCATCCGCTACGCGGCCAACTACTCCGCCACGAAGCACGCCGTGGTCGGCCTGACCAAGTCCGCCGCGCTGGAGTACGCCACCGACGGCATACGTATCAACGCGGTCGCCCCTGCCGCGATCAAGACCGACATCCTCAACGCCGCCATCGAGGCCGGCACATGGGACGAGGCCGGCATCGCCGCTCTCCAGCCGGTGAACCGGATGGGGCGCCCCACCGAAGTCGCTGAGGCCATCACCTGGCTCGCCTCGCCGGCCTCGTCCTTCGTGACCGGAACCATCCTGAACGTCGACGGCGGCTACAAGGCGCAGTAAGGGTCTGGCGATGGCGCAGACCTCAATGTCGTCCCGGTGACGCGCTGATTCTGGGACTGCCACCGGGTCCGTACCCCATGGTCGGCCTGTGCCTCCGGGGCGCGTTGCGACTTCACGGAGTTGCTCCCGACCTGACCATGGCGGACTCGGGTGCGCACCCCACCCTCGCCCCCGTACCTCAAGGCGCGGAGGAGCCCCGCACACGCAAGGTGAATCCGGCGCTCTCGGTGCGACCGGGAAGGTCGTGGAAGTCCGGCAGATCCATGCGTGAGCGCAGGAGCTCCACCGCCTTGCGGGCGATCGACTCACGTCGTGGGTCGACGGTGGTCAGCGGTGGTGAGGTGAAGCGGGCTGCCTCGATGTCGCCGAAGCCGGTCAGCGCGACCTCGTCAGGTACGGCCACGCCGCTGCGTTCGAGCACCGACAGGGCGCCGATGGCGACGACGTCGTTGTGGCAGAACAGGGCGTCGAAGCGGACGCGGGTGCGCAACAGCCGGGTCACCGCACCGGCCCCGGATGACCACAGGTCGGGATCGGCCACACCGATCACCAGGGAGTCGTCGTAGGCCACCCCCGATTCCGCGAGGGCTCTGCGGTAGCCGTCCAGGCGCCGGGATCCGGCTTGTGGCTCTCCTTGTTGACCGATGGCGGCGATGCGGCGGCGGCCCTGGGCCAGCAGGTGGGCGACGGCCGCGTGCGCGCCCTGTTCGTCGCTGATCTCGACGTGGTCCGGGATCAGCCCGGCCGCGTCGGCCTTGCGCTCACCGAGGATGACCGTGGGCTGGGTGACGGGCAGGGACAGGTACTCCTCGGGAGTGAGGGCGTGCGGCAGGTAGATGATCCCGTCCACGAGTTCCTGGTACGACGTGGACAGGGCGGTCCGCTCCCGTTCGGCGCTCCCACGGGTGGTCTCGACCACCACTTTCAGGCCGCCGGTCTCCGAGGCCCTGATGACCTGTTCGGCCAGCTCCGCGTTGGACGGCTGCTGGACATTCGGGAGGACCAGCCCGATGGTGCCGGTGCGCCGCGAGCGCAGACCGCGGGCGAAGGGGTTGATCCGGTAACCCAGTTCTTCGACCGCCGCGCGGACGCGGTTCTCCGTCTCGGGGCTGAAGGAACCGGTGCCGTTGATGACGTTGGAGACCGTCTTGGCGGACACGCCCGCCTTCTCGGCCACGGTGCTCATCGTCACGCTCCGCCCCATGCGGCCATCCCTCCCAGAGTCGATTCACGGACCATGAGCTCGAAGTCGGCGACGACAAGCCGCTCCGCCGGCTGGGCGGCGGCACCGTTCATACGGTCGTTGAGCAGGGCCAGCGCCTCCCTCGCGATCTGCGCCGTACCGGGGGCGACGGAGGTGAGTGACGGATAGGAGTAGCCGGCCTCGTCCGTGTCGTCGAATCCGGCGACGGCCACCTCCGCGGGGATGCGCAGCCCCGCTTCCTGTACGGCGTGCAGGGCGCCCAGCGCCAGCGCGTCGGCGAAGCCGACCACGGCGTCGAACGAGGTGCCTTGTTCGATCAGCCGTCGGACGCCCGCGGCGCCCAACTGGCGGCTCCACTGGGGGTGTACGTCGACGACCAGTTCGGGAAGGTAGGGCAGACCGGCGTCGCGCAGGCCGTCGCGGTAGCCCTCCAGGCGCAGATGGGCCGCCGACCGCTCGGGCAGGTCACTGTGGTCGGCGCCCAGGGCCGCGATCCGGGTGTACCCCAGGGACGCCATGTGCCCGACGAGGGCACGCACACCCTCCCGGTTGGCCATGGCGACCCGGTCGACGGGCGCGTCGTAGGCACGTTCGGACATGAACACCGTCGGCACGATCCCGGCGACGGTCCGGGCCTGCGCGTCCGACAGCCCCACCGGGTACATCAGCAACCCGCCCAGGTGCGGACCGTGTTCACGCACCAGCGCCATCTCGGCTTCGGCATCTCCGTCGGTGAGCTCGATCAGCACGGTGAACCCGTGTCGTTCGGCCTCCCGCATGATCGCTTCGGCGAGCGAGGAGAAGTACGGCTGGGACAGTTGCGGAAGGACGAGAACGACGACGTCGATCCGGCCGGTACGCAGGTTGCGGGCGACCGAGTTGGGCCGGAAACCCAGCTCTGCTATCGCGGCGTCGACCTTCTGCCGGGTCTGCTCGCTGACGCTCGGCTCGCCGTTGACCACCCGGGAGACCGTTTTCAGTGAGACCCCGGCCCGCTGGGCCACGTCGTTCATCGTGGACATGGCTGAACTCTAGGCTTCGGCGAGGATCAAGGTGTGCAGCGCGGCGCATTCCGCCTCGGTGAGCGGCAGCACCGACCCGTGGCGGAGTCCTGGTGGCAGCGCGCAGCTGCCGGGGTCGGCCGCGGGACGCCACGTCGGGCTGTCGAGGCGGTCGGCGCGGAAGGGCACGTATCCGCGGCCGCCGAATTCGTCGAGCAGCAGCAACCAGCCCGGTCCGTCCGGCGCGGGGAGCACGATCGGGCCTTCGGCCTGCGCCAGTCCCGCAGCCCCGTCGACGGCGCGGCCCACGCCGTGCGTCACCGGTTCGTACTCGTGCGAGGTCAGGTCCCGGGAGCGTTCCACGAAGACGAACTTCGCGTCGGGGGCGTCCGGACCGGGCAGGCGCTCGTCCTTGGTGAACCGGTAGAACCACCCGTCGTCCTCGACGACGGTGGAGTCGATGACGGGGTATCCCGTGTCCAGCCACACGCATGGCTCGCCGAAGGTGCGGAAGTCCTTGGTGGTCGCGCAGAACATGCGCTGGTACGAGGGCCTGTGGTGCCCGGGGTCGTCCGCCGCGTAGAGGGTGGAGGCCCAGAACACCAGGTACGCGTCCCGGCCGGGGTCGTAGACGGCTTCTGGCGCCCAGACGCAGCCCGCCGACTCCGGCATGACCTCCACCCGCCGTGGGCCCTCCCAGCTGCGCAGGTCTGCCGAGTCCCACACGAGCAGACTGCGGCTGCCGTGCGTGATGGCCTCGTCCCAACCGGCACCGCCGTGGATGCGCAGGTCGGTGGCGAGCAGATGGAAGCCGTTGCCGTCCGCGGCGCGGATCAGGAAGGGATCCCGCGCGCCTCCGTCGACCGGGGCCAGCGGCGGTATGGCGGTGACCTGGGTCCAGCGGGCCATGCCGGGCTCGTCGCAGAGCGCGAAGCGGACCTGTTCGCCGTCGGCGTGGTCCTCGCCTGTGAAGTAGGCGAAGAGGTGGCCGGCGGGCCGTGTGTATGGGGTGCTCAGCGGCACGGGGTCTCCTCGTGTGCGGGGGCCACCGGCCCGGGCGGTGTGAGCATCGCACCGAGGTTCATCGTTGTCAAAGGTTCCCGACAGCCCGCCTGTGGATGCTTTCGCGGTGAGACAGGTCGGACTGTGGAGGTCGTTGCCGGAGATGCCCTTCTGAACTGTACGAATCACGTGTTCAGGAGGTCGTGTCCGCTGATCGACTGCGGGGTGGTTCGGAAAAAGCCCGAACTCAAGGGCTTGACGACGATGAACTAGGCGGACATTCTGATCCCGCCTCCCAGCCGTAACACCCGGTTTACCGGATTCGGCGTATTCCTCCGCTCGAAGCCGGCCGCCGCCGGCAGAAGAAGGTCGGCATGGCTTCCCTGTATCCCCGCACCGGCCCCCCTGCACCAAGATCCCTCTGGGACGCCAGGACGTGCTCCCCTCAGCCAACCGCCACCGCTGGACGCCGGTAGGCCGTATCCCTCGATGAGTCCGGAACCCGCACGGACCACGAGGGTGCGGGGCCCACGCTGACGTCGTCACACAAGCCGACGAGGCCTGGGTCCCGGAGTTCCACGCGCCGCCTCAACCCTGACACGCGCGCTGCGTCCCTGCTCCGACACCGACGGCTCATCGGCCTCCTGGTGGCGCCCGACCGGCGCACCCCATGCCGGTGACCCTCGCATACACCTGCCGATTCACCCGCGGCGCTCGCTCACTCCCGCTCCTCCCTGAGTCCCGCCTTGCCGCTACTCCCCGTGGCAGTTCCCCAATTCCCGTACACCCCGCCCGAAAGGCTGTCCGGCATGTCCCTCCCGACCTCAGCGTCCCTCGACAGACGCCGATTCCTCTCCCTCTCCGGTGCCGCACTCGGAGCGGCCGCGCTGTCCGGCTGTGCCGCCTCCGTCGACGACGGCAGCGCTTCGGGCGGAGGCAAGAAGACGCTCACCGTCATGTGCGAGAAGGAGGACTTCGACATCAAGGCCGCCCAGAAGGCACTGGGCGTGAACATCAGGCTCCTCAAGAGCGACCCCACGAAGCTCAACGCCATGCTGGCCAGCAAGACCCCGCCGGACGTGGTGCGCGGGCTCGGTGCCACGGACGCCCCGTACTTCGCGGCGCGGAAGCTGATGACTGACCTCGACCCGTACTTCGCCAAGAGCGAGGCGCTCAAGCCCTCCGACCTCGACCCCGTCAACGACCTCTGGCGTTACGACGGCGGCAAGCAGGGCGCGGGCCCCCGTTACGGCATGGCCAAGGACTTCTCGCAGGACCAGATGTTCTGGTACCGCACCGACCTGTTCGAGGCCGCCAAGCTGGACCTGCCCAGTGAGACCGAGCCGCTCTCCCGCGACGAGTGGCTCGACCTCGGCAAGCGCCTGGTCAAGCGCCGGCTGGGCAAGGTGAAGGTCTACGGCATGAACGCCACGGGACTCGGCTACTTCACCCAGATCATGGGCGCGACCGCGTCGGCCGGCGGCAGCCTGTTCGCCGAGGACCTGGCCACCGTGGACTTCTCGTCCCCCGAAGCGCTCAAGGCGCTCAAGTGGTACCTGGACTACACGAAGGCCGACATCGGCCCGAGCGTCACCAACCCCAACCCGGACGGCTGGGACTGGCCCACCTACCAGGCCGGCCGGATGGCGATGGCCACCGACGGCTACTGGTTCGGCGGGGCGATCGCCGGCGATCCCAAGGTCGCCGAGGTCTCGCGCCTCGCACCAGCGCCCCAGTTCGGCGGCAACCGCGTCAGCCCCTGCTTCGGTGCCACCGGCTTCTGGATGCCCAGGGACGCCCAGAACAAGGACGAGGCCTGGAAGTTCTTCGAGTGGTTCTTCGGCGGGGAGCCCGCCCAGGGCCGGGCCGCCGCGGGTTGGGGCATCCCCACCCTGAAGTCGCTGCGCTCGAAGATGCCGCAGGAGCAGCCGTACCAGAAGCAGGCCTTCAAGGTGCAGGAGCAGGAGCTCACCCACTTCTCGGTCCTGCCCTTCACCCCGTACGCCCAGATAGCGGCCCTGGACGGAGTGATCAGCAAGGTGCTGCCGGGCGCGGTCAGGTCCGGCACCTCCGCGGGCAAGGTGGCGGACGAGCTGAACAAGCAGATGAACGACCTGCTCTCCCAGGGCAAGGAGACGCTGGGGTGAGCACCGAACAGCTCACCGGAACCACTGCCGGGCCGGGCTCGCAGAGCCCGACCCCGGCCGGCACGGCGGCCTCCGGGCCGTCACGCCGACGCCGCTCGCTGACGACGCGCAGGGCCTGGGCCTTCTATGCCTTCGTCGGTCCCTGGGTGCTGGGGTTCGCGACCCTGACGGCCTTTCCGCTCGCGTACGCGCTGTGGCTGAGCTTCACCAACTCCGACGGACTCTCCCCGACCACCCGCTTCGTGGGCCTGGACAACTACAAGGACGTCTTCTCCGACGCGGAGACGCTGAACTCCCTGGCGCGCACAGGAGTGTTCACCGTGCTGACCGTGCCGCTCACGATCGTGGCGGGGCTGTTCCTGGCCGTGCTGGTGAACCAGCCGATACGGGGCCGCGGCGTGTTCCGCACGCTGCTCTACCTGCCCGCCGTGGTGCCGCCGGTCGGCGCCGCCCTCACCTTCAGGATGATCTTCGACCGTGACTCGGGGGCGGCCAACGGCCTTCTGGACCTCTTCGACGTCAACGGGCTCGCATGGCTGGCGGATCCCTACGCCCGCTGGGTGCTGATCATCCTGACCCTGTGGGGCGTGGGCAACGTCATGATCATCTCGCTGGCGGGACTACAGGACATTCCCAAGGAGATGCACGAGGCGGCCCGGATGGACGGCGCCAGTCCCTGGCAGTCCTTCACCCGGATCACCCTGCCGCTGCTCTCGCCCGTCATCTTCTTCCAGGTCGTCACCGGGATCATCGCCGCGCTCCAGACCTTCGCACCGCTGCTCATCTCGCTCGACCCCAGCCCGAAGGGCCTCGCGGCCGTCCCGGAGAGCAACTCCCTCTTCATGATCCACGTGCTCAACCAATACCTCGTCGACGGCCGTTACGGGTACGCCTCCGCCCTGCTGTGGGTGCTCTTCCTGATCATCGTCGCGGTCACGCTCGTCGTCTTCAAACTCAGCAAGGGCGCGGTCTTCTACTCCGTGGAGCCGGAGCGAGCCAAGACCAAGACCCGCACGATCGGAGGCGCGTGATGGTGCTCTCCCGGCGCAGTGTCGTCTACATGCTCCTGGTGAGCATCCTCGTCCTCATGCTCAGCCCTTTCGCCTGGATCGCCATCACCGCGTTCAAGGACCCGTCGGAGCTGCGTGCCGTGCCCATCCACTGGTGGCCGCATCTCCCGCGGCCCGAGAACTTCGTGGATGCGCTGACCACGTGGGACTACCTCGGCTACGCCCGCAACTCCCTGACGATCGCCGTCATCTACTCGGTCCTCGCAACCCTCGCCTCGGCCTGGGCGGGGTACGGCTTCGCCCGCCTCGACGCACCGGGCAAGCGGGTCATCTTCGGCGTGCTCCTGTCGACGATGATGCTGCCGCAGGTCATGACCCTCATCCCGACCTACCTCCTGTTCGGCAAGATCGGCCTGCTCAACACCTACATGCCGTGGGTGCTGTGGGGTCTGGCCGGCGCACCGTATCTGATCTTCCTCTTCCGGCAGTTCTTCACCAACATGCCCAAGGAACTGGAGGAGGCCGCGATCGTCGACGGCTGCGGGCAGATCCGCATCTTCTGGCGGATCTTCCTACCGCAGTCGTGGCCGGTCATCGCCACCAGCCTGATCCTGTCCTTCTCCTGGACATGGGGCGACTGGATCGCGCCCGCCCTGCTGCTGGACACCGGCCGCACGACCCTCGCGGTACAGCTCACCGTCGGCTACCAGAACGCGCACGGGGGCCAGCTCAACAACCTCGTCGCGGCAGGCACCTTGATATACGTCGTGCCGGTACTGGTGCTCTTCCTGATCCTCCAGCGCGGCTTCGTCGCGGGCATCTCCACCTCCGGACTCAAGTAACGCCGTTCCACGAGTGACCAGTTCGAACCCACGGTCAAGAAAGCAGAGCACTCATGTCCCACCGCACCACCCCCGCACGCTTCACCCTCGATTCGGCGTTCGGCATCGGTGTCGTCAACCCCCGGCTGTACGGATCGTTCGTCGAGCACCTGGGCCGCTGCGTCTACACCGGCATCTACGAGCCCGGCCACCCCACCGCCGACGCCGACGGTCTGCGCCAGGACGTCCTGGAACTGGTCCGGGAACTCGGCGTCACCACCGTCCGCTACCCCGGCGGCAACTTCGTCTCGGGGTACCGCTGGGAGGACAGCGTGGGCCCGCGCGAGGAGCGGCCGGCCCGGCTGGACCTGGCATGGAAGTCCACCGAGACAAACGAGTTCGGCCTCGGCGAGTTCATGGAGTTCTGCGGCAGGACCGGCATGGAGCCGATGATGGCCGTCAACCTCGGCACACGAGGTGTGGAGGACGCGGTACGGCTGCTGGAGTACGCCAACCACCCCGGCGGCACCGAACTCTCCGACCGGCGTATCGCCCACGGCGGCAAGGAGCCGTACGGCATCCGGATGTGGTGCCTGGGCAACGAGATGGACGGCCCCTGGCAGACCGGGCACAAGACCCCCGAGGAGTACGGCCGCCTCGCCGCCGAGACCGCCCGGGCCATGCGGCAGGTCGATCCCGGTCTGGAGCTGGTCGCCTGCGGCAGCTCCAGCTCCGCCATGCCGACCTTCGCCTCCTGGGAGTCGACCGTCCTCCAGGAGACGTACGACCTCGTGGACCATGTCTCCCTGCACGCCTACTACGAGGAGATCGACGGTGACCGCGACTCCTTCCTGGCGTCCGCCGTGGACATGGAGCACTTCATCGAGTCGGTGATCGCCACCTGCGACCACGTCCGTGCCCGCCTCAAGGCGGACAAGCGCATCAACCTCTCCTTCGACGAGTGGAACGTCTGGTACCAGCAGCGGCCCAACCCGCACCACGTAGAGGAGTGGCAGCAGGCGCCGCGCCTGCTGGAGGACGTCTACACCGTCACCGACGCCGTGGTGTTCGGCTCGCTGCTCATCGCGCTGCTGCGGCACGCCGACCGGGTGACCGCGGCCTCCCTGGCCCAGCTCGTCAACGTCATCGCGCCGATCATGACCGAGCCGGGCGGCCAGGCCTGGCGGCAGACCACCTTCTTCCCCTTCGCCCAGGCGTCGGCGTACGGCCGCGGCCGGGTCCTCCGCGTCGACGTGGACAGCCCGACGTACCCCACCGCCCGCTTCGGTGACGTACCGCTGCTGCACGCCACCGCCGTCATCGACGACGAGACCGGCGAGGTCACCGTGTTCGCGGTCAACCGCAGTCAGACGGACGCCCTGCCGCTGGACATCGACCTGCGCGGCGTCGACGCCCACATCCTGGCGGAGCACCTGGTCCTGGCCGACAGCGACCCGGAGGCCACCAACACCGCGGACCGGCCCGACCGTGTCGTCCCGCACCCCGCCACCGGCACCACCGTCACCGACGGCGCCTTGCACGCCGTACTCGAACCGCTCTCCTGGAACATGATCCGGCTGACGGCGAAGCAGGACTGACCCCTGCGACCCATCGACACCCTCACACTCACACCAGGGAAGAACCGATGACAACCGTTGCTCGCCCCCTGTTCCGAGACCCCATGCACGACGGCGCGACCGACCCCACCGTCATCTGGAACCGGCAGGCCGGCGAGTGGTGGATGTTCTACACGAGCCGACGCGCCGACGCACCGCCGATCGACGACGTGAGCTGGATCCACGGGACCGACATCGGGATCGCGTCCTCCGCGGACGGCGGGGCCACCTGGTTGTACCGGGGAATCGCCGAAGGACTCGACACCGAGCCCGGGCGACACACCTACTGGGCCCCCGAGATCGTCGACGACGGAACCCAGTACCACATGTATGTCAGTGTGATCCGGGGTGTTCCGACCCAGTGGCCGGGCCACGCACGTGTGATCCGCCACTACACGAGCCACGACCTCTTCTCGTGGACCTACCGTTCCACTCTGTCGCTCTCGTCGGACAGAGTGATCGACGCCTGCGTCCTGCGGCTCCCCACAGGTGGCTACCGCATGTGGTACAAGGACGAGGCCGATCACGGGCACACCTACGCGGCCGACAGCGACGACCTGGCCCGGTGGACCGTACGGGGACCCGCCGTCGAGATCTCGGAGCACGAAGGACCGAACGTCTTCGAACTGGACGGCGGTTACTGGATGCTCATCGACGAATGGCACGGCCAGCGCGTTCTGCACTCGACGGACCTCGAGACATGGGAACCGCGAGGACTCGTCCTCGACTGTCCCGGGCAGGGCCCGGACGACGGGGGGTACGGCTACCACGCCGATGTCGTCACCAGCGAACTCGGCGCGTACGTCTTCTACTTCTCCCACCCCGCGCGACCCGACGACCGCCCCGGTCCCCACACCAGCCATGAGGACCGCCGGAGTTCGGTCCATGTCGCACGCCTGCGGGTGAGCGGAGACACCCTCGTGTGCGACCGCGACGAAACTCTTGAGGCCCCCATCCTTCCTCCCGGAGGGCCTGGCCTTTGATACGGGGCCCCGCCGCTCGCCTCGGCTGTCGGACCCCGACGGCACAGTCAACGGGCTTCAGGTGGTCCAGCTCTCGGACCTCGACGCGGGGCCGACCCGCGTGCTGGTCGACGGAGTGACACTCGGTACGATCACGCCCTCGCCGGATCGCGAAGGTGAGGAGATCTGCCAGGTGTTTCCCCTGGACCCGGACCGGCCCGCCGGACCCGTCGAGGTCCGATTCGAAGCGGCCGGATCCGCAACTGCCGTCCGGCTGCGCGAAGTGCGCCTGATGCGGCCATCCGCGACCTAGGGAATCCCGGCGACACCCGTCCAACGTCCCGCACACCCGTACAGGAAAGGATCAGCCATGACCCGATCCGCCCGCCCGATCCCCGAACGACACCTGCGTCCGCCGATGGGCTGGAACAGCTGGGACTGCTACGGCACCACCGTCACCGAGGACGAGGTCCTCGCGAACGCGGCCTTCATGCACGACCACCTGCTGGCCCACGGCTGGGACACGGTCGTCGTGGACATCCAGTGGTACGACCCCACCGCCCGCTCGCACGGCTACAACGAGGACCCGCCAGTGGTCCTCGACGGCCATGGCCGCCAGCTGCCTGCGCCGAACCGGTTCCCCTCCGCGGCGGACGGCGCGGGTTTCAAGCCGCTCGCCGACCGTGTGCACCGGATGGGCCTGCGGTTCGGCCTGCACATCATGCGTGGCATCCCGCGCCGTGCCGTCGCCAACCGACTGCCGGTCGCCGGTACCGAGTTCACCGCCGACGAGATCGCCGACACCACCTCCGTCTGCCCCTGGAACCCCGACAACTACGGCTTGAACCACGAGCACCCCGGCGCGCAGGCGTACTACGACTCCCAGGTCGCCCAATTCGCCGAGTGGGGCGTCGACTTCATCAAGGCCGACGACATGCTCTTCCCGTACCACGACCGGGAGATCAGCGCCTACGCCCTGGCGATCACCCGCAGCGGTCGGCCCATCGAACTGAGCCTCTCCCCGGGCACCGACGTCTCCCTCGCGCACCTCGACCACCTGCGGGAGAACGCCACCATGTGGCGCGTGTGCGACGACCTGTGGGACCGGTGGGAGGACGTCGAGGCGCAGTTCTCGCGCATGGCCAGGTGGGCCCCGTGGCAGGGAGAGCGCGGCTGGGCGGACGCCGACATGCTGCCCCTCGGCCGCATCGGTATCCGCGCCGAGCGCGGCGAGGACCGCCAGTCCCGGCTCACCCACGCCGAGCAGATCAGCCTGCTGACCCTGTGGTTCATCTCCCGCTCCCCGCTGATGGTGGGCGGTGACCTGCCCACCAGCTCCCAGGCAACGATCGACCTGCTCACCGACGACGAGGCGCTCGAGGTCCTCTGGCACAGCAAGGACAACCGCGAGGTCCTCCGCGAGAAGGACCTGGTCCTGTGGACCGCCGGCGACACCGACGGGCACACCCGCTACGCCGCGGTGTTCTCCCTCGCCGACAACCCTCAGCGAGTCGACGTGCCCCTGGGCTCCATAGGCGCCCAGCCCGACGACCGTGTCCGGGAGCTGTGGACCCACACCGACGCCTCGCACGACGGCCGCACTCTGCGCCTCGACCTCCCCGCACACGGCGCCGCCCTGTACCGCCTCACCCCATGACGTCAGACGCCTGCCGGCGCGAGGACGATGTCGAAGCGCACCCGGCTCCAAGTGGCGTCGACGAGAGGGCCGTCGGGCGTCGCCGTGCGCACGTCGTGCAGGCCGTCCTCGTCGGCCTCCCAGACCTCGATCCGCGCGCCGGCGAGCGGCTTGCCGTCGGTCCGGGCCGAGTCGATGGTGACGTGGGTAGCCATGGCGGCCTCTTTCAGCGGATCGGTTCGCCTGACCACGCCGCCCGCAGCAGCAGGGTCAGGTTGGCGTGGGTTGACGGGAGCGGGGTTGTTGGCCGGCAGCGCCTTGATGATCGGCTCCAGTGCCTTGGCGATGCCGCCCTCGGGCATGCCGTAGTCGCGCAGGGCCCTCGGCGCGCCGAGCACCTCGCGCAGGGCTGCGATCCCGGCGCTCGCCGTGCCGGTGCCGGTGTCTCCTCGATGCCCTGATGTGGCAGATGCCGGACCAGATCCGGCGGGCCACGTCAGGGAGGGGTACGGTCCCTGTCGCTCAGATCGCCGCGCGGATGATCCCCACGGTGCGCGCCAGGTGCGGTTCGGCGCGGTCGGCTCGGTGGGCGACGGCCAGCTCCACGCGTGCGTCCGCCCCGGCCAGGGGCAGGTAGGCGACACCGTCGAGCGCCAGCGCGGTCACCGGCTCGGGTACGACGGCGACACCCAGCCCGCCTGCCACGAGCGTCACCAGGGTCGACGTCTCGCCGACCTCGTGGCGGATGTGCGGCTCCACGCCCGCGTCGCGGAGTAGGCCCAGGACGACGTCGTACATCACGGACCGGCGGTCGGCGGAGTGCACGATCAGGAATTCACCGGAGAGGTCTGCGACACGGAGCCTCTTCCGGCGCGCGAGGGGATGCTCGACCGGTACGGCGACGACGAGTCGGTCCCGGCGCAGGGTGTGCACCGTGAGGGACAGGTCGGCCGCCGGTGGCCGGAGCAGTGCGACGTCGATCGCGCCGGTGCGCAGCGCCTCGACCTGGTCGGGTGCGAGCATCTCGCCGCGGAAGGAGAAGTCGACGCCCGGAAGCTCCGCCGTGAGCCGGCGCGAGAGCGCGGGCAGGAGGCTGTACGTCGCCGAGCCCACGCACCCGATCGCGAGGTGCCCGACCGAGCCGGCGGCGACGAGCCGTGCGTGGTGGGTGGCTTCGTCGACGTCGGCGAGGATCGCGCGGGCCCGCGCCAGGTAGGCCCGGCCGGCCTCGGTCAGATCCACGCGCCGTGTGGTGCGGTGCAGCAGCTCGACGCTGAGCTCCGCCTCCAGCTGCCGGATCTGCTGGGACAGCGGCGGCTGAGCCATGTGGAGCCGTTCGGCCGCACGCCCGAAGTGCCGCTCCTCGGCGACCGCCACGAAGTACCGCAGGTGCCGCAGATCCATATGCCGTCCATATCAATCGCATCGGATATGTGTACTTCAGAATATCGCGGCCCGGGATTAGCGTCCCTGTCATGAGTGCTTTCCTGTACGCCGCGACCCGGACGCCGGTCGGCCGCTTCAACGGCGCGCTGGCCGGCGTCCGCCCCGACGACCTCGCCGCCGCCGCGATCACCTCGACGCTCGCCCGGGTGCCCCGCTTCGACCCCGCAGCCATCGACGACGTGGTGTGGGGCAACGCCAACGGCGCAGGCGAGGAGAACCGCAACGTCGGCCGCATGGCCGCACTCCTCGCCGGGCTCCCGGTGAGCGTCCCCGGCACCACGGTCAACCGGCTGTGCGGATCGAGCCTCGACGCGGCGATGACAGCCAGCCGGACGATCGAGTCCGGGGACGCCGAGGTGGTGCTCACCGGCGGCGTCGAGTCGATGACGCGTGCGCCGTGGGTACTGCCCAAGTCGGCGAAGCCCTTCCCGGTCGGCGATGTCACCGCCGTCTCCACCACCCTCGGCTGGCGGCTGGTCAACCCGCGGATGCCGAAGGAGTGGACGGTCAGCCTCGGCGAGTCCAACGAGCAGCTCCGGGACCGCTTCGGGATCTCCCGCGAGCGCCAGGACGAGTTGGCCGCCCGCTCCCACCGACTCGCCCACGCCGCCTGGGAGTCGGGCTTCTACGACGATCTGGTGGTGCCGGTCGACGGCATCGACCTCACCCGCGACGAGGGCATCCGGCCCGGATCCACCCCCGAGGTCCTGGCGGGCCTCAAGCCGGTCTTCCGTACGGCGGAGCAGGGCGGCACCATCACCGCGGGCAACGCCAGCCCGCTCAACGACGGCGCCTCCGCCGTGCTGTTGGGCAGTGAGAAGGCCGCGGCCGCGATCGGGGCCGAGCCGATCGCCCGTATCGCAGGGCGCGGGGTGATGGCGCTGGAGCCGCAGGCCTTCGGCTACGCCCCCGTCGAAGCGGCGAACCGTGCGCTGGCCCGGGCCGGGATCGGCTGGGACCAGGTCGGTGCGGTCGAACTCAACGAGGCCTTCGCCGTGCAGTCGCTCGCCTGTCTGGACGCCTGGAAGATCGACCCCGCCATCGTCAACCAGAAGGGCGGCGCCATCGCCATCGGCCACCCGCTGGGTGCCTCGGGCGGCCGAATCCTCGCCACGCTGGCCAAGGTGCTGCGCGAGACGCGGCAGCGTTACGGCGTCGCCGCGATCTGTATCGGCGTCGGCCAGGGCCTGGCCGTCGTGCTCGAGAACTGCGACGCGACGGGGGCGGTCCAGTGAGCCGCGCGGAGATCCTCGAGAGCACCGACGCGGCGGTCGCCGGGATCGAGGACGAGTCCACCATCCTCGTCGGCGGCTTCGGGCTCGCAGGGATGCCGTTCGACCTGATCGACGCGCTGATTCGGCAGGGCGCGAAGGACCTCACGATCGTGTCCAACAACGCCGGCAACGGCGACGTCGGACTGGCCGCGCTGCTGGCCGCGGGGCGGGTGCGCAAGGTGCTGTGCTCCTTCCCGCGCCAGGCGGACTCCTGGGTCTTCGACGACCTCTACCGCGCCGGGAAGATCGAGCTGGAGGTGGTGCCGCAGGGCAACCTCGCCGAGCGGATGCGCGCGGCCGGTGCCGGGATCGGCGCGTTCTACTGTCCGACCGCGGTCGGCACGCCGCTGGCCGAGGGCAAGGAAGAGCGGGAGATCGACGGCCGGAGGTACCTGCTGGAGTACCCCATCAAGGGCGACTACGCGCTGATCGGCGCCAATGTCGCGGACACCATGGGCAACCTCGTCTACCGCAAGACCGCCCGCAACTTCGGACCGGTCATGGCCACGGCCGCGACGACGACGATCGTCCAGGTCGACGAGGTCGTCGAGCCCGGCAAGCTCGACCCCGAGGCCGTTGTCACCCCGTCCATCTACGTCGACCGGGTCGTCCAGGTCGAGGCCCGTCACTACACCGTGCAGGGGGCACGATGACCGTCACGTCCACCGACCACCGTCTCTCGATGGACGAGCTGGCCGCTGTCATCGCCCGCGACATCCCGGCCGGCTCCTTCGTCAACCTCGGCATCGGGCAGCCCACCAAGATCGCCGACCATCTGCCGGCCGGCTCCGGGGTGGTGCTGCACACCGAGAACGGCATGCTCAACATGGGCCCCAAGGCCGAGGGCGACGCGATCGACCCCGACCTGACCAACGCCGGCAAGGTCCCGGTGACCGAGCTGCCGGGTGCGGCGTACTTCCACCACGCCGACTCCTTCGCCATGATGCGCGGCGGGCACCTCGACGTCTGCGTCCTCGGCGCCTACCAGGTCGCCTTCGACGGCGACCTCGCCAACTGGACCACCGGCGGGCCCGACGACATCCCCGCTGTCGGCGGCGCCATGGACCTCGCCATCGGCGCCAAGGACGTCTACGTGATGATGACGCTCTTCACCCGCTCCGGTGAGCCGAAGCTCGTGCCGCGGTGCACCTACCCGCTCACCGGAGTCGGCTGCGTCAGCCGCGTCTACACGGACCACGGCGTCTTCGACGTGGGCACCGAGGGCGTACGGATCCGCGAGACGTACGGCGTCGGCGCTGAGGAACTCGCCGAGCGACTCGGCATCACGCCGCCTTAGCGTTTCCGTACGGCCCCGTACCTGCCGACGGCCTCGGAGCCACCCCGTAGGGGGCGGTACCGAGGCCGTCGAATGATCGCCGTGACTTTCCGGCGGCTCCAGGCTCAGTGGGCCATCACGGGCTCACCCTCCGACGGCGCCAGAGCCCGGTTCGGGATCAGGAACGCCGAGAGCACCGCGCCGATCACGAAGATGCCGGCGCCCCACGCCAGGGTGGCCGTGTAGCCCTCGACCCCGGCCTGCGCCGCGGCCAGCGCGCTGGGCTTGTGCGAGGTCAGGTAGTCGGTCGTGGCCGATGAGGCGACGGTGGTCAGCAGCGCCGTGCTGATCGAGCCGCCCACCTGCTGGCTGGTGTTGATCAGTGCCGAGGCGACGCCCGTGTCCTCGTGGTGCACGCCTGAGGTCGCCCCCTGGAACGCGGTGGTCATCACCGCGCCGATGCCGAGGCCCAGCAGGATCATCCCGGGCATGATGTGGGCGACGTAGGTGCTGTCCAGGGCGAGGCGGGTCAGCAGGGCCATGCCGGAGGCGGAGACCAGGAACCCGGCGGTGATCACGATCTTCGGTCCGACCCTGGGCAGCACCAGCGACGGCACGGTGGTCGACGAGGCGACGATGCCCGCGACCATCGGCAGGAACGCCAGACCGGCCTCGATCGGCGAGTAGCCGATGCTGGCCTCCAGGTAGTAGGTCAGGAACAGGAAGATCGAGAACATCCCCATGCCCAGGACGAACACCGCGAGGAACGCACCACCGCGGGTCCGGTCCAGCACGAGTCGCAGGGGCAGCAGCGGATGCGCGACCCGGGACTCCAGCCACACGAACACCGCGAGCAGCACCACGCCGCCGGCCAGGGACCCGAGGCTGACCGGGTCGGTCCAGCTGGTGGACTCGACGTGCGCGAAACCGTAGACGATGGCGAAGAGCGCGGCGCTGACCGTGATGGTGCCCGGGATGTCGATCCGGGGCCGTTCGGTGACCGCGGGCTTGGCCAGCAGCAGGAGCGCGCCGAGGAGCGCGACGCCCGCGAAGATGACGTTCACGTACATCACCCAGCGCCACGACGTCCATTCGGTGAGCATGCCGCCGAGCAGCAGGCCGACCGCGGCCCCCGCACCGGCCAGTGCGCTGAAGATGCCGAAGGCCTTCGGTCGCTCGGACGGGTTGGTGAAGGTCACGCTGAGCAGTGAGAGGGCCGCGGGGGCCAGCAGCGCGGCGAAGAGGCCCTGTGCCACACGTGCCCCGACAAGGACTTCGAAGTTGCCGGCCGCGCCGCCGACGACGGAGGCGGCCGCGAAACCGATCAGTCCGGACACGAAGGTGGTGCGCCGGCCGAACAGGTCACCGAGTCGGCCGCCGAGCAGCAGCAGGCTGCCGAACGCCAGGGCGTAACCCGTGATGACCCACTGCCGGCTGCCGTCACTGAAACCGAGGTCGTGCTGGGCCGCGGGCAGCGCGATGTTCACGACGGTCGCATCGAGCGTGACCATGAGCTGTGCCGTGCCCAGCACGACCAGCACCCACCAGCGCATGGCGTGTGAACCGCGGCGGCCCGAGTCTTTCTTGCCGGAGGCGGGCGCCCCGCGGTCGATGGTGGTGCTCATGTTTCCCCTTGCTTACTGATCATGGGCTGGACATCGGCTGGAAACCGATCGGTTTCCAGCTAGGGAAACAGATCGGTTTCCTCGATGCAAGTGGAGGGTGCCGCATGATCCGTGATTGCCCGGAAACGTGAGCTATCTGGCGGGGGTCACCTGCAGAACGGCTTCTTGCCCATGGCGGACTCGATGCCGCCGAGGATGAGCTTCTGGAACTCGGTGGCGCCGGGGTAGGAGCCGTCGGTGGTGAAGGCCTTGGCGTCGTGGCCCAGCGTGGTGAGCCAGGCCCGCCCGCCGTCGTAGTACTGGCACCAGGCGACGGGATGGTCGGCTCCGTGGCCGGGGTGGTGGTAGTTGCCGGCCACCCCCTTGCCCAGGGTGCTCTCGTCGACCTCGGCGAGCACCCGCACCCGGCTGGGCGCGGGGACGAGGTTGTACCACTCGTCGGTGAAGGTCCAGGCGCGCGGCAGATCCTTGGTGGAGATGTCCTTGCGGTTCACGGTGAGCACCGTGCCGGGCTGCTCGGGGCCGTGGTCGTAGAAGTTGGCGCCGCCCAGCAGGCCCTCGTACCAGGGCCAGTTGTACTCGGTGCCGAAGGCGTTGTGGATGCCGACGAAGCCTCCGCCGCCGCGGATGTACTGGCGCAACGAGGTCTGGGCGGCGTCGTCCAGGGTGTCGCGGCTGGTGGAGAAGAAGACGACCGCGTTGTACCGGAACAGGGTGGCGGGGGAGGCGAGTTGGGTGACGTCCTCGGTGTAGTCGACCTGGAATCCGTTGTCCGCGCCGAGCTTGACGACCGCGTTCTGGACCACGTTCGCGGCGGTCAGGGAGGGGTTGAGGCCTGCGGCCAGGGCGGGGCCGAGGTTGGCGTGCCGGGGGCCGGCGGTACGGGTGTAGAGGAGGACGCGGTAGCCCTTGGAGGCGTCGAAGTTGCCCCAGTCGTGGTAGCAACGCGGGTCGGCTCCCCGGCATACGCCGTAGTGGGGGTCGCCGAGTTCCTGGGCGCCTGCGCCGACCCGGCCCTGGGCCGTGCTGAGGGTGCCGGTCAGGAGCAGGGCGAGGGCGGCCGAAGCACAGGTGAGGGCCGCGTGGATCGGTGTGACGCGCCGCATGGTTGCTGTCCTCCGGCTCACTGGACCACGATCTTTCCGGTGCTCTGCGGGGCGATCGGGTCGTTGTAGAAGAACTCGCCGACCGTGTCGAAGGTGTGCGTGTACGACTGGCCCGGCATGAGCAGGCCGGTGTCGAACTCGGCCTCGAAGAAGGCGACGGCACCGTGGGCGGACTTGTTGTCCGGCGGGTTGGTGAACGTCACCGTGGTGCCCTTCGCGATGGTCAGATGCTGGGGGGCCATGGCGTTCTGGGCGACCAGGCTCTCCGTCGCTCCTGGCGCGTTTCTGGAGCTGTCCCAAGTACGGCCCAGGGTCACGGTGTTGTTCGCGAGGGCCCCGGTGACGGCGGCCGCGCGGATCTGGTTGCGGCGGGAGGGGGGAGTGGGAGCCGTGGCCGGGCTGAGGGTCCCGCCCAGCTTGAACGCCCAAAGGTGGTCACCCTTGGGACGTCCGGGTACGGCAGTCCGTTGCCGCCGGCCAGGACGGCGACGTACTGCTCACCGTCGATCTCGTACGTCAGCGGGCTCGTGTTGACCCCGGCCCCGCACTGCCGACTCCACAGCTGCCGTCCGTCCCGGTCGTCGAGGGCGGTGAGAACCCCGTCCGGGCGGCCCTGGAAGAGGAGGCCGCCCGCGGTGCTCAGGATGCCGTTGCCGTGGGCGAGCGACCAGTCGCCCTCCTGTCGCCAGGCCACGGTGTTGGTGCGCGGGTCGACGGCCGCGAGCCCGCCGGCGAAGTACTCGCCCAGCGGGCGGGCGGTGTTGACGCGGCCGCCGTGGGTGTTGGAGTAGGCGGAGTTGATCAGCCCGTAGCCGACGTAGACCAGGCCCGTGCGGTGGCTGAAGGAGGGGAAGGCCCAGTCGGCGCCGCCGCCCGCGCCGGGGAAGAGGATGGTGGCGCGGTCCCAGTGGACCTCGTAGATGCCGCCGGTCGGGTAGAAGGGCACCGGGCGGGTGGCCTTGTCCAGGCGGGGTTCGGTCTCGACGAAGGGCTCGCCGCCGGGGAACGGCTGGGTCGGTGCGGTCTTCTGCGCCGCGTGCTGGGGGACCGGGCGTTCCTCCATGCCGTGCACGGGCTCGCCGGTGGCGCGGTCGAGGATGTAGTACATGCAGGTCTTGCTGCCGTAGACGACGACCTTGCGCTTCCTGCCCTTGATGAGCAGGTCGGCGAGGACGGGCGGCATGACGTTGTCGTAGTCCCAGATGTCGTGGTGGACGGACTGGAAGTGCCAGCGCCTTTCGCCCGTCTTGGCGTCGAGGGCGACGAGGCAGTTGGCGAAGAGATTGTCGCCGCCGCGGGTGGAGCCGTCGGTGCGGGGATAAGGGTTGCCGAACGCCCAGTAGACCAGGCCGAGTTCGGGGTCGACGGCGGGGTGGATCCAGCAGACGGCACCGCCTGTCTTCCAGGTGTCGCCCTCCCAGGTGTCATGGCCGTACTCGCCGGGGCCTGGGGTGCCCCAGAAGGTCCAGACGAGTTCGCCGGTGGATGCCTTGAGCGCGTAACCGCGGCCTCGGGCGCCGGCCGTACTGCCCTCGGTGCCGACGTAGATGAGCCCGTCCCAGTACACGACGGCACCTGCCAGACCGCCCTTGCTGCCGCCGCACTGACCGCTTTCGGGGTCGCAGCCCGGGTCGCCCTGGTCCTCGACCAGGAGCTCGCGGGTCCAGGCGACGGCGCCGGTCTTCTGGTCGAGGGCGTACACCAGGTTGGAGCCGGAGATGGTGAAGGCCAGGCCTTCGCCGAGGGCGATGCCGCGCATGTTGGTGGTGTCGGTGCCGACGTTCGTCTTCCAGCGGACCTGGCCGGTGCGGCCGTCGACGGCGAAGACGTTCTGTTGGGTGGTGGCGAGGTAGAGCACGCCGTCCTGCGCGACGACCGCGCACTGCTGGGAGCCGCTGGTGGAGCCGTTCTCCAGGTTGATGTGCCAAGTGCCGCCCAGTCGGCGGACGTTGTCGGTGGTGATCCGCTTGAGGGACGAGTAGTTGTGGTTGCCGAGGTTGCCGCCGGCTTTGGGGAAGTTCCGGCCCGTCGCCGGGTGGGACTGGGCCGGTACCGGGCGAGCCAGGGCTTCGGTGGCCTGCGCCGGGGGAGCGGCGAGCACGCCTATCGTCGTCGCCGTTCCGGCGGCCGTCGAGGTGAGAAAGCTGCGTCTATCCATGATCCCTCACTTTCGTGGCATAAACCTGACCAGTCCGCGCGGCGTGGGGGCCGGTGGGCTGAGGAGAGGGGGAGGGAGTGTCTGTTGCGGATCTTGGTCCGCTGTACGGTTTGCGAAACCCGTAGGATGGTTGCCGATTGGCGGTTAGCTACGTTAGGTACGCGTCGCGGGTGTGACAAGAGCCGGGACGCCGATAGTTCAGATGCCCTCAGTTCAGATGTCCTGAGTTCAGATGTCTTCGGGAACCGGCAGTCGCGCGGGCATGATGCCGCGGGGGATGGGGCCCTTGTTGCGGCGGCCCTGACCGGTCTCCTCCCAGGCGTGGGCGAGCACTCCCACGCTCCGGCTGAGGACGAACAGGCCACGCGCGAGCGGCGCGGGAAAGCCCAGTTCGGCGTAGATGACGGCGGTGGCCCCGTCGATGTTCATCGGCACGGGACGCGCCCCGGCCCGGCGCAGCCGTAGCAACTCCTCCACGGCGAGGGCGGCATCGAGATACTCGCCCTCCACCACGCCGTCGGCCACCGCCTCGTGAACGAGTTCCAACAACGGGTCGCGGCGCGGGTCCATGGGGTGGAAGCGGTGTCCGAAACCGGGCAGATGGCGTGAGCGGCTCTGCCAGTCGGCCATCACCTCGCGGGCCGCGTCGGGCCAGTTCGCGCCCGCGCTGTGCCGGGCCCGGATGTCGTCGAGCATCTCCACGCACTGTTGTCCGGCGCCGCCGTGGGAGTCGCCGAGGAGGTTGACGCCGGTGGCGACGGCGTTGTTGAGGCCGACGCCGCAGGTGGCCGCCATGCGGGCGGCGGCGATCGAGGGGGCCTGCGGGCCGTGGTCGACGCCCGCGACCAACGCGGCCTCCAGCAGCGCGGACTGACGGGACGTCGGCAGATCGCCGCGCAGCAAGAGCCAGATGACGTCGACCAGGCTCGTGGTGCCGATGAGCTCCTGGACAGGCCGGTCGCGCAGTTCGATGCTCCCCGGCTCGATGTGACTGACGGCGGTGGCCCACCAGAGGGCGACCTCGTCGGCCTCGTGCTGGGGCGAGGTCATGACGCGGCCGCCTCCTCGGTGGCCCAGCGGCGGGCGAGCTGTTCCCGCTCGTGGTTGTGCTGGCCGAGCAGGGGCGGGGGAGACGGGGGTGTGAGGGCTTCGCCGTCGTGGAGCACGCCGTTGCCCATGACCCTGAGCTTGTGTCCGGTCCGCCCCGGGTGCTCCAACTCCGTGACGAAGCGCCGGTGTTCAAGCTGCGGTTGCCCGAGGGCCTGCGGCACCGTGAGCACACGGGCGGCGGGTACCCCGGCGGCGTTGAGTTCGCGCTCCCAGTCGGCGGCCGGACGCGTGGCGAGGGCGTCGTTGAGAGCGGCGTTCAACTCGGCGCGGTGCAGCTTGCGTTGCTCGCGCTCACGGAACCGGGGGTCCGAGACGAGTTCCTCCGCGCCCACCAGCCGGCAGAGCGTCTCGAACTGGCGTTGCTGGTTGGCTGCGATGTTGAGCGGCCCGTCGAGGGCGTGGAAGGTGCCCGAGGGCGCGGCCGTCGCGTTCTGGTCGCCCAGCGGCTCCGGCTCCACCCCGCTGACCAGGTAGTTGGACACGGCCCAGCCCATGGCGGACAACGATGCCTCCAGCATGGAGACGTCCAGCCTGGTGCCGCGTCCGGTGCGCTCGCGGTGCAGCAGCGCGGCGCTGATGGCGAGCGCCGCCATCAGCCCGCCGGTGGTGTCGCAGACCGGGAAGCCGACGCGCTGCGGCGCCGTCTCCGGCGTGCCGGTGACGCTCATCATGCCGGTCAGGCCCTGGATGATCTGGTCGTACGCCGGTGCGTCGCTCATCGGGCCGGTGTGGCCGAATCCGGAGATGGAGCAGTAGACGAGGCGTTCGTTGAGCGTGGCGAGGCGCTCGGAGCCGTAGCCCATCCGGGCCAGCACGCCCGCCCGGAAGTTCTCCAGCAGGACGTCGGCGCCGGTGAGTAGATCTTCGAGCACGGCCCGGTCGGCCGTGTCCTTGAGGTCCAGCTCCAGGGATTTCTTGCCGGCGTTCTGGGCGAGGAAGGAGGCCCCGACCCCGTCCCGGTTGAGGGCGGGATCGGGGCCCAGGCTGCGGGCCAGATCGCCCTGGCCGGGGCGTTCGATCTTGACCACTTCGGCGCCCAGCAGCATGAGTTGGTAACTGCAGTAGGGGCCGGCCAGGACGTTCGTCAGGTCGAGGACGCGGATTCCGTGGAGCGGCCTGGAGGGCGGGCGGGCGTGCATGGCGTCTCCTTCCGGGGCACCGCGCGGGCGGCGCCGGCGACTGTGTCAGGCGGGCGGCCCCAAGGGATGGTCGAATCCCTGTGACGCGATGCGTGCCGCCACTTGGGCCAGGTCCTCGGCGAACTCCCCGGTGAGCCGGTCGGGGATGCGCGCGCTCGGGCCGCTGAGCGAGAGCGAGGCGACCACCACGCCCGACTGCGTGCGGATGGGTACGGCGACAGCGGTGAGGCCGACGTCGCGCTCGCCGTGGCTGACGGCGTAGCCGCGCGTCGCGGCCTCCTCGGCCCACTGCCGCAACTGCTCGATGTGCGCCACCCCGTGCGGGGAGTCGGCGGCGACCCGTTGCAGCAGACCGTCGGTCGCCCCCACCAGGAGCACCTTGGACGAGGCACCGGCCCACAGGGGCAGTTCGTCACCGACCCGCACCACATGCCGCAGCGGCTGGGGGCTCTCCTGCTGGGCGACGCACACCCGGTGGATGTCACGGCGGATCATCAGGTTCGCCGTCTCGCCCCGCCGCTCGGCGAGTTCGCGCAGCAGCTTCTGGGTGTCGGGGGGCAACTCCCAACTGGTGTGCGCCAGATGGGCCCAGCGCCACAGACCCGGTCCGGCGGTGTAGCCGCCCGGTGTGGCCCACAGCAGCCCGTACTGCTCCAGGGTCTGCACGAGGCGCACCACGGTGGTCTTGGGCAGGCCCGTGGCCTCCACCATGTCCCGGAGCGGGACGGCGGGTTGATCCTCGGTCAGCAGCGACAGGATGTCCAGAGCCCGGCGCACACTCCGCACTCCGCCCTGGCCTTGGTCCGCGTCCACGGTGTCTCCTTCGCGAGTCGGCGAACAAGCCGGTACCGCTCGACGGACGAGCACCGGCACCTGGGGCGACAGCTTCCACCAGTCCAGGGTCCGGGGAGAACCGGCGGCTTCAACTTCCTTGCGCCCGGCCTCTTGTCAGGGCCTCCCGGCCGCCCGTACGTTACACGCCAACCCGCACAGCAGTCCATGAAAACCACCTGATGGTTTCTCTGGAGGGGTAATGCTGCAAGACCTCCTCAAAGCCGCCGATGGAAGCGACCCCGTCGACGTGCCCTCCTACGTCTCGGGTTCCTGGGGCGGCGAGGGCCCACCCCTCGACCGCACCGGCCCCTACCTGCGGCGCACGGTCAGCCGGGCACCCACGGCGACCGCCGCCGAGATCGACCACGCCCTCACCCGGGCCCGCGACTACGCCCCGCAGATCGACTCACTCGCACCGGCCGCCCGCGCGGAGATCCTGGAGACGGCCTCCCGGACCGCCACCACCCACCGCGACCGACTCGCCCGCCTCCTCGCCCTCGAACTCGGCAAACCCCTCAAGGACAGCCGCACCGAGATCGACCGCGTGGCCTCGACGTTTGCCGTCTGTGCGGCCGAGGCCCGCCGTATCGACGGCGAGAACCTGCCGGCGGCCGGCTGGCCGACCGGCATCGGCACCACCGCCCTCACCTACCGAGCCCCGGCCGGAGTGGCGCTGGCCATCACCCCGTTCAACGCCCCGGCCAACCTCCTCGCCCACAAACTCGGCGCGTCCTTCGCGGCCGGCAACACCACCCTCGTCAAAGCGCCGCCGCAGGCCCCGGCCGCCTCCGCCGCCGTGGTAGCCCTCCTTCTCGACAGCGGACTGCCCCACCAGGCGGTCCAACTCCTGCACGGCGGCGGCGAGATCGGCGCCGCGCTCTGCGGTTCCGACGAGGTGGACGTCATCAGCTTCACCGGCAGCGCCACCACCGGAAACGCCGTGGCCCACGCCGCCGGAGCCAAACGCCTCGCCCTCGAACTCGGCGGCAACGCGGCCACGATCGTCTGCGAGGACGCCGACCCATCGGAAGCGGCCGCCGTCTGCGCCCGCACCGGCTACAGCAACTCCGGCCAGAGCTGCGTCTCCGTCCAGCGCGTCTACGTGCACCGCGCCAACTACCCGGCGTTTCTCGACGCGTTCACCGCCGCGGTCGACGCGCTCGTCGTCGGCGACCCCTTCGACGACACCACCGACGTCGGCTCCATGGTCGACGAGGCCGCAGCCGAGCGCGTGGTGGAGTGGTCCAAGGAGGCCGCCGGACTGGGCGCGACGGTCATCCGCGGAGGCACGAGGGACGGCGCCACCGCCGCCCCGACCATCGTCGCCGACCCGCCGCGCACCGCGTCGGTCGTCGTGCACGAGGTGTTCGGCGCGCTCGTCGCCGTCCTGCCCTACGACGACTTCGACACCGTGCTCGACGAGTGCAACGCCAGCCGGTACGGGCTCCAGGCGGGCCTGTTCACCCACGACCTCGCTCGCGTCATGACCGCCTGGCGGTGTCTGGAGGTCGGCGGCCTGATCGTGAACGGCTCCTCCAACTTCCGTCTGGACCACGTCCCGTTCGGCGGCGTGAAGGACTCCGGCTTCGGCCGCGAAGCCCCCCGCTGGCTCATCGACGACTACACCGTCGTCAAGACCCTAGTGCTGCGCGGCCTGTCCCCCTGGGGCGACCTGCGCGAGCTGCCGAAGGAGGCCCCGTGACCACCGTGACCGCGGCCGAGGCCCTCGTCACCCAACTCCGGTCCTACGGCGTCGAGTACGTCTTCGGCACCTGCGGACACACCAACATCGCCCTCCTCGACGCCCTCGGCCCGAGCCCCATCGAGTTCGTCATCGCCCGCCACGAACAGACCGCCGCCCACGCGGCCGACGGCTACGCCCGCGCCACCGGCCGCCCCGGAGTCCTGCTCACCCACGTCGGCCCCGGCATGATGAACGCCGTCACCGGCGTCGCCACCGCCGCCCTCGACTCCATCCCGCTCGTCGTGATCAGCGGCGACATCCCCTCGTATTACCACGGCCGCCATCCGCACCAGGAGGTCAACCTCCACGCCGACGCCGACCAGAGCGCCATCTACCGCCCCTTCACCAAGCGCACCTGGCACGTCCAGCGCGTCCAGGACCTGGGCAGAGCCACCGAGCGAGCCTTCTGGACCGCGACCAGCGGACGGCCCGGCGCCGTTCTGGTCAACGTCCCCATGGACCTCTTCAACCGCCAAGTGCAGCCCTACGACCACCCGTTGCCCGTCCACCTGGGCCGCCCCGGCCTGGACGAACCCACCGCCGTCCGCATCGCCGAAGCGCTCCTGACCGCCCAGCGCCCCCTGATCTACTTCGGCGGAGGCATCCGCGACCTTCGTGCCCGCACCGCCCTCCTCGACCTGGCCGAACACCTCGACATCCCGCTCACGCACTCCCTCATGGGCAAGGGCGTGCTGCCGGACGGGCACCCCCTGCTGCTGGGCATGCCGGGGTTCTGGGGGGTGGAGTCCACCCACGAGCACACCAAGGGTGCGGACGTCGTCCTCGCGGTGGGCACCCGGTTCGCCGAGACCGACGCCAGCTCCTGGGAGAGCGCGTACACCTGGAACTTCCCGCCCAGCCGCCTGATCCAGATCGACCTCGATCCGGCCGAGATCGGCCGCAACTACCCGGTGGAGACAGGGGTGGTGGCGGACGCGGGGCTCGCTCTCGAAGCGATCACGGCCGCCGTCCGCGAGCGGCGGAGCGCCCCGCTCACCCGTCCGGGACTGCGCGACAGCATCACCGCCGCCCGCCGCACGGTCTTCGACGCGGCGCGGGAGGCCGGGCGCAGCGACGACTTCCCGCTCCGCCCCCAGCGCATCCTGGCCGACCTGCGGGACGCCCTCCCCGAGGACGCCGTTCTCGTGACCGACGTCGGCTGGAACAAGAACGGCGTCGCCCAGTGCTACGAACTCCCCGACCAGGGCCGCTTCATCACCCCCGGCGGCGCCTCCACGATGGGCTTCGGCCCGGCCGCTGCCGTCGGCGTTCAGCTCGCCCAACCCGACCGTGTCGTCGTGGCGTTGATCGGCGACGGCGGTATGAGTGCCCAACTCCCCGCGCTGCCCATGGCGGTGGAGCAGGGAGCTCCCGTCATCTTCGTGGTGATGAACAACCGCGCCCACGGCACCATCGCCGACCTCCAGGCGGGCGCGTTCGGACGGTCGTACGGCTGCGAGTTCACCGACCCCGAAGGACGCCCGTACAGCCCGGACTTCGCCCGCTACGCCGAGTCGTGCGGCGCCGACGGCTATGTCATCGACGTACCAGCCGACCTGCGTAAGGCCCTGGCGGATGCGATCGCCCGGCGCAGGCCCGCCGTGCTCGACGTACCGATGGTGAACGAGCCGGTGCCCACCCCGGGTCACTGGAACATCAAGGACATCTACGCAGGCACCTTCCCTGCCGACACCGCCTGATCCGCCCCCACCGGGCCAGAGGTACGGCCGCCATGCCCTCACCCACTCCTCGTCCTCCATGAGGTGACCACCATGAACCGCTCCCTCAGGCCTGTGGCCCCCCTGTTCGTCACACTCGTCGCACTGGCCGCGTGCAGCGCGCCCGGAGACTCCGGCAGCGACGACACCAAGTCCGACTCGGGCCCCATCAAGATCGCCGTCGTCGACGCCCGCAGCGGCCAGCTCTCCTCGCTGGGTGACTGGGAGTGGAAGGGCGCCAAGCTCGCCGTCGACGAGTGGAACGAGAAGGGCGGCATCGACGGCCGCAAGATCCAGATCAAGTCCTTCGACGACCAGGGCGACCCGACCATCGGGACGAACCTGGCCCGGAAGATCGCCGACGAGAAGTACATCGCCATGATCGGTACCGCGGAGAGCGCGGTCACCATCGCCATGGCCCCGGCGCTGAAGCAGGCGAAGATCCCCAACATCACCTCGGGCCAGGCCGACGCGCTCGTCGAGCAGAAGAGCGAGTTCCTCTTCCTCAACGGCCCCACCAGCACCACCTACGACACGACCCTGGCGAAATACCTGATCCAGGACAAGGGCTTCAAGAAGATCGCGATGATCACGAACAACGGTTCGTTCGGCAAGGGGGAGCACGACGCGTTCTCCAAGGCGGCGAAGGACCTCGGCATCACGGCGGTCACCGACCAGGTCGTCACCACCGACCAGAAGGACTTCAGCGCCGCCCTCGGCACCATCCGCTCCAAGAAGCCGGAGGTGATCTTCATCGGCTCCGAGGAGGTGGAGGCCGGCCTCATCGTCAAGCAGGCCCGTGACCTCGGCATCACCGCCCCGTTCGCGGGCGCCGCCCCGCAGGGCACCCCGGTCTTCATCGACACCGCCGGCAAGGCGGCCGTCGAGGGCACCATCGTCAGCTCGCCCTACCTCGGCAACGACACCAGCCCCGCCGCCCAGAAGTTCGCCGCCGCCTACAAGGCCGCCTACGGCGAGGACGCCGAACTCCATGGAGCCAAGGCCTACGACGGCACCAACATCCTGCTCACCGCGCTCAAGAGCAGCGGCGTGGCCACCGGCAAGGAACTGGCGGACGCGATCCGCGCCACCAAGTACGACGGACTCCTCGGACAGTTCTCCTACGGCGCCGACGGTGTCGGCATCACCAAGACCAGCATTGGCGTCATCCAAGACGGCAAGCTCGTCGCGCAGAAGTGAGACGGACGTGCAGGAAACCTTCCAGACACTCGTCGGCGGCCTCAGCCTCGGCGCCGTCTACGCCCTGGTCGCGATGGGCTTCTCCCTCGTCTACCGGACCATGGGACTGGTCAACTTCGCCCACGCGGACATCGCGATGATCGGCGCGTACGCCGCCTCCACCTTCTATCTCACCGCCAACCTCCCCTTCGCTGTGGCCATGGCGGTGGCCATCGTTATCACCGGGGCGATCGGCCTGGTCATCGAACGTGTCCTGCGACCGTTGGAGAACAAGGACTTCGACCTGATGCTGATCGGCACGATCGGCTTCGGCATCGTCCTCCAGGCCGTGGCCATCCTCATCTGGGGCACCACCGGCCGCGCCGTGCCGTCCCCGCTGCGGGCCGCCCCGCTGGACATCTTCGGGGTCCGCGTGCGGACATACGACCTCCTGGTCATGGGCGTCACCGTGGTCGCGGTCATCGCACTCGCTTTCTTCCTCTCCCGCACCAAACGCGGGGCCGCCATGCAGGCGGTGGCCATGGACCACGAAGCGGCCACCGCCGTCGGCATCGACGTCGGCCGCAGCAACGCCCTGGCCTTCGCCATCGGAGCGGGCCTGGCCGCCCTCGCCGGCGGTCTGGTCGGCCCCATGCTCTACGTCGACGCCTCGCTCGGTGGCGCCCTGGGCATCAAGGGCTTCGCCGCGGCCATGCTCGGAGGCTTCGGCTCCATCCCCGGCGCCGTGGTCGGCGGCATCGCCATCGGCGTCCTGGACTCCTACGCCGCGGGTCACTTCCAGGGCTACTCGGTCCTGGTGACCTTCCTCGTCTTCACCGTGGCGATCATGATCCGCCCGACGGGCATCTTCGGCGAGAGGACGGTGAGCCGCGCGTGAAGTCCCGAACCGCCGTAGTGAGCGCGGTACTTGTGGCTGCCTGGGCCCTGCCGTACGGCTTGGGCGGCTACAGCATCCATGTCGTCGACATCGCCCTCATCTACGCCCTGCTCGCGATCGGCATGGGCCTGGCCATGGGCGTCTCCGGGCAGATCAACCTCGCCCAGGTCGCCTTCTTCGGCGTCGGCGCGTACGTGGTCGCGATCCTCACCACCCACAGCGGCTACGGCTTCTGGGCGGCCGCCGTCCTCGCGGTGCTCGCCACGGTCGCCGCCGGCCTGCTCGTCGGCATCCCCGCCCTGCGTATGCAGTCCCACTACCTGGGCATCGTCACCCTCGGCCTGGCGCTCGGCTTCATCAACTGGATCACCAACGCGGACATCAGCGGCGGCGCGGACGGCATCTCCGGAGTCCCGGTGCCGACCCTGCCCGGCATCGACCTCTCCAGCGAGTACCTCTACTACTACCTGGAGGCCGTCGTGTTCGGGGCCGGGCTCGTCTTCGGCCTCTTCGTCGTGCACACCTCGCTCGGCCGCCGCCTGCGCGCCATGCGCGACGACGCCCTTGCCGCTGGGGCGATGGGCGCGGAGATCCCGCTGCTGAGGATGACGGCATTCCTGCTGGCCAGCCTCTACGGCGGGGTAGCGGGAGTCCTCTACGCCGGTCTCATCCGCTACGTCGCCCCCGAGACCTTCTCCATCGCCAACATGTTCATCCTGCTGGCGATGGTCATCATCGGCGGACGGCGTTCCCTGGTCGGCTGTGTGGTCGGCGCGATCGGCCTGACCCTCATCCGGGAGTGGCTCTCGGACTTCTCCACGTACGCGCAGCTCGGCTACGGCGTCGTCGTGGTCCTCATGGTCGTCTTCGCGCCGACAGGGCTGGCCGGCGTTCCCGCCAGGCTGCGCGAACTGTACGAACGCCGACGCGGCCGGAGCGTGACGCGAGCGGAGCTACGGCCCTTCGTCCCGTACGATCCCGCGCCCCAACCTCCGCAAGCCGAACCCTTGTTGACGATCGACGCCGTGAGCAAGGACTTCCGTGGCCTGCGTGCACTGGACGACGTCTCACTGACCGTGGAGGCGTGCGAGATCCGCGGCGTCGTCGGGCCCAACGGCTCGGGAAAGACCACCCTGTTCAACGTCATCAGCGGCTTCTACCGCGCCACGGCGGGCGAGGTGAGTTTCGCGGGCGCGGGCATCACGACGGCCCGCACCTACGCGCTCTCCCTCGCGGGCATGGCCCGCACCTTCCAGAACCTGCGCCTGTTCGGCCAGTTGACGGTCCGTGAGAACATCCTCGTCGCCCTGGACCGCACCCGCACCCACACCATCTGGCAGTACGCGGTGTGGCAGCCCGGGGTAATCCGCCGCGAACGGCAACTGCGGCAGCGGGCGGGGGAGATCCTCGACCGCTACGGCCTCGCCGACTTCGCGGACGCCGCCCCCGCCTCACTCCCGTACGGCATCCAGCGGCGGATCGAGATCGCCCGCGCCATGGCTTCCGGGCCACGGCTGCTCCTGCTGGACGAACCCGCGGCCGGCCTGAACGGTGAGGAGGTCCAGCAGCTCATCCGCATCGTGCGGTCCATCCGCGACAGCGGAACGACCGTGGTGCTCATCGAACACAACATGGGGCTCGTGATGTCCCTGTGCGAGAAGGTGACCGTACTCTCCAGCGGCAGGGTCATCGCCGAGGGGACACCGAGCGAGGTCGTGGCCTCCCCGGAGGTCATCGAGGCGTATCTGGGCGATACCGAGCTCTCCCAACTCGGCCGCGGCCCAACCGAGTCGGCCACCCGGCCGAAGGAGGCCACCTCGTGAAGACCGTCGAGACCCGCACCGCCGAGAAGCTCACGGTGCGGGACCTGAGCGTCCACTACGGCGGTGTCTGCGCGGTGCGCTCCATCGGGTTCACCGTCGCGCCCGGCGAGTCCGTGGGCATCATCGGCGCCAACGGAGCCGGCAAGACCTCCACCCTCAAGGCACTGATGGGGCTCGTGCCCCGCAGCGGCGGGAGCATCGCCCTGGGGGAGCGGGACCTGACCCGGGTCAAGGGCCGAGACATGGTGCGGCAGGGCATCGGCTACGTCCCTGAAGGGCGGCACGTCTTCCCCGGGCTGCCGGTGCGGAAGAACCTGCTGCTCGGGGCGTACTCACGAGCCTGGGACAAGGAGGTCCACCAACAGCTCGACGAGGTCTACGAGTTGTTCCCCGTGCTCGGCGAGATGGGCGACCGGCTCGCCGGGGCCCTCTCGGGCGGGCAGCAGCAGATGCTCGCCATCGGGCGTGCACTGATGGCCCGCCCCCGCCTGCTCGTTCTCGACGAACCCTCCATGGGGCTGTCGCCCAAGCTGGTCGGGAGCATCCTCGACGTCCTGCTGAAGCTGCGCGAGGAGGGGCTGAGCCTGCTGCTGGTCGAGCAGAACGCCAAGCTCACCTTCGGCGCCACCAGCCACTGCCTGGTCATGGAGAACGGCGAGGTGGCCATGCACGGTACCTCCGCCGAGCTCAGCCACGACCCCCGGGTCAGGGAGGTGTACCTGGGGCTGTGAGGTAGGCCACGACCATGTCGCCGAGCATTGCGCGATGCCGTTCACGGCCGCCGGCATCGAGCAGGTCGACCCCGAACAGGGTGGCGAAGGTGTGCCGGTTCGCGACCCTGAAGAAGCAGAACGAACTGATCAGCGCGTGCAGGCTCACCGCGTCCACGTCGCTGCGGAACAGTCCGCGCTCACGGCCGGCGAGCAGGATCCGCTCGATGACCGCCAGCACAGGCGCGTTGAGCGCGGAGAGCTCCTTGGCCGCGCCGGCCAGGTGCTCCGCCTCGTGGATGTTCTCGATACAGACGAGCCTGATGAAGTCCGGATGCGCCTCGTGATGGTCGAAGGTCAGCTCCGCGAGGCACCGGATCGCGCCTACAGGGCCCGACTTGCCGAGGTTTAGAACCTGTTCGGATCGGCGGATCTCGCTGTACGCCCGCTTCAGGACCTCCGTGAACAGCCGCTCCTTGCTCTCGAAGTAGTAGTAGATCATCCGCTTGGTGGTCCGGGTGCGGGCGGCGATGTGGTCCATGCGGGCTCCCGTGAACCCGGCCCGCACGAACTCCGCGGTGGCCGCGTCGAGGATGTCCGCCCTGGTGCGGGCCGCGTCGCGGACCCGGCGGGGCGCTGGCGGATCGGCAACCGACACTTGTGTCCCCCCACAGGGTTCCCCGGGACGCACCTACCCTGATATTTATAACGAACTGGTTCGTACATTACTCCCGTGGAGTTGTCGTGGCCCAGGACTCGTACCTAGTCGGTCTCATCGGATCGGGCATCGGTCACTCGCTCAGCCCCGAGCTCCACGAGCGCGAGGCGGACCGCCAGGGTGTGCGTCACCTGTACCGGCTGGTGGACCTGAACGATCTGGACATGCGGCCCGAGGACTCCTGGCGACTGGTCCGTGCCGCCGGCTCCTGCGGTTTCAACGGTCTGAACGTCACCTACCCGTGCAAGCAGCTCATCGTGCCCCACCTCGACGAACTGTCGCAGACCGCGCTGCGGTTGGGGGCGGTCAACACGGTCGTGTTCACCTCCGACGGGCGGGCCGTCGGGCACAACACCGACATCACCGGTTTCCGCGCGGCGTTCGCGCGGGGGCTGCCCGATGTGTCGCTGCGGCACGTGGTGCAGCTCGGCGCCGGGGGTGCCGGATCCGCCGTCGCGCACGCCCTGTTCGACCTGGGCGTCGCCCGGCTGACGGTCGTGGACGCCGTGACGGACCGCGCCCAGGCGCTGGTCAAGGCGCTGAACAAGGAGTCCGGCGCGGAACGCGCCGAAGCCGTGCCCCTGGAGACACTCGGCCCGGAACTTGCCGCCGCGGACGGGCTGGTGAACGCCTCACCGATCGGGATGACCACGCATCCGGGTCTTCCGCTGCCGGCCGACATGCTGCACGGAGGGCTGTGGGTCGTGGACGTGGTGTACCGCCCCCTTGAAACGCCCCTGCTGCACGCCGCGCGCGTCCACGGGTGCCGGGTGCTGCATGGGGGCGGCATGCTCGTGCATCAAGCGGCGCACTCCTTCCGTGAGTTCACCGGGATCACGCCGAACACGTCCGCCATGCTGGCCGACTTCGCAGACCTGACGGCCGCGCCGCAGGCCCATACATAGCCGAACGCTCGAACGGGCGCTACGGGGCTGGGACGCACACCCTCCTGTACGGCACCTCCGGCACATACGTCCGCCACTGCTCCCGCGAGAGCTGCGCCCCCGTGCCCGCGCGGGCGCACACCTGGGTGGCCGCGCGTTCGGAGTCGACCGCGTACCGCTGGAGGGGGACATGGGCGCTGCCCGCGTACAGGGTGCCGCTGTCGGCGGTGAAGGCGAGCGAGTCGATCATCTCGCCCGGGGTGGTCAGCGGGCCGCCCAGGGGCTGTTGGGTGGCGATGTCCCAGAGCTGGAGTGTGCCCGTGGTGCCCCCGACGGCCAGGGTCGCGCCGTCCGGGCTGACCGCCAGGGCGCTCACCGCTTCCGGTACCTCGCCCAGGGGAGCGGGGAAGACGTTGCGCAGGATGCCCGTACGGTCGTTCAACTCCCCGTCCCACAGGGCGACCCGGCCGGTCAGGTCGCCCGCCGCGAGGCGTGAACCGTCGGCTGCGAAGGCGAGGGCGCTGATCTGTTCGCCCTGGACAAGCCCCTTGCCGGTGACCTTCCCCGCGTCGAGATCCGCGGTGCGGCTGTCGCTGACGAGGAGGCTGCCGCCAGGGTGGACGGCCAGGTGGACGCTGGTCAGGCCGGTGAGGACGGTCGCCCGGCGGCCGGTCTCGGTGTTCCACGCCTCGTGGACCGGTGTGCCGCGGAGGGGCAGGCGGGCCGCGTAGAGGGTGCCGCCGCCCGGTCCCAATGCCAGAGCGGCCACCGGGGCGGCGGACTCGGGCGTCGCGAGGTCCAGGGTTGCCCGGAGCCGGTCACGGGTCAGGTCCCAGACCGTGAAGCGCTGCGGGGACACCTCGCGGCCGGGCGCCGAGAGCCCGTACGAGAGCGCCTTGCTGTCGGGGCTGAACGCGAGGAGGGCCACCATGTGCGCCGGGTTCAGCGGGTCGGAGCGGGCGGTCGACATGGGTGGGGGCGGGGCGGGGAGCGTGCGCAGGAGGTGGCCGTCGGAGGTGGCCCGGAGCTCGAAACGGTAGCGGGCGTCGACGAGTTGGGCGGTCGCGTAGGTGCGGCCGTCCGGGCTGATGCGTACGGCCGCCATCGGGTGGGGGTGCCAGGCCGATGTGACCGCCTCGCCCAGTTCCAGGCAGTGGACTGCGCCGCCTTCGAGGTAGCGCAGTGCGGTCCGGCGGGTGGGGTCCCAGGAAAGTCCGTACAGGTGCTGGTTGTTGACGGGGTGTCGGAACACGGGAGCCGCCGGGTCCGACAGGCGCCACACCCGGATCTCCGCGCCGGCGTCGGTCGCCAGGAAGGTGCCGTCCGGGGTGAACGCGGCCTGTTTCGCGCCCGGTTCGTCGAGATGGGCGACCTCGCGGGCGGACGCCGTGTCCCATACCGTCACACCGGACGCCGAGAGCGCGGCGAGCCGGGCGCCGTCGGCGCCGAACACGAGGGCCGTCGTATGTGCCTCGGCGCACAGACCACGGGTCCGTTCCCAGGGGCCGGGACGGATGCGGCGGCCTGCGATGTCCCAGACCCGCGGGGACCCGCCCACCGGACAGACGGCGACCAGGCGACCGTCCGCGCTCACGGCCGGAGTGACCGAACCGCCCGCCACCCGGCCCCCGAACAGCACGCCACCGCCGGTGACGGACCGCAGGCTCACCCGGCCGTCGCCGGTGCCGCTCACGACGTAACCGCCCTGCGCGATGTCGATGACGGAGGCGGCGGGCAGGGGGTGCGCGCCGCCGGTCCAGCGGCCGGTGGCCGTGTCCCACAGGCGGATGCCGTCGGCCCCGGCGACCGCGAGGACTTGGGCGTCGGGGCCGGCCGCGAGCACCTCGCCGACGGGGAGTCGGCCGGAAGCGGTACGGCGGCCCGTGACCACGTCCCAGGTGCGCCAGATACGACCCTCGACGCTGAGCAGCGTGCGGCCGGAGTCGGCGAGGAAACGCTTCGGGCCGTTGCCCGGCGCCGGGTCGGTGAAGACGGCGTGTTCCACCTGGGCGAGGGAACCGAGCAGCGCCCGGCGGGCCTCCGGCAGCGGCGAGACGCGCCAGGAGGCGACGCCCAGCAGCATCGCGGTGCGCGGATCGGTCGTCCGCGTCGCGTCGGCGAGGTCGGCGACCCGGCGCGCGGCGTTGTCGGTGTGATGCCGTGTGTTGTCGACGCCCAGGTGCCAGGCGGCCAGCCCGCCCACCAGAGCAATCGTCAGCAGGGCGGACAGCGCGCCGACGAGGCCGCGGGTGCGCCGGGCGGCACGGGTCAGGGCCTGGGCCTGCGCTGCGCGGGCCGCGAGTGCCGCGTCGAGGAACTCCCGCTCGGGCGGGGCGAGACGGTCCTGTTCCCCGGTCGGCTCACCGGCGAACAGGGCCTCGGCGCGGGCCAGCCGACTGCTCCGGATCAGCGCACCCGGGTCGCGGTCGTGCTCCAGCCAGAGCCGGGTCTCCTCGGCCAGCCGCCGGTGGTGGCTCAGCCACTCCCGGTCCTCCTCGATCCAGTCGCGCAGCCTCGGCCAGCAGGTGATCAGCGCCTCGTGGGCGAGCTGGACGCCGTCCTCGTCGGCGGTGAGGAGCCGGGCCCGGGCCAGGCGTTCCACCACCACGGGCACATGTCTGTCGGTCGACTCGGCCAGCTCGGCCCGGGTCAGCGGGCGCCGGGTGTCGGCGCCGCCCTGCCCCGGTTCGACCATCCGCAGTAACAACTGGCGGGCGCTGCGGGCCTGTTCGGGGTTGAGTTGCCCGTAGACCTGCTCCGCGCTTGCCGCGATCGCTCCGCGCACCCCGCCCGCCGCCTCGTACGCGGCCAGCGTCAGCAGCCGGCCCCGGCGCCGCCGCCAGGTCTCCAGCAGCACATGCGACAGCATCGGCAGGGCGCCCGGCCGTTCGAGGACCTCCTCGACGATCCGCGCGGTGAGTTCCCGCTCGACCAGGAGTCCGACGGCCGCCGCCGGCCGGGTCACCGCCTCCCGCAGCTCGTCCGCCGTCATCGCCCCGACCAGCAGTCCGGCACCCTCGAGCGCGTCCGCGAGTTCCGGCTGCTCGGCGCAGCGGGCGTAGAAGTCGGCCCGTACGGACACGAGTACACGCAACCGGCTGTCCGGGTTCCGGGCGGTCAGCAGGAGGTCGATGAACCGGGTCCGCTCGGCGCGGTCGTGGCAGAGGGTGAAGACCTCCTCGAACTGGTCGACGACCACCCAGCTCTCCGGGCCCCCTTCCTTCGGGACCAGCAGGTGCCCGTACGTCTCGGCCGGCCGCTCCCCGGGCGTGAACACCCGCACCTCGGCAGGCGCGACTGAGGAGTCCGGAGTGTCGGGCGAGCCGGGGGAGTCAGGGGCACCGGGGGAGTCGGCCTCGACAGGGGCGCCCGGGTGGGAGTGCCGTCCCCGGTCGGCGCTCTCCTGCTGGAGGCGGGGTATCAGCCCGGCCCGCAGCAGCGAGGACTTCCCGCTCCCCGACGCCCCGAACACCACCGCGAACCTGTGCTCCCGCACCAGCCGCAGGAGCTCGTCGACCAGCCCGTCCCGGCCGAAGAACAACTCCCGGTCGTCCGAATCGAAGGGCGCCAGCCCCCGGTAGGGCGCCGCGACTGCCCCGTCCTCGTCGCGGGCGGCGGACGCGGCCTCCGCCTCGGCGTCCTTCCAGCGCGGCTCCCACTCACCCGGGTCGCCCCCGCACGCCCGCACATACCCTTGGACCACCGCGAGGGACGGCAGCCGCTCCCCGCGCGCCGCCTCGGAGAGGGTCGCCGCGGAGAACCCGGCCGCCTCGGCCATCCGCCGGTACGAGGGGCCGCCCGTCGTCCGCCGCAGTTCCCGCAGCTCATGGGCGAACCGCTGCACCGGACCGGCCTGCGGGTCCACAGGTCTTTCGGGACGCCCCATGAGCTCCACCCTCCCCATCCCCGTACGGCACAGGAGTTGCATCACCGCCACATCACAGGGAAAAACGGGACGCGCACCCTGTCCGTTCACAACGAAAACAACCGAAAACAGTCGGAGCACTGAAGACGAAACTCCCGACGACGGAATTGAACGGCCTGATGAAAGGGGTGCCAGTCAACTTTCCGGCTGCCAGTCTCGGTCCCGCCACGCCGGACGAACGGCACGACCGAGCCGTGTTCCCGGCACGACCAAGTGGAGAGCACCCGCAATGTTCAAGGCATCCACGCACCACCGCAGAACGTCCCGTCTCGGCCAGGCGGCACTGGTCGCGCTCAGCGCGGGCGCGCTGACCGTCAGCATCTCGACGAGCGCGTCCGCCGCCATCCTGACCCCGCTGCCGTGGAACGCGAGTACTTACCAGAACAAGTACATGCCGCTCTTCGACTACGACTCCGACGGCTGCTTCCCCGCGGCGGCCGTCGACGCGAGCGGAAAGCTCAACGGGGGTCTGGACAACACCGGGTCGATCACCGGCGGCTGCCGGACCAACCACCTCGGCAAGGCCAACACGTACTCGCAGAGCTGGTGCAAGGACGGCTGGTGCGCGTACGTCTACGCGCTCTACTTCGAGAAGGACCAGACGCTGAACGGCGCCGACGCCTTCGGACACCGTCACGACTGGGAGTCCGTCGTGGTCTTCCAGAAGCAGGGCGAGGAGAGCCCCCGCTTCCTGTCCGCCTCGCGGCACGGCGGCTACAGCACCCACCCGATCAACGAGGTGCCGATGGGCCGGCTGAGTGGCGAGTCGAGCTACAACCGCGTCCAGATCGTCTACCACAAGGACGGCGCGAGCACGCACGCGTTCCGCTTCGCCGCGTGGGGCGAGGCCCCGGAGGCGTGGGGCGACGGAGGCTGGGACCGCCCGGCCCTGGTCACCATGGAGAACATGGACAAGACGCCGCGCGACCAGCTGTGGAACTCCAAGTGGGGCAAAGCCAACTTCCCGCTGACCGGCAACCTCCAGAGCAACATCAACAAGGCCCGGAACGCCGACAGTCGGGCGGCGGCCGCCATCCCCGCGTTCTGACGCACGGGCACCCAGGCTGACGCGGCCACCGTCGCGCAGGCCTGTCCGAGCAGCCGCCGGTGGGACCAGCCCCCCGCCCCGTCCCACCGGCGGCACCATGCCCGTCCGCCCCGGTCACACTTCCTTGACCTGAAGGGCGGTTGAGTTTCTAGCGTGTCTTCCAGTTGATCACCTGACGACAGGAGAACACGCTGATGATCCTCGTGACCGGCGCCACCGGGAACATAGGAAGCGCGCTGCTGGGGGAGTTGCGTAGGGGCGGTGCGGGACCGCTGAGGGGATTCACCCGCCACACCGCACGAGCCGCGTTCCCCGCTGGAGTCGAGGCTGTCGAGGGTGATTTCGCGGAGCCGCGGTCACTCAAGTCCGCGCTGGACGGGGTGCGTTCACTGTTCCTCGTGTCGCGTCTCGGTCCGGATGCCGACGTCCTGGATGCCGCCAGGTTGGCGGGTGTCGAGCATGTGGTGCTGGTGTCCTCCATCACGGTCCAGACCCATCCGCGCCTGGGTCAGGCCGGCGAGAACCTGGCGGTGGAGCGGCTGTTGCAGGACAGCGGTATGGCCTGGACGATCTTACGGCCGACACAGTTCGCCTCGAACTCGCTGATGTGGGCGGAGTCGATCCGCGGCGGTGAGGGCGTGAGCGCGCCGTATGCGGACATCGGGCTGCCCACGATCCACCCCGCGGACATCGCCTCGGTGGCGCGGGCGGCACTGACCGAGCCCGGTCACCAGGGACAGACGTATGCCCTGACCGGCCCGGAGCCGGTGACGGCCCGGCAGCAGGTCGAGGCCATCGCCGCGGCACTCGGTCGGGATGTGCCCTTCAAGGAGATCAGCCGGCAGGAGGCGCACGCCCAGATGGCCGCGGTCTTCGGGGCCGAGGCTGCGGAGGCGGTCCTCGACGTCACGGGCGGCGACGTCAATGACGAGCTGCTGAAGGTGCGTGCCACGGTTTCACGCATCACCGGCTCTCCGGCCAGACCGTTCCACCAGTGGGCCACGGAGAACGCCGACATCTTCCGCTGAGACACCCGCCCGCCGGCGCCGGTTGTGGTCACAAGGAGGGGCTGCCGCTGTCGCGGGTGGCATCAGGGCAGGAAGTGTCACGAATCCGTGGCCATGGTCACAGCCGTGCCACAGGACTCTGCGGCAACTGCCGGGCGTACAACTTCTGTTGAGGTTCCTCGGTCTCATCTGCGGCAAGGGCGGAAAGCCGTGCGTGACCGGCACGGTGCACTGCCCGGTTCATGAGGCTGCGGCATCGACGCAGCGACACAAGGGGGATTTTCATGCGCTCCACACGCGCCGCCTTCCTGGCGGTAGCCCTGCTCGGCATCACCGGCACCGCGATCGTCGGCGGGCCCGCCTGGGCGGCGGAGGGCGCCCAGCGCGCCACCACGGTGGCCCACGACGACTTCAACGGCGACGGTTACGCGGACCTGGTGACCGCGGCACCCGCCGCCACGGTGGGCGGCAAGCCGGGAGCCGGATTCGTCTCGGTGCTGTACGGCTCGTCCAAGGGCGTCGACACTGCCAAGAAGGTGGTCCTCACGCAGAGTTCGGCAGGAGTACCCGGCAGCCCGGAGGCCCACGACGCCTTCGGCGCGGCCGTCACGTCCGCGGACCTCGACGGTGACGGATATGCCGACCTGGCCGTCGGAATCCCCGGCGAGGACATCGATGACGCCGTCGACGCGGGCAGCATCACGGTCCTGTGGGGCTCCGCCCGCGGGCTGACCGGCACGAGTTCGTGGCTGGAGAGCAACACCACGGGCGCGCCCGGCGCGAGGGAGTCCTACGGCAGCGGGCTCACCGCCGCCGACGTCGACGCCGACGGACGCCCGGAACTGGCCCACGTCAACGCGGAGGACTCCGTCTACGTACACGACTTCAGCGCCACCCGCACACCGCAGAACCCCGAGCAGCTCTACGGTCTGCCCACTGAGGACGGCTTCCGGCCGAGCGGTCTGACCGGCGCCGACTACGACAAGGACGGTTACGCCGATCTCGTCGTCACCGGCACCCAGCCGAGCCTGGAGATCGTGAACAGCCACTCGGTGCTGCTGCGCGGCTCCGCGGACGGACTCGAACTGGACCGCTCCTTCGGCGGAGGCTCGGTGGGCGCCTCCGGTGACATCAACAAGGACGGCTACCCCGACCTCGTGCTGGGCGCCCCCCGCACCCTGGAGCACGGCGAGTGGGACCTGTCCGCGGGCAGCGTCTCCGTGCGCTACGGAAGCCGGGACGGGCTGTTCGACTCCGGCTCCCAGGCGCCGGATCAGATCTTCGAGCAGGGCAAGGACGGCCTCGGCGGCAGCTCCGAGGTCGGCGACCAGTTCGGTAACGACCTGAGCCTCGGGGACGTCAACGGCGACGGCTACCTCGACCTGGCGATCGGTTCCCCGGGCGAGAGCATCGGCGAGGTGGGGGACGCGGGCGCGGTGTGGGTCCTGCGTGGTTCGGCACGGGGCCTGGGGACGGCCGGCTCGCAGAACTTCAACCAGAACACTGCCGGCGTGCCGGGTGCGGCCGAGACGCACGACCGCTTCGGTGCGCAGGCACGGCTGATCGACTCCGACCGCGACGGCCACGCCGAACTCGTCACCACGGCTCCCTACGAGAACGACGGCGCAGGCTTCGCCTGGGTGCTCGACGGCACGGCGTCGGGCGTGACGACCAGCGGCTCCTGGTCGTTCGGTGCCGCCGCGCTCGGCGCATCGGGGGACAACGCCTACTTCGGATCTGTCCTCGGCAAGTAATCCGGATCCGTCCTCAGTAGTCAGGCAGTCGCAGGCCGTCGTGGAGCGCTGGCAGACGTCATCGGTCAGCTCTCCACTTCGGCCTGCCTGCCGCACTCCCGCCCGCGCCCACCCCAGCGACGACCCTGCCGGATCGGTGTTGCCGACCGGTCGCGGCAGCCGGCCGTCGAAAAGGTCTGCCGTGTTTCGGAAGCGTCACGGGACTTGTCATCAGTGGGGGCGTCGTGTCAATGTCCGGTCAATGGTTACGTAACCATGAGTGGTTTGTGGGGATTTGGGACACCCGTATCCGGATCCCGGTTCAACCGTGGGTCGGCTCAGGTGACGAACCCGCACTCCGCCCTTCGCGATACCCGTCACTGGAGACGACATGACCAACACCCCGTCGGGGTCGAGGAGACTGGCCAAAGTGTTCATGGCCGGCCTCGGCGCGACACTCATGTTGCTGACTGCCCCGAATCCCGCCCTCGCCCAGCCGGCCGCCACGACGTCAGCCGCCTCGTACGCGCCGGTCAAGCCCGTGGTGAAGGGCGGTACCAGTGACTTCCGCGGGGTGAACTGGGCAGACCCGCGGGACAACTACGCCAGTGACGCGGTGGTGCCCAGCGGGCTGTCGGTCACCGACGACTACCGCACCGTGTACCGCACCACGGGCCACATGGTGCGCGGGTTCAAGAAGAACCTGGGCGCCAACACGCTGCGACTGCCGATCAACCCGGCAACCGTGGGCACCAACTGGTGGAAGTCGTACCGGGCGACGATCGACGCGGCCACGGCCTACGGTGACAAGGTCATCGTCAGCTACTGGGAGGCCGACACCAGCAAGGACGGGCTGGTCGACGACACGGCCGCCTGGAAGAAGATGTGGAACACCGTGGTGCGGGAGTACAAGCACAACCCGCGGGTCTACTTCGAGCCCATGAACGAGCCGCACGGCTACACCCTGGATCAGTGGGTGTCCGTCACCAGCGGCTGGCTCGCCCAGCACAAGGACGTCCCGCGCGGCCGCGTCGTGATCAGCGGCACCGGCTACAACGACAACGTCACCGGCGTCGGCGCGGCGCGCGAACTGCGGGGAACGCTGCTGTCGCTGCACTTCTACGGCTTCTGGGCCAGCCACACCAAGCAGGCGGACTGGGTCGCCGACCTCGAGTCCCGGATCGGCAACTACGCCGGCCGGACCATCATCGACGAGGCCGGCTCCCCGATGACCACCGGCCTGAACTACGGCGCGTGGGACGGCAACATCTACACGTCGTACCTCGCGGCCGTCACCAACACCGCCCGCAGCAAGGGGATGGGCCTGGTGTACTGGCCGGGCCTCAGGTTCGGCGACGCCTACTCGATCGAGTCCCTGGACGCCGACGGCAACCTGGTGGACAACAACGCCAGCGGAGTCGCGCAGCTGCGCTGGGGCTACGGCTTCGGCAAGACCCCGCCCGTCAACGACCTGCCGCCCGCGCCTCCCGGCGAGGTCCTGCGCGGCGTGGGCTCCAACCGCTGCGTCGACGTGCCCGGCTTCAGCACGACCAACGGCACCCAGCTCGACCTCTGGGACTGCAACGACGGCGGCAACCAGTCCTGGAACTGGGACGCGAACAAGCAGCTCACCGTCTACGGCAACAAGTGCATGACGGTCGGAGGCACCGGAGCCACGGCGGGCGACCCCGTGATCATCACCGACTGCACCGGCGCGGCGGCACAGCAGTGGAACGTGAACGCGGACCTCACCGTGACCAGCGTTGCCAACCCGGAGCTCTGCCTGGACGCAGCCGGCGGCGGCACCGGCAACGGCACGGCGGTCGACGTCTGGTACTGCAACGCGAGCAGCAACCAGCAGTGGACCAGGAGCTGACGTCGGCACCTGTTCCCGTCGACTGCTGAACCAGTGATCCAAACTGCATGGGCCCGGCGAGCACCCTCGCCGGGCCCATGCAGTTCGCGACCAAGAGCTTGTCGATCAGGTCGGTCCCAGTCCGGCCGATCCTGCTCGCCATCTGCCGAAGGCAACAACTGACCGTTGCTCGGGCTGAAGAGGCGGATCAGTCCTTGCGCCCCGTCGCGGCGACGGTGACACCGAGTCCGATCATGGTGAGCCCGCCGACCCCACCGACCAGGGAAAGCCGCTGCGGTGAGCGCGCGAACCAGTCCCGGGCAGTGGACGCGACCAGCCCCCACACCATGTCGGACGCAACGGCAATGAGGTTGAAGACCAAGCCCAACAGCAGCATCTGCGCCGCGACATGCCCCTGGCCTCGGTCAACGAACTGAGGAAGCACGGCGGCGAAGAACACGATGGTCTTGGGATTGGTCACGCCGACCGCGAACCCCTCCCAGAACGTTCGCCGACCACCCTGCGTGGCTCCGGCCCCGGTGACCGCCGCATGCAACGACCCACGTTCACGCCACGCCTTGACGCCGAGGAACACCAAGTAGGCGGCACCCGCGAGCTTGAGCACCGTGAAGACGAGGACCGAGCGCTCCACCACCGTCCCGACCCCGAATGCCACGGCCACGATCAGCGCATAGGCGCCGAGCGTGTTGCCCACGACCGTGGTCAATGCGGCGCGGCGCCCCTGCGCCAGCGCCCGCCCGATCACGAACAGCACGCTGGGACCGGGAATCACGATCAGCAAGAACGACATGGCCGCGAAGGCGAGCAGACGGTCAGCAGAAATCATGACCTCATGCAAGCACGGGGAGGGACCGCCCTTCCAGTCGTATTTTGCGTCCGAGCACCATCACCGGAGGCCGGGGCGATGCCACGATCGTGCGGCCACACGCGAACCTGCCTCTTCGGCGCTGCGGCCATCTCCCTGCTGTCCGGGCTTCGGAAGCCCGGCCGTCGAGGTGGGTGTATCGGGTCACGCAGTTCCCGGACGGTGCTGAGGCGTTCGCCGGGAGTGTCGCGGACACGCCACTGGTGACCGTCAGGTGCGTCGTCGCGCCGGTCGGTTGAGTCGCAGTGCCGAGATGAGGAAGAAGACGCCGCCGAGGAAGGCGTATCCGGCGAGGTTCTTCAGCGTTACGTCGTCGTTCCCCGCCTGGGCGATGAAGGAGGCGCCGGCGAGCGTGGAGATGGTGCCGCTGATGATCATCGGCCACTGACCTCCCAGGTGCCTGCGTACCGCGCCCGTGATGAGCTGGAGAATCCCCGAGGCGATGGCCCATGCGCCCCAGACGCGCAGGACGGCCGGGATGTCTGCGGCGGCGGCGAGTGCCAGGCCGACAGTGGCGAGCGCGCTGATGGAGACATTGGCGTAGAGGGCCGCTGCCGCTCGTCCTTCGGCGTGGGCGGTTCGCAGATCTGTGACCGCAGCTGCCATGTCGACGAGGGGGTAGACGATCAGGAGGGTCACGCTCAGGGCGCCCAGGTCGTGGGCGGTCGTCGCGAGGAGGGCCGCCCAGACGGCCGCGAACGTGAAACGTGCGAGATAGAGCTTGCGCAAGGGTATGGGCGCGTCGAGGGGTGTGCTGGGTGTGCTGCTGGCGAGTGTGTCCATGGGGTTGCCCTTTCCTGGCTACGCGGCGGGAGGGTGTGCCCCATCCCGTCAGGAGGCAGAACGTTCGGTCTCGCTTGGATTCAAGGGGGTGCGGGGAGGGTATGTCAAGACCGAACGTTCTACCTCACCGCTTTGGTAGGGTGAGCGCATGAGCAGCAGGACAGAGGCAGCCGGCACGTCCGAAGCACGCAAGAGGCTGCTGGGCACAGCGACGAGGATCTTCTACAGGGAAGGGATCCACTCCGTCGGCATCGACCGGCTCACGGCCGAGGCCCAGGTCACCCGCGCGACGCTGTACCGGCACTTCTCCGGCAAGGAGGACCTCATCCTGGCGTACCTCGAGCAGGCCGACCAGGGTATTCGCGGACAGGTCGCCGCCGCGCAGGCCGACGCCGACTCGGCGGTGGACAAGCTCAGGGCCGTCGCCCGTTCCATCGCCGAGGGCATCCGATCGCCCGGCTTCCGCGGCTGCGCCTTCCTCAACGCCGTGGCCGAATACCCCGATCCCGCGCACCCGGTCCACCAGGCCGTCCTCGCCCACCGGCAGTGGTTCCTCGACACCGTCACAGACCTTCTCTCGCAGACCGGCACGGCATCGGCCGACGTGGCCGGTCGGCACTTCGTCATGCTCCGGGACGGCGCCATGGCGGCCGGGTGCCTCTTCGACGCGGATCTGGTCTGCGAGACCTTCCTGGAAGGGATCGAGGGCATTTTGCAGGCTCGCACCGCGGTATCCGACTCGGTCTGAACGTGGCAGATGGGGGCGGCCATGCGCTGTGCGCATGCGGGGGGAGCCGTGTGCCCTGTGGTGTCCGGGCGGGCGTTCACTCAGATGACTGCCGGCGCGTCGAAACCGCCGGGCCTCCGCCCGCCCGCTCGCCGAGAGGGCCGCTGGTCATGCCAGGGTCAGTGGCTTGAGCCCTGAGTGCCGCCGAGCTGGTCGCGGTAGCGGGGGTCACCGAGGTACTGCTCCTCGTCGAATACCGGCGCCGCCTTGACCTGGTCCTTGGTCCAGTTCAGGAGCACGGTCCGGGCCGCGTGGTCGATGCCGGAGACGGCCTCGGACGGGATCACCACGTCCTTGCCCAGCAGCGGGAGACCGGTGTGCACCACCGCGTGGTGTGGCCCGAGGTCCGCGGAATGTGCGCCGATCTTGCCGACCTCTCCGTCCACCGCGTGCACGTGGTATCCGGTGAGAGAGTCGTCCGGGGTGTGGCCGGCTGTCGGTACCTGGTCGGTCTGGAACTCGCTCACTATCGTCCTCCCTGTGGTCCTGGTCGGCGTCTGCCCGCCATCCGCCGAGGCAGACGTCCGCCGGCCGGTTTCCACGCATGATCGACTACGCTCGGGTGTGTTCCCCGGCACGATCACAGGAGATGCCCATGCCCCCGCACACCGACCAGGACGGCAGCACGGTGGAGGTCGTCGACGTTCCCGAGGCGTCGCGCTTCGAGGTGCGGATCGACGGGCAGCGGGTGGGTTTCGCGGAATACCTGCGCACGAACGAGCTGGTCGTCTACCCGCACACGGAGGTGGACCCCGCCTACAACGGCCAGGGTCTCGGCTCGGCCCTGGCGCGTGCCGTCCTGGAGGACGCCCGCGAACGGGGGTTGGCGGTGCTGGCGACCTGCCCCTTCATCGCTGCCTACCTCGCGCGACACCCGGAGTACCACGACCTCGCCTACCAGAACCGCAGCAAGGTCGCCGACTGAGGGGTGCGCCGCACCGCACGGTCGCCGTCCGGTGATTGACGCGGCGAACCCACGCCGCTGTAGAGCGTCCGCCGCCGCTGCTCAAGGGGGTGTGAGGGGGCCTGCCGCATGCCGGTCCGTCAGCCCGCGAGCCGATCAGCCGACGGTGAAGTCCACTGCCTTGGTGTTCAGGGCGGTGGTGCCGTCCTCGGCGGTGGCCAGGACGGCGACATGCCAGGTGCCGCGAGGAGACGAGGCCGCCTCGGCGTCGGTCACGGGGGTCGTGTACACGCACCGCGCGTTGTCGCCGCCGGCCGACTGGCAACGGGCCGACTCCGCCTGGGCCATCTCCTTGACGGTCGGCTGCTGCGTGGAGAGCGCGGAGTTCTCCGGCCAGGCCAGCACCTTCAGGTTCTTGACGCCCGATGCCGCGGAGACCTCGGTGGTGAAGGTGAACGAACCGCGCTCACCGCTGTCCGGAGCCACGTAACGGGCTGTGCTGTGCGCCAGGGACGGGGCCTGGTCGCCCGCATGGGCGAGCGCGAAGGCCCCGGCACCGGAGAGGACGAGAGCGCCGGCGATGACGGACAGGGTGATACGACGGGACATGGCTATCGCTCCGTGGGTCTCGGACGTTCTCGATCGAAAGGGCCGGCGCACTCGACGGCGCCGCTGCACCGATGCTCGCAACCCGCAGGCATCCGGGACGTGAGTACGGACACTCAACTGGGCCTGGGTGATTGGGCCGTGCGCGGCGGTAGAGCACCTACGGGATACCGGGAGCCGGAACCGTCCTGGCAGCACAGGGCACGGACAGCTCGACAGGGGTACGCCGGTCATCGTGGTCCACGGCGGCGCCTCAGCCGGAAGTCGGCTCAGGGGGACCAGGCCCAAGTGTCTTCCTGGCCACGGTCTTGTCAGACAAGCAGCTCCGCCGCCTGCCGGTACCGCTCGGACTGTTCCTCGCACGATCTTCGAGAGTCCACACAACGTCCGATGATCACGCGGTGGCCGCTCCAGATCTACCGGGTGTGACAGGCTGCTTCAGCCAGGGGTATCCGCGTAGGACGAGACTCGGGATCGACCACCGAGGCGACATGCCGTCAGCGGCCCAACGCCCGCGTGTTCAGCCTGTGGCTCCGACCCGGGGACGGCGTCACGGACTTGCCCGACGATGTCTCTCCCGGCCTGCGGCTGCTTGGCGAGCGGGTGATCGAATGTAACAGGGGGTTGGGGCATGGGCGAGGATCCACTCATCACGGCGGTGCGGAGCGGGGACGAGGACGCTGTCAGAGTGCTGCTGGAGGACGGGGCGGACCCCAACGCCATCAACGAGCGGGGCACCTTCGCACTCTGCCTGGCCATCTCGGCGTTCCACTCGACGATCGCCGGCTACCTGGTGGGCGGCGGCGCGGATCCGGACCGCCGATTGCCCGACGGGACCACGCCCCTCTTGCGGGCTGTCGACAGCGGCTCGATCGGTCTCGTCTTCTCCGTGCTCAGTGACGCGGTGCTGACCAGCGAGGCCACCCGGGTGGAACTGCTGGCACGCGCCCGGCAGTGGCACGAGACGGGCCCGATCGCCATGCTGCGACAGCGGACCGGCGCCTCGGAGGAGGTCGAGCGGGTTCGGATCCGGGACAGGGAAAGGTTCACCGACTACCACGAGTTCCGGTCCGGCGGAATGACCGTCCGCGACGGCCACACGGGGATCCTCACTCTCCTCGAGAAGCACTTCGGACTGCACCTGGCCTTTGACGAACTGGCGGCCCGAGCGTGTGCACTTGAGTACCCGGACTGGGAGCACGCCGTCTGGTCGGAGATCGTCAGAACCCTTGGCCGGAGGCAGGACGACGAGACCTGGGAGGCTGCGGCGGCACTGCGGGGCCATCCCGATCCCCTATACCGCCGCTTTGGCGCGGAGGTCCTGGTCTGCCTCGAAATCGAGGCTGACCTGACGAACGTCCCGAGTCCGTTCGAACAGCGCACGCTCGAGCTCCTCCTCGACTGGGCGAAGGAGGAGGAACACCCGGACGTCCTGGCCGAGATCCTGGCCGGCCTGAGCCACTATGAGGACCCGAGGATTGAGCCGCTGGGGCTTTCATACCTCGGCCACGCTGCCCCGCAGGTCCGGGGTGCGGTGCCTTCGACCCTGAGAATCGTGGACTCGGAGAGGTCGGGACGGCAGACGTTCACCTCCGAGGGGCTGAACGCTCTGCTTGCACTGGCCCGGGACGCCCACACCTCCGTCCGCCAGGGTGCTGGCTACCGGCTTGCACACAGCCTGAATCCGGAACCAGCCATTGGGGACACCCTGGCCGGCCTGTTCGGCGACGCGGACCAGCAGACCCGGATCTGGGCCGTCTACGGACTGGCCGAGCGGGACGATCCGCGCTGCGTCGACGGCGCCGACCGGGTGGGACCCGTCGACGAGTACGACTCGTGGTCCTGGATACTCGGTGCGCCCTTACGGTACGAGCAGCGCCAGAGAGAGCGGGAAGCGCCAGGCACGACCGAGTAGCGAACGCTCACCTCTGTATCTACCGTGCACCGGCTGTGGTCATCACGGCCGGCTCTGTCCTGCCCACCCGGCACACGATGTGGCTTGCGTCCTGGTCCAGACGTTGACGCACCGAACGCTTCAATCCTCGAACCCACCACCGAAGCACTCGGCCAGATGCGGACAATACAAGATCGCAAAGTGACACTGGAGTACTAGCCGCAATCAAACCAAAGGCAACGACCTCTTGGTCAGGCCTGGTGAAGGGGTTCCGTGAAGTCCGGCTAGGCTCCTGTGAACTTCAGCCCGGGCATATGCCAGGGCTTTTATGTGCGGCGTCCAGAATGGGCACCGGGGGTGGGGCGGATGATGCGTGGTTGTGCGGCTAGAAGACGGGTCGTTGCAGTGGTCGGGGTGTTGGCGCTGGCCAGTGCGTGCGGCACCGGCAGTGGGGGCGGTGGCGGCGCAGGTGGGGAGTCCAAGGATGACGTGTCTGCGGGTGCCGCGTCGCAGCAGGCTTCCGGATCGCCGGCTCCCGTAGGTGCGACGGGGGTTGGCCAAAAGGCCCTCGACCGTCTGGCGCTGAGCGCTCAGGACGTGCCCGGCTATGGCGTCAACACGGTCTCGGGCAAGGGGAGCCCGGTGGACGACGACAGGCTCACCGCCTACCGTGCCGTCGCCCCCGCGTCGTGCCGGCCCGTCTACGCGGCCGTCCAACTGGGGAGCCTGCGCCCCTTCACAGCCCAGGTCACCCAGGACGTGGTGTCCAAAACCGACGACCTCGCGCAGCACGCGAGTGTAGGCCTGGCGTCCTACACTCGCGCCGACGCCCGCGCAGTGATGACGGAACTGCGGACAGCGCTCACAAAATGCACCACCGCTGAGATACGCCCGTCCGCTGCGCACCCCGACGGCGGGTTGGGGTATTCAAATCCCCGCAGCCGCTCGGTTCCCCGTTACGGCGACGAAGCCCTGGCCTTTGACGCCACCCAGGTCGTCGTCGACGGCGGGACAGGACCCGAGATACCTCTCACCGTCCTGGTCGTACGTCAGGGCTCCACCATCGCCACCTTCTTCTCCCTCAACCCCATCCAGCCGCCGACCATCCCCGAGGACATCCGCGACGCCCAGCTGAAGAAGCTCACCTGACCTCGCCGGATGAACAGGGTTGCCGGGACCGCAACGGGGCGAGAACCACCCGCCCGCGGGTTGCGGTCCCGTGGCCCCGGCCCTTCCGTCACATACCGATCCGCGCCGCGATGACCGGCGCCAGTCGGTCCGCGATGACGCGGTGGCCCTGGTCGTTGGGGTGGACCGAGTCCGTCAGGTCGCCCGAGCCCAGCCAACCGGTGGTGTCGACGAAGGAGACCCGGGAGTCGCCGCCGTCGACGGCCGCCTTGACCGCCGCCTGGGTCTGCGGGACGTACCGGCCGCGGAAGGTCTCCAATGCGAAGATCCACGCCTGTGGGTACGCCGCGCGGACCTTGCGCAGCAGGCTGGTGTACGCCGTCTGGAACTGCGTGGAACTGACCGCGTGGCCCACGTCGTTGGTGCCGAGGTTGATGACGACCGCGTTCGCCTGGTAGCGGGAGAAGTTCCAGTCGGGGGTGGCGGCGTTCGGGTTGAGCTTGGTGAACTGCCGCTCCAGGCCGACGCATCCGTCGGCCGCGGCGACCAGACAGGCGCCGCCCTGGGCGATCTGGGTGTGCTCGGTGCCGAGTCGTTCCCCGATCAGCCAGCCGTACGCGGTGCGGGCGTTCTGTGACGACGTGGTCCCCACTGTGATGGAGTCGCCGACGAACTCGATCAGTTTGCCGGGAGCCGACGGTGTGAACGTCGTGGCGCCGCTGTCGAGGACGAGGCCCTGGAAGACGGCGTCACCCCGGTAGGAACCGGCGACCACCTGGTAGTTGACCTGAAGGGTGTGGTTGCCGGCGGACAGCGGGGTGGGCGTCAGGTTCACCGTTCCCTTGACGTCGTCGTAGAACTTCACGGGGCCGTTGTCGATCCGCGCCCAGAAGTCGATCGTCCCGCGCTGCTTGAGCTGGACGGTCCGGCCGGTGAAGCCGACCCTGTAGTAAGCGCCGGCCCAGTACGGGGTGTAGGCGGTGGAGGTGCTGGTGTCCCAGCGGCCCACGAACTTGATGTTCGGGTCGCCGGGTTGGCCCGGAGCGGCGGCCAGGGTGGACGCGGGGTTGCCGAGGTGGGCGGCGATGACAGGGGCGAGGCGGTTCGCGAACTTGGTGTGGCCCGCCTCGTTGGGATGCCCGTTGCCGTCCTCGTAGTCGGTGCTGTCGGTCAGCCAGCCCGTGGTGTCGACGTAATGCACCTTGCTGTCACCGGCGTTGGCGCGTGCGGAGACGGCCGCCCTGGTCTCGTTGACGTAGCGCTTCTTGAGCGTCTGCACGGCGAAGAGACGCGCGTTTGGGTAGGTGGCGCGCAGGTCGGCGAGGAACTTGGTGTACGCCGACTGGAAGTCGGCGCCGGTCACTCCGTGGCCGATGTCGTTGGTACCCAGGTTGATGACGACGGCGTCCGCCCGGTAGCGGGAGAAGTCCCAGTTCTGGCTGCCTGTGCTCGCCGTCCTGAAGAACTGTGTGCTCAGGCCCGTGCATCCGGACTGGGCGACGAGGCAGTAGCCGGATCGGGCGATCTGGGTGTGGCGCGCCCCCAGTTGCTCGCCGGTCTTCCAGGCGTACGAGTCCAGCGCGAGCCGGTCCGTGAGGGCACCTGCGGTGATGGAGTCACCGACGAACTCGATGAGCCGGGAGGGGGCGTTGGGCGCGACCGTGCGCGCACCGGGGTCCAGCACCAGGCCCTGGAAGACGGTGTCGCCGGAGCGGTACGAGATGCGCAGCGTGTGGGTGCCGGCGGACAACGGCTGGGGAGTGAGGTTCACCGTGCCGCGCACGCCGGGGTGGAAGACGTCGGGGCCGCCGTCGATGCTGGCGTACAGGTTGACCGCGTCTCTCGCCCTGACCTTCACCGTGGTGCCTGTGAAGGCCGTCTGTAGATAGGCGCCGGTCCAGGAGGGCACCGCCGCCGTGCCGGAACTGGTGTCCCAGCGTCCGACGTAGGCGATGTTGGGGTCGGAGACCGAGCCGTCACCGGGCGCGGCCTGGGCGGGAGAGCTCCCCGTCCAGGACAGCAGGCAGGCGACGAGAACGGCCGTCACCAGCGCGGGGAGGGTACGGGCGAGGCGGCGTAAGGGGGTGGTGTGGGGGGTGGTCTGCATGGGGTTCCCTTTCGGCGTGGGGTGGGAGCGCTCCCAGGGGCAGCCACTCGAGAGAAGCAATGAAACGGTTCAGCGTCAAGGGTTCGCGTGAGGAGGAGGCGCACTTGAATCAGCGCCACGGGATTTCGTCCGACGCGGGCGGGCTCGCCTTCCGGTGAGCCCGCCCGCATCGGCTCTCTGCTGGAGCCGGGCCTGAGTCAGGCCGTCAGCGTTGCAGTGTCAACAGGCCCGGGCGGTAGGGCAGGAGGCCGTAGTCGCCGCCGGAGTCGGGGCTGCGTCCCTGGTAGAGCAACTGCAGATTGCAGGGATCCACGGTCATGGTCTGGTCGGGGCTGGTACGGATCAGCTCGCCGTGGCTGATGTCGTTGGTCCAGGTGGCTCCGCTGTTGGCCTTGCCGGCGAAGGGGTTGCTCTCGGTTGCGGCCTGAGGTGTCCAGGTGCCGTTGAGACTGGTGGCCGTGAAGGAGCGGAAGTAGCGGCCTTGCGAGCCGATCGCCTCGACGATCATGAGGTAGCGGTTCTGACCCTGGAGCTTGTAGACCTGAGGGGCTTCGAACAGGTTGTTCGTCGTGTCGCTCATGACCACTGTCGAGGTCGAGCCGAAGCTGCCGGGGAAGTTCCCGATCGGCATGCTGGCCCGGTAGATCTTGCCGTTGTCGCCGGCGAAGAACAGATACATGTTCGTGCCGTCGCCGATGAGCGTCTGGTCGATGGGCCCTGTGCCGGAGCCGGAGATGCTTCCGGAGAAGAGCGCCTGCTGGGATGACCAGCCGTTCGGGTTGGTGGGGTCGCTCGATGTCCGGTAGGAGAAGGCGGTCGATCCCCACTGGTAGGCGAGCACCCAGATGTTCTTCGGTGCGAAGTAGAAGAGGGTGGGTGCGACGGTGGAGTTCGACATCGTGTTCTGGCCGGCCGAGGCCATGTCCGACCAGTTGGTGAACAGGCCGAAGTTCATCGAACCCCACTTCGTCCCGGTGTCGTGCGTGGTGGCGTAGACGAGTTGTCTGCCGTTGTAGGGGACGACGGTGAAGTCCTTGAGCGAGACCCACCCTTGCTTCGGCTGCGCCAGCGCGCCCGTCGATGTCCAGCGGTAGCTCGACGGAAGGTCGCACGGGCCGGGGGTGGTGGCGCCGACCTTGACGAACTGCCACTGCTGGTTGGTGCCGCCCCAGTCGTCGTACTGGACGATGTTCGCGCTGTCAGCCGTGGAAGCGCCTTGCACCTCGAGCGCCTTGTTGCTGTGGCGCGAGATGAGCCGCACGTATCCGTCCGAGCTGTCGGCCAGCCGCCACTGCTGGTTGGTGCCGTTCAGGTCGGCCCATTGGACGATCGAACCGCCGTTGGCGGTGGACCAGTTGTAGAGGTCCAGCACCTTGCCCGAGTGGCGGGACTTGATGCGGTAGTAGCCGTCCCCGGAATCGACGAACTGCCACTGCTGCTGGCTCTGGTCGTTTCTGGTCCACTGGGTGATGCGGGCGCCGTCGTTGGTCGCCATGTTGTAGACATCCAGCGCTTTGCCGCTGTTGCGGTTGATCAGCACGTACGAGGCGTTGGGGTCTACGGTCGCCGCGCCGGCGGGCTGGGCACCGAGGAAGGTGGCCACGAGGAACAGGGGCGCGAGGACGGCGAGTAGGCGTCTGAGAGGGACCGGGGAGGGATGGCGAAACCGCATCAGAAGGCCTCCTTGGGGGCGAAGTTGAGGTGACGCCGATGGGCCGCGGCGCGGAGTGGCCGTATCGGGGGCTGGGCTGGTTACGAAACTTTCGCTTGAACTCCCGAATCTTTGAGGCCACAAGCTAGGAATGCGGAGCGCATTGGTCAAGGTCTCTCGCCGATCTGTCCATAAACGGCTCTCGGTCTCTGAGGTCGGCGACTTGAAGCTCGCGTACGGAAGGGCGTGTTGGGCGAGGGCGGCTCGAATGTTGCGGGAAACAGGTGGAAAGTTTCTCTGAGTCGAGACCGTCCGCCGAACGGCTGCGCGCCGGCCCGGACGTTCATCGGCGGTGGTGCGTGGGCCGGCCGTCCATTTCCAGCCCTGGCCGACCGGTTGTGCGACGACCCGGGCTGGCGGGTTCAGGAGATCCCCGTGGCGTGACTCGTAGTCGCTTACCCCTCTGTTTCGTCGTTCTGCCGCGGATCATCGAGGGCGTGAAGCCGCGGCCGACGGCGACGTCAGAGGGGTAAGCGGCCTGTGCTCAGACCGGCCTGCTGAGGCGCGGTGAGGGGGTTACTTTGTCGGCGGCAAGGAGAGGTAGAGGCGAGTGCCTTGCGGCCGGTAGCCGACACGTTCGTAGACGCGGCGGGATCCTTCCCCGGAGTACTCCAGCCAGACTGATCCGGCTCCCTGGGCGAACATCGCTTCGGTCAGCGACGCGGTGACCGCGGAGGCGATGCCGCGGCCGCGGTGGGCTGGGCGGGTGCCGACGCCGGTCAGTTCCGCGGTGTTCTCGGCGGGAGGGGAGCAGGACGCTCCGCCGGCGACGCCGCCCCGCGGGTCGCGGACGAAGCGCACCGCTCCGCCGCTCTGCTGGGTGCGGCGGAGTCGGGCCGCGCCCTGTGGGGATGGGTCGAAGACGCCACCGAATGCCTCGGCAAGGGCGGCGTCGAGTTCGGTGAACTCTTCGTCGGTGACCGGGTTTTCCACGTGCGGGGAGGCGCCGGACGGGGGAAGCAGCAGTGTGCGGGGTGTGCAGATGAGGTATTCGTGCACTGCCTCGGTGGCGAAGCCGGCTGCCCGCAGGGCGGGTGCCACGGCGGGGGCGGCCTGCGGGGCGAACTCCAGTCGGGGCAGCAGGTGCCGTTCCCGGAAGATGCCGATCAGCGCGGCGACGTCCTGTTCCGTCGGCTCGGCGCCGGGCAGCGGGGTCGCGTAGTTCATGTAGGGGTTGTCGGTGTCGGGGGTGAAGCCGGCGACGAAGCCGCCGGTCTCGACGACCACGGGACGGCGGCGGAGGTTGGTGACGGCAAAACTCTGGACCTGGATGTCCATGATGGGTGTGACCTCACGAAGTCTCTGGAGGAACGCCTGGCGAACTCTGGGGTTCGGGGCGCGAGAGTGGCGATGCGTCAGGCATCGCGTCGTGGGGCCGCCGTAGGGAACAGCGTGGCCGGCTGAGGCTGCCGCGGAGCGGGCACTCAGGGCCGACGGCGACCGCTGGGGGACGCCGAGAACATAGGCTTCGTTCCTCTTCATGGGTGTGTCTGCAAGGTCGTGGAGCGCGGCACACACTTCCATGACCGACCGGAGCGGGCAAGTGGGTTTTCCGGTCCGCCGGGGATGCGTGGCCGCCGGACCGTGTGTCGTGGGGCTTGACCCTGGTGACTGGCGTCGTTAACTTTCGTCAGGTCTGCCACTTGGACAACGTTCACGATATCGAACGCCATTGGCCCCCGGCGCACCACTGAGCGGTCCCGGGGTGATGATCGACAGCACGTACCGTCGAAATACCTCGCGTGTGTCTGTTCATGGCGGTGGGAGCGCTCCCATGTGTCCGCCGTGAAGGTCCGGGAGCAGGAACTGCGGCCAAGAGGAGGAGACATGGCACCGAGTCAGAACGAGGCCTTCGAGGGGCGGAGATTACCGAGCCGGAGGGCCGTCGTGGCGACGATGGGGGCCTTGCCCCTCCTCACCGCCACGGCGTCGGTCGCGAGGGCCGCCGAGGCAGGGTCCACGACGGCAGCCGCCACGGCGGTCATCGATCCGTCGGCAACTCGGCAGACGATCCGGGGTTTCGGCGGTATGGCGCACGCGGCGTGGATCGGTGATCTCACGGCGGCTCAGCGGGACATGGCATTCGGTACCGGTGACGGCCAGTTGGGGTTCACCCTGCTGCGGATCCCCGTGCCCGAGGACCGGGCGGCCTGGAGCCGGGACCTGGCGACGGCGAAGCGCGCGGTGGAACTCGGGGCCGCCGTCATCGCGTCGCCCTGGAATCCGCCCGCCTCCATGGTGGAGACCTTCGTCCGCGGCAGCCAGACCGACGCGCGACGTCTCAAGTACAGCATGTACGGCGCCTACGCCCAGCACCTGAACGACTTCAACTCCCACCTCCGGAACAACGGCGTGAATCTGTACGGCATTTCGGTGCAGAACGAGCCCGATTACGCGCACGACTGGACGTGGTGGACCCCGGCCGAGATGGTCCGGTTCCTGCGGGAGAACGCCGGCTCGATCGGCACCAGGGTCATCGCGCCGGAGTCCTTCCAGTACCTGAAGAACATGTCCGACCCGATCCTCAACGACCCGGTCGCGCTCGCCAACGTGGATGTGATCGGAGCGCACCTCTACGGCACGTCTTTCGCGAACTTCCCCTATCCCCTCTTCAAGCAGAAGGGCGGGGGCAAGGAGCTGTGGATGACGGAGGTGTACTACCCCAACAGCTCTGATTCGGCGGACCTTTGGCCGCAGGCGCTCGATGTGGGGGAGCACATCCACCGGGCCATGGTGGACGCCGAGTTCCAGGCCTACATCTGGTGGTACATCCGGCGCAGCTACGGTCCTATGCGCGAGGACGGCGAGATCAGCAAGCGTGGTGCCGCCATGGCCCACTTCGCCAGGTTTGTACGCCCCGGGTATGCGCGGATCGGGGCGACGGCGAATCCGGCGACGAACGTCTACGTCTCCGCGTACCGGGGCGGCGGCTCCACGGTCGTCGTCGCGGTGAACAAGGCGACCGCCGCGGTGAGTCAGCAGTTCACTCTGTCGAACGGCGCCGGGTCCAGTGTCGCTTCCTGGCTGACCGATGCGAGCAGGAACGTCGCGTCCCAGGGTACGACCGGCATGTCCAACGGCTCCTTCACCGTCGCGCTGCCCGCTCGAAGCGTGATGACGTTCGTGATCCGCTGAACCGGACTCCCGGCGGAACGCCGACTCCGGCGCCGACCACGGCGTCGGAGTGCGCAGGGGGCCACGATCATCAAGACGCCCGCGGTCACGGCCGCCGCTTCGGCGATGCGGTCACGGCCGCCGCTTCGGCGATGCGGTGGCGGCGGCCGTCGAGGGGTGGCGGCGAGCGGATTCCAGGAGTACGGCGGCGCCGCGGACGGCGGCGGTGTGCGGGGCGGGCACGGGCTGGACTCCGCGATGCAGTTGCCGGGTGAGGCGGTGGGTGATGTCGGGCCGCAGTGGGCCTCCGCCGGCGAGCAGAACTCCTCGATCGAGGGCGTCGAGCGTCTGCGAGGTCCGGTCCTGTTCGAGCATCAGGGTCACCATGTCCGTGACCGCGTCCGCGACCTGTGCGGCCGGTGTCGGCCGGTCCGGGCCGCTCGTGCCGATCATGGCGCGGCGGGCGTCGGTCACGCCGCCTTCGGTGAGCAGGACGGCCTCGGTGACATGGGCGCCGATGTCCACCACGAGCAGCGGCCGGGCCAGGTCGGCCCCGATCGCCGCGGCCACGGCGCGCGCGGAGGGGACGGTCAGCACGGTGTGCGGCCGTAGCGTTTCCAGCGCGGTGCGGGCTTCGGCGCGGAAGTCGATGCCGCCGAGGACGGGCGTGGTCAGTACGATCAGACGGCTGCCGTGACGGGGCAGTCGGTGGCGCAGCAACCGGTCGATCATCCGCGCGGTCGCCGGTGTGTCGACGATGACGCCGTGCCGGATGGGGTGGACGGCGCCGTCGCCGGGAAGGCCCACCGTGGGTACGTCGAGGATGGTGCCGTGCCCGGACAGCCAGGCGCGGGTGCGGGCGCTTCCGAGATCGAGGGCGATGCCCGTGCGACAGCGGAGCGGCGGCCAGGGCATGTGCGAGGCGGCCAGGGGAGTCGTCGTCACCGTCCTCCCTCCCTGACGTACTGGCAGCGGGCGCAGAAGCGGGCTTGCGGCACGATCGTCAGGCGCGCGTGGTCGATGGGCTCGCGGCACAGGTGGCAGGAGCCGTACGTACCTTGGTCCATACGCGTCAGGGCTGCCTCCACGTCGGCGAGCACCATGCGGGCGGCGTCGGCGAGCTTGGTGCGGATCTCGCTGTGGGACGCGGCCTGCCGACCGTGGGTCGTCCCGGTGCGGGGCGCCATGGCACCTGCGAGCTGCCGGAGCTGTGCCGTGCGGAACTGGCGCTGCTCCAGCAGGTGTGCCCGCAGGGCGGCCAGGTCATCGATGGGCGGTTTCGTGTCGCGACCGCCGGTGATCCGTTGGTTCACCACTTCACCCCTTGGGTCGGGTCGGAGAGGGGTTTGGACGGTCGGTGGTCAGGTGGCGTCGCGTTGGCAGGGGACGCAGTAGCGCGTGTACGGGAGGATTTCCAGGCGTTCGACCGGTATGGCTGTGGCGCAGCCCCGGCAGATGCCGAAGGTGCCGTCCTGGATCCGAGTGAAAGCGGCCTCGATCTCCTTGAGCACCCGGTGGACGGTGTCCTTCTGCGCCGACAGCAACGGTTGCGACGTGGACTCGTCGGCCTCGTCGATGGCCTGGAGCTGTGTCAGTCGGCTGCTGCGCTCGTGCTCGAGGCGCTGGCGCGCCTCGTGAGCTGTCAGACGCTCCAGCCAGGGTTCGCTCCGGCGGGTATCTAGCGGCATGTCGCGTCCTTCCTTCGCCCGGGCAGGCGAGTGGCGTACCGAACCGGGCCAGCCCTGGGGCAGGCCCGGTTCCTGGGTGGGTGGCCCGGCGGTCACGGGGGATGGGCCACACCTTCACCGTGGCCGATGCGCCGCCCGAAACCCATCGGGCGCGATACCCATCTGTGGCCGGCCGGGGACCATCACGGGGTGCTCGGAACGGAGGACGGGAAATGGGTATCAGAGCCCATCGACGAAGCCGGCCGAGCCCGGGCAAGCTGGCTGGAAGCCGGTCCAGAGCAGTGGCTGCAACGTGAGCATGCCGGGTACGCGACGACCGACACGAGAGACCAGGCCGTGTCCCGGGAAGGAAGGCGTCATCGCGGTGTCGCTGTTCTGGCGGATCTTCGCTTTCAATGCCGTGGTACTGGGTGCCGCGACCGCATTGCTGCTGTGGGCTCCGGTGACGGTGTCGGTGCCGGTCCTCCTGACCGAGGCGGTCATCCTCGTAGCGGGCCTGGCGGTCATGCTGGTCGCCAACGCGGTCTTGCTGAGGATCGGACTGGCGCCCCTGGACCGCCTCACACGGCTGATGACCACGGTCGACCTGCTGCGCCCGGGGCACCGGCTGCCGGACCGCGGCCGCGACGGGATCGCCGAGCTGATCCGCACCTTCAACGCCATGCTGGACAGACTCGAACTCGAACGGGCTGCCAGCAGCGCCCGCGCGCTCCTCGCGCAGGAGGCCGAACGCCGCCGTATCGCCCAGGAACTCCACGACGAGGTCGGCCAGAGCATGACGGCCATCCTGCTGGGCCTGAAAAGGGCCGCGGACGAGGCGGAAGGGCCGTGGCGCGATGAGCTGTTGCAGGCGCAGGAGATCACCCGGGACAGCCTGGACGAGGTGCGCCGCCTGGTGCGCCGACTGCGCCCGGGCGTCCTGGAGGACCTCGGCCTGGTGAGCGCGCTCACCTCACTGACCACCGAGTTCGCCACCCATACCGGGCTGGACCTGGAGCGCTGCTTCGACGCGGGCCTGCCCGTACTGGATCAGGAGACCGAACTGGTGCTGTACCGCGTCGCCCAGGAGGCCCTGACCAACGCGGCCCGCCACGCCGAGGCCGCGCGGGTGGAGGTGAGCCTGCGTCACGCCGGGGGGACGGTGGTGCTCGCGGTCACGGACGACGGCCGGGGGATCGGGATGGCGCGCGAAGGCGCGGGAATCCGGGGGATGCGTGAGCGCGCCTTGCTCATCGGGGCCGCCCTGGAGGTCACCTCCCGGCCGAGGGCGGGCACGCAGGTGCGGCTGAATACGGCCCCGTCGAGGAAGCGGTCCTGATCTCCCCTCCTCGCCCGCCGCTCACCCGTGGGTTCCTGGCGGCGAACCGGCTTTCCCTGCCTGTTCCGCAGGAGCTTCGCGCACTCCCCGGCTCGAAAGCCGGAGCATCCACGAAGGGAAGACGATGACCACGACCGGCATGCCCGCGATCCGTATCCTCCTCGCCGACGACCACGCACTGGTGCGGCGCGGTGTCCGGCTCATCCTCGACCGGGAGCCCGGCCTGCACGTCGTCGCCGAGGCCGGCGACGGGGCCGAGGCGATCGTCCTGGCCCGCACGCACGAGTTCGACCTGGCGGTCCTCGACATCGCCATGCCCCGGATGACCGGCCTGCAGGCGACCCGCGAACTGCTGGCGCTGCGGCCGGATCTGCGTGTGCTGATGCTGACTATGCACGACAACGAGCAGTACTTCTTCGAGGCGCTCAAAGCCGGCGCCAGCGGATACGTACTGAAGTCGGTGGTCGACCGCGACCTGGTCGCTGCCTGCCGTGCCGCCATGCGGGACGAGCCCTTCCTCTACCCGGGAGCGGTGAGCGCTTTGATCCGCGGCTACCTCGACCGCGTTCGCCGTGGCGACGAACCGCCCGATCAGATCCTCACTCCCAGGGAGGAGGAAGTGCTCAAGCTTGTCGCCGAGGGCTATTCCTCCAAGGAGATTGCCGAGATGCTCTTCATCAGCATCAAGACCGTCCACCGGCACCGGGCGAACCTGTTGCACAAACTCGGTATGCGCGACCGGCTGGACCTCGCGCGCTACGCCATCCGCGCGGGCCTGATCGAAGCCTGAACTCCGCCCGTCCGGCCCGCAACCAGCCGCCACCGACACCACGAAGGGGACGGCGCATGGCACACACCTCGCACGCCGTCCCTCGCACGGGGCACCTGGGACCGGCATCGTTCGTCATCGCGGTCCTGCTCGTCCTTCTCACCGCCTGGTTCCACCCGTTCTCGTACGGCGGCCCCCACCAGTCGGCGCCGGAAAGCGCCGTGTTGGTCACCGGGGTACAGGCTGACGGGCCGAGGGCGGACGACGACCCCTGCGTCTTGCCAGCCTCGACGCGCGTCTGCCGGGATGTACCCGACGACCGGCCGGCAGCGCCTCTCACCGCCGCTCCGGTTTCCCAACACCTGCGCTCCGCCCCGCAACGATCCGCGTACGGCCCCACGCAGGCAGCGCACCTGCCGCGCCACCCGCACCTGGTGGGCCGACACCGGGACCGGGCACCGCCTCCACTCCCCGGCACCTGAACCCCTCCCTTCCTTCCCGTTGACCGCAGCCGGGTGCCCTGGCCGCGGTGTGCCTGCCGGAGGCCCATGTTGACCCGCGCCCTGCGCGTGCGAGGGCTGCTCGCCCTCGCTGTCGTCGCCTTGTCCCTGTTCGCCGCTCTCACCGTGCCCGTCCGCCTCGGACTCGACCTGAGCGGGGGCACACAGATTGTTCTGGAAACCCGCCCGACCGGCGCCGCCGGCTCCGACAGCGAGACCACCGACCGCACCTTGGAGGTACTGCGCGGACGTATCGACGCGCTCGGCGTCGCCGAACCCACGCTCGCGCGCTCCGGCGACAACCGCATCATCGTGGAACTGCCGGGCGTACAGGACCCGGCCACGGCCACGGAGGTCCTCGGCCGTACGGCTCAGCTCACCTTCCACCGCGTCCTCGGCGAGGCCGCAGACGGGGATGACACGGACGAGCCGCTTGCCAAGCGGCCCCGCCAGCAGGTGCTGCCCGACGAGTCCGGCCGACTCCTGCGTCTGGAGGCCGCGTCCCTGACCGGCGCAGACGTCGACGAGGCCGTTGCCCGGTTCGATCAGCAGAGCGGGGCCGGATGGCACGTCACCGTCGACTTCAGGGCGGCCGGCAAGGACGGATGGGCGCGTCTGACCGGGCAGGCCGCCTGCCACCCGGCGGGGGACCCGTCCCGAAGGGTCGCCATCGTCCTGGACGGCAAGGTCATCTCGTCGCCACAGGTGGACCCCTCGGTCGGCTGCGGCACGGGCATCAGCGGTGGCTCCACGCAGATCACCGGATCCTTCAGCGCCGACGAGGCCAAGAAACTGGCTCTGCTCGTCAACGGTGGCGCCCTGCCCGTACCCGTCGAGACGGTCGAACAGCGCACCGTCGGTCCCACCCTGGGCGCGCAGGCCATCACAGCCAGCGCCTGGGCCGCCGTCGTCGGCACCGCGCTGACCGCCCTGTTCATCATCGCCGTCTACCGCCTCATGGGAGCCTTGGCCACCGTGGCGCTGGCGTGCTACGGCCTGATTTCCTACGCTGCCCTGGCAGCCCTCGGAGCCACCCTGACTCTTCCTGGGCTCGCGGGCTTCGTCCTGGCCATCGGCATGGCCGTCGACGCCAACGTGCTTGTCTTCGAACGGGCTCGCGAGGAGTACGCCGGCCGCAACCGGCCGAGCCCGCGTTCCTCGCTGGCCGCCGGCTTCCGGGGCGCCTTCAGCGCGATCGCCGACTCCAACATCACCACCCTGATCGCCGCGGGCCTGCTGTTCTTTTTGGCCTCCGGACCCGTGCGCGGTTTCGGTGTCACCCTGGGCATCGGCGTCCTTGTCTCGATGTTCAGCGCCTTGGTGATCACCCGGGTTCTCGCCGATTACGCCGCCTCCCGGCGGTGGCTGCGAAGTCGCCCGCGACTGACGGGCATCGCCCACCCCGGAACCGTCCGTGAGCGTCTGACTCGCCGCAACCCGCGGTTGATGCGGCGCTCGCGGAGATGGCTGGCCCTCTCCGCCGCGGGTCTGGTCCTGGCCGGTTCCGGGATCGCCGTGCGGGGCCTGGACCTCGGTGTCGAATTCACCGGTGGCCGCCTCGTCGAGTACACCACCGCCACCCCGGTCGACCCGGAACGGGCCCGGGCCGCACTGGCCGACGCCGGGTTCCCCCGCGCGGTCGTCCAGACCTCGGGCGATCACCGACTCACCGTACGCACCGACGAGTTGACGAACACGCAAGCGGCCACTGTCACCGACGCCATCGGCACACTGACGGACGACGTCGACAAACTCCGTGACGAGGCCATCGGCCCCAGCCTCGGCAAAGAACTGCGCCACGGCGCTCTCATCGCGCTCGCCGTCGCCCTCGGTGCTCAACTGCTGTATCTCGCAGCGCGTTTCCGGTGGCTGTTCGGCGCCTCCGCGGTCGCCGCCCTCGCCCACGACGTGGTCATTCTGACCGGCGTCTTCGCCTGGCTCGGCAAACCCGTCGACGGTGTCTTCCTGGCCGCGTTGCTGACCGTGATCGGCTACTCGGTCAACGACTCCGTCGTCGTCTTCGACCGCATCAGGGACCTGAGCCGACGTGACCGCACAGCGCCCTTGGAGACTGTCGCCGATCGAGCACTTGTGCAGACCCTTCCCCGCACGGTCAACACCGGTATGGGCGCCGCCTTCATCCTGACCGCCCTGGCCGTGCTGGGCGGCGACTCGCTCACCGACTTCGCCCTCGCCCTGCTGGTCGGCCTGGCCGTAGGCACCTACTCGTCCATGTTCACCGCCACGCCTCTCGCCATCGAGCTCCACAGACGCAGCCGGTCATAGCCCCTCGCGCCGCGGAGCACCGCTTCGACCGGGCGCCCGCTTGATCAAGGGCGGGTGACTCGCCCGAGCGACCAATTCCGGTCAGGCGGTGTCACGATGCTGTAGCCCGGTCGCGGCCCCTTGTCAGCATGCTGACACCGATCTCTCCCCTTGTGCGGCTTCCGTACTGGCATCGTCGAAATGGCCGGAAGCGATCCGGTGAGGAGCTTCGACCAAGGGGGAAATCGTGACCAGGACCCTGCCATGTAGGAAGCCATCCGTCTCTGCACGTGTCGTCACCACGCCGGCGTTCGCCCTCGTGGTGGTGGCGCTCTCGGCCGGGGCTGCGGGCGAGGCCGGCGTCGAGGGATCCGCGGCGTCGGCCGTCGTCCCGGTCTGCACACTGGTCAACGGCTGGGACTAGGGGCGCCATGCGGTTTCGCATCCTCGGGCCGCTGAGCATCACCGACGGCTCCGACACCGTCGTACTCCAGCCCTCCAAACCCACCGTCCTGCTGGCCGTGCTGTTGCTGCACGCCAACACCGTCGTGTCCGCCGAGTATCTGCAACGGGCCATCTGGGGCGAGGAACAGCCCGTCACGGCCCGGGCCGCGCTCCAGACCTGCGTCCTGCGGCTGCGGCAGCTCTTCACCCGGCACGGGGTGGTCGAGACGTCCGTCGAAGCGGTGCCCGGCGGCTACCGGATCACCGCCGGACAGCGGGCCCTGGACCTGATCGAATTCCGGGACCGGGTGTCCCGGGCGGAGTCGTCCCCCACCCCGGAGAGCGAACTCCAGCTCCTCCAGGACGCGTTGTCGCTGTGGCAGGGGCCGCTGCTGGCCAACGTCCGCTCCGACGTGCTCCACCGCGACGAGGTGCCCCGGCTCGCGGAGGAACGGCTGAGGACCCTGGAACGCGTCTGCCACCTGCAGTTGAGTCTCGGCCGCTGTGGCGAGGCGCTCGTGGACCTGTGGGGCCTGACCCGGGAGCACCCCGGCCACGAGCGGTTCCGCGAGCAACTGATCGAGGCCCTCTACCGTTCCGGCCGGCAGGCCGAGGCACTGGCCGAGTACCGGCGCGTCAAGGAGTATTTGCAGGACGAGCTGGGCGTGGACCCGTCCCCGGCCCTCCAGAAACTCGAACTGGCCGTCCTGCGCGGCGAGGACCTGGGCACCGCGGCCGAGGCACTGCGGCCGAAGTCGTGGGCGCCGCCGCCGGAACAGTGGGTGGGCGTCGCGCGCCCGGGGCCCTCGGTGGTGGCCCCCGTACCCGGGGTGCCGTCCTTCACCGGGCGGACGGCCGAGGTCGCGGCCATGGTGGCCCGGCTCGGCGCGGCCGAGAACAGCGACGGCGAACCCGTCACCGTGCTGGTGTCCGGAGCTCCGGGCATCGGCAAGTCGACCCTCGCCCACCATGTCGCCCACCTGGTGCGGGACAGCTTCCCCGCCGGCCGGCTGCTGGTGCGGATGGTCCACCCGGACGGGGTGCCGCGCAGTGCGGCCGAGGCGGCGGAGGAAGTGGCGGCGGCTCTGCACGGCCGCCGGCCCGGCGACCGGGCGCTGCTCGTCCTCGACGACGTCGTGGACGCCGACCAGGTGAGACCGCTGCTGTCGGCCCGTCCTGGCGGCGCCGCCATCATCACCAGCCGGATGGGGCTCGCGAGTCTGATCGCCACCCACGGCGGCTGGGTGCACCGGCTCGACACCTTCGACGACGCGGATGCCCACCGGCTGCTGCTCGCCGTGCTGGGCGCCGAGCGCGTGGAGGCGGAGCCCGAGGCGGCCCGACGGCTCGCGGCGGCCTGCGGTCACTATCCGCTCGCCCTGCGGATCATGGCCGCCCGGCTGCTGACCCGTCCCGGGCTGCGGCTCGCCGACGGCGTCGACTGGCTGGCCGAGGACCCGCTCGCCCGGCTGTCGTTGGCCGACTCACCGCGGATGTCCGTCGAGCACGTGCTCGGTGGGGCGTTCGCCCGGCTCGATCCCAGGCTGGCCGACGCCTTCGTACGGATCGGGCGGCTGCCGCTGAAGGCGCTGCGGGCACAGGACTGCGCGCCGGTGCTCGGGATGTCGGCCCCCGAGACCGAGAGCGTCCTGGAGCGGCTCGCGGACGCCGGATTTCTGGAGGAAGGGCCGCCCGGCCCGTACCGGGTGCACGACCTGCTCCGCGTGTACGCACGCGGCCACGCCCCGAACGAACTCGACCGGACAGAGCTCCGGACGGCAGACCGGACAGAGAAGGTGTGATCCTCCATGGCTGAAGCCATCGCTGAAGAAACGACCGACGCGACCGACACGGCAGGCACGTTCGACTCGCTCGCCGGCACCCGGCCCCGCATCCGCCGGGACGTGCTGTTCACCGAGACCCCGGGCGGGGTTCTCTTCCACAACGCCGACGGCGGCTTCCATCTCACGGGCCGCACCGCCTACCGCTTCGCCTCCCTCCTCGTCCCGCACCTCGCCGGGCACCACCGGCTGGGCGACGTCTGCCACGGCTTCGGCCCGGCCCAGCGGGCCATGGCGGCCGAACTGGTCAAGACGCTGTACGAGCGGGGGTTCGCCCGCGACATACCGGAGGCCGAGGACGGCGACTCCGACCTGCTGGGCGCGGACGTGGAGCGGCGGTTCGGCGCGCAGATCGCGTACGTCGACCACTACGTCGACGGTGCCCTCGAGCGGTTCGCGCGCTTCAGGAACACCCGGGTCGCGGTGCTCGGTGACGACGACGTCGCGCGCTGGTGCGCGCTGAGCCTGGTCCGCAACGGCTGCGCGCGCATCGGGGTCACGACCGGCTTTCCCGATGTCGAGACCGAGGCGCGGGAGACGACCGCGGACGGCTGCGCGGTACGGCTCGACCGGATCGGCCCGGACACCGGTGGCGAGGGCCGCACCGGCTGGGACGGTCTCGCCGAGTACGGCGTGGTGGTCGTCACCGGTGCGGACTCCGCCGCCCGCGCCCAGCGGCTGCTCGCCGACGGGGTGCCCGAGGGCAGCACGCTGATCCCCGCCTGGACCTTCGGCGAACGGGCCGTCACCGGCCCGCTCTCCACCGCCGCGTCCACCGGCTGCCTGTGCTGCGCGGTGCTGCGGCTCGGCGGCAACGTCGACTCCGGTGCTGCCGCCGACCTCTGGAGCGGGATCGCGGCCGGTACCGCCGCCCTGTCGCCGGACGCCGGCGGTCCGCTCCAGGGCCCGGTCGCCGCGATGTCGGGCAACCTCCTCGGCTACGAGGTCTTCCGGATCGCGACGGGCGCGCTGCCCGCGGAGACGGACCGTCAGGTCCTCGTCCAGGACCTCGAGTCGCTCGACGTCATGGCCGAGCCGGTCCAGCCCCACCCGCGCTGCCGCCGCTGCGCCTCCCTCACCGGGGAACCCGCCGCCGAGCTGCCCGACGGGCTCGCGCTGCCGGTCACCCCGACCGTGGACACGGCCCGTGAGGCGCAGTCACTGGTCGACGAGCTGAACCGGATCAGCACCGCCCTGGTCCGCCCGTACACCGGGGTCTTCAGCCGGTACGACGACGAGGGGCTGACCCAGACCCCGCTGAAGATCAGCCGGGTCGAGGTGGCACTCGGACACGGCGTACGCCGCCGGATCGCCGCCTTCGACGTGCACCATCTCGCCGGTGCGCGCACCCGGGCGCTGTACGCGGCGGCCGAGGCGTACGTCGAGCACGTGGTGCCCCTCGCGCCCACGCGGACCCGCGCCGGTGCGGCCGCGGCTGTCGGTCCCGACGTCCTGACGACGGGCGCGGGCACCGGCCGGACCGGGGAGGAGGTGACCGCCTGGATCACGGCGACCTCGCTGCTCACCAAGGAGCCGGTGGCGGTGCCCGCGGCCGCCGTGCGCCCCTTCAGCGCCTACAACCGCCATCGGCTGCACCAAGCGACGGCCGCGGGCACGGGGGCCGGCGGCACGGCGGAAGAGGCGGCGGGACGCGGACTGCTGTCGGCGCTGGCCCATGACGCGCTGCTGCGCGCCGTCCGTGGCACCGCCCAGACCAACACCGTGACCGCCGACGCCGACCCCGAGCTGGTCTTCCTGCTCAAGTCGGCGGCCAACCTGGACATCGAGGTCGAACTCGTCGACCTGGGAGAGGGCGCGCACTCCTCGGCCCAGGTCGTGCTGGCCCGCGAGACCGGCGGGCGCTGGGCGGTCGGCGCGGGCCTGTCCCGCCGGGCGGCGGCCTGTGCGGCGCTGCGCGACCTGCTGGGTCGGATCCAGCTCGCCACGGAGGACGACACGGAGGCTGTCGACACCGGCGACCCGCTGCTCCGGGACCTCGCCCCCGGCACGATCGCGGTGACGGCCGGTTCTGTTGCCGCGGACGACACCGCCACCACGTTCGACGCGGTGCTCGACCGGCTGCGCGGTGCGGGGCGGGACGTCCTGTACGTACCGACCACCCCGGTCGACCTCCTCGAGGGCGGCATCAGCACGGCCCGGATCCTGCTCACCACAGGCGCCACGGGCGGCAGCGATGCCCGCTGAGACCACCGATCCGCTGGAGAGCTCCTGCCGGGACCTGGCAGAACGGCTCCATCGTGCTCTTGCCGCCCACGGCACGGGGGCACCCCTCGACGTGGCGCCCCTGGGCGTCCACGACGCCTTCGGCACCGGGGCGCCGGACGCCGCGCCCGGCTCCGTACCCGTGCGGTTCTACGGACGGCACGCCGTCGTCGGGCCCTTCCCGGCGCAGGGCGGGGCGGACGATGAAGTCGCCCGCCCCTGCGCCCGCTGTCTCGCGCGGCGCTGGCAGGCCGTGCGGTCCATCGCGCTGCGGGAGGCGCTCGAACTCGGCTCCGGCACCCGGGCCGCCGGCGAGTCGCCGTACGTCACCCCGTTCACCGCGGGTGCGCTGGCCGGGCTGATCGCCGCCCGGCTGGAGGGCGCCGGACCGCGCACCGGAACGTTCCCCGCCATCCACCTCGTGGACCTGGCGACCCTGAGGGCGCGTCACTACCCGCTGGTGCCCGACCCGGAGTGCCCGAGCTGCGGCCGCAGCGAGCAGGACACCGCCGAGGCCGCGGTCCTCACCCTCCAGCCCGCCCCCAAGCACAAGCCCGGCACCTTCCGGGTACGTGACATCAGCGCGTACGAACTGCCCATCGAGCCGTACGCCAACCCCGTGTGCGGATCCCTCGGCCCTTCCGTCATCCACGACGTGTCGTCGCTGTCCACCTCCGCCACCATCGGCTGCTTCTCGATGCGGTCGGGGGAGTACCTCCGCGAGACGTTCTGGGGCGGACACGCCGACACCTTCGGGCAGAGCGAGCGCATCGGCGTACTGGAGGGCCTGGAGCGGTACGCGGGCATGCGGGCCCGGTCCAGGGCCGCCGGCGTCCGGGACTCCCTGACCGGGCTGCGGGCGCGCGGCGTACCCGCCCTCGACGCCCGGGAGTGCGGGCTGTACTCGCCGGAGTTCCACCGGGCCAACCCGCGCGTCGTCCCCTTCACACCCGACCGCGACATCCCCTGGGTGTGGGGGTACTCCCTGCGCGACAGCCGACCGATCCTGGTCCCCGAGGTGCTGACCTACTACCACGCACCCGGCCTGGAGAACCGCTTCGTCCAGGAGAGCTCCAACGGCTGTGCCTCCGGCGGCTGTCTGGAGGAAGCCGTCTACTGGGGCCTGATGGAGGTCGTCGAACGCGACGCCTTCCTCCTCACCTGGTACGGGCAGGCGGCGCTCCCCGAGATCGACCCGCGCACCAGCACCCGGCCCGCCACCCGGCAAATGGTCGACCGGCTGGAGATGTACGGCTACGAGGCCCGCTTCTTCGACACCCGGATCTCCTTCCCGATCCCCGTCGTCACCGGTGTCGCCGTACGCCCCGACGGCGGCCTCGGCCGCATGTGCTTCGGCGCGGGCGCGGGACTCGACCCGGAGTCCGCGCTGGCCGGGGCGCTCTGCGAGATCGGCACCGACGCCGTCAACCTCCAGGGCCGCACCGAACGCGACGAGGCACGGCTGCGCGCCATGGCCACCGACTTCGACAAGGTCGAGGCGCTGCACGACCATCCGCTCGCGTACGGCATACCGGAGATGGGCGACCACGCCCACTTCCTGATCGGCGCCCCGGGCGCACCCCGCCCGCCCAGACGCTCCATGACCGAGCTGTACGGGAACGGCTCCGTGCCGCCCGTCTCCGACGACCTCCGCGACGACCTGACGCGCTGCGTCGGGGCGGTCACGGACGCCGGGTTCGACGTGATCGTGGTCGACCAGACCATGCCGGAACAGCGCGACCTGGGGCTGACGACGGTCGGTGTCATCGTGCCCGGTCTGCTGCCGATCGACTTCGGCTGGACGCGCCAGCGCGCGCTCGGCATGCCACGGCTGCGCACCGCACTGCGGGAGGCCGGCCTGCGCGACCGCGACCTGGTACCGGCCGACTTCAACCCCGCGCCCCATCCCTTTCCGTGACCAAGGAGTTCACCATGGGGTACGCCCATGACTACGCCGCTGCCATCCTGCAGCGCGGCCGGGTCCCGATGCCACCGGCCGACTTCGTACCGAACTGGACCGACAGCCCGCGCAAGACCAAGTTCTACCCCGGCACGGACATCGTGCCGCTGCCCGACGGCCACTGCCCGGCCGAGGCGACCCTGGACCGCGGACTGGCCGAAGTCCCGGACGGGGAGCGGCCGTTCGACCTCGACTCGCTCTCCGGCATGCTGCGCGACTCCTACGGGCTCGTCGGCCGCCGCCTCGGCGTGCAGGCCAACACCGACCTGAGCGCACTGCCGTCCTACCCGCTCGCCAACTGGTCGCGGGGCACGGCCTCCGGAGGCGGCCTCTACCCCGTCAGCGTCTACTGGGTCTCCGGGCCGGGCGGCCCGCTGCCGCCCGGAGTGCACCACTACTCCACCCGGCACCACGCCATGCGGCGGCTGCTCACCGGCGACGTCTCCGGCGAGGTGCGCGCGGCCCTGGGTGAGGACGCTCCCGGCGCGGACACCGACCAGTACCTGGTGCTCGGTATCAAGTACTGGCAGAACGCCTTCAAGTACAACAGCTTCTCCTTCCACGCCGTGAGCATGGACGTCGGCACCGTCGTGGCGACCTGGCGCATGTGGGCGCGAGCGCAGGGCCTCGGCATCGAACCGGCGCTGTGGTTCGACGAGGAGCGGCTCGCCCGGCTGCTCGGGGTGCGCACCGAGGAGGAGGGCATCTTCGCGGTCGTCCCCCTGAACTGGCAGGGAGCACCGGCGAGTTCGCGGAACACTTCGCCCGTTTCCGCGGCCGTGCGGCACCAGGACGTCGAGCGTTCCCGGACCGTTCTCACCTTCGACGCCCTGCGGAAGATGCAGGCCGCCACTTCCCGGCACGCGACCCGGCGGCCCACCCCCGGAACGCTCGCCCCGGCCGCCGCCCTGCCCGCGGACCCGGCCCGGCCGCATGTGGCGCTGCCCGACGCCCGGCCGCTGGACACCGACGTACGCAGCGCGCTGCGCCGGCGCCGCAGCAGCTTCGGCCGCTTCGACGCACAACGCCCGGTCACCGCGGATCAGCTCGCCGCCTGCCTGGCCGCCGCGACGTCCGGGGCGCGGCTCGGCGGCGACACGGGGGATGCCCGGTTGGCGAAGCTGTACGCCTTCGTCAACCACGTCGAGGGGCTCGCCCCCGGCTCGTACGAGTACGACCCCGAAACCCGTGGTCTGCGGCTGGTCCGGGAGGGCAGGCCGGGCGAGTTCCTCCAGAAGAACTACTTCCTGTCCAACTACAACCTGGAACAGGCCGGCGCGGTCCTCGTGCCCACGGTCCGTACCACCGCCGTCCTCGACACCGTGGGCGACCGCGGCTACCGGCTCGTCAACGCCACCGTGGGCGCCGTGTCCCAGGCCGTCTACACCGCGGCCTCCGCCCTGGAGCTCGGCTGCGGTGTCGCGCTGGGCTTCGACAACATCTCGTACATCGAGGAACTCGGCCTGGAGCACACGGGCGAGGCGCCGCTGCTGATCATGATGATCGGCAACGAGCGGCCCGCTCCGGCCGACTTCCGGTACGAGATCGCCTAGCCGATGAGTACCGGAAGGGGGGAATCCTCGATGCCGTTCATGATCCGGGTCGCCGGACTGCCCATCGAGACCGTGCAGGGCCTGCGCTGCCCCGACAGCCGCCGCTGGGCCGACGAAGTGCTGGCCATGACCGAGGAGTCGCGCGCCGCCGGCGAGCGAGTGGGCGATCTGCTGCACGCCCTCGTCGGCGCGAACGAGGACGACGCGGTGCGGCGCAGGCTGCTGAAGCTGCGCCGCGAAGTCTTCAACAACCGGCTGCCGCAGGACGGTGACACCGCTCTCACTCTGGTCCGCGCCCTCGACTCAGCGGCGGGTGAACACCTAGCCGACTGGCTGGCGGGTCGGCGGCGGCTGGCGGGCCTGGAGGCCGAGGGCGCCGCGCTGCTCGCCGCCGAGACCGGGCGCAGCCGCGCCGAACTGCGCCGCCTGGTGGGGGAGGAGCGGCTGCGCGGTGGTCTGCTGCTGGCCTCGCCCTCGCTGGACGCCCAGCTCGGTGCCTTCGCGGGGACGGCACCGGAGCGCCCCGGCAAGAAGCAGCGCAAGATCGAGCGCTCGCTGCTGGCGTACCTGTACCGGACGGTGTGCAAGACCAGCCCGTTCAGCACCTTCACCGGCGTCGCCCTCGGCGAGTTCGGCGACGGCGGCCTGGACGTACGGATCGACGACGAGTGGACCAGCCACCCGAGGCTCAGCGTGGTCGCCGTGGCGCGGCTGGCCGAGGCCGTGGTCGCCGACCCCGCCCGCCGCGCCGACCTGCCGGTGACGCTCGCCTCCGGCTGGGGGCGTGACGACGACCGGGTGCGCTATGTGCGGCGCTGGGTGACCGCGGGCGACGACGACACCGCCGTCACCTTCGACGCCGTCAAGGACCGGTTGTTCTTCCTGCGCCGCAGCGGCACCCTGGAACGCCTGCTCGGGCTCTTCGAGGAGCGCGGGACCCTCCGCTACGGCGAGCTGTCCGCCTGGCTCGCGGCCGACCGGAACGCCCCGGCGGACGAGGTCGAGCAGTACCTGGAGGCACTCCTCGATCTCGGCATGGTCCAGGTGCCCTGTCTGCGCACGGAGGTGCACGACACCGATCCGCTGCGGGCCTTCCAGGCGTCACTGCGGGCCCTCGGCCGCCCCTGGGCCGGGCAGTTGGCGGACCGCCTCGACGGGCCGATCGCCTGCGTCGACGGCTTCGCCGCGGCCGACCCCGCCGAACGCGGGGAGCTGCTGCGCCGGCTGCGCGAGGGACTGCGGACCGTCCAGGAGGAGCTGGGCGCCGAACGCGCCAGGGTCCCGCAGACCGTGCTGTACGAGGACGCCGCGGCCGGCCGGGACGTCACGCTCGGCCTGGACGCCTGGACGAAGCTGGCCGCCGGACCGCTCGGCAGGGTGGAGCGGATCCTGCCCGCCTTCGACCTGACCCTGCCGCAGCGCATCACGTTCAAGGGCTTCTTCCTCGCCCGCTACGGGGCCGGCGGGCGCTGCGACGACCTGCTCAAGCTCGTGCACGACTTCCACGAGGACTTCTTCGACCAGTACATGTCGTTCACCGCCGGGCGCACGTCGTTCGACGCGGAGGGGCGGTACGTGCCCGAAGAGAACTGGCTGGGCCTGGCCCAGCTGAAGGCCCTCGACACCGCGCGCCAGACCTTCGTGGAGCGGATGCGGGCCCTGTGGGACGGGGTGACAGGGACGGACGGCGCGGTCGGCTCCGACGAACTCGTCCTCGACGAAACCTTCCTCACCGACGTGGGAGGCGAACTGGCCGACGTGGCACCGAAGTTCGCGCCCATGAGCCACCACCTCCAGCTCGCCCACGGCGCCGGTGAACCGCTGGTCGTCCTCAACCGCTCCTACGGCGGGCTGTCGTTCCCCTTCAGCCGGTTCACACACTGCTTCGAAGGGCTCGACGACCGGCTGCGCCAGGACGCGGACGGCCTGTGCCCGCCTGGCGCGGTGTTCGCCGAGGTCACCGGGGGCCCTGTCACCAGCAACCTGAATCTGCACGGTCGGCTGACCGAGTACGAGATCGTCTGCCCCGGCGAGACGGGCACCCTGCCCGAGGAGTTCGGCCTGCGTCTCGACGACCTCTTCATCGAGCACGACGAGGCCGAGGACCGGCTGGTGCTGCGCTCGGCACGGCTCGGCCGTGAAGTGATCCCCGTCTATCTGGGCTACCTGGTGCCGCTCGCCCTGCCGGAACTGCCTCGCACCCTCCTGCTGCTCTCCCCGACCTCGATGGCCCCGCTCAACGTCTGGGGCGGCGTCCCGGAGAGCGAGCCCGTGGCCGGAGTGACCCGGCGTCCGCGCGTGCGGCACGGCAGCGTCGTACTGAGCCGACGCAGCTGGAGCGCGCCCGCCTCCGAACTGCCACTGCACACGCCGGGCATGCCGGACGAGGAGTGGTTCCTCGGCTGGCACCGCTTCCGGCGGGCGCACCGGCTGCCCGACCGGGTCTTCGTGACCGTCTCGGACAGCGGGGCGCGCGGCGCCACCGGTGCCAAGCCGCAGTACCTCGACTTCGACAGCCCGCTGTCGCTCACCGCGTTCGAGGCGCTGCTCAAGAGCCCGGAGGCGCGCGCGGTGTTCCGGGAAATGCTCCCCGACGAGGACGGCCTGCACGCCGTCTCCCACCGGGGCCGCCATGTCGCCGAACTGGCGGTGGAGACCTCCGCGTTCACCGACACGTCCACCGCCGCCACCGACCACTCCACTGCCGTCTCCACCCGACGGAGGAACCCATCATGACCGTCACCACCGTCGCGGGAGCCGGCGCGTGGCAGGCCACGCACGTCTTCTACGCCGCCAACCCGCGCCCCCTGCTCCTCGAGTGCGTCCGCCCGCTGGTGGACGAACTGGAGGCGGAGAAACTGATCGCGGGCTACTTCTTCATCAACTACTGGCTGGAGGGCCCGCACGTCCGCCTGCGCCTCAAGCCCGCCACACCCGAGGCCGGGCCGGAGGTGCGCCGCCGCACCGAGCGGGCGATCGACGCCTTCCTCGCCGCGCGCCCCGCGCTGTACGAGGTGGACTCGGGCTTCCTCAACGATTTCTACAACACGCTCTTCGAGATCGAGTTCCCGGGCGCCGAGCGCGGCCACTACATGGACGACCAGGGGCGGATGAACCTGCGCCCCAACAACTCCCGCAGCGCCGAGGCGTACGAGCCGGAGTACGGCAAGTACGGCGGCCCGGCCGGGATCGAGCTCGCCGAGTGGCACTTCCGGCACTCCAGTGACCTGGTCATCGACGCCTTCCGGACGAAGAACCTCCATCTGCGGACGGTCCTGCTCGGCACCGCGGCCCAGCTGATGATGGTGATGTCCGGCACCTTCCTGCCGGGCGACCAGGAGCTGGCCGACTACCTGGACAGTTACTACGAGTTCTGGCACAAGGCGTTTCCCGGCACCGGCTTCATCGGCAGTGCCGAGTACGACAGCAACTACGCGGCGATGGCACCGGGCTTGACCGCCCGCTTCGCCGGGATTCGCGCGGCCGTCACCCGGGGCGAGCCCGGCGGACTGCCCGCCTTCCTGGCCGGCTGGGCCGAACACTGCGCCGAACTGCGGGACAGGGCCCGGGTGTTGGCGGCCGACGGTGACCTGGTGTTCCGGTCCTGGGACGGCGAACGGGACGAGACCGTCACCGATCCGGCCGTTGCCCTGCCGCTCCTGCTGTCCCCGTACATGCACATGACGAACAACCGGCTGCACGTCACCATCCGGGACGAGGCCTACCTCTCCCACGTGCTGGGCCGCTGCCTGCGCGAGAGGCCCACGGAGGCGGCGTCATGAGCGCCCCGCTCCCTCCGGCCGCCTCGGTCGCCTCCGTGGAGCGGTATCGCCCCGAGCTGCGGCCGGAGGTGCGGGTCAGCGACGAGCTGCTGCTGGGCGACGGGGTCGTGCATCTGATCAAGAACACGGAGAGCGGGCAGTCCTTCAAGGTCGGGACCAGGGAGCACTTCCTGATCTCGCGGATGGACGGCTCGCGGAGCCTGGAGGAGATCGGCGCGGAGTACGCGGGGCGGTACGGGCGGCGCCTGTCCGACGCCAACTGGCAGCAGGTGTTGCGGATGCTGGGCACCCGCGGGCTGCTGGCCGGGGCACCCGCGGCGGCCCCGGCACCGGACTCGGCATCAGAGGCAGCGGAGACCGGGAAGGAGCCGGCGGAGGAACGGGGGCTGCTGCGTGGCACGCTGCCGCTCGTCGCCGACGCGGACGCGACCGCGGGCCGGCTGCACCGCGCGGCCGGGTTCCTGCTGTCCCGCTGGTGGATGGTGCCGCTGCTGACCCTCGTCGCCGTCATGGAGGCCGTCCTGGTCTGGCGGGCGGACGAACTGGTTCTGGCCACCCGGGAGACGTTCACGAACCCGGTCCTGCTGACCGCGACGGGCGCCCTGCTGTGGCTGAGCACCGCCCTGCACGAGCTGGCCCACGGTGTGGTGGCCAAGCACTACGGAGGCCGCGTCTCCGAGATAGGCCTGCGCTGGCGGCTGCCCTCGGTGATCATGTACTGCACGGTGGACAACTACCTTTATCTGCCCACCCGTTGGGCACGTGTCGCGACGGCCCTGGCCGGTGCGGCGATGAACCTGCTGTTCCTGCTGCCGTTCTTCGCGCTCTGGCTGCTGGCGCCCCTGGACGACGCCACCCACGACGCCCTGGCGGGGCTGCTGTTCCTCGGCAGCGTCCAGGCGTTCGCCATGCTGGTCCCGCTCCCGCCGCTCGACGGATACAAGATCGTCGGCCAGGTGCTGGGCGCGACCGAGCTGGCGGCGTCCAGCGGCGCGTATCTGCGCCTGGCCGTGCGCCGGGACGCCCTCGCGGCCGGTTACCCGCGCCGCGCCCGGATCGCGTACACCGCCTACGGCCTCCTGTGCCTGCTCGTCCTCGGCGTGCTCGTCGCGGGCGCGGTGTCCCTCACCCACTTCCTGCTGACGACGTCGTGAACACCGTGAGCACCTCGACCGACGCGAGCACCCATCCCAAGGAGAGTCCCATGACCGCCGCCTTCGCCCAGTCCGCCGGGGACGGGCCGGCCGTCGTCCTCGACGGCGTCCACAAGCGCTACGGAAGCATCCACGCCGTCGACGGCATCTCGCTGACGGTGGCACGCGGCGAGTTCTTCGGGCTGCTCGGTCCCAACGGCGCGGGCAAGACCACCCTGGTCGAGATCATGGAGGGACAGCGGCAGGCGGACTCCGGCACGGTGTCGGTCCTCGGTGAGCAGCCCTGGCCGCGCAATGTCGCGCTGCTGCCGCGGCTCGGCGTACAGACCCAGTCCTCGGCGTTCTTCGTGCGGCTGACCGCGCGTGAGCACCTGCGGACCATGGCCGCGCTGTACCGCACCGACCGGGAGGCGGCCGAACGGGCCCTGGCGAGCGTCGGACTGACCGAGCAGGGCGACCACCGGGTGGACGACCTGTCCGGCGGGCAGCGCCAGCGGCTCGCCATCGCCTCCGCGCTGGTCCACGGCCCGGAGCTGATCTTCCTCGACGAGCCCACCGCCGCCCTCGACCCGCAGGCGCGCCGCGCCCTGTGGGAGGTGCTGCGCGACCTCAAGCGCGCGGGCCGCACCATTGTCTACACGACCCACCACCTGGACGAGGCCGAGGCGCTCTGCGACCGCGTCGCCATCATGATCCACGGCCGGATCGCCGCTCTCGACACCCCCAGGCGGCTGGTGGCGGCGGGCAGTCCCACGACACGGCTGCTGGTTCCCGGCGAGCGGCTGACCCTCGCGGCCGCGCGAGCGATTCCCGGCGTGGACCGGGTCGTCGAGGAGGCCGGCGACATCGTGCTGGAGACCCTTCAGTCCGGCCCCGTCCTGGCCGCCATCGACGAACTCGTCGGCCTCCAGGGCGTACAGACCCGCACGGCGAGCCTCGAGGACGTCTACCTCGAACTCACCGGCACCGCCCAGTCGTAGACCCGGCGCACCGGCCGCCCACACCGGCCGGGCACCTCGGCACCGAACAGCCACCGGATACGGAGACACCACCATGAGCGCATACGCAGCGCTGAGTCAGGCCGGGTACCGGGCCTACACCCGGGACAAGACCACCCTCTTCTTCACCTTCGCCTTCCCGCTGCTCTTCCTGATCGTGTTCGGGCTGATCTTCCACGGCCAGGAGGTCGAGCAGAGCGGGAAGCCCTACATCAACTACATCGCCCCCGGCGTGCTGTCCTGGGGCGTCGCCAACGCCGCGGTGTTCGGCGTCGGCTTCACCCTCATGCAGTGGCGCCGCGACGACATCCTGCGGCTGGTGCGGATGACGCCCACCCGGCTGTCGAGTGTGCTCGGTTCCCGCTATGTGCTGGCCCTCGCCATCGGGGTGGTCCAGGCGGTGCTGTTCGTCGCCGTCGCCGTGCTGCCGTCGTTCGGGCTGAGCCTGTCGGCCCGCTGGCCGCTGGCACTGCCCGTGCTCGTTCTGGGCATCACCGCGTTCCTCGCCATCGGCGTGGTCGTCGGCTCGTACGCCAGGACTCCGGAGGCCGTCGCCGCGGTCGCGAACTTCCTGATGATTCCCATGGCGTTCCTCTCCGGATCGTTCTTCCCGCTCGACGCCATGCCGGGCTGGATGCAGAACCTGTCGCGGGTGCTGCCGTTGCGCTATTTCAACGACGGCGTCTCCGCGGCCCTCACCGGGACCGACGGGACGGGCGACATCGCCGTCGCCTGCGCAGTGCTCGCCGCGTTCGCCCTCGTCCTCTGCGCCGTCGCGCTGAAGACCTTCCGCTGGAGCGACAAGTCATGACACCGACGACCGTGACCACGGGGGCCGTCCAGGCCCTGGCAGCCTTGGCGGAGTCGACCTCGGACACCCCGCTGGAGGGCGGCCGCGCCATGCTCCAGCGGGCCCTGAGCGCGCGCCACGAGGCGGAGTACGGTCCGGCGGGCGGGGAGCACGCTCTCCCCGCCCCGCTGGTGGTACCGCTCGGCGCCGCCGACACCCTGGGCTTCGGCCACCGCGACCCGTACGCCGCGACCCGGCCGACGGCCACCGTCCACCTCACCTCCCGCGCCGTGCTGATCGGACCGTGGGGAGGTGAACCGGGCACCACGGCCTGCGGCCAGTGCCTCGCCATGCGCTGGCAACGACTGCGCAGCCGCTCCGAACGCGAGGCCCTCGAACTCGGCCACGAGCCGAAGGGCGCGGTGCAGTGGCCGGTGCTCACGGAGTACGCCGTCGACGCGGTCTGGTCGGCGTATCGCGCGGTACTGAGCGGTGCGGGGACCGGAGTTGATGCTCCGGTCGGGTCCGCTGCCGTCGCAGGGACCGGGACGCGTACCGTAACTGGCGTACGCCCCAACGCAGTTGCCGCCGCACAGCGTCCCGCCGCAGACCGCACGCTGCCGCAGGTCACCCGGGTCGATCTCGTCACCCTCGCCACCGCCGGCTTTCCGATACTGCCGGAGCCCCTGTGTCCCTCCTGCGTGGCGACGCGTCCCGACACCGCCGAGTCGGCGCGGATGCGGCTGGGGTCCGCGCCCAAGCCGGACCCGGCCGGATACCGGCTGCGGGCCCTGGACACCTATCCGCTGCCGACCACCGCCCTGGCCAACCCGGTCTGTGGCGCCCTTGGTTCGGACACCTGGATCAACCCGGCGTCGACCACCACCGCTCCGGTCGCCGGCACGCACTTCGTCCGCGGATACGCAGGCCTGAACGACGTCACCTGGAGCGGCCAGGCCAACAGCTACCGCACCAGCCGCACCCTCGCCTACCTCGAAGGCCTCGAGCGGTACGCCGGTACGCACCGGCGCCGGGGCACCGAGCCGGTCGTCGACTCGTACCACCGCCTCGCGGACCGTGCGCTGAACCCGGCGGAGTGCGGCTTCTACGCCCCCGAGACCTACGCGCGGGACCACCTCGTCAGCCCCTTCGACCCGGACCGGCCGATCCCCTGGGTGTGGGGGCACTCGTTGCGCGACGACCGCCCGATCCTCGTGCCGTCCCGCCTCGCGCACTACAGCGCCGGCGTGGACGCCGACAACTTCGTCTTCGAATGCTCCAACGGCTGTGCCACCGGCGGCAGTCTGGAGGAGGCCATCTTCTTCGGACTGCTGGAACTCATCGAGCGCGACGCGTTCCTGCTCGCCTGGTACGGCCGGGCCCGTCTCACCGAGATCGACCTCGGCTCCTGCCGGGGCACGGTCCGCTCCATGCTCGACCGGGCCGCGCTGCACGGCTACGACGTGCACGCCTTCGACACCCGGATGGATCTCGCCGTCCCGGTCGTCACCGCCCTCGCCGTCCGCCGTGACGGCGGTTACGGCACGCTCTCCTTCAGCGCGGCGGCCGGCTTCGACCCGGAGGGAACCGTCGACTCGGCGCTCTCCGAGGTGCTGACGTACATCCCCCATCTGCCCTACCAGGTCGCCGAGCGGCACGGTGAACTGGAGGACATGGCACGGGACTTCACCAAGGTGCTGCACCTGAAAGACCACGCCCAGCTCTACGGCCTGCCGCGGATGGCGGAGCATGCCCGCGAGTACCTGGAGCCCGAGGCCGTACTGCCGCTGGGTGAGGTGTACCGCGACTGGGAGGCCGTGCGGCCGCGCACCGGCGACCTGTTCGACGACCTGGCGCTGTTGCGGGACGAGCTGGTCCGCACCGGACACGACGTCATCGCCGTCGACCAGACGACCCCAGAGCAGCACCGGATGGGGCTGCACACGGTCAGCACGATCGTTCCGGGTCTGCTCCCGCTCGACTTCGGCTGGACCAGGCAGAGGGCCCTGCTGATGCCCCGGCTGAGGACCGCCCTGCGGGCGGCGGGCCGGCGTACGGACGATCTGCCGGAGTCGGACATCAAGGTCGTACCGCACCCGTTCCCCTGACCAAGGGGGCTTCCCCTACCGGCGCCGGGCCGGCGGCACTCTGTGCCGCCGGCCATGCGCGTGTTGTCTGGGCCGCAACGCCCGGCAGCCCCCTCCAGGACGGGGATCCCGTCGAGGAAGGGGCTGCCGATCGGAGGCAGGCGCCGGATCAGGCGCTGCAGGAGGTGGTGCTGGTGGTGCTGGAGCAGGTCGACGTGGAGGAGGAGGACGTCGAACCGGCGAGGACGACCTCGACCGCGTCCGAGTAGTCCGAGATCTCGAAGGTCTCCGACTCCAGCTCCAGGATCTCGTCGGCAAGGGTGGCGAGCTCGGTCTTGGGGGCCATGGGGTTCTCCTTCGTCCGGCGGGGCCTGCCGGCTGTTCCGGCGGTGTTCCCCTTCGATGACTCCATTCCAACGGCGGCCGCTGTCAGATCGGCCCGGCTCCCGCTCTCAGATCGCTGTCACCCCCTGACAGCGACCCGACAGAGGTCTGGAGGACCCGGACCGCACGCTCGCGAACAACGGACATGTGCGACGACCGACCCATGGACAAGTGAGGGAATGAGGAGGTGAGGGCAGTGACCGGAACATCTGGAGTCCCGCGGGACGTACTGCGGTCCGCCATCGAGCTCTACCTCGATCTGCACGCCCACCCGGAGCTCTCGGGCGCCGAGAGCCGCACGGCCGCGCGCTTCGCCGCGTGGCTGGAGCAGCAGGGCTGCGCGGTCACCCGCGGCGTCGGCGGCCACGGTGTCGTCGGCGTCCTGCGCAACGGCCCCGGCCCCACGGTGATGCTGCGCACCGAACTCGACGCGCTGCCGGTCTCGGAACGCACCGGCGTGCCGTACGAGAGCACCGTGCCCGGCGTCATGCACGCCTGCGGCCACGACCTGCACATGGCCGCGGCGGCGGGAGCGCTCATGCAGCTCTCCCGCGCCCGTGACACCTGGGGCGGCACCCTTGTGGTCGTCGGCCAGCCCGCCGAGGAGACGCTCGACGGGGCCCGCGCGATGCTGGCGGACGGCCTGTACGAGCGCTTCGGCACGCCCCAGGTGGTCCTGGCGCAGCACTCCGCCCCGCTGCCCGCGGGTACGGTCGCCCACGGCCGGGGGCCGCTGATGGCCGGCAGCATCGCGATGGACGTCGTCATCCACGGCCGCGGCGGCCACGCCGGCACCCCACAGCTGACGGTCGACCCGGTGCCGGCCGCCGCCTCCACGGTGCTGCGTCTGCAGACGGTCGTCTCCCGGGAGACCGCGCCGGGGGAGCAGGTCGTCCTGTCGGTCGGTTCGCTCCACGCGGGGCAGCGCGGCAACGTGATCCCGGACGACGCCGAACTGAGCCTGTGCGTACGGGCGTTCTCCGCGGCGGCGCTGGACCGGGTGACGGCGGCCGTCGAACGGATCGTACGGGCCGAGTGCGCGGCCTCCGGCTGCCCGAAGGACCCCGAGTTCATCGTCACCGCCCGCTCGCCCGTGCTGATGCCCGACGAGGCCACCACGGCGGCCGTACGCCGGGTGCACGAGGATCTGTTCGGCACGCACCGGGTGGTCGACTGGCCGGCCTCGACCGCCACCGAGGACTTCCCCTGGTTCGCCGCCGAGGCCGACGGAGTGCGCACGGCGTACTGGATGCTCGGCGTGACCGGTGTCCAGCAATGGCGGGCGGCCCTGGCCGGCGGCCCGCCGGTGGAGTCGAACCACTCGCCGGCATTCGCCCCCGACATCCGCACCGCCCTGCCGACCGGCATAGCGGCGATGACCGCCGCCGCCCTGCACGCCCTGAACCCGTCGCACGCCGAACCGTCCAGGGGAGAGCGGACATGCTGACACCCGATTCCACCTCCGACACGGTGGAGGTCGTCACCGTCCGCCGCGACAGCGCGGCCCCCTCCGGCGAGACCACGGTGGTACGCCTCCTGGGACTGCTCCCGGCGACCTGGTCCTGCACCTGTGAGGTCGGCCCCGACCGGGTCCGGCTGTGGATCGATCTGGCCGGCGGCACGGACCGGAGCACGGTGCGTCACGCCCTGCGGGAGGTGCTGGCGGACACGGCACTGTACGGCTGGGACCAGGAGAGCTGAGAGGACCCGGAGGTGTCCCGGTCAGATCCAGCCCCGCTCGCGCGCCAGCAGCGCGGCCTGCGCCCTGCTGGCGGCGCCGAGCATCTCCATGAGGTCGGCGACGTACCGCCGGTAGGTGCGCACCGAGACCCCCAACTCGCGTGCGCCCGCCTCGTCCTTGCCGACCGAGCACATCAGGCCGAGCACCCGCTGCTCGGTCTCCGACAGTCCGGAAGCCTGGTCCTGGCCGTCCGCCGCGTCCACCAGGTCCTCGGCCTCGTCCCAGATCCTCTCGAAGAGAGCGACGATGTTGGCGACGATCCCGCTCTTGTGAGCCAGCAGTGCGCCGCGGGAGGTGTTCTGGGGATCCAACGGCATCAGTGCCGCCGCGCGGTCGTAGACGAGGATGCGTTCCGTGGTGTCCTCGACGACCCGGATCATGGCGCCGTGGAGGACCAGTTCCCAGAGGTAGCCGGCGGTCGGCCCGTCCTCCAGCACCTTGCGCGGCACGACACTGCGGATGCGTACGCCACGGCGCAGACAGCGTAGGTCCAGCGGCCGTGACCGCTCGATGTTCTCCGGCGACAGTCTGGTGTACGGCTCCACGGACAGGATCTCGTCGCGGGCGAAGAACGCCAGGTCGTCGATGCGGTCGCGGATCTCGGCGAGGCCCTCCAACTGCTCGATGCCCTGCGGTGAGTGACGGCGTGTACCGAGTTCCGCGCGGAGCCCGTCCACCACGTGCCGGGACCTGGTGACGCGCTGCAACTCCTGGTGGAGTTCGTGCAGTCGTACGTCCACCAGCCGGGCCAGCGCCACTTCGGGATCCGCCGGAGAGATCCGCCCGTCCGTGACGGTGGGGTGCAGCAGGCCCAGTTCGTACAGCCGGCCCAGGCAGAGCCGTGCGGTGTCCGGCTCTATGTGCAGGCGCAGATGGACGTCGTCCACGGGTGTATCCGGGTTCCGCAAAAAATGACGGTAGATGTCCTCTTCGACCGCGGAGACGCCGAACACCAACATCTCGTTCTCAGCCACGTGGTCCCCCATCGCGTCGTGCTCCTCGTCCGCGGGCGGTTGGAGGTCACCCAGCCGTGGGTCAGCGGCTGCTGACGCGTTGCTCGCAGACCAAGCAGAAGCCAGACGGTCGAACATTTCTTTGTTCGAATCCTTGAACGAAATTGTGGGCATCGTCACTTGCCTCTGAGTAGAGGAACGGTCGACGCCCGGCAGGAGCGGACCGGAACGGCCCGTTGGGGCACTGTGGAGCGTGGGTGAAAACCCTGTGGAAGCGGTGTCAGTGGTGCCGTTTATGCTGCCCTTCACGATCACGCGGTACCAGGGGAGGGCGCGGCATGCTGGGCAGGTTGTTCGGGAGAGGTGCGGACAGAACGGCGGCGCATCCGCATGCCCTTGCCGTCCCGGGCAAGAAGAAGCACGGGACGTACGCGCTGCGCGCGCTGGGGGACACGCGGGTGCTCGCGCTGGTCGAAGCGGCCGACGCGGGTGACTGGACGGCGGTCAAGGCGGCGCTGGCCCCCTTCGACCTCGGCCACGACCAGGCGGTTCTGGGGCAGCTGACCGATGTGGACGGTCTGGAGGAGTGGATCGTCCGGGCCGCCGAGGAGGACAAGGACGACAAGGAGCTCCGGGCGACCGCACTGCTGATATCGGGGGCGCGCCATGTCTCCTGGGGCTGGGAGGCGCGCACGTCCGCCCTCGCCGTGGACGTCAGCCGCGAGCAGTGGCAGACCTTCTACAAGCGGCTGCGCATCGCCGAGGAGCACCTGCTCGAAGCCGCCGAGCTGCAGCCCGACTGGGTCACCCCGTGGCGCCATCTGCTCACCTCGGGACGCGGCATGTCCGTCGGCGACAGCGTCCAGGAAGCCCGGCTCGCGGCCGGTCTGCGCCGTGATCCGCTGAATCTCGACATCCACCTGGAGTGGGTGTCGCACCTCCAGCCCCGGTGGGGCGGAGAGCCGGGCCAGGCCCTGGACTTCGCCCGGAAGGCCTTCGCCTCCGCACCCGACGGACACCGGCTCGGCTGTGCCGTCGCCATGGCGCACATCGAGGACTGGGTGGAGTCCGACAACCGCGACTGCCTCCAGCAGCCGCGCATCCGGACCGAGTTGAGAGAGGCCGCGGAGCGCAGCATCCTGCACCATGCCTACGAGCGTCGCCTGGGCTGGCAGGGCGACTACAACATCTTCGCCATGGCCCTCTCGCTGGCCGGCAGCAGCACGGCGTCCAACGTCTTCCGCGAGCTGGAAGGTGTGTTCACCCGGTGGCCGTGGACCTTCATGGCGGACCCGGAGAAAGTCTACGCGCGCTTCCGCAAGGCCTTCTGAGCCGCCTTCTGCACTGAGCCGCCTCCTGCACTGTCCCGCCCGTCTTCGGCCGGTCCCGCGGACCACCGCCCACTCCTGCCGTCGCCTTCAGACCCGGACTTCCCCATGCCCTTGCGTGACAACACCGCCGGCCACGCCGCCACCGACCGCACCTTCCAGGTCGACCTGCGTGGCCTGGTGGACCTCCTCTCCCACCACCTCTACTCCAGCCCTCGCGTCTATCTGCGCGAACTCCTTCAGAACGCGGTTGACGCCCTCACCGCACGGCACGCCATCGAGCCCCAGGGCGACTTCGGTATCCGCCTGTACGCCGACGGCTCGGTCGTCCGGGTCGAGGACGACGGTGTCGGTCTCACCGAGGCCGATGTGCACACCTTCCTCGCCACGATCGGCCGCAGCAGCAAGCGCGCCGAGCAGGTCGCCGAGCAACGCGCCGACTTCATCGGGCAGTTCGGCATCGGACTGCTGTCGTGCTTCCTGGTCGCGGACGAGATCCACGTCGTCAGCCGCTCCGCCCGCACCCCCGACGCGCCCGCCGTGGAGTGGCGGGGGCGCGGCGACGGCAGCTACACCGTCCGCACCCTGCCCGCCTCCGCGCGTCCCCGACCCGGCACCACCGTCACGCTGACGCCGCGTGCCGACGCGGGCGAGTGGACCCGGCCGGACCAAGTGCACGCGCTGGCCCGGCACTTCGGCTCCCTGCTGCGTCACCCGGTGACCTTCGACAGCGGCACGGGCGGCACGGGCAAACCGGTGAACCCCGAGCCCGCGCCGTGGTCGCGCACGTACCCCACCCCGGGAGCCCGCTCCCGCGCGCTGGCCGCCTACGGCGAAGAGGTCTTCGGATTCACCCCGCTGGACACCATCGAACTGGACCTCCCGGCCGTCGGCCTGAAGGGCATCGCCTGCGTGCTCCCCGAGGCGGTACCGGCCGGGCGCCGGCACGGCCACCGCGTGCACGTCAAGGGCATGCTGCTGTCCGAACAGGCCGAGGAGATCCTGCCCGACTGGGCGTTCTTCGTCCGCTGTGTCGTCGACGCCGAGAGCCTGCGCCCGACGGCGTCCCGTGAGGCCCTGTACGAGGACGACACCCTCGCCGCGGTCCGCGACGCCCTCGCCGAGCGGCTGCGCGAGTGGATCGCCCGGGCCGCCGCCAGCGACCCGGACCTGCTCGGCCGCTTCCTCCAGGCCCACCACCTGGCCGTGAAGTCGCTCGCGGTGCACGACGACGAGATCCTGCGGATGCTGCTGCCCTGGCTGCCGTTCGAGACGACCGACGGGCACTGCACCCTCGACGAGTTCGCCCGCACCCACCGCACCGTGCTGGTGACCTCCAGCGTGGAGGAGTTTCGACAGGTCGCCGCGATCGCCTCGGCCGCCGGGCTCGGTGTCGTCAACGGCGGCTACACCTACGACCGTCAGCTGGTCCACCGGCTGCCCGAGATCAGGCCCGAGGTCAGCGTCGCCGACCTCGACCCGGCGACCCTCACCGCCCATCTCGACCCCGTCGACCGGGAGACGGAACTGGCCGCCGCGCCCTACCTCGCCCAGGCCCGCGACGCCCTCGCCGTCTTCGACTGCGACGTCGCCCTGCGCACCTTCCAGCCCGCCTCCGCCCCGGCCCTCCTCGTCGACAGCCGCGAGGCCCGGCACGAGCGCACCCGCTCCCAGCTCGCCCGTGAGCAGGAGGGCGGCCTGTGGGGCGACATCCTCGGCGCTCTGCGCCAGGAGGCCCCGCGGGCCCAGCTGATCCTCAACCAGCTCAACCCCCTGGTCCGCACCGCGGTCGCCATCGACGAGCCCGAACTGGCCCGCACCAGCGCCGAAGCCCTCTACGGACAGGCCGCGATGCTCTCCCGGCGCCCGTTGAGGCCCGCCGAGTCGAGCCTGATCAACCGCTCCTTCCTCGACCTCCTCGCCCACGCCCTCCGCAAGGACAGCTGACGATGCCGATCGCCCCCCAAAACACCGACGAGCTGTTCCAGGCGCTCCAGGAGAACGACCGGCGCCCGTACGGCCGGACCCGCACCGTCACCGCCGAGGAACTCGTCGACGCCGCCGAGCAGTTCGAGGACCCCGCCGCCCTCATCCACGCGCTCCTCGAACTCCAGGACGCGTACACCTACGGCTCCGAACCGCGGAAGTCCCCGGTCGTCTTCGCCCGGCTTCTCACTCTCTTCGACGAGCAGCCCGACGCCTTCGACGAGCGTCTGCGCCACCAGCTGTTCTGGCGGTTCAAGTGGGTGGCCCACGCCCTGCGCCAGCTGCCGGAGATACCGCTGACCAGCCTGCGCCAGTGGCTGCAGGAAATGCGTGACCGGTACGAGAAGGCCGACCTGGGCCTCCAGCCGTACTACGGACAGGCGTACCAGCTCGCCGCGCACGTCGGTGAGGACACCGCCCTCGCCTACGAGTTGTGGACGGGTCGCATCCGTACCCGGCTCAGCGACTGCGAGGCCTGCGAGACCTGCCAGCGCGCCCGGCACCACCTCAGGGCGGGCGACGACGAAGGGGCCCTGCGCGCCTTCGAGCCCGTCCTGGCCGGGAAGGAGTCCTGCAAGGAGGAACCGGCGCGCTCCGCCTCGTACGCGCTGCTGCCCCTGCTGCGCACCGGCCGCGCCGACCGGGCCCGCGAACTGCATCTCACCGGCTACCGCGCCTGCCGCCGCAACCCCTCGATGGCCGAGGAGGTCGGCCGGCACCTGGAGTTCTGCGCGCTCACCGGCAACGAGGCGCGCGGCCTGGAACTGCTCGCCGAGAACCGGAACCTGTTCGACGAGGTCGACTCGCCGCTGGACCAGTACGGCTTCCTCACCGGCGTGGAGGTCCTGCTCCAGCGCGTCGAACTCCTCGGACACGGCGAACTGCCCACCGCCGGGTACACGGGCCGTACCTGGACGGTGGCCGAGCTGCGCGCCGAGGTGCGCGGCCGCGCCGACGACCTCGCCGCCCGTTTCGACGCCCGCAACGGAACCGCGTTCCACACCGACCGCCGCAGGGCTCGCCTGGAGCGTGCCCCGCTCGTGGACTCGCTGGAACTGACGCTGCGCCCCCGCGCCCTCGACGACGTGGCCCAGGCCGCCGAGGTCGCCGCGCCCACGGTCCGTGCGGCCACAGCGGTCCCCGACGATCTGGCCGAACTCATCCTGCGGGCAAGGGCGTTGGACGAGGAGGGGCACCCGGACGCACAGGCCTGCTGGGAGCGGCTGCGTACGCTCGTCGCCGCCCGCGACTACGCCCACCCCGACGACCCGGCCGTCGGCTCGCTCGTACGGCTGCGCGCGGACCTGCTGGCCGAAGAGGCGAACCGGGCGGGCAACAAGGACGAGTACGCGGAATCCGCCGCCCTCCACGAGGAGGCCGCGGCCCTGTACGACGACGCGGGGGAGCCCGGCCACGCGGCGGTCTCCCGCGCCTGCGCCCTGCTCGCGACCGCGGAGATCCCCGCTGCGCAGGACGCCGATGAAGCCGAGTCGAAGGATGCCGAGCTGGCCGCCGTCCACGCGGCCATGGTCCGTCTCCACGAGGAGACGCCCGGCCAGGCGCCGTTCCTCGAAGCCCGTCTGCTGCGGCTGCGGGTGACCGCACTCGCCCTGCGCCTGCAAGCCTCGGGCGACAAGGAGCAGGTCGCGACGGTGTTCGCCGAGGTGGACCTGCTGCACGCGTTCGCCACCAGGCACGACATCGCCGGCCAGATCGCCGGGGCCCTGCTGCTGAGGGCCAGCACCCACGCCCTCTCCGGCGATCTGCCCACCGCGGTCGCCGAGATCGACGCCCTGCTCGACCGGCTCAGGGCACACGGCCCCGCCTGGCACCTGCCCCGCACCCTCGGCCTGCGCGGCCGGTTCCAGTTCGGGCTGCGGGACGCGCAGGCCGCGTACGACGACCTCGCCGAGGGCCTGCGACTGGCCGCCGAGTGGCCGGCCGACACCGTCGACACCTCCCGGCTGCACAGTGACCTCGCCGAGGCCTGCATGCACCTGGGCCGCCCCGACGAGGCACTGCGGCACCTCACGCGCTCGGCGGAGGTGGCCCTTCGCCGCGGCAGCCGGGTGGACGCGTTCTGCACCTACAACAACGCCGCCCAGCTCAGCCTCGACCTCGGCCGGATCGAGGACTGCATCGCGCTCCTCGACTCCCTGCTGACGGAACCCGACGTCACCTCCGGAGAGCTGGACGACCGACTGATCGCCCAACTTCGCCTGACCCGCGCCCGCGCACTGCACGCGGGGGAGGACCTCAAGGCGGCGACGGCGGAGTTCGTCGCCCTGGCGGCCGAGTCCGCCGCCTGGGACGACGACCCCGGCAGCCACGCCATGATCGCCGCCGAGACCGCCGTACTCCTCGGCGAGTCCGGCGAGTTCGACCGCGCCCGCGACGTCGCTGACCAGGCACTCGCCGCCCACGCGCGGGAGGCGCGCTACGAGCGCCTCAGCAGCTCACTGCGCGAACTCGCCCGCCTCCAGGCCCAGCAGCAGGGTGCGGACGGCCTGCCCGGCGCGCTCGCCTTCCTGGCCGACGCGGGCCGCGTCGCCGACGAGGCCCGCGCCGCCGGCTACGAGGCCCACGGCCGCGCCCTGGACCCGGCCCTGGCCTACGAGTACGGCCGGGTCAACGCCTACGCGGGCGAGTACGAGGACGCCCTGACCGCCCTGGACAAGGCACTCGGCCTGCTCGGCGAGCCGGGCCGGGACGACGCCGCCGGCGAGTGGGCCGAGTGCGTCCGCCTCGCGGGCGCCGTGGAGGGCATCTACCTGGAACGCCCCGCCCCGGCCCTCACCCGTGTCGACGCCGCGATCTCCCACCTGACCGCCCTGGGACACACCGAGGAGACCGAGTCCCTGACCTCCCTGGCGGCCCGGCTGCGCGACGACCAGTAGACGGGTGGGTGCCGGGGCGGAGGCTGGTGCGGTCAACTGCCCACCTCCGCAGCGTCACCACCTACCAGGAGCCGCCCCCTCGTGTGCCGGCCCGAGGCCAACCACCGGACCCTGTGCCGGGGGTTGCGCCTCGGGCCTCGGCGCGGCCGAGTGGTCTCACAGGAACTCACTGCCGAAGCAGCTCCCTGGCCACCTCGACATCGGTGATCAGGATGTTGATCCAGCCACCGCGAGCCGCACCTCGGATCGCGGCCACCTTGTCCATGCCGCCGGCCACCCCGATCCGCCGGTCCACGGCGCGCAGTCGGTCGGGCTCGATGCCGATGATGCGGTCGTTGAAGGGCGCGTCGACAGGTTCGCCGTCGGCGTCGAAGTAGCGGGCGCATACATCGCCGACCGCCCCCAGTTTCCTGAGGTCGCGCTGGTCTTCGGCCGTGATGGCGTTGCCGGAGCGGCGCAGCAACGGCGAGGGGTCGAGGCTGCCGATGCCCAGGAGGGCCACCGTCAGACGTGACCATGCCTGCATGGCCTCCGCCATCGCGGGCTCCCGCGACAGCAGGTCACGGAGTTCCCGGCTGCCGACGAGCGCCGCGGACGGCGCGAACACCGGCTGGGCGCCGGTGAGTTCGGCGAGCCGGCTCGTGAGGCGCGTGGCGTGCAACTGCACCTCCGGGCTGCCGGAGCCGCCGAGGAGTTGTACGACCTCGTGGGCCACGGAGGTGGTCTTGGCCCGCATGACCTTCACCGACTCCAGCAGCGTCGAGCTCCAGGAGGAGACACCGATCGTGTCTCCTCCCTTGAGCGTGGCGTCGAGGTAGGTGGCGGTCGCCGCGGCGAGAGCCGGAATGACGTCGACTCCGGGCCCGTCCACCTCGACCACGAGCGCGTCCCGTAGCCCGCAATGCTCCACGAGCGCGTCCTCGAGCTCGGCGTGAACGCCCTCCGGAGGGACGACCACGGTGCGTACGACACCACGGTCGACCGCCTCCTTGAGGAGGCGGGACACGCGGGGCTGCGAGAGGTTCAGCCGCGCCGCGATCTCCGGCTGTCGTACTCCGCGCTCGTGATACATGCGGGCCACTTTGACGAGCAGGCGCATGTGGTCGGGGTCGGGAGTCGACGGGGTTGCCGCCACCTGGCCTCCTTCCACTGTTCGAAATGTCAGCGTCGAAGGACAAGGTATCGCCGGTGGCCGATCGAGTCCTGATCGTCCTGCCCTGTGTCACCTACGCCTGGCGAGCGGCCGTCGGCCGGGGGCTGCCGAGGTCGCGCGCGGCGCCGAGCCGTCGGTGCCAGCGGGCGAGCGCGGTACGGCGTTTGTCGTCGTCCCAGGTGGGGGTGGTGATCCGCAGGTCGGTGTCGGCGCGCTGCTCCAGTTCGGCGGTGGTCCACAGTCCGAGGCCGAGTCCCGCCAGGTGGGCAGTGCCCGCGGCGGAGAGCTCATGGTGTGCCGTGCGTGCCACGGTCACGCCCGACAGGTCGGCCTGGAAGCGTACGAGGGCATCGCTTCGGCTCAGCCCGCCGTCGGCGACGACCCGCCGCATTCCTGGCAGTGCGGTGAGCACGTCCGCGACCTGGAAGGCGACCGACTCCAGTGCGGCGCGCGCGAGTTGGGCACGCCCGGTACCCAGCTGGAATCCGGCGAGGACGGGCACGGCCTGCGGGTCCCACCAGGGTGCGCCGATGCCCCCGAAGGCCGGCACCAGCGTCACGTCGTGCGCGTCGGCGTCGGCGGCGAGGTGCACGAGTTCGTCCGGTGTGGCGCCGAGGAGTTCCGCGAGCCAGGTGAGGGTGCGACCGGCGGATCTGATGTTGGCCTCGTGGGCGTAGGTCGGGCGCCCGGTCGACCAGGCGACGGTGGTGCACAGGTGCTCCGCGGCCTCGGGCGTGTCCGTGACCGTCATGGCGGACGAGCCGGTGCCGTAGGTGACCTTCACCGTGCCGGTCCGCCAGCCGGCGTGGGCGAACAGCGCGGCGTGCGAATCACCCAGCACCGCGAGAACCGGGGTGCCGTCGAGCAGCGGTGCCAGTGCGCGTACCGTCCCGAACGGTCCGGTGGAGGGGACGACCTGGGCCAGGGCCTGCCGTGGTACGCCGAAAAGGTCGAGCAGTTCGTCGTCCCAGTCGCCGGTGGCGATGTCGAGGAGCTGGGTGCGGGACGCGTTGCCGATCTCGGTGACCCGTCGGCCCGTGAGTGCCTGCACCAGGAAGGCGTCCACCGTGCCCAGACGCAGGGCGCCGGACCGTGTGCCGTGGCGGCCGGGGTCGTACTGGTCGAGGAGCGAGGCCATCTTGAGCGCGGAGAACATGGGATCGAGCGGGAGACCGGTGCGTCGCCGTATCTCCTTCGCGTGCCCCGCCCGGGCGAGCCGAGCGGCGTGCTCGCCTCCGCGCTGGTCCTGCCAGCTGACCAGCGGAGCGACGGGCTGACCGGTCACCCCGTCCCACAGGACCACCGATTCGCGCTGGGTACTCAGTGCCAGACCGGCGACGCCGCTGGGTTCGACGTCCCGTACACACTCGGCGACCGCCGTACGGACGCTCGCCAGTATCGCCGAGGCGTCCTGCTCCACCAGGCCAGGACCCGGATGGGACTGCGACAGCGGCACCTCGGCCCGGGCGGCGATCTCGCCGGCGGAGTCGATCAGCAGCGCCTTGGTGGAACTGGTTCCCTGGTCGACGGCCAGCAGATGCGGCTTCATCGCGTTCGGCCCAGCACCTGGTGGGCGGCTTGGCGCAGGCCCTCGGCGTTCAGCCCGAAGTGGTCGAGCAGGAAGGCCGCGCTCCCGGTCGGGGCGAAGCTCGGAACACCCAGCATGCGCACGGGTATCGGGTGTTGTTCGGCCACCACCTTCGCGACCGCGGCTCCGAGTCCACCGGAGAGGAGTCCTTCCTCCGCCGTGACGATGGCTCCGGTCTCCTGGGCCGCGGCGACCACGGCGGCTTCGTCCAGCGGCTCGACGAACGTCATGTTGAGCACGCGAGCCGAAATACCGTCGTCGGCAAGGAGGCGGGCGGCCTCCAGCGCACGCGACACCAGCGTGCCCGCGGCGATCAGGGTGACATCCGTGCCGTCGAGGAGGCACCTGGCGCGGCCCGCCCGGAACGGAGTGCCGGGTGGCGTGACCGCGGGCACCTTGAAGCGGGGTATCCGCAGATACGTCGGTCTGCCCGACGCCGCGGCGTAGCGCACCGCCTCGCGGGTCTCGGACGGATCCGCGGGCACGATGATTTCCAGGCCGGGGACCGCGCGCATCCACGACAGGTCCTCGATGGAGTGGTGCGTGGGGCCGAGCTCGCCGTAGGCCATGCCCGGGCTCTGACCGCACAGGACGACGTGCCGGTGCGTGTAGGCGATGTCGGCCTTGATCTGTTCGAGAGCGCGGCCGGTGAGGAAGGGCGCGGCGGCCGAGACGAAGGGCACGAATCCGGCGTTGGCGAGCCCCGCCGCGACGCCGACCATGTCCTGCTCGGCGATCCCGACGTTGACGAGGCGGGAGGGGAACTCCTCGCGGAACTCGACGAGGTTGCTGGAGCCGACCGAGTCGTTGCACACGGCCACGATGCGCTCGTCGGCGCGCGCGAGGGCGGCCAGTTCGTCGGCGAAGTCCGTGCGGCAGTCGTGCAGGGCGGCCTGCTGGGCAGGGGCGGTCACTGGTCCAACTCCTCTAGCGCAAGCGTGACTTGTTCGTCGGTGGGCACCTTGTGGTGCCATTCGACGCGGTCCTCGATGAAGGAGACGCCCTTGCCCTTGACGGTGTTCGCGATCACTGCGACGGGGCGCCCGGTGGTCGATGGCGCGTAGGCCTCCTTGATCGCCTGATGGTCGTGTCCGTCGATGACGCGGACCTCCCATCCGAAGCTCGCCCACTTCTTGTCCAGGGGCTCCAGGGATGCGGTGTCCTCGGTGCGGGCGCCTTGTTGCAGCCGGTTGCGGTCCACCACGGCCGTCAGGTTCGCGAGTTCATGGTGGGCGGCCGTCATGGCGGCCTCCCAGTTGGAACCCTCCTGCAGTTCGCCGTCCCCGAGGACGACCAGGGTGCGCCACGATTCCCCGCGCAGCCTGGCTCCGAGGGCGCACCCGGTGGCGACGGGAAAGCCGTGGCCCAGCGGTCCGGTGTTGGTCTCCACTCCCGGCACTTTGAGCCGGGCCGGATGCCCGTTCAGCGGCGACAGCGGTGCCATGAACTCGCTCAGCCTGGCTCGCGGGAAGAATCCGCAGGACGCGAGCGTCGAGTACAGCGCCGCGGCACAGTGCCCCTTGCTGAGCACGAACCGGTCGCGCAGCGGGTGATCCGGCTCCTGGGGGTGTGCCCGCAGGGTGCCCCAGAACGCGGTGACCAGCAGGTCGGTGACGGACAGGTCGCCGCCGACATGTCCCATCCCCGCCGTGTGGATCGTGGTGAGGATGTCGCGCCGTACGAGAGTGGAGAGCGCCGCGAGTTCGGCGGCCGCCTCGGCGGGAGGCAGGGCGCGCAGGCGCGCGGCGCGCTTGAGGTAGCTCCCTGCGGCCGACTGGTCGGTGGTGAGCGGGGCCGGGGCCTCGAGGATGGCGGTCACACGGACTCGCTTTCCGCGAGCGCGCGGAACAGCGCTCGCTTGGCGATGCGTTGGGCGCCGAGAGCGTCCTGCGCGGCCTGGGCGACGGCGAGTTCGTCGCGGTCCAGATAGCCGAGCGCGTGGTGGAAGGCGCGCATCGTGCGGATGCCGGCGCGTGCGGCCTCCACCGGGTCCTCGCGGAACGGGAACTGGTCCAGTTGCCACACTCCCCGCCAGCCCGCGTCGTGGAGTGCGAAGAAGAACTCGAAGGTCTCCAGGAGGTGGACGGAGCCGACGACCATGTCGTCGTCCCAGCCGCGGAAGTTGTCGTTGACGTCGATGGCGAAGAGCTTGTCGCGGGCGATCGCCATGCGCGCGGCCTCGGCCGGCGTCTCGCCGCCGTAGAGCGAGTGCCCGAAGTCGAGCAGGACACCGACGTTGTCCACGCCCATGTCCTGGATGGCGAGGAGCGTCCGCGCGACGGAGGAGAAGACCATGCGGTTGCGGGGCTCTCGCGGCTTGTACTCGATCGCGAACTTCAGGTCGGGGAAGGCCTGCGCGACGTCACGCACGGCGTCGACCGACTTGGCCCACAGGTCGGTGTAGTCCGCCTGGAAGGAGTAGTCGTAGCCGTCCTGGCCGGGCCAGAGCTTGATGTACTCCACCCCCAGCGCGCGGCCGACTTCGGCGGACGCGGCGACCAGGTCGATGGCCTGCCGGCGGATGCCGGGGTCGGGGTTGGTGAAGCCGCCCTTGGCGAACTTGCCCGTGTAGATCTCCGGGGTCAGGGCGATGGCGCGCAGGTTCTGCTCGGTCAGCGCCTGCTGGACCTCGGCTGTGCCGATGTCCCCGGGAGGGAAGGGCCAGTTGAGATCGAGAACGGAGAGTTCACCGACCGAGCCGGCGAGCTTGATGGCGTCGAGGACGGTACGCGGCTCGCCGTAGCCGTCCGTGGCGTAACGGTCGACGTAGGTGGCGAAGTGCCAGACCCCCGCGCCGTATACCGGTTCACTCGCTGGGTTGTGAATGTCTATGCGGTGCTGATTGGACATGCATTCACCGTAGGAAGGCGGACCCGATGCGTCAAGCGGTCGGGCGGGTGGAAGACCGGCGTACGACCAGTTCGGGCGTCAGGACCACGTGCTCGTGCTCGTGCCGCACACCAGGTGTCGTGTCCTCGATGAGGAGTTGGCCCGCCCGGCGCCCCATCGCGGATGCCGGCCGGCGTACCGAGGTCAGAGGCACGACAGCGGAGGCCGCGAACTCGATGTCGTCGTATCCCACGATCGCGATGTCGTCGGGCACCCTCAGATGGGCCTCGTACAGCGCCTGCATGACTCCGAGAGCGAGCAGGTCGTTGGCGCAGAACACGGCGGTCGGCCTCTGAGGCAGGCCCAGGATGCGCTCGCCCGCGTCCCTGCCGGCAGCGACAGTGAGGTCTGCGCAGGCGAGTTCCTTGAGGCTGGTCGGGGGCAGTCCGGCTTGATCGATGGCTGTGACCACGCCCGAGCGCCGGTCCCGAATCTGCTGGAGGCGGTCCGGGCCGCTGACGTACACGATCGAGCGGTGGCCCTGCTCGATGAGGTGCCGTGCGGCGGCATGGCCACCGGCCACGTCGTCGATGCCGACGGAACAGGCCGACGGCTGCGAGGCGTTCTGGTCGGCCATGACGAAGGGGATCGCGTTGCGGCGGAAGGCCGCCACCGTCCGGCCGATGCCCTCACCGGACGACAGGACGGCGCCACGGATCTGATGCGAGGACATGAGCGCCATGTGACGCGCGGCCTCGCCCGGATCCCGGGCGCCGGTGCACACCATGACGCCCAGATCGGCCTCGCGTGCGGCCTGCTCCACACCGGACGCCAGAGCGGTGAAGAACGGATTGGCCAGGTCGAGGACCATGACGGCCACGACCCGGGCGGCCCAGCCGCGCATCTGTCTGGCTCCCTCGGCGCGCACGTAACCCAAGGAGTCGATCACCGTCAGCACGCGCCTGCGGGTCGCTTCCGCGACGACCTCGGGGCGGTTGAGCACGTTGGAGACGGTGCCGAGCGACACGCCGGCCTCGCGTGCCACGTCCGTGATGTTCGGTCTCCCCCTCATGCGTTCAGCTCCGTCGATGAAGTCGAAGCGCCGTGCCGCCGCCGGCTTCCGGGAACACCGGTGGCGGGCGCACGTCGATCGTGGACTGACTGGTGGCTACGAGGGCGCTCCAGGGGCGCGGACGACGACCCGCACCCGTCCCAGGTTCTGCACCCGGGCGAAGGGAGTCCTGCGGTCCCCCTCACGCTGTGAGGTCGCCCGCAGCGTCGCGAAGTAGGTGCCGGGCTCGGTGTAGGTGTGCGTGTGATGGAGCTCGAGGGTGTCGCGCACCGGACCGAACGGCACAGCGGTGTACGTACCGTCCCCGGTCGTGTCCCACTCCGCCGCCACGACCTTCCCGGCCCCGGGCGGAACCTGGACCGTCGCCCTGAACAGGACGCGCCGGCCCGCCTCCACCTCGATCCTCGCGCCGCCGCCCACGGTCAGGTTCACCACGGGCTGGACACCACGCCGCCGCGCAGCCTCCGGCGGAACCTTGACCTGGCTGCCGACCACGTCGTATCGAGTGGAGCGCGCCGGTTCCACCCCGCGCTCCACCCAGGCGCTGACATCACGCAGCGCCTGCTGAAGCATGGGAACGTACTCGACGAGCCGGGCCTCGCGGGCAGGAGTGACGACCGCGTCGTCGAGGTGATCGGCGTTGTCGTTGTACCAGAGCCGGAAGGTGTCGTCGTACTGGTCGCCCAGCGCCGCCCTGACCTGCGCGCTGTACCAGTCGGCGTCCCACGGGAAGGCGTCGGTGTCGAGCAGGTTCGCGACCATGATGGCCTTGCCGTTGAGCCGGCCGCTCCACGTGCCTCCGCCGCTGACGCTCTGCGAGATGGCCGCGCCCACCTGGACGGACCGTTGAGGGTGGATCGGCTTGCCGTCCGCGCCGAGGAACTGGTGCCAGGCGTAGAAGCCGGACCGGGTCGGGACCTGGTGGCGGTGGTAGGACAGGAGCGCGAGGAACCAGCGGTTGTCCGTCCGCAGTTGGGCGCCGTCGACAACACCGTCGAGTATCTCGGAGGTGTTGCCGCCGGCGAGAGTGAAGACGCGGGACTCGCGGTCCAGCGAACCCTTCAGCGTGCCGATCTTCGTACCGCCCGAGGCGGAGAGCGTGAACTCGGTGCCGGTCAGGTCCTTCGACGCCACGGAGTCGATGGTGAAGCTCGTCGGGACGTTGCCGGAGTCACGGGCGACCTTGGTGATCGTGGCCGTGCTGTCGACCAGCGCGGCACGGAACAGGTCACCCAGTCCGGATTTCTCCGTGCCCAGATAGCCCGGCGCGTTCCAGAAGTCGTCCGCGTAGGTGGGATCCATGGCGCGGGCTATGCCGCCGATGCCGGTCAGGAAGACCGGGTCCTTCAGGCCGAGGACGTAGGCGTAGTCGTCCCACGCCCGCAGCGGCACGCCGAGTTCCGTCACCTCCTTGAGCACGGCGCGTTCGACCTTGTTCAGGCCGGCGTACGGGTCCTTGCTGCCGCCCGGTCGCACCGCGTCGGCGATCTGCGCGGCCTTGCCCCGCAGCACGAACCAGGCCATGCCGCGCACGAGGAAGTAGTTCGGGATCGCCATCGGCGAGCCCGGCACGAACGGCACCGCGCCGTCCCAGACGCCGGTCGTGTTCTCCATGGCGCCGACGGTCTGGAACGACCCGCCGCTGCCGCCGTAGACGTATCCGTAGATGCGACGGGAGGTGCCGTAGTACTGGGCCGCGACCTTGCGGGAGAAGACGGCGGCCGCCGCGTCGACCTGGAAGCCGCCGCCACTGGCGCACTGCACCGTGTACGCGCCGCTGTCCGCGCCGAAGGCGATGGTGGTGTCCGAGGCGTTCTCGTCGTAGGTCGGATACGCCTTCTGGAAGAACCGGCCGTGCCACTGCCCCTTGGGCGGGAAGAAGAACGCGAACCGCTTGTCGGTGCCCTGGAAGTGCCCCGTCACCCTGCGGTGCGGCACCGGCGAGGTCCGGTCCTCGGTGCTGTCGATCACCGGGGTGCGGTACGCGGGGTCGGGCTCCCACGCCGCTGCCGCGGGCCCTGCCGGGGGAGCGGCGAAAGCCTCGTGCTGAGCCAGTGCCGATGTGCCGAGGACGGCCGCACCGCCCACCGCGGTGTTGCGCACGAAGTGGCGCCGCGACCACTTCGAGGACGGGGACGTCGGGTCGGACGACGGGGTTGCGCTGTTCATGAATCCCTCCGGGGCGCGCCGGGTGCCGGAGCAGTCGACGCGGCGAGCGCGATGCGCTTGGCACGGCGCTCTCGCTGCCTCTGCGGGTCCGCCACGGGCGCTGCCATCTGAAGCTTGCGGGTATAGGGGTGCTGGGGGTTGGTGGCGACGTCGTGGGCCTTGCCGATCTCGACGATGCCGCCGTGGTTGAGGACGGCGATCCGGTCGCTGACCTCGTGCACGACCCCCAGGTCGTGGCTGATGAACAGATAGGCCACGCCGCGCTCACGCTGCAGGTCCTGCAGCAGGGTGAGCACCCTGGCCTGGGTGGTGACATCGAGGGCGCTGGTGGGCTCGTCGCAGATGATGACGGCCGGGTCGAGAGCGAGGGCCCGGGCGATGGCGATGCGCTGGCGCTGTCCGCCGGAGAACTCCCGCGGGTAGCGCCTGCCGGAGTCCGAGGGCAGCCCGACCGCGTCCAGCAGCCGGTGCACCCGGGCCAGACCGCCCGTCTCGCCGGCCGCGAGCAGCGGTTCGACGAGGATCGACTCGACGGTCATCGACGGGTTGAGCGACGAGTACGGGTCCTGGAAGACGACCTGGATGTCGTGGGCGATACGGCGTCGGCGTGCGCGGGAGATGTTGCTGACCGTCTCGCCGCGGAAGGTGACGCGGCCCTCCGTCACCGGGGCCAGGCCGAGGATCGCCCGGCCGATCGTGGTCTTGCCCGAGCCGGACTCGCCGACCAGGCTCAGGGTCTCGCCGGCGGACAGGTCGAAGGAGACGTCGTCGATGACGGTCGTACCGCCGCGCCCCCGGCTGCCGTAGCGCACGACCAGATGCTCGATGCGGAGGATGGGTTCCTCGGACGGCGACAGGTCAGGGTTTGTCACTTCGGGCACGTCGGGCACGTCAGGCCTCCACGATCTCGACACGGCGGGACGACGCCAGCAGCTCTTGCGTGTACTCCTCGACCGGACTGGCGAAGAGGGCGTCCACGTCGTTCAGTTCGACGATCCGGCCGTCCTTCATCACGCTGACCGTGTCGCAGATGTCCGCGACGACGCCGAGATTGTGGGTCACCAGGATCATCGCGAGGCCGCGTTCGTCCCGCAGCTCCCGCAGCAGTTCCAGGACCTCGGCCTGGACGGTCACATCGAGAGCGGTCGTCGGTTCGTCGGCGACGATCAGATCCGGGCCCGCGGCCACCGCGCCGCAGATCAGCACGCGCTGTGCCATGCCGCCGGAGATCTCGTGCGGGTACAGACGGAACACCTTGTCCGGGTCCTTGATGCCGACCCGGGCGAGCAGGGCGAGGAGTTCCTCCTTCGCCTGGCTCTTGCTGATCCGCTTCACCGCGCGCAGCCCGTGGACGAGTTGGGCGCCGATCGTGAAACAGGGGTCGAGGTTGGACATCGGTTCCTGCGGTACGTAGGCGATACGCCGGCCGCGTGCGGCCCGCATCCGCTCCTCGCTCGCCAGCAGGTCCGCTCCGTCCAGGACGACGCTGCCGCCGAGGATCACCGCCTCGCGGGGCAGGATGCCCAAGGTGGCGTAGGCGATCTGTGTCTTGCCGGAGCCCGACTCGCCGACCAGGCCACGGATCTCACCGCGGCGCACGTCCAGGTCGACGCCGTGCACGACCTCACGCACGTTGCCGGCGCCGTCCGGGTAGCCGATGCGCAGGCCCCGGATCGACAGCACCGCGTCGTCGGCGGGCGGAGCGGGTGGCTCGGCGGCCGACGCGGGCGACTGCTCGCGAGCCGCGCGCACGACCTCGCGTCGCTGCCGGGGGGTGAGGTCCTTCGCGCCGCCCGATGCCTGGAGCACATCGCGCAGGGCGTTGCCGAGCAGCACCAGCGCGAGGATCGTCAGGCTGATGACGAGAGCGGGCCACAGAACGGCCGACTTGTTGTTGTAGACGTTGCGGAAGGAGTCCTGGAGGACACCTCCCCACGACGGCGTGTCCGGGTCGCCGAGCCCGAGGAAGCTGACGCCGGCCTCGATGCCGATACCGGCCGCCAGCACGAACGAGCTCTGGATGATCACGGGAGCGCGGACCGCCCACAGCACATGCCGTCCGACGATGCGCAGGTCGGACAGGCCGACCACCTTGGCCGCGTCCACGTACAACTCCCCGCGCACACCCACGACCACCGACCTGACCAGGCGGAAGTACGTGGGTGCGACGAGCAGGCCGAAGACGGCCATGGCCGCCACGATGTCGGGGCCGGTCCGGGCGTAGAGCGCGATGAGGAGCACGATGCCGGGCAGCGACATCACCACGTCGGAGATCCAGTTGGACACCGCTTCGAAGCGGCCCCGGTAGAAGCCGGCGGCCAGGCCGCTCGTAACGCCCAGCACCACGGACACGCCCAGGACGACCACGCAGGCGATCAGTGTCTGGCGGGTGCCGAACAGCAGCCGCGACAGGATGTCACGGCCCGAGGCGTCTCCGCCCAGGAGGTGCCCGGAGCTGAACGACGGTGCGTTGACCGCCGCCAGATCCGTGACGTTGGGACCCACCGGTGCCAGCCAGGAGGCGGCCGGCCCGCACACGACGACGAGCAGCAGGAAGAGCAGGCAGCACGAGGCCACCGGGTTGCTCAGCAGACGGCCAAGGAAGGAGCGGGACTTCGGCGAGGGCTCTGGCTTCGCTGCCCCTGCGGCCTGGACAGGCTCGGGGACGGTCATCGCAGCCTCGCTTTCGGGTTGAGTGCGGAATTCGCCAGATCTCCGAGGATGTTGACCACGAGGACGACGAGGATCGTGACCAGCACCGCCCCCATCACCACCGGGACATCGCCCTGTTGGGCGGAGAGGTTGCCGAGATCGCCCAGCCCCGGCAACGCGAAGACCTGCTCGATGAAGATCGCGCCACCGATCAGCGCGGTGGTCTGGAGATTCAGCGCGGTGAGTCCCGGTCCTCCGGCGTTGCGCAGCACGTGCCGGAAGACGATCCGCGACTCGCTGATACCGCGGGCTCTGAGTGTGCGTACGAAGTCCTTGGACAGCGTGTCCTTCACGGCGCCCCGGAACTGGGAGGCCGCGTTGGCGACGGATCCGACGAGGAGGGCGAGGACGGGCAGCGTGATCGACTTCGCCCAGCCCGAAAGGCTCTGGTCGGGGGAGACGTACCCGGTCGCCGGGAAGACGCGTACCGAGATCGCGAAGGCGAAGACCAGGACGATGCCGACGACGAACGGCGGGACGGCCGCGCCGAGCACGGCGAGGAACTGCACCACCCGGTCGACCCACCCGCCGCGGACCGCGGCGGTCACCCCGAGCAGGACGCTCACCACGGCGGTGAGGACGAGGGCCAGGACGACCAGGGCGATCGTCACCGGCACACGTGCGGAGAGTACGGATCCGACCGACTGTCCGGTGAAGAACGAATCGCCGAGGTTGCCCGTGAGGACCCCCTTGAGCCAGCTGCCGTACTGGACGAGCAGGGGCCGGTCGAGACCGAGTTCGGTGACCTTCGCCCTGACTCTGGCCGCGTCGGCCTCCGTGCCCAGGACCGCGCGGGCGATACCCGGCCCGTTGCCGTACATGAGCACGAAGGTCGCGAACGTGACCAGGAACAGGACGGCCACCGACCGGACGAGCTTCTTGACCGCGGAGATGAACATCTGCGGCTCCAATCCCTGAGTTTCCTCAGTGCCGTCGGCCTCGGCCTACTTGAAGTCCCACAGCATGGGGTGCAGGCCTGACGGGTCGGTCGCCGCCGGGACGCTGATCTTGGAGCTGTACGCGTAGAACGTGCTTGTCTCGGCCATCGGCACGAACCAGGCCTGGTCGACGACGTACCGGTTGAGCTCCTGCTGGTCCTTGGCGGACTGCGCGGCATCCTCGGTGAGGATCTTGCTCCAGAGCGCGTCGACCTTCGCGTCCTTCTGGTGCATCACGTTCCAGATGCCGTCCGAGAGGATGTAGTCGATGATGTCCTGCTCGGAGTTGGCGTAGTTGCCGAGCTGCCAGACGGGAACGGGGTACTTGCCGCTGAGCAGGTCGCCGATCGCGTTCGGGCCGGACAGGGTGACCTGCTTGACCTTGATGTCCAGCAGGCCGAGCTGCTGCTTGATGACAGGCATGAGCGCCTCGAGGTTCTGGCCCTGGAGGTAGGGGATCTCGAGCGTGAAGCCGTTCGCGTAACCGGCCTTCTTCATCAGCGCCTTGGCGGCCTGGACGTCGTAGGGATAGGGGTCCTTCAGGCCGTCGATGTACGCCGCGGAGCCGGGGCGGAAGATCTGGGCCGTCGGCTCGGCGAGGCCGCGGTACAGGTTCTTCGCGATCGCGTCCTTGTCGAAGACCATGTTCATCGCCCGGCGCACGTCCAGGTTGCCCAGGGCGGGGACCTTCTTGCCGAGGTGGTCCGTGATCAGCAGGCGGGTCACCTGGCTCTTCTTCGACCAGATCTTCAGGCCCGAGGACTTCGCCTGGTCGTACGTCGCCTGTGTGATCAGCGAGCCGTCGATCTGCCCCGTCTTGAGGGCGTTGATCGCGGCGGTCTCATTGGTGAGGACCTTGATGACCAGCTTCTGGTACGGGAAGTCCTTCGCGCCCCAGTACGCGTCGTTCTTGACGAAGGAGTACGTGGAGCCGTTCGTCGTCGCCTTGGCGTCCAGGGTGTACGGGCCCGAGCCGACCGGCGCCTTGTTCGTCTTGCCGGCGGCCAGATACTTCGGGCTGCCGATCCGCAGGGCGCAGACGCGGTCGGTGAGCAGTGGGTTCGGCGCGGTGAGGCTGATGACCGCGGTCAGGTTGTCGGGCGTGGTCACCTTCCAGCCGGCGAAGCGTGCGGCGGCCGCGGCGTTCTTCTGGGTGTACTCGACATTCGCCTTCACCGCCGCCGCGTCGAACGGGGTGCCGTCGGAGAACTTCATCCCCGGGCGCAGGCGAAGGGTCACGCCGGTGTTGCCCGGCTCGAAGGTGAAGGACCGGGCGGCGGCCGGGTGGGGCTTGCCGTCCGCGTCGCAGCGGACGGCGGTGTCGTAGACGGCCGCTGCCGCCCACCCCTGGTAGGTGGGCTGGTTGGTCGGGTCCCAGCCCTGGATGTCCTGCGACATCCCCAGCGTGAGGGTCCCCTTGGCCCCGCCCCCGGACCCGGCCGCGCTGCCCGTCGTGTCGGAGCTGGTGCAGGCGCTCAGCAGGGCCAGGGAGGTCAGGGAGGTGGTCAACGTCAGTGCCAGGCGGGCGGAGGGAGTGGTGCGCCGCATCATGGGCTCCTTCGAAGGAGAGTGATCGCGGTCCGGACTGCGTCGGCCGGTGGGAGGTGAGAACCCCCGCACTCGATGGAAGGCGCGCATTTGCGGACTGAGCTAGACAAAAGCGATGTGCAACGTTCTACGCCGGGAACGTACGGAGTACTTCCAGATCGTGTCAAGACTCGCGGCGCGCCTTACGCGGTAACGGTTCCGTAATGTGCCCGTTCATCCCGGCCGCGCGTGGGCGTCGGCCAGGGATGTCTTCAGTGCCGGTCGCCGTGAGCTTCGGAAGGTATCCGTGCCGTCGGCTCCGCGTGGGTCGGTGCCGGAGCCGCGCTCGTACCGCGCGGCACGAGCCGGGGCGCGATGACGTAGTGCACCGGCTGCGTGCGTCCCTTGAGCCGCTCCAGGAGCAACCGTGCGCTCATGTGGCCGGTGACCACGTCGGACTGGTCGACCGTCGTGAGGGAGATCCTGCCGAGCGCCGAGATGTGGATGTTGTCATACCCGGCGACCGTCAGGTCCTCCGGTACCCGCAGGCCGTGTTCCTCCGCCGCGCGCAGCACTCCCAGCGCGGCGATGTCGGCGCCGGCGAAGACGGCCGTCGGCCGGGTGGGCCGGGCCAGTGCCTGCACCGCGGCCCGGTGGCCGCCCTCCTCCGAGTACGCCGTCTCGACCACGTCGGGCCGTAGGCCGTGACGCTCCATCGCGGCCACATAGCCGTCGCAACGGGCGGTGTGGGACAGCGCCGTCGGCGGTTTCAGGCCGCCGGAGGGGTGACTGGTGTGCGTGATGCGCTCATGGCCCAGCCGGACCAGGTGGTCCACGACGAGACGCGCGCCGCCGTGATCGTCGTCCACGACGGTGTCGAAGTTGGCCCCTCCGCCATGCCGCGCGACCACCACCGTGGGCAGGCTGGCGGCGAGCCGCTCGAGCCAGGACGTCTTCATGATCGGGGCGATCACGATCAGCCCGTCGACCTGGCGGTCGACCAAGGCCTCGATACTGCGCTGCTGACGTTCGGCGGTGACACCGCCGCTGATCAGTATTTCCTGGTAGGGGCCCGGTTCCAGCTCGTCGGTGATCGCCTCGGCGATCTGCTGCTGGAACGGCGAGGAGATCTCGGTGAGCATCACGCCGATGGTGAAGGAACTGCCGCGCATGGCCCGCGCGCCGGTCTGCGGTCGATAGCCGAGCTTGTCGATGGCCGCGGTCACCTTGGCGCGCATCTCCGCGCTGACGCCGTACGCGTCGCGCAGCACCTTGGACACCGCGGAGACCGAGACCTGCGCCTCGTTCGCGACGTCCTGGATGGTCACACGCCTGGACGCCGGAGTGGCGCTCATGCCGCCTCGCAAAGCTGGGTCATCACGATGTCCTTGCCTCCTCGATGAGGTGTCGAGGTCTTGACACCTCTAAAAGCGTGTTCCTAGTCTCCCTGATGTAGAACGTTGCACAGTGAACGGTACGGCCGGATCGACCCGGTCACCAAGTCCGAGAATCCTGGAGACTTGCATGGTCGTGGCAGCCGCCCCGAGTGCCCCCCGCTTCGAGCATCAGTCATCGACCACGCTCGGCGTGGGCACCGGCACCCCCCGCCTGAGCTGGTCGGTACCGCGCGCCGACGAAGGATACGAGCAGTCCGCGTACGAGATCGAGATCAGCCGCGCCGGTGCCGCGGAGCGCTACCGCGCGGACGGCCCCGATCAGGTGCTGGTCCCCTGGCCCTGTGAGCCGCTCGCGTCGCGCGAGTCCGCCGGCGTCCGGGTGCGGGTGGCGCACAAGGGCGACGCGGGAGAGGACTGGAGCGAGTGGAGTGCCCAAGCTGTCGTCGAGACCGGTCTGTTGGACCCGGCCGACTGGACGGCCGCCTTCGTCGCCCCGGTGGGCATCGGAGGACTCCACCAGCCCGCACCCATCCTCGGCGGGGTCCTGGAGGTACCCGGCGAGGTGGTACGGGCCCGGCTCTACGCCAGCGCCCACGGCCTGTACGTCGCCACACTCAACGGCCGCCGCGTCGGCGACCTCCACCTGACCCCGGGCTGGACCTCCTACCAGCACCGGCTCGCCTACCAGACCTACGACGTCACCGACCTCGTCCGCAGCGGCCGCAACGAGCTGGACGTCCTGCTCGGCAACGGCTGGTACCGCGGCCGCATCGGATTCCACGACACCCGCGCCTTCTACGGCGACCGGCTGGCGGTGCTCGCGCAACTGGAGGTCACCACTGCCGACGGCGCCGTGCACACCCTGGGCTCGGACGGCACGTGGACCGCGCGCGAGAGCGACGTCCTCGCCGACGACCTCTACGACGGCCAGTCCACCGACCTGCGCCGACGAGGCCCGCACTGGCGCCCCGCCACCGGCACGACCGAGATCGTCGACACCGACCTCACCGGTCTGGTCGCACCCCCCGGTCCGCCCGCCCGGGTCACGTCCGTGCTGCCGGCCCAGCGGGTGTGGACCTCACCGGCGGGCCGGACCCTCGTCGACTTCGGCCAGGTGGCGGTCGGCTGGGTGCGGCTGCGCGTACGTGGTCTCACCCCCGGCACCGAAGTGATCGTCCGCCACGCGGAGGTTCTGGAGAACGGGGAGCTCGGCACCCGGCCACTGCGCTCCGCCGAGGCGACCGACCGATACTTCGTGGCCGGCGGGGGAGAGGAGCATCTCGAACCCGCCCTCACCTTCCACGGGTTCCGCTACGCCGAGGTCGCCGGAGCGGCCGGCCTGCGCGCCGAGGACGTCGAGGCGATCGTTCTCGGCTCCGACCTGACCCGTACGGGCTGGTTCGACTCCTCGCACGAGCTGCTCAACCGGTTCCACGAGAACGTCGTATGGAGCATGCGCGGCAACTTCCTGGAGGTGCCCACCGACTGCCCGCAACGCGACGAACGCCTCGGCTGGACCGGCGACATCCAGGTCTTCGCGCCGACCGCGTCCTTCCTCTACGACTGTGCCGGCTTCCTCGACTCCTGGCTCGCCGACCTCGCGGCGGAGCAGGAATCGGACGGAGCGGTGCCGTTCGTGGTGCCCGATGTGCTGCGCACCCCGTCCCCGACCGCCGCCGCCTGGGGCGACGCCGCGACCGTCGTGCCGTGGGTGCTGTACCAGCGCTACGTCGACCGCGCCCTGCTGGAGCGGCAGTTGCCCAGCATGCGCCGCTGGGTCGACCGCCTGGCCCGCCTGGCCGGCCCGAACCGGCTGTGGAGCGGGGGTTTCCAGTTCGGCGACTGGCTCGACCCGACCGCACCGCCGGACGACCCGGCCCGCGCCCAAGCCGACAACGAGGTGGTCGCCACCGCCCACTTCGCCCGCTCGGCCGAGATCGTCGCCGAGGCCGCCCGCGTGCTCGGTCACAACGAGGAAGCCGCCCACTACACCGCCCTCGCGGCGGAGATCCGCGCCGCCTTCGCCCACGCCTACGTCACCCCGGCGGGCCGGATCCACTCCGACGCGCAGACCGTGTACGCCCTGGCCATCGAATGGGCACTGCTGCCCGGCGCCGAGCAGCGTCAGGAAGCCGGGCGGCGCCTCGCCGACCTCGTCCGCACCGCCGGATTCCGCATCGCCACCGGCTTCGTCGGCACCCCGCTGGTGACCGACGCGCTCACTTCGACCGGGCACGCCGACGTCGCCCACCGGCTGCTCCTGCAGACCGCGTGCCCGTCCTGGCTGTACCCCGTGACCATGGGCGCGACCACGATCTGGGAGCGCTGGGACAGCATGCTGGCGGACGGCAGCCTCAACGTCGGCGAGATGACCTCGTTCAACCACTACGCACTCGGCGCCGTCGCGGACTGGCTGCACCGCAAGGTCGCCGGCCTTGCCCCCGGCGCCCCGGGCTATCGCGAGATCATCGTCGCCCCCGAGCCACCCGCCGACCTCGACTCCGCCTCGGCCCGCCATCTCACCCCGTTCGGAGAAGCACGGGTGAGCTGGCAGCGCGTGGACGGAAGGTTCCGCCTGGAGGCCGTGGTGCCGGTCGGAACGGTCGCCCACGTGCGCATCCCGGGCGCCGACACGAGCGAGAGCGTCACACACGGCAGCCACAGCTGGGACGTGCCCGACCCGCACACGACGGGCGGCCGGCGACCCGCGCCGGTCACCGTCCGCGACGTCCTCGACGACCAGGAAACCTGGGCCGCCGTCATCCAGGCGGCCGTCGAGACGGGCGTCGCTCCGGGCGGCGAACCGCAGATAGCCGCGCTGTGCGCCGCGCGACTCGACGACGAGGCCGCACACCTGTCGCATGCCGTCGCACAGCCGGAGTTCTCGTCCCCGGCCGCCCGCGAGTTCGAGCAGCGGGTCGCCGAGATCCTGGCGCGCCGCAGCAACTGATCGGTCCGTACCGAATCGGTGCTTTCGAAGCCCGGCGTCGGACGCGTCTGTCGCGTCCGCACCGGCGAGCCACGAAGTCCTGAACAGTACAGAACGGACCCACCATGTCGATCGATTCGACCCCCGAATTCCGGGACGCCCGCCTCTCAGCAGACGTACGCGCCGAGTCGCTGTTGCGGGAGATGACCATCGAGGAGAAGTGCGCGCAGCTCACCTGCGCCTGGCCCTGGCGGCTGATCGACGCCGACGGTTCCGACGCCGAGGGGGCCGACGAGTTCCTCAAGGGCCCTCCCGGACACGTCGCGGCCGTCGCGGCCGACGATCCGGTCCGGGTAGCCCGTATGACGGGGGCCATCCAGCGGCAGTACGTCACCCGCACCCGCCTGGGCATTCCGGCACTGATCCACCAGGAGGCACTCAACGGCCTCATGACCGGCGGGCACATGGTCTTTCCCACCGCCACAGGCCTTGCCGCCACGTTCAGCCCCGACCTGGTCGGCGGCATGGCGGACCTGATCCGGCGCCAGATGCGCCGCCTGGGCTACGGCCAGGCGCTGTCCCCCGTGATGGATGTCGCCCTCGACCCACGCTGGGGCCGTGTCCACGAGACATACGGCGAGGATCCCTACCTGTGTGCGGCGTTCTCCGTCGCGTACACGCGAGGTCTTCAGGGCGACAGCCTGACCGAAGGCGTCATCGCGACGGCCAAGCACTTCCTCGGCTACGGCCTGCCCTCCGGTGGCGTCAACCTGTCCGCCTACGAGGGCGGCAGCCGGCGCACCCGCGATCTGTTCGCCTACCCCTTCGAGGCGGCGATCCAGCTCGCCGGCCTGAAGTCCGTGATGAACTCCTACAGCGACGTCGACGGCGTCCCCGCCGGGGCCTCCCGGGAAGTCCTCACCGAGCTGCTGCGCGACACCCTCGGCTTCGAAGGCTTCGTCTCCTCGGACTACGACACCATCAAGCAGATCGTCACCCGCCAGCGCGTGGCGGCGGACGCGGCGGAAGCGGCCCGGATGGCCATCAGTGCGGGCCTGGATGTCGAGCTGCCCGTTCCGTTCGCCTACGGCGAGGCTCTCGTCGGCGAAGTGCGCTCCGGCCGCCTCGACGAACAGGCGGTCGACATCTGCGTGCTGCGCGTCCTGCGCGCCAAGTTCGAGCTGGGCCTGTTCGAGAATCCGTATCCGCAGGAGCACATCGACATCACCGCTGTCGGGGAGGAGGGCAGGGAGCTCTCCGCCGAACTGGCCCGCCGTTCGGTCGTTCTCGTCGAGAACGACGGCATCCTGCCGCTGGCCCGGGGACTGGACGTCGCCGTGATCGGGCCGCACGCGGACGCGGCCTGGCTGCAGTTCCCCACGTACGCCTACCCGGCGTGGCGGGACGCGGTGCGGGCGGCCGAACGCGGCGGGATGATGAACATGGTGGGCGCGGAGCCCGCCAAGACCGCCTGGAACGACTCCCTCTTCACCACCGACGACTCGGACACTTTCGCCCGCCGCAACTACGGCGCGCGCCCGCTGCACGAGGAGATCGCCGAGTTCGCCGGAACGGTGCTGACAGAGCAGGGCACCACTCTGACCCAGCCCCTGGACGACGAGGCGATCGAGCGGGCCGTCGGCGTCGCACGGCGCTGCGGTGTCGTCGTTCTCGCCCTCGGCGGGGCGAGCCTGTGGTTCAACGGCGAGCGCACCGAGGGCGAGGGCAGCGACTCCGCCGACATCGCGCTTCCGGAGGTACAGACCCGGCTCGTCGAGGCGGTCGCCGCGACCGGCACCCCCTTCGTCGTGGTGCTGTTCCAGGGGCGCGCCTACACCTTGCCGGAAGCGGTACACCGGGCCCGCGCGATCGTGGTGGCACCCTACGGCGGCCCGTTCGGGCCGAAATCGGTCGCGGAGGTCCTCTTCGGCGCCGTCAACCCGAGCGGCAGGCTGCCCTACAGCATCCCGCGGCACACCGGACAGATCCCGGTCCACCACCACCAGAAATCCGGCACCGGCTACCGCAATCCGCTCCCCCCGGGGACCGACACCCTCTACCTGGACACGCCGGGCACGCCTCTCTACACCTTCGGACACGGCCTCAGCTACACCGACTTCGGCCTGGGCGACCTCGAGTGCGGCCGAGAGACCGACACCGAAGGGTCCGTCCGGATCAGCGCTGTCGTCACCAACACCGGAAGGGTCCATGGCGCCACCGTCCTCCAGCTCTACGTGCGGGTGAACACCACGGGAGTCACCCGCCCCGCCCAGCAGTTGGCCGGCTTCTGCCGAGTCGACCTCGCGGCGGGGGAGTCCCGCCGGGTCACGTTCGACCTGGCCGCCGCCCAGCTGGGGTACACCAACCTGGCACGGGAGTTCGCCGTCGAACCGGCGCAGGTGGACTTCTTCCTCGGTTTCGACGCCGACGACCGTCGTATCGAAGGGGCCTTCGAACTCGTCGGCGAGAAGCGGGTGCTGACGAGCGCGCAGCGGTCCTTCCTTTCCGAGGCTGTGGCCGAGCATGTCTGACGAGCCTGCCCAGTCGTTTACGACTCCGGGCGTGTGACGGTGTCCACCCACGCCTATCGAGACCTGCTGCGTACCTCCTCGGTCCCGTGGCTTCTCACCACGTCGATCATCGGCCGATTCCACCAGGGCATGACCGGCCTCGCGCTGATGATGCTGACGACCCGGCACTCGACGTACGCGGTGTACAGCCTGGTGTCGGCCGCCGCCGTGGCCGGAGCCCTGGTCGCCGGGCCGCTGTCGAGCAGACTGGCCGACACCCACGGCCGCCGCCCGGTGCTCGCGATCACAGCCCTCCTGCACACTGCCGCGATGGGGGCACTGATCCTGGTGCCCCCGCGGCCGGTTCTGCTCGTCGCACTGTCCCTGCTCACCGGTCTGTGCACGCCGCCGATGACGGCAGCGGTCAGAGTCGCGCTGCCGGCCCTCGTGCGGCCGGAACAACGGCGTACGTTCTTCGCGCTCGAAGCGACGGCACAGGAAGTGATCTTCGTCGTCGGGCCGGTGGTCGTGGCCATGTTCGCCGCTTTCGGCGGACCCCGCCTCGCCATGGGTGGCTGTGCCGGGTTCGTCCTCGCCGGCACTTTGGCCTACGTCTGCGATCGCAACGCGGAAGCGGGCCGTGCCCCTACGACCGATGCCCTCAAAGGCCGCGTGCTGTGGGCGCCGGGTCTGCCGAGGCTCTTCCTCACCACGGTCCTCCTGACCGCCGCGCTGGCCGGACAGGTCATCGGCGTGGTGGCCGTCGTCAGCGGCCGGCACGCGTCGTCGGAGTCGGGTTTCGTGCTGGCCGTCGGCAGCCTCGGATCCCTCGTCGGCGGACTGATCCACGGCGCGCGCAGTCACCACCCGGCGAGCCTGCGTCGCCTGATGCTCTTCCTGGCCGCCGGGCTGGCCGTCCTGTCGCTGGCACCAGGGACGATCGCGCTGACCGTCGTTCTGTTCTTCTGGGGGATGACGGTCGCTCCGGTGATGTCCGCGCTGTTCGAGCGACTGTCGTCGCGGGCACCCACCGGCTCCGCCGCCGAGGCATTCGGCTGGATGGGCAGCATGTTCGCCGTCGGCAACATGCTCGGCTCCGCGATCGCCGGAGTTTTGATCACCGCGTACGGCGCCCGCGCTCCGATCGTGGTGGCATGCGGACTCGCTCTGCTCGCGGCCCTGGTCTGCGAGGCCCGGCCCGGCTTCGTCCGCCACCCCACTGCCGACCGCTCCGAGGAAAGAGAAACCGCACATGGCACCACCCAATGAGCCGACAGCACTTCCCAACCCGCTGATCCCCGGGTTCAACCCCGACCCGAGCTGCGTCCTCGTCGACGGCACGTACTACGCCGTCACCTCGTCGTTCGAGTACCTGCCGGCCCTCCCCGTGTACCGCAGCACGGACTTCGTGACCTGGGAGCACATCGGCAACGTCGCGACACGCCCGGAACAGGTGGGACTCGGCGCAACACCCTCGGGCGCGGGCGTGTGGGCACCGACCCTCCGCCACCACGACGGGCGCTTCCACGTGATCGTCAACATCACCGCCGGCCCGCGCGGCTGTGTCGTGTTCACCGCGCCGGATCCGGCCGGCCCCTGGGACGACGGTGTGCGCATCGACGGCATCGACGGCATCGACCCGGATCTCGCCTGGGACGACAGCGGCACGGCCTACGTCACCTACAGCGGGCTGCGGATGTCGGACACCGAGCCCTGGAGCCACGACGGGATCCTCCAGGCCCGGGTGGACCTCGCGACCGGGCAGGTCCTGGAACAGCCCCGGTTGCTCTGGTCCGGCACCGGCCTGGTGGCACCCGAAGGCCCGCATCTCTACCGGCGCGGCGACCACTGGTACTTGCTCATCGCGGAAGGCGGTACGGAGTTCGGGCACGCCGTGAGCGTGGCCCGCGGGCCGTCCATCAAGGGGCCGTTCGAGGGAGCACCCGGCAATCCGCTCCTGCGGGCCGTCGGCACGGACGCCCCCGTGCAACGGACCGGACACGCCGACCTGGTGCGCGGCCCGGACGGACGGGACCTGGTGGTCCTTCTCGGTACGCGGACCGCTGGTGCCTTCGCTCCGCTGGGGCGGGAGACCTTCGCCACCACTGTGGAGTGGAGCGACGGCTGGCCTCAGCTGTCACCGGTTCCTCTCCATCCCCGCCCGGAGCCCGTCGACGAGCATTTCGACCTCGCCGAGGCCGGCGCGCTGGCGGATCCCGGCTGGCTGGCGGTCGGACGCACACCCGGCGAGGTGGCGACCGTCGACGTAGCAGCCGGGCATCTCACGATCCGTGCCGACGCCGGGGGCCTGGACGTGTTCCGGCCCGACTTCGTCGGTCGTCGTCAGCGCCATCTGGAGAGCCGCTTCGAGGTTCGGATCGACCCGCGCGACGGCAGGGGCGGTCTCGGCCTGCGCTACGACGAACGGTTCACCGTGGCCCTGATCGCGGAGAAGTCGTCACAGGCGGGCGTCGTACGCGTCACGGCGCGAGCAACGATGTCGACCATCACTCAGTCGTGGAGTGCCGAGGTGTCGGGCGACACGCTGGTTCTCCGGATCGAGACGGATGTACCACCGGGCCCAGTTGGAACACCGTGGTCGGCAGGCGGTGACCGTATCCGTCTCACCGTCGTGGACGACACCGGCCTGCAAACCCAGCTCGCCGAACTCGACGGCCGCTACTGGTCCGTCGAGACGGCAGTGCCCTTCACCGGCCGTGTCACCGGCATGTTCGCCGAGGCAGGCACCGTCCACTTCACGGACTTTCGCTATCACGGTACGGGCGGCTCGTGAGCGCTGCGCTACCGGTGATACCCCACCCCGTACCTCTAGGAGCATGAGATGTCCTACGGCCCCCAGTCCGTCCTCCGCGATGTTCTTCGCAATCCCCAGGCCGCAGCCGTGGTCCGCAAGTACCTGCCCGGTCTCGAGGAGGACCTGACGCGGGTTCCGTTCATGCATGGAACCCTGGAGCAGGTGACCGTGATGATGCTGCCGATCCGGGTCGATCCCGTCGCCCGTGAAGCCTTCTTCGCAGAGGTGGCAGCGGTGGAGGAGACGACGGTCGAGGAGCCGCCCACCCAGCAGGTGCCCGTACCCTCTGCCGACTACGAACCGGCGGACACCGCGCTCGGCAGCGCCCGGACCGTCCAGCGCGAGACGGTCCGGAGATGGAGCACGTTCGAGCTGGAACTGCACGGCCCGGCGCACGGGAACCCCTTCACCGACGTCGACCTGCGGGCCGTGTTCCGGCACGGTGAACACGCCCTGACGGCGCACGGCTTCTACGACGGCGACGGGGTGTACCGGATCCGGTTCATGCCGGACCGAGAGGGTTCCTGGTCCTTCCAGACCTCGAGCAACGCCCGCTCACTGGACGGGATCGAGGGCGGTTTCACCTGCGAGCCCGCGAGTCCCGACAGCCACGGTCCCGTCCGGGTCCACGAGCGATTCCACTTCCGACACGCAGACGGCACCCGGTTCCTCCCCGTGGGAACCACCGCCTACGCCTGGACGCACCAGGGCGACGACCTGGAGAAGCAGACGCTGCAGACCCTCGCGGACAGCCCGTTCAACAAGATCAGAATGTGCGTCTTCCCCAAGTCGTTCATCCACAACACCAACGAGCCGCCGCGCTACCCCTTCGCCGGCTCCCCGGAGACCGGCTGGGACTTCGAGCGTCCCGACCCCGCCTACTTCCGTCATCTCGAACAGCGCATCGAGCAGCTCGGCGAACTGGGTATCGAAGCCGACCTCATCCTGTTCCACCCCTACGATCGCTGGGGCTTCTCGGACATGGGCCCGGCCGCGGACGACCGGTACCTGCGGTACGTGGTCGCCCGACTCGCCGCCCACCCCAACGTCTGGTGGTCGTTGGCGAACGAGTACGACCTGGTGTGGTCCAAGGACGCGGCCCACTGGCACCGCTCGGCCGCCGTGATCCGCGGGCACGATCCCCACGATCACCTGCTGAGCGTGCACAACTGGGTGGAGCTCTACGACAACAGCGCCGACTGGGTCACCCACTCCAGCATCCAGCGCGGCCCTGAGGACACCCGCGCATGGCGGGAACAGTGGGGCAAGCCGGTCGCCCTCGACGAGATGGGCTACGAAGGCGACATCGACTGGGGCTGGGGCAACCTCACGCCCCAGGAGATGGTCCGGCGCTGCTGGGACGGCATCGTGCGCGGCGGATACGTCACCCACGGAGAGTGCCACCTGTCCGACGACGACATTCTGTGGTGGGCCAAGGGAGGCGTCCTCAAGGGAGAAAGCACCCCCCGCATCGAGTTCCTCCGGACGATCCTTGAGCAGACCCCGCTCGACGCCCCTGGCATCGACCCGCAGCCCGGAGACTTCGACTTCCCCGTCGGAGGTGTCGAAGACCGCTACTACCTCACCTACTTCGGGGTGTCACAGCCCCGCAGGCGCTTGTTCGCACTCCGCCCAGGAACCCACTACCGGGCGGAAGTCATCGACACGTGGAACATGACGGTCACCGACCTGCCCGGCAGCTACGAGGGCACGTTCACCCTGACGCTGCCGGGACGCCCGTATATCGCCGTCCGGCTCGTGGCGCTGGAGGGGGACGTGTGATGAGGGCTTGAACAGGACCCGGCCGAAGCCGGACCGCCATGCATCGCGCCGGGCGCGATGGTCGTGACGGCGCCGCTGACCTGACCTCGCCGTTCTGCTTGACCGTGGTCCGCTTGATCGGCGGACTGGCCGACAGATCAGTGGTTCCGGCAGTCGTCCAGGACCCGCAGCGTCTCGGCCACAGCCTCACGTACGACATCACTCGGGTCCGAGCCCAGGGCGGCGAGCCGCTCGCGCAGCCGCTCCTCGCCCGGAGGGAGCATGCCCGTCTCCTCCACCCAGTGGGCGATTCCCTCCACGGCGGCCCGGCGCACCCAGTTGTCCACGTCGTCCAAGTGCCGCACGAAGAACGGCAGATCGTGGGGAGTACCGGCGTCCGTCGCGTTGCGCGGGTCCAGGAGCGACAGCGCGGCGGCCCGGACCCGGGGAAAGGTGGTCCGGTCCACCAGTTCCCGCAGCCCCGGCAGAGCCTCCGCCAGGCCCGAAAGGACACTCTCCGCCACCCCGACCAGGGTGGGGCCGGTGCCGAGACGGGCCACCAGCGCCTGGGCGACCGCCGCGCGTTCCCACGGTCGGAACCCGGTGTCCGCCATGGCGTCCAGGCCACGCAGCGCGCCCTCGTACACCTCGTTCGCGGCATGGTCCAACAGGGGCAGCAGCAGCCACACCGCGTCCCATCTGCCTATCTCGCCGTAGGCCGTTGCTGCCGCCGCGAGCGTGGGAACGTCCGTTGTCGGACCGGTGAGAAGAGCCCGTAGAAGCCTGGCGGCGGCCCTGTCGCCGACGGACCCCAGGGCAGCGGCGGCCCACGGCCCCGCCCGCTCGTCGCTCAGCCAGCGCGAGGCCGGGCCCAGAAGCCGTTCATCACCCGATCCCCCGAGCAACAGCAGTAGGTGTGCTGCCATCTCCGGGTGCTGCTCCGCCTCCAGGGCGGCGAACAGCGCGTCCTGAGTCTCCGGGCGGTCCACGCGATCCAGTCGGGAAGCCACCGTGCGGCGCACTTCGACGGAAGAGCCGTCAGTCAGAGCTCTGAGCAGCGACGGCAGCAGCCGGTGGATGTGCTGCTTGGGCAGCATCGACAGGGCGCGTACGCGGGCGGCATCTTCCCCCCACTGAGCGGTACGGACCAGCTCCGCCTCGACGTCCGGATCGTTCCTGAACATGCAGACCATGCTGTGTGCCCGACCCCAGACGCCGTATGCCGGATCACCCAGCAGTCGGACGAGCGCGGGAACATCACCGGGCACACCCAGCTCTCGCAACCCCTCCAAGGCGTTGATCCGCAGGTGATGGTCCGGATCGCCGAGCAGCCGCGCATAGGCCGCCACGACCTCGCGATCACGCAGCCCGAGCCGGAGCGACGCCAAAGAGGCCTGCCTGCGCACCCACGGATCGTCATCATCCATCAGCGCGGGCAGCGCCTCGGCCCCGGCCACGGAAACCCCCAGCCTGCCCAAGCCCACCGCCGCGCCTTCCCGCACCTCGGGCGCGCGGTCACCGGCTGCCCGGACGAGCACCGCCGCGTGCTCGGTGTCACCGAGCTTGCCGAGCCCTTTTGCCGCCGCTGCCCGTCGCCAGGTGTCACCCGCCTCCAACTCCCTGAGAAAGAAGGCAACCTGGTGCTCTCTCGTCATGTGCACCCCGGGAACTAAGACTGCCGAACCGACGGGAGGTTGCCCCGTCCGACGCCTGCTCGGGCGTCTGCCCTGAGCGTGCATCCGCTGAGCGGGCGTGGCGCCTGGGCTTCGCTTCGGCTTGGTTGGGGGTGGCGGTCGGAGTGGCGATCGTCTCCTGTGCCCTGGTCGGCCAGTACGACCGTATTGCCTGACAGGGCGGCACATTCCTGGGCCACCCGGACCAGCCGTCCACCTCGAGGTTCTTCACGCCGGTGCAAAACAGAGTGAACTCGACCGCGTTGTGTCCTCGCGCCTGCCATAGTCCCGCGGCGTCGGCTGGGACGGCGAAGGCGAAGAACCTGCGCAGGGGCGGCAGATCGGTGAGGAGCCGTGGAACCTGGCCCACCTGCCGCCGCAACATACCCACGTGCGTACGGACCTGACTGAGCGTTATTGCAGCTGAGCATCCAGCCCCGCGCGCCGGAGCGCTCTGGTCATCGCCGGAAGGTCCGGGGCGCCGCCCTCCAGCGAGGAGACGTGCTCCTGGAGGAGCTCCGGTGTGAGTCGGCGGCTCTCGGCGTGCTCCATGAGGAGCTCGCGGGCGGGCGCGCCGTATCCGACGTACTCGTCCAGCAGCCAGTGGGCCTCGTCGCGCTCCACGAACCGGCTCATCCCGCAGTCCAGGCCGTCGTCCTTGAGGTCCTGGGGGTAGGGGGCGCGGGCCCAGGCGCCGTTGTCGTACCAGTAGACGCAGCCCAGCTCGTTGCCCGCGAGGCGGTCGCGCAGTTCCTCGTAGGGGAGCCAGTCAGGACCGCCCGCCAGCATGTCGACCGGCGGCTCGTGCCACTTGCAGTCGCTCGACTCGTCCTCGCCGTACAGCACGTACCGGCCTTCGCCGAGGCAGGAGAACGTCCACCAGGTGCAGCCGCAGTCGTCGAGGTGCAGCCCCTCGTCGTCGATCCAGGTACCGGTGCGGTAACGCGAACTTTCCTCCGCCTCGGTGGTCGCCTCCACGACGGCCGCGAGCGCCCATCGCGCCCACAGCACTTCGGGGTCCGGAAGGTCTTGCGGCAGCCCCGGCCTGTGGATCGTCATGCGCTCTCCCCGTTGTCGATCTGGAGCGACCGTACCGTGCGACAGTGACAGGCCACCGCAGCGGGGGCACGCAGCACAGTGAGCCCGAACCCGGACAGCCACGGGCCGGTGGCAGCCGATCGACCGCCACCGGCGCGCGACTCCCGTGCTGGAGAGACGGTGCCGCACGACCGGGCCCCGGAGCCCGCTCTACCTCTGTGTTCTCAGCGCCAGCCCAGTTCTGGAGCGACGTGGGTCAGGATGCTCTCGATCACATGGGCGTTGTAGGCGACGCCGAGCTGGTTCGGCACGGTGAGGAGCAGGGTGTCCGCGGCGGCGACGGCTTCGTCCTCGGCGAGCTGCTTGACCAGCACGTCGGGCTCGGCGGCGTAGGAGCGACCGAAGATGGCGCGGGTGTCGGCGTCGATGTAGCCGATCTGATCCTTCGAGTTGGCCTCGCGGCCGAAGTAGGCGCGGTCACGGTCGTCGACCAGTGCGAAGATGCTGCGGCTGACCGAGACGCGCGGCGTACGGGTGTGACCCGCCTTCCGCCAGGCCTCACGGTAGGCCTCGATCTGCTTGCGCTGCTGCACATGCAGGGGTTCGCCGCTCTCGTCGTCCTTCAGGGTCGAGCTCTGCAGGTTCATGCCGAGCGTGGCCGCCCACGCCGCGGTGGCGTTCGAGCCGGATCCCCACCAGATACGGTCTCTGAGGCCCTCGGAGTGCGGCTCGATACGGAGCAGTCCCGGCGGGTTGGAGAACATCGGATTGGGATTGGGCTGCGCGAAGCCCTCACCGCTCAGCACGTCGAGGAGCCGCTCGGTGTGGGCGCGAGCCATGTCGCTGTCGGTGGTTCCCTCGGCCGGCAGATGGCCGAAGTGACGCCAGCCGTCGATGACCTGCTCCGGGGATCCCCGGCTGAGGCCGAGCTGAAGCCGGCCTTCTGAGATCAGGTCCGCAGCGCCTGCGTCCTCGGCCATGTAAAGCGGGTTCTCGTAACGCATGTCGATCACACCGGTGCCGATCTCGATCCGGCTGGTGCGCGCGCCGATGGCCGCGAGCAGCGGGAACGGCGAGGCGTACTGCCGCGCGAAGTGATGGACCCGGAAGTACGCGCCGTCGGCGCCCAGCTCCTCCGCGGCGACCGCGAGGTCGATGGCCTGGAGAAGGGAATCCGCCGCGGAGCGCGTCTGCGAGTGCGGCGACGGCGTCCAGTGGCCGAAGGACAGGAACCCGATCTTTTTCATACCACTTTCAACAATCAAGGTGGCCGTTCATTCCCTGTGCAGCCGCTGCGGCACCGTTGGCCTGGAGTGGCGAGGCCCGGATGGGCGCTGTAGCGTCCGCCGACGTGTCATCGGTCGCGAAGGTGTGGGGGGACGTCCCGGTGGTGGAACTGAAGATCCCGGAGATCTACTGGGACGACGAGAAGGCCGTCCGCCTGTTGGCCGAATACTTCACCCGGCGACGCACAAGCGGTGATCTGTACTACTCAGGCGCCCACTTCGAGCGACTCGGAGGCGGCGGCGACACCAAGCACGTCGCAGACCGCTTCGACAGCAACGACTTGGTGGCCATCACCATGCTCAGCGTGTCCGTCGAGGCGCACGGGGCGATCAACCTGCTGACCGACCCCGAGGGGCACTGGGCGCGCCTGCTGTCGCTCATTCCTTGTGACGCGCGACTGGAGAACCCTGAAAGCGACGCGCTCATAGAACGGGGAGGCCCCGCCTGGGAGTTGTGGGAGCGCTTGGCCATCAGGGCGCGTGTCGGCAAGCCTGACGGCAGCGGCCCGGTGATCGCGGGCAAACTGCTGGCCCGCAAGCGCCCTCACCTCATCCCCATCTACGACATCCGCATCAAGCAACTGTTCGGTCGGCCGAAGACGGATCACTCCTTCTGGGCCGCGCTGGCCGCGGCCCTACGGGCGGACGACGGTGCCTTCCGCGATCAGCTGACCCGCCTCCGCGACAAGGCCGGTATCGGCGAGGACATCGGCATCCTGCGCGTGTTCGACGTCATCGCTTGGATGCATCAAGGCCCGTCCGGCCCAGGCGACGCACGCTGAGCTGTGGAGCAAGGTGGGGCAGGGGAGTTGGTCTGCCGGGACGGACGTGCGATAGAGTTGATCACGAGCCGGTCGCCGCAACTCGCCACAACCGGTTCTGCGTTGGTGGTCCAAGGAAAGACGCCCTGCTTCCTGCGGGGAAATGCAGGTGCAAGGCCTGCCCGGCGCTCAACCTGGGGCCTGTCCGTACGGACAGGCCCCACGTGCTTTTGCGCCCCGTGAACGAGGGGTCGCTGGTCGAACGTCGTCCTACAACGGGCGTACGCACTCGATCCAGGTCTGCCCTGTGCGGAAGCCGTTCCGCTCGTACAGGCCCAGGGCGCCGGTCGCGTTGGCGCTGTCGACGTTGAGGCCGGCCCTGCGGTAGCCCTGCTCCTGGCCGGCCCGCAGGCAGGTGGCGAGCAGCGCGGTGGCCACGCCGCGGCCGCGCCAGGCGGGTAGGGTGCCGAGCCTCGCGATCCAGCACTCGCGGAGGCCGGTCATCGCGGTCTCGGCGTCGTACTCGTGGCTGATGAGGTAGCCGACGACCTCGTCACCGTTCAGGGCAAGAAACGACACGTCGGGCCGGAACGACCGAGCGCCGGTCGTGCCGTGACGCCATCGGTCGGGGGTCGCCGGGGTATGACCCCAATGGTCGCGGAAGGCTTCGTTGTGGGCCGCCCGGGTCGCCTCGTCGTACGCCGTGCTGAAGGGCACGACGCGCAGTCCGTCCGCGAGGGCGGGCACCGGGAGTGAGCCGTCGTTCAGCGGTCGGCGCATGTCGAAGAACCAACGCCGGGCCTGGAATCCGGCTCGTTCGTACAGGGCGTGCTTGGCGGTGTTCGAGGCATGCAACTGGACGTGCGCCTCGCCCGCAAGGTCGGGAAACCGCTCCCGATGCTGCTGTGCCGCCCGGGTCAGCTGCCAGCTCACCAACTCCGCGCCCACACCTCGGCCGCGTTCGGCGGGACGCACCGCCCCTTCCACGTAGACGAGGTGCACAGAGGTCGCTTCGGGCAGTGCCGTGGCTCTGGCGTAGGCGATCAGCTTCCCGTCGGACCACACCCCCACCGTGTCGTGAGGCAGATCGACATGCGGAGCGGACAGCTCTTCGGCCAGGTCCTCGACGTCGTAGTGCTCGTCGGTGGCGTCGGTCGCCTCCACCACGGCGAACAACTCGGCCAGGGCGGGGGCGTCTTCACGCGTGAGCGGCCGCCAGGCCGGCGTCGTAGGCATGGTCGGCAGGCTAGGGGGTGCCGAGACGGCACGCACCGCATTTTCCGTTTACGCGATTACTGACTTCTGCGTTTCGGGGTCTGGATTTATGTCGGGACCGGTGACACGGTCCGCCAGGGTTGCTACGCCGGAGGCATGCGGTATCCGGACGGCGGCGGGCTGACCGCCGAGCAGCGCAG
>NZ_JBEAAJ010000010.1:202039-520886 GCF_040446465.1 Streptomyces sp. RG80 | reverse complement strand
GCCGATGGACTTCCACGTCTCGGACTCGTACTTCGTGGTGGCGCACTTCCACTACGTGGTGTTCGGCACCGTCGTCTTCGCGATGTTCTCCGGCTTCCACTTCTGGTGGCCGAAGATGACCGGCAAGATGCTCGACGAGCGCCTCGGCAAGATCACCTTCTGGACGCTGTTCATCGGCTTCCACGGCACCTTCCTGGTCCAGCACTGGCTGGGTGCCGAGGGCATGCCCCGTCGTTACGCGGACTACCTCGCGGCCGACGGCTTCACCGCCCTGAACACGATCTCGACGATCAGCTCGTTCGTCCTCGGCGCGTCGATCCTGCCCTTCTTCTACAACGTGTGGAAGACGGCCAAGTACGGCAAGAAGGTCGAGGTCGACGACCCGTGGGGCTACGGCCGCTCGCTCGAGTGGGCGACGTCCTGCCCGCCGCCGCGGCACAACTTCCTCACCCTGCCGCGGATCCGCAGCGAATCCCCGGCGTTCGACCTGCACCACCCGGAGATCGCCGCTCTCGACCAGCTCGAGAACGCACCTCACGGTGAGAAGGCTCTCGCGGGCGGCAAGGAGGCCGGCAAGTGAAGATCCAGGGCAAGATGTTCATGTGGCTGAGCGTCTTCGTCCTCGCCATGGCGGTCGTCTATGGCGTGTGGTCGAAGGAGCCGGCCGGTACCACGGCGCTCTTCCTGGCCTTCGGCCTGTGCATCATGGTCGGCTTCTACCTGGGCTTCACCGCCCGGCGGGTCGACGCGGGCGCACAGGACAACAAGGAGGCGGACGTCGCGGACGACGCCGGCGAGGTCGGGTTCTTCAGCCCGCACAGCTGGCAGCCGCTCTCGCTCGCCGTCGGTGGCGCGCTGGCGTTCCTCTCGGTCGCGATCGGCTGGTGGCTGATGTACTTCTCGGCGCCGCTGATCCTGGTCGGCCTGTGGGGCTGGGTCTTCGAGTACTACCGCGGTGAGAACCGCACCCAGTAGCACGGCCTGAGCTCAACAGGAGCCCGGACACTCCGTCAGGAGGGTCCGGGCTCCTGCTTTTGCAGCAGCCCCTGTCCCTCGTCCGAGTTACCCACCGCGCCGCGTCCCACGAAGCTTCCTAGCTTGAGGCTATGAGCCAGACTCCGCGCACCCGCACCGTCATCTCCTGCACGCTGCTGGTGGTCGCCCTGACCGCGGGCGCCACCGCCTGCGGCAGCGACGGCAACCCGCTGTCGGCGGCGCCGTACGACGCCGCGGACCAGATCTCCTTCAACGGCCCCTCCGGCGACGGGAAGAAGGCCGACCCCGACAAGCCCCTCGAGGTCACCGCCGAGGACGACGACGGGCGGATCACCGACGTCACGGCCATGGACGCCACAGGGCGCTATGTGGCGGGCGAACTCTCCGCCGACGGCACTCGCTGGCACAGCACCAGCCCGCTGGCCGCCAGCGCCCGCTACACGGTGCGGGTCAGCACGGAGGACGAGGACGGGGCGCCCGGGCGGAAGATCCTCGCCTTCGACACCGGCAAGCCGCTCACCAAGAAGCGCCTGAAGGTCACCTTCGGCCCCAAGGCGGGCAAGTACGGCGTCGGCCAGCCCATCACCGCCGAACTCAGCAAGCCCGTCAAGGACAAGGCGCAACGGGCCGTCGTGGAGCGCGCGCTCAAGGTCGACTCGATGCCCGCCGTGGAGGGCGCTTGGCACTGGGTGGACGACAAGGAGCTCCACTACCGCCCCAAGGAGTACTGGCCCGCCCGCGCCACCATCCAGGTTCGAAGCAACCTGGACGGCATCAAGATCAGCGACCGGCTGTGGGGCGGCAAGGTCAAGCCCCTGACCCTGACCACGGGCGACCGGGTCATCGCCGTCACGGACGCGTCGTCGTACTCCATGACGGTCTACAAGAACGGCAAGTCGATCAACGAGATCCCCGTCACCACCGGAAAGCCCGGCTTCGAGACCCGCAACGGCGTCAAGGTCGTCCTCGGCAAGGAGCACTTCGTACGGATGCGCGGCACCAGCATCGGTATCGCGGAGGGCTCCTCGGAGTCGTACGACCTGCCCGTCTACTGGGCCACCAGGGTCACCTGGAGCGGTGAGTACGTGCACGCCGCGCCCTGGTCGACCGGGTCCCAGGGGTACGAGAACGTCAGCCACGGATGTACGGGCATGAGCACCGACAACGCCGAGTGGTTCTTCGAGAACGTCCGGGAGGGCGACGTCGTCAAGGTCGTCAACTCCTACGGCGACACCATGGAAGCCTTCGGCAACGGCTTCGGCGACTGGAACCTCGCCTGGAAGAAGTGGCGCGCGGGCAGCGCGCTGGTGGGCGGGAGCCCCGACGGCCCCCGCCCGGAGGAGCGGGCGAGACTGCGTCCCGAGTCGCTCTGAGCCGCCGTCTCAGGCGCTCAGGGCCTTCTTCCCGCGCAGCAGGGAGGCCAGCGACGACGCGAACTCCACCGGGTCCACCGGCAGCGTCACGGCCGCCTCCGCACGGCTCCAGGTGGCCAGCCAGGCGTCCTGGGGCCGGCCGATGAGCAGCAGCACCGGCGGGCAGTCGAACACCTCGTCCTTGACCTGGCGGCACAGCCCCATGCCGCCCATCGGAGCGGCCTCGCCGTCCAGGACGGCGACGTCGATCCCGCCCCGGTCCAGTTCCTTGATGACGGCGGCGGGGGTCGCGCACTCCACGAACTCGATCAGGGGAGCGTCGGGGGCGGGCCTGCGCCCGGTCGCCAACCGCACCTGCTCGCGGGTGTTGGCGTCATCGCTGTAGACCAGCACCGTGGCGGTCGCCTGCATCGTTCCTCCGCGCGTCATTGGTCGGGTACCGATGCGGCGGATGCTACCCCCTTGAACACTCCGTCAACACCCGCTTGAACACCCCCGCGATGGGCCATCCGGGCAGTACACACGCTGCGGACACCCCGAACGGCACCCCCGGGAGTGAGGGCGGGATAAGCGACCGACATAATGTCGGTCGTGGCGACAGCAACGACAGTAGAAACCGGGCACGCGCACCCGTCGGTCAACCGGCCGAACCTCACCAGCGTCGGAACCATCATCTGGCTGAGTTCCGAGCTGATGTTCTTCGCGGCCCTCTTCGCGATGTACTTCACCCTCCGATCGGTGACCGGTCCCGAGTTCTGGAAGGAGAAGGCAGACTTCCTGAACCTCCCGTTCTCGGCGACGAACACCACGATCCTGGTGCTCTCCTCCCTCACCTGCCAGCTCGGCGTGTTCGCCGCCGAGCGCGGTGATGTGAAGAAGCTCCGGATGTGGTTCATCGTCACGTTCGTGATGGGTGCGATCTTCATCGGCGGCCAGGTCTACGAGTACACCGAGCTGGTGAAGCACGAGGGCCTCTCGCTCTCCTCTGACCCCTACGGCTCGGTCTTCTACCTGACCACCGGTTTCCACGGTCTGCACGTGACGGGTGGCCTCATCGCCTTCCTGTTCGTCCTCGGCCGCACCTACGCGGCCAAGAGGTTCACGCACGAGCAGGCGACCGCCGCCATCGTCGTGTCCTACTACTGGCACTTCGTCGATGTCGTCTGGATCGGCCTTTTCGCCACGATCTACCTGATCAAGTAGTCGGGCCCGCGCCCGCACATTCCAGAAGCATCGACGCAGAAGATCCTGACACCGGGGTAATCCGTGAAAAAGCTCTCCGCACGACGACGCCATCCGCTGGCGGCGGTCGTCGTCCTACTCCTCGCGCTGGCGTGCACGGGGGGGCTGTACGCCGCGTTCGCGCCCGCGGAAAAGGCGCAGGCTGACGAAACAGCCCAGTCCCTCACCATCGAGGAGGGCAAGAAGCTCTACGCAGTGGGCTGCGCCAGTTGCCACGGCACCGGTGGTCAGGGCACCACCGACGGCCCGAGCCTCGTGGGTGTGGGCGCCGCGGCCGTCGACTTCCAGGTCGGTACCGGCCGTATGCCGGCCCAGCAGCCGGGCGCGCAGGTCCCGAAGAAGAAGGTCATCTACACGCAGGCCGAGATCGACCAGCTCGCGGCGTACATCTCCTCGCTGGGTGCCGGTCCGGCCATCCCGACGAAGAACGAGTACAGCCCGGACGGAGCGGACATCGCCAAGGGTGGCGAGCTGTTCCGCACCAACTGCGCGCAGTGCCACAACTTCACCGGCAAGGGCGGTGCGCTGACGCACGGCAAGTTCGCGCCGAGCCTCGAGGGCGTCGACCCGAAGCACATCTACGAGGCCATGCAGACCGGCCCGCAGAACATGCCGTCGTTCCCCGACACCACGCTGTCGGAGCAGAACAAGAAGGACATCATCGCGTACCTCGACGCGGTCAACGGCGATGACACCGAGAGCCCCGGCGGCCTCGAACTGGGCGGACTCGGTCCGGTCAGTGAGGGTCTGTTCGCGTGGGTGTTCGGACTCGGTTCGCTCATCGCGGTCGCCATCTGGCTCGCCGCTCGGACCGCAAAGGCCAAGAAGTCATGAGTAGCCAAGACATTCCGGAAGAGAACCTGCCCGCAGAGCAGGACGCACACGGTGCGGTAGGCGTCGCGGACGACAAGAACCCCTTCGCCGACCCCGGCCTGCCGCCCCACGAGCACCGCGTGCAGGACATCGACGAGCAGGCCGCCAGGCGGTCCGAGCGTACGGTCGCCCTGCTGTTCACGCTGTCGATGGTGGCCACGGTCGCCTTCATCGTCTCGTACGTGGCGGTGCCGCACGACAAGTCGATCTTCGTCTTCCCGATCGGTCACATCAACGCGCTGAACTTCGCGCTGGGCCTCACCCTCGGGGTGGCGCTCTTCGCGATCGGCGCGGGCGCGGTCCACTGGGCCCGCACCCTGATGTCCGACGAGGAGATGGTCGACGAGCGGCACCCGATCTCGGCCTCCCCCGAGGTCCGCGAGAAGGTCTTCGACGACTTCAAGACGGGCACCAAGGAGTCCGCGATCGGCCGTCGCAAGCTGATCCGCAACACGATGCTCGGCGCGCTCACCCTGGTGCCGCTCTCCGGCGTCATGCTGCTGCGCGACCTCGGCCCGCTGCCCGGCACCAAGCTCCGCCACACCATGTGGAAGAAGGGGCTGATGCTCGTCAACATGAACACGAACGAGCCGCTGCGCCCCTCGGACATCGCGGTCGGTTCGCTGACCTTCGCCAAGCCCGACGGCCTGGAGGAGCACGACCACGACTTCCAGACGGAGATCGCCAAGGCGGCCCTGATGATCGTCCGGATCCAGCCGGACGACATCAAGGACAAGCGCGAGCTCGAGTGGTCGCACGAGGGCATCGTCGCGTACTCGAAGATCTGCACCCACGTCGGTTGCCCGATCTCCCTGTACGAGCAGCAGACGCACCACGTGCTCTGCCCCTGCCACCAGTCCACCTTCGACCTCTCCGACGGTGCCCGGGTGATCTTCGGCCCCGCCGGTCACGCCCTGCCGCAGCTGCGCATCGCCGTGAACGACGAGGGCTACCTCGAAGCGCAGGGCGACTTCGAAGAGCCTGTCGGTCCTGCCTTCTGGGAGCGCGGATGAGCACCAACGAGAACACTGAGCCCGCCCGCGACCGCGGGAAGGCGCCGGCCGGCGAGAAGCTCGCCGACTGGGCCGACGGCCGGCTGGGGATCTACTCCCTGGCCAAGGCCAACATGCGCAAGATCTTCCCCGACCACTGGTCGTTCATGCTGGGCGAGATCTGCCTGTACAGCTTCATCATCATCATCCTCACGGGTGTGTACCTGACGCTGTTCTTCCACCCGTCGATGAACGAGGTGGAGTACCACGGCAGCTACGTCCCGCTGCAGGGCCAGCTGATGTCCGAGGCGTTCAACTCGACCATGCACATCTCCTTCGATGTGCGCGGTGGTCTGCTGATCCGGCAGATCCACCACTGGGCGGCGCTGATCTTCCTCGCCGGCATGTTCGTGCACATGATGCGTGTGTTCTTCACGGGCGCCTTCCGCAAGCCGCGTGAGGTCAACTGGCTGTTCGGCTTCCTGCTGTTCGTCCTGGGCATGTTCACCGGCTTCACCGGTTACTCGCTCCCGGACGACCTGCTCTCCGGCACCGGCGTCCGCTTCATGGAGGGCGCGGTCCTGTCCGTGCCGATCGTCGGCACGTACCTGTCGTTCTTCCTGTTCGGCGGAGAGTTCCCCGGCGGCGACTTCGTGGCCCGGTTCTACTCGGTCCACGTCCTGCTGCTGCCGGGAATCATGCTCGGCCTGATCGTGGCGCACCTGATCCTGGTGTTCGTCCACAAGCACACGCAGTACGCGGGCCCCGGCAAGACCAACAAGAACGTGGTCGGCATGCCGCTGTTCCCGGTCTACACGGCCAAGGCCGGAGGCTTCTTCTTCCTGGTCTTCGGTGTCATCGCGGTCATCGCGGCGATCGCCTCGATCAACCCGATCTGGTCCATGGGCCCCTACCGGCCGGACCAGGTGTCCACGGGCGCCCAGCCCGACTGGTACATGGGCTTCTCCGAGGGCCTGATCCGTGTCATGCCGGGCTGGGAGATCAACTTCTGGGGTCACACGCTCGTCCTGGGTGTGTTCATCCCGCTGGTGATCTTCCCGCTGGTCCTGGTCGCGATCGCGGTCTACCCGTTCATCGAGTCCTGGGTCACCGGCGACAAGCGCGAGCACCACATCCTGGACCGCCCGCGCAACGCCCCGACGCGTACCGCCTTCGGTGTCGCGTGGATCACCTGGTACATGGTGCTGCTCATCGGTGGCGGCAACGACCTGTGGGCCACGCACTTCCACCTGTCGATCAACTCGATCACCTGGTTCGTCCGGGTCGCGTTCTTCGTGGCCCCGGTGATCGCGTTCATCGTCACCAAGCGGATCTGCCTCGGCCTCCAGCGCCGCGACAAGGACAAGGTGCTGCACGGCCGCGAGTCGGGCATCATCAAGCGCCTGCCGCACGGTGAGTTCATCGAGGTGCACGAGCCGCTCAGCCAGGACGCGCTGCACACGCTCACCGCGCACGAGCAGTACAAGCCCGCCGAGATCGGCCCGACGGTCGACGAGAACGGCGTCGAGCGCAAGGTGAAGGGTTCCGAGAAGCTGCGCGTCAAGCTGAGCAAGGCTTACTACGGCGAGGAGTCCCAGATCCCCAAGCCGACCGCCGAGGAGTTCAAGGAGATCACGAGCGGCCACGGCCACCACTGATCGCTGCGCTCGCCACGCGCGGTAGAAGGGCCCCGTCCGAACACCGGACGGGGCCCTTTGCCGTGCCCCGCTGCTGGATAGGGTGGGGGCACACTTTTCTACGACATCCTGGAGCGGCCTTATGAGCGCTGTGACCCCCGCTGGAGGCGACACCGCGGCGGGCCGTTCCTGGCCCGAGGTACTGAGCGCACTGCTCGGCGGGCGGGACCTGAGCTCCGGCGACACGGCGTGGGCCATGGACCGCTTCATGAGCGGCGAGGCCACGGACGCCCAGATCGCGGGCTTCATGGTGGCGCTGCGGGCCAAGGGCGAGACGGTCGAGGAGATCACCGGTCTCGTCGAGGCGATGTACAAGCACGCGCAGCCGCTGGACATCCCCGGCCCCGCCGTCGACATCGTCGGCACCGGCGGCGACCGGGCGAAGACGGTCAACATCTCCACGATGTCCGCCATCGTGATCGCGGGCACCGGGGCGAAGGTCGTCAAGCACGGCAACCGGGCCTCGTCCTCGGCGAGCGGTTCCTCCGACGTGCTGGAGAAGCTCGGCATCAACCTGGACCTGTCGCCCGAGGGGGTGGCGCGGGTGGTGGACGAGGCCGGCATCACCTTCTGTTTCGCGGCCAAGTTCCACCCGTCGATGCGGTTCGTCGGCGGGGTCCGCCGCGACCTCGGGATCCCGACCTCGTTCAACCTGCTCGGCCCGCTGACCAACCCCGCCCGGGTCACCGCCTCGGCGGTCGGCTGCTTCGACACCCGGATGGCGGGGCTCATCGCCGGAGTGCTGGCCCAGCGCGGCTCCTCCGCGCTGGTCTTCCGCGGCGACGACGGCCTCGACGAGCTGACCACCACGGCCACCTCGCGGGTCTGGATCGTCCGCGACGGCGCGGTGCGCGAGGAGGCCTTCGACCCTCGGGACGTCGGTCTCGCACTGGTGCCGGTGGAGGCGCTGCGGGGCGCGGACGCCTCGTTCAACGCCGAGGTCGCGCGTCGGCTGCTGGACGGCGAGACCGGAGCGGTGCGCGACGCCGTACTGCTCAACTCGGCTGCCGCGCTGGTGGCGTTGGAGCCGACGCAGGCGCCGCTCGTGGACCAGATCCGGGCCGGCATGGCGAAGGCGGCCGAGTCGATCGACTCGGGCGCGGCCAAGCGGACGCTGGAGCGCTGGGTGGCGGCCAGCAACGCCTGACGTGCATCGGGTGTCGTCCCGCGATCCGGACACGGGTTGCGGGACGACGATCACATCGCGTACGTTCCTGTACCAGGTCATGAGTGACAGTCATGAGGCCCCGGCCGACTGTCCGGCAACCCTCCGTCCGTGGCGGGGTGCCCCGGGTGAAGACCAGGCCGTAGGCAGCGAGGTCTACGGCAAGCGCGGACCCCTCGAAACGCCAGGGGTCCTGGTCGTCGAGGAGCCTCCCGTGAGCAAGCGAATGCGATAGGGCCGCCGAGCCCCGCCTCCGCGCACCCTTCTTCTCTTCCTTCCCCGCATGCCTGGCTTCCTTCCGCATGCTCTCTCACGGGAGTTCCCCATGTCTGTCTCCACCGCTGCCGCCGCCCAGACCATTTGCACCCCCCTGCCCGTTCTGGGGCGTGATGTCACCGTCCCGCTCGTCACCGGCGGCGAGGTCACCTACGCGGCCCTCGACTACGCGGCCAGCGCCCCCGCCCTCCAGCGCGTCTGGGACGACGTGGCGGCCTACGCCCCGTACTACGGCAGCGTCCACCGGGGCGCCGGCTACCTCTCCCAGCTGTCGACCGACCTGTTCGAGAACGCCCGCCGGACCGTCACCGAGTTCCTGGACTGCCGGGCCGACGACCAGCTGATCTTCACCCGGTCCACCACGGACTCCCTCAACCTGCTGGCCCAGGCCCTTCCCGCCGACTGCCAGGTCTTCGTCTTCGAGACCGAGCACCACGCCTCCCTGCTGCCCTGGCGCGACGCCCGCGTCACCTACCTCGACGCGCCGCGCACCCCGCGCCAGGCCGTCGAGACCCTGGAGAAGGCCCTCGAGGACCGCGACCCGTACGGCCCGGCCCTGGTCTGCGTCACCGGCGCCTCCAACGTCACCGGCGAGCTGTGGCCCGTACGGGAGCTGGCCGCCGCCGCCCACGCGCACGGCGCCCGGATCGTCCTGGACGCCGCCCAGCTGGCCCCCCACCACCCGGTGTCGGTCCAGGATCTCGACGTGGACTGGGTCGCCTTCTCCGGCCACAAGCTGTACGCGCCCTTCGGCTCCGGCGTCCTGGCCGGCCGCGCCGACTGGCTCCGGGCCGCCGACCCCTACCTCGCGGGCGGCGGCGCCAGCCGCAAGGTCTCCCGGCGCGAGGACGGGGGAGTGGACGTGGAGTGGCACGAGAGCGCGGCCCGTCACGAGGCCGGGTCCCCGAACGTGATCGGCGCCTACTCCATCGCCTCGGCCTGCAAGGCCCTCACCGAGGCCGGCTTCGACACCCTGGTCGCCCGCGAGCAGCACCTGATCGAGACGGTCAGGGCCGGTCTCGCCGACGTCCCCGAGGTCCGGATCCTCTCCCTGTTCGGGGACGACGCCCCGCGCGTCGGCGTGCTCTCCTTCGTCGTCCAGGGCTGGAACAGCTCCCACTTCGCCGCCGCCCTCTCCGCCGAGTACGGCATCGGCGTCCGCGACGGCCTCTTCTGCGCCCACCCCCTCGTCCGCACCCTCCTCGGCAGCGACCCGCAGACCCAGGGCGAGTGCGGAGCCCCGGAGGCCGCGCCCGGCGAGAAGTCCCTCAACGCGATCCGGGTGAGCTTCGGGGCGGGGACGCCGGACGAGCACGTGGAGCGGTTCGTGACCGCCGTCAAGGAGCTCGTCCGCGATGGTGCGAAGTGGAACTACCGCACGGAGGACGGTCGTTGCGTCCCGGCGGTCTGACCTGCTGACAGGCCTGCTATACCCTGCCTCCTCGACAGGTTCACGCTGGACGGGGGAGCGGGAAGTGCAGGCGCTGCGCACGACGGATCCACGCAGGATCGGCCCGTACGAGGTGCGGGGCCGGCTCGGCTCGGGAGGTATGGGCGAGGTCTATCTCGCCGAGTCACGGACCGGGCTGCGGCTGGCGGTGAAGGTCGTGCGGTCCGAGTACGCCCAGGACCGCACCTTCCGCGCGCGGTTCCGGCAGGAGGTGCGGGCCGCTCAGACGGTCGGCGGGACGGGGACGTACACCGCGCGGGTGGTCGACGCCGACCCCGAGGGCGAGCACCCCTGGATGGCGACGGAGTTCGTGGCGGGGCCGAACCTCAGGGACGCGGTGCTGGACGGCGGGGCGCTGCCGGAGCCGGCGGTACGGGTGCTGGCGGCGGCGCTGGGCGAGGCGCTGGGCGCGATCCACGCCAAGGGCATGGTCCACCGGGACCTCAAGCCCTCCAACATCCTGCTCGCACCGGACGGCCCCCGGGTCATCGACTTCGGGATCGTCCGGGCGCTGGAGGCCACGGCGATGACCCGCACGGGCGCGATCGTCGGCTCGGTCGGCTATGTCTCGCCCGAGCAGATCCGCAACGGCGGCCAGGTCGGCCCGCCGAGCGACGTCTTCGCGCTGGGCGCGGTGCTGGCGTACGCGGCGAGCGGCCGCGAGCCCTTCGGCGAGGGCCAGGACTCGGTGATCCTGCTGCGCGTGCTGACCCGGGACTTCGATCTGATGGGCGTCCCGGACGGGCTGCTGCCGCTGGTGGAGTCCTGTCTGCGGGACGAGCCGGGAGAGCGGCCGACGCCGCAGGCGGTGGTGGAGGCGGTGGGGCACACGGCGGGCTCGCTGCGGGCGAGCGTACGGCCGGGCTGGTTCAGGGCCCTCTCGCCGGAGTCCGTCGCGGCCAAGGGCGACGAACGATGGCTTCCGCAGGGGGAGTCGGGGGAGCGGGAGAGCCGGGTCGAGTACGTGGCGCCGACGACGGCGACGGATACGCCGGTGCCGGACGGAGTGGTGTCGGGTGCGGTGGAGGCGGATGCGGTGAAGCCGGGTGCGGTGGTGTCGGGTGCGGTGCAGGCGGGCGTCCCGGCGACGGCCGTGGTGCCCGCTGCCTCGCCCTCGCCCTCGCGACGCGGGCTGCTGAAGGCCCTCACCGGCGGGGCCGTGGTGGTCGCCGGCGGTGGGGTCGGCGGGTGGCTGTGGCTGCGGGACTCGGGGAACGAGGGGCGCGCGACGGGCGGCGGGGCCACCTCGCCGGACAAGGCCTCGACTTCCGGCAAGCCGGGGGCGAAGGTCCGGTGGCGCTACGCGGCCGCCAAGCCGAGTGCCTCGCAAAGCCCGCTGGGGACGGTCTCGCCCGACGGGCGGGTGCTCTACGTGCCCATGGCGGACGGCACCCTGCGGGCGATCGGAGCGGACGGGAAGGAACGCTGGCAGCGCGATTTCGGCAACATCGCCACCCTCACCGTGTCGAACCCGGTGGTGACCTCGGACGGCCTCTACACCGTCGTCAGCGACGTCAAGGCGGGTGCCCCCGTCTCGACGCTGCTCGCGCTGGACGCGGACGGGGAGCAGCGGTGGGAAAAGGCCATACCCAGCGGGGGTTACGTCACCAATCCGGTGCCGGCCGGGGACCTGATCGCCGTCGGCTACGCCGTGGCGGAACTCGAGGGCGCCGGAGAGATCCGTGCCTACGACGCGGACGGCCTAAGCCGCTGGAACACCGGACTCCAGGGATCCCCGCACGCCGAACTGCTGGTGGCGGACGACATCCTCTACGCGCCGAGCTTCGACAACCATTTGCACGCGCTCGGCGCAGCCGACGGCGGGGAGCTGTGGAAGGCCAAGGTGAACGGTGACGTCGACCAGCCGGCGGTGGCGAAGGACGTGGTCGTCGTCGGTACGGGCGACGAGGCCGGCACCCTGTTCGGGATCGGCCCCGATGGGCAGCGGCTCTGGCAGCGGACCGGCCTCGGGAGCGCGTTCGTCACGGCCGGCGGCTCGGACGACGTGGCCTTCCTCGGCATCGAGCGCGAGGGACAGGCTCTCCTGGCGCTCGACAAGGGCGGGAAGCTGCTCTGGGAGTACCGGCCCGGGGACTTCTTCTCGAACCCGGTGCCGGCCGGAGACCTGATCTACCTGCTGACGCCCACGCAGGTCCATGCCCTCACCCGGACCGGCGAGACCGCCTTCAAGGTCGAGGTCGGCGTCCTCCAGAACGGGACGGCGGCCCCCGTACTGCACGGGAACCGCCTCTACACCGCCTCCAGCGAGGGCATCATCGCCGCCGACATCACCGTCTAGCTGTCGAGCCCGATCGCGAACGCCGCCTCCAGGTCGTGCTGGGAGTACGTGCGGAAGGCGACGTGGGTGTCGGTGCCCTCGACGCCCGGGATCTTGCTGATGCTGCCGGGGATGACCTCGGCGAGGTCCTCGTGGCGCTTGACCCGGACCATGGCGATCAGGTCGTAGGTGCCGGTGACGGAGAAGACCTCGCTCACGGAGTCCAGGGCCGCGATCGACTCGGCGATCTCGGGGATCCGGTCCACGCTGGTCTTGATGAGGACGATCGCGGTGATCACGGCTGGTTCTCTCCCTCGGGGGCCGGAGCTGGGGCGGCCTTCACTCTAGTGGCACGGCCGAAGCGCACCCACGCGAAGGCGAAGCCCAGGCCGAAGCCCACCAGGTGCGCCAGATACGCCACTCCCGGGCCGCGCGAGGCCTGTCCCGCCGCCACCCATTGCAGGGCCGCCCAGAAGGGCAGCACGACCCAGGCCGGGAAGCGCAGGGGGAGGAAGAAGAGGAACGGGAGCAGGCTTGTCACCCGGGCGCCGGGGAACAGGTAGAGAAACGCTCCGAGCACGGCTGAGATCGCCCCGGACGCCCCCACCAGCGACTGGTCGGAGCCGGAGTTCGCGGCCGCGTAGCCCAGCAGCGCGAGATAGCCGCAGCCCAGGTAGAAGAAGGTGAACTGGACGCGGCCCATCCGTTCCTCGGTCAGTACGCCGAAGACGTAGAGGAAGAGCATGTTGCCGAGGAGGTGGACCCAGCTGCCGTGGACGAAGAGGGCCGTCGCGGGGGTGAGCGCGGCTCTGGCCGAGCCCTCGAACAGTTCTGCGGGGACCACGCCCCAGCGGTGGAAGTAGGCGCGCTGAGCCGCGAGGAGCGCGTCGCCGGAGCCGTACGCCGGATTGAGGCCCGCGGCCGGGCCGATCGCGAAGAGCGTGCAGCACAGGGCGATGAGGCCGTAGGTCACCGGCGCCGACCGCCACAGCGATCCGCTCGCCCGGCCGGCTCCCGCGCTCCAGTTGCTGATCATGAACACAGAGCATGACGTAACGGGACGCAAGCCGACAGACCGCCTCGCCGCCGTGGACGGACCAGCGGCGAGTCCCTGCCAGGCCTTAGGGTTACGGCCACACGCCCGGGCGGCCGGTGCGTCGCGGACAATGGAAGACCTAGAAGGAAAGAGCACAGCCACGATGACGGTTCCCCTGCCGACCGCCTCGACGCGGTGGCGCTGCACCCTCTGCGGCAACCTCACGCGCTTCGATGTGACCCGCTCGTCGAAGGTCGTCGAGTACGTCCACCTCGACCTGGCCGGTGCGCCGAACGTCGAGGAGCGCGAGGTGGTCAGTGAGACCATCGAGTCGGTCCGCTGCCGCTGGTGCAACGCCGTGGATCAGGTGGAACTCGTGGACAGGCCGGGCGCCGGCTCCTGAGGGAGCAGGCCCCGCGGGAACGGTTGGGGTGTTGACGGATGGTGGAGTCCACAGGCGGGGGGCCGGGCGACGGCGCCGCCGAGGTGCTCGACCGTCCGCTGCCCGACGGCGTACGGCGACGCGTCGTGCAGATCGTCTCCGACGGCTTCGGTGGACTGACCGTCGGTGAACTGCCCGCGCAGCTCAGACAGTACGCACGGTTCGCGGCCAACCGGCGGGCCAAGTTCGCCGGCAACGCGATGGCCGCGGCACTGGAGACCGAGCCGCTGTTCCGGCAGCGGATCGGGGAGAAGTTCAGAGAGGCCCAGCCGGAGCTCGCCGGCGCCCTCGACTCCGGCTCGCCGCCCCCGGCCGCGGATCCGCTCGACGTGGCGGCCGCGGCCTATGTTCTGCGCCCCACCGGCTGGGTGAAGCTCGTGACCGCGGCCGGTGAGGAGGCCCAGCGGGCCGACGCCGAGCGCGCCGACGAGGAGAGCCGGGCCGAGCTTGAGCGGCTGCGCGAGGAGCTGGCGCACGCTCGTGAGCACACCCGGGCCGAGACCGAGCGGCTGCGTACGGAGCTGGAATCGGCCAAGAAGGAAGCCGAATCGCTTCACCGCAAGCTGCGCGCCGCCCTCAGTGACGTCAAGCGCGGCGAGGCCGCCCTGCGCAAGATGCGGGGCGAGATGGACGCGGTGCGCGCCGAGGGGCAGACGCAGGTGTCCGCGGCCGAGGTCGAGGCGCGGCGGCTCAAGGCCCGCCTGGGCGAGGTCGAGGCCGCGCTGGAGGCCACCCGTCGTGCGGCCCGCGAGGGGCGCAGCGTCGAGGACATGCGCGTACGGCTGCTTCTGGACACCGTGCTGGACGCGGCCCAGGGACTGCGCCGGGAGCTGGCGCTGCCGCCGGTCTCCGTACGTCCGGCCGAGACCGTCGACGCGGTCGAACCGGGACGAATGACCCCGAAGGACATCGCGGCGCGGGCGTTGTCCGAGAACGACCCCGCGATCCTGGACCAGCTTCTCGCCCTGCCGCAGGCCCACTTGGTGGTCGACGGCTACAACGTCACCAAGACCGGCTATCCGCAGATGCCGCTGGAGAAGCAGCGGCTCCGGCTGCTCGGTCAGCTCTCGCAGCTCGCCGCGCAGACCGGGGCGGAGGTGACCTGTGTCTTCGACGGGGCCGAGCTGGCCGCGCCGGTGCTGCTGGCGCCGCCGCGCGGGGTGCGGGTGCTGTTCTCCAAGCCCGGTGTCACCGCCGACGAGTTGATCCGTCAGCTGGTGCGGGCCGAGCCGCCGGGGCGCCCTGTCATCGTCGCCTCCACCGACCGTGAGGTGGCCGACGGGGTGGCGAAGGCGGGGGCCCGGCCTGTCGCTTCCGCGATGCTTCTCAAGCGTCTGTCGTAAACATCAAGTTCCAGGTTTAATGCCCGAATTGGTGGAATCGTCACGCAACGTAGTGTCAATCGAGCATTACGGCACGTGAGTTGTGTGTAAAGAATGCGGTCCGTGACCGATTTTTTCGCTTGAGGATTTGAATGATCACAAGAAGGTCACTAGGGTCTGGGCTCGAACCTCCGAACGGGTGATCACTCACAAGAAGGAGCTCACCTCCGTGGCGTCCCACCGTCGACCCAAGCAGCCGAGCCGCACGCGCGTGACCGTGCTGACCACCGCTGCTGCCGCTGCCGTCGCTCTGAGCGCCAACGCCGCCAACGCGGCGCCGAGCGAGAAGCCGAGCAAGGACGAGGTCAAGTCCAAGGTCGACAAGCTCTACGAGGAGGCCGAGCAGGCCACCGAGAAGCTCAACGGCGCCAAGGAGAAGCAGGAGAAGCTCCAGAAGGAGATCTCCACGATCCAGGACAACGTCGCCCGCGGCCAGGAGGAGCTCAACGAGCTCCGTGACTCCATGGGCCTGGCGGCCGCCGCCCAGTACCGCACGGGCAGCATCGACTCCTCCCTCCAGCTCTTCCTGTCCTCGAACCCGGACGACTACCTGGACAAGGCCTCCACGGCCGACCAGTTGAGCGCCCAGCAGGTCGACGCGCTGAAGAAGATCCAGGAGAAGCAGCGCGAGCTCGCCCAGGAGCGTTCCGAGGCCTCCGAGAAGCTCAAGGACCTCTCCAGCACCCGGACCGAACTGGCCAAGAAGAAGAAGGAAGTCCAGGGCAAGCTCGCCGAGGCGCAGAAGCTCCTCAACACGCTGACGGCCGCCGAGAAGGCCGCCCTCGCCGCCGAGGACGCCCGCGCCAGCCGCTCCGCCAGCGAGCGCGTCGACCTGGGCAACTCCACCCCCGCCTCCGGCCGCGCGGCCGCCGCTTTCGCCGCCGCCCAGAGCCAGCTCGGCAAGCCCTACGTCTACGGCGCCACGGGCACCGCCTCCTACGACTGCTCGGGCCTGACCTCCTGGGCCTACGCCCAGGCCGGTGTCTCCATACCGCGTACCTCGCAGGCGCAGGCCGGCTACGGCAGGCACCTGTCGATGAGCGAACTCCAGGTCGGCGACCTCGTCATCTTCTACGGCGACCTGCACCACGTCGGCCTCTACGCGGGCAACGGCCAGGTCATCCACGCCCCCCGCACCGGCACGGTCGTCCGCTACGAGTCGATCGGCAACATGCCGTTCCAGTTCGGCGTCCGGGTCTGATCACCCTCAAGATCACGACACCGCACCGCCCGAACGGGCGAATTGCGGGAACATGAACTGACCCCATGCCCCGCCCATGACCTGCGTCATAGGCGGGGCATCACTGTGTGTGCCCACGAAGGTCGTTGGTCGGCACCCCGTCACGGAGCTACTGTCACCCGCGTTTCCCCGGAGTAGCTCTCGCCGGGGAAGGTCCTTGTCCGCCAGCGGAAGGAGTGCGGCTTCCCGTGGGGTTCCATCGCCGCCTTGTACCGTCCGGGTTCGACCGGGGCGCCAGTGCCGCGCTCTGCGTCCTGTCAGCCACCGCCGCGGCCCTCGGCGCCGTACCGGCGTCGGCCGCGCCGCACGACGACACCCGTGCCGAGGTGGACCGTCTCTACGAGGAGGCCGAGCAGGCCACCGAGGCCTACAACAAGGCCGACGAACGCGCCGACACCCTCCGCGAGGAGGTCGGCACTGCGCAGGACCGCATCGCCCGCCAGCAGGAGCGCATCAACACCATGCGGGAGGCCCTCGGTTCGCTGGCCGGCGCCCAGTACCGCGCCGGCGGCCTCGACCCCTCCCTCGCCCTGCTGTTCTCCGACGACCCGGACGACTACCTCGACAAGGCCGCCGTCCTGGACCGGATCACCGCCCACCAGGCCGGTGAGCTGAAGGACCTCCAGGAGGCGATGCGCGAGCTCACCCAGGAGCGCGCGGAGGCGACCGGGAAGCTCACCGAGCTGGAGAAGAGCCGCAAGGCGGTCGCGACCCACAAGCGGAGCGTCGAGAGGAAGCTCGCCAAGGCCCGCGAACTGCTCAACTCCCTGCCGTCCGAGGAGCGCGCCGCCTACGACCGGGCCTCCCGCTCCGGCCGCGAGGAGATGCCCGACCTCGGCAGCGCGGTCCCGCCCAACGCCCGCGCCGGTGCCGCGGTCGCCGCCGCCCGGGCCGCGCTCGGCAAGCCGTACGTCTGGGGCTCCACCGGCCCTTCCGGCTTCGACTGCTCGGGCCTGATGGTGTGGTCGTACCGCCAGGCCGGGGTCTCCCTGCCGCGCACCTCGCAGGCCCAGCGGCACGCCGGCCGGCAGGTCCCGCTCTCCCAGGCCCAGCCCGGTGACCTGGTCACCTACCGCTCGGACGCCAGCCATGTGGGGATGTACGTCGGCAACGGCCAGGTGATCCACGCGCCCTACCCCGGCGCCCCTGTGCGCTACGACCCGGTGGGCATGATGCCGGGGGCGACGGTCACCAGGGTCTGACCTTCGCCGCGTCCCCGCCGTACGATCGTGAAATGGCTGGTCGAAGGCGGGCGTCGCGCCGCGGTGTGCTGGTGCTGTGCCTGCTGCTCGTCGCCCTGGTGGGGTGCGGCGGCGGGCCCGCCTCCGACACCGCCCGGGCCGATGTCCAGCGGCTCCTGGACCGGCGGTCGGCCGCCGTCCTCGACCGTGACCAGGCGGCCTTCAGGAAGACGGGCGACCTGGACTGGTTCGAGAACGCCCGCGGGGTGCCGTTCGCGGCCTGGGCGTACCGGCTGACCGCCCTGCACCGGGACGGCGCCACGGCCACCGCCGAGGCCGAGCTCAGCTATCGCATACAGGGCTACGACAACGCGCCGGTCAGCGTCGGCCGCACCCTCACCCTGAGTCTGGACGCGGGCGGCCAGTGGTACGTGGACACCGAGAGGCCCGCGGAGAAGTCCGCCGAGCAGCTGTGGGACCAGGGCGAGGTGGCCGTGGTGCGCGGGAAGCACAGCCTCGTCCTGGGCGCCGAGCAGTCGACCGAGGCGCTGCACTCCTACGCCGACCTCGCGGACCACGCCGTCCCGGCCGTCTCGGCGGCGTGGGGCACCGACTGGTCCCGGCATGTCGTCGTCCTCGTACCGGACTCCCTGAAGGGCATGGCGGGGCTGCTCGGGTCGCCCGCCTCCTCGTACCGCGGGATCGCGGCGGTCACCACGGGCGAGACCGGGGCCCCCGCGAGCGCGCCCGCGGACCGGATCATCGTCAACCCCGACGCGTACGGCGTCCTCGGCGACGTCGGCAAGCAGGTCGTGCTCACCCACGAGACCACCCATGTCGCCACCCGCGCCGACACCAACGCCGCCACGCCCCTGTGGCTGTCCGAGGGGTACGCCGACTTCGTCGGCTATCTCGGCTCCGGCCGCTCGCCGGTCCAGGCCGCCCCCGAGCTCTGGCGGGCCGTGACCGACGGGCGGTCGCCGACCGCGTTGCCCGAGGACGCGGACTTCGGCTTCAGCGGGGACGCGACCGAGCTCGCGCGGGCCTACGAGAGCGGCTGGATGGCGTGCCGGATGGTCGCCGAGCAGTGGGGCGAGCCGAAGCTCCGGGAGTTCTACAAGGCGGTCGGCGCGCACCGGGAGCGGGCCGGGGCGGTCGAGGGCGCGCTCGAGGAGGTGCTCGGCACGGACCTGGAGGACTTCACGGCGCGCTGGCGGGACTATCTGCGGGTTCAGCTCGGCTGAGTCGCGCTATGGCCTCCTCCAGCCAGGTGCGTTCCGCCGCCCCGGTCGCCCGGGCGACCCGCAGCATGCCCTCCCGGAACAGGTCGCCGCTGTCCTCCGCGCGGACGGGCTCCCCGCCCTCGTAGAAGAAGCTCGTCGGCGTGTCGAGGAACTCCAGGCGGCGGCGCAGCACCGCGGCCTGTTCGCGGCGGTCCGGCAGGTGGCGCAGGAACGTGAGGACCGTGTTGAAGCGGACCTGGTCGGTGATCTCGACCTGCTTGGGGCGGCGCAGGCGCTCCAGCAGGTCCTCGCGGCCCTCGTCGGTGAGGGAGAGGGTGCGGCGCGGGGCCGCGCTCGCGCCCGGCTCCTCGTGCTGGTCGAGCTTGCCGGCCTTGATCAGACGGGTGATCGCCGGATAGAGGGCGCCGTCGCTGACCGGGCGGACATGGCCGCTGAGCGCCTTGATGCGCTCCTTCAACTCGTAACCGTGCAGGGGCTCTTCGGCGAGGAAGCCCAGGATCGACAGCTCCAGCACTCGGATTCCTCCTTGTGGTTGTCGTAGCGCCATGATACCTCTTAACGAGCTACCTCGATTAGAGGTAGCTCGGTTCGAGGGGGGTCTCGTGTCTCGTGTGGACAGTCACCGCAAGCAGCTCGTCGCGCTCGCCCACCCCGTCTACTTCTCGCTCCTCGCCTCGGTCGCCGCCGGGATCATCAACACCGTCTGGGTCTCCCGGCTCGGCGGCCCGGCCGTGGCCGCCGTCGCGGTGGCGACCAACACCGAGAACGTGCTGCTCGGCATCGCCCTGGTCTTCGGCTCCGGGACGACCGTGCTGGTCGCGCACGCCAGGGGCGCTCGGGACCCGGGGGCCGTGCGGGCGGCCGTGCGCGGGGGCTGGGCGGTGTTCGGGGTGGTCACACCGGTGGTCGCGGTGGGCGGGTTCCTGCTGCGGGAACCGCTGGCCCGGCTGGTCCTCGACGGGGGCGCGGCCCTGCCGCTCGCGGTCGGGTACTTCGCGATATCGATGCCGGGCATCGCCGTGTTCTACGCCCAGCAGCTGGTGGACGGCATCCTCAAGGGCGCGGGCGACACCAGGACACCGATGCGGCTCGCGCTGCTGGCCAACGGGCTGATCCTGGTCTGCGACCCGTTCCTGATCCACCTCTACGGTGTCCGGGGCGCCGCCGCCTCGACCGTGCTGTGCCGGTGTGCGGCGCTGGCGGCGGGGCTGGTGGCGGTGCGCCGGAACCCGTTGCTGCGGACCGCCACCGGACCGGGGATCGCCTTCGGAAGAACCCTGCGCACCGGGCTGCCGATGGCCGCCGACTTCACCGTGCGCCAGGGCGGTGCGCTCGTGCTGGTCGCCATCGTGGCGCGGCTGGGGGTGACGGCGGTGGCCGGCTACGCGATCGCGTACAAGGTCATGTACGTGGCCACCATGGGCTTCTACGCGGTACGGCAGGCCGCCTCCATCCACACCGCGCATCTGCTGGGCGCCGGGCGGGACGAGCGGCGCGCGATCGGTCGGCAGGCCGTGCTGGTGTCCGGGACGTTCGCGCTGGCGGCGGCTCTCGTGCTGGCCGGGACCGCCCCCTGGATCATGGCCGCCTTCGGCGCCGGGCCCGGCGTCGCCCACGACGGAGCGCTCTTCCTGCGCTGCGTCGGGCCCTATCTGCTGCTGACGGCCTGCTTCATCGCGCTCGGCGGGGTCTTCGAGGGCAGCGGCGGCGCGCCGGTGCTGCTGCGGGTGACCCTGGTCGGCACGGCGGTCCAACTGCCGCTGGCGTACGGCCTGTCGGGGCTGGGACTGCCGGGGGTGTGTCTGGCGCTGGCGCTGTCCATGGCGGTGCAGTGCGCGGCGGTCGCCCTGGCGGCGACCCGGCGTCAGGAGGTGACCGGGGTCTTGGTGGTGCGGGCTTCGGTCTGAGGGGCGGGGATGTCCCGTGCCGGGGCGGTGGCGACGACCGCCATGACTGCGGGGTGTCGCGGAGTGTGGAGTGTGGTGGCGATCGAGGGCCGTCGCGTCCGAGCGGGGATGCGCCGGGTGAGGGAGTCCCGTTCCGAAGCGGTCGGCGTCAGGAGGTGACCGAGGTCTCCTCGGTGGTGAGTGCGGCCTGAGCGGGCACCGGTGTCTCGGCCTCGGGTGACACGGTCGAGCGCCACAGCTCCACGGCCGCGAGGACGGTGGCGGCGACCAGCAGGCCGTTGCGGATGAACAGCAGGGTGACACCGAGGCCGTCGCTCGCGACGACGTTGCCGAAGTAGATCGGGAACTCCAGCACCGTCACGAAGGAGGCCGGCAGCACGATCAGGGCGGGCACCGTCATCCGGCTGGCCCGGAAGCACAGACAGACGGCCGCCAGCCCGATCAGCCACACCATGTACTGCGGGCTGATCACCCGGCTGGTCGTGGTGAACAGCAGCACCGCCACGAAGGCCGCGTCGGCCGCGGTGTGCGCCTGGAAGCGGGTCGCCATCAGCCGCCACAGCAGCAGCCAGCCGAAGGCGAGCCCGGTCAGGGCCAGGGCGGCCGTGCTGACGATGTTCACCCAGGGGCCGAGGAACTCCACCGAGCCGTAGTTGAGCAGCACCTGCCCGTCCCAGCCGTACTGCCGGGCCACATGGAAGACCAGGGAGCCCAGCGACTCCACCTCGGTGCCCCGGTCGGCCTGGAAGGTCAGGAAGGCGAAGGCACCCGGCATGGTGACGGAGAACAGGGCGGCGAGGCCCGCCGCGGTCACCGCCGCCGCCATCCAGGTGCTCCGCCTGCGGACGGCGACCAGCAGCAGCACCGGCCACACCTTGAGCATCGCCCCGAAGCCCACCAGGACCCCCGCCACCCGGGGATGCCGGGCGCCCGCGAGCAGCGCGGCGACCGCGACGGCGGTGACCATCACGTCGTAGCGGGCGTACACGGTGGGTCCGAGCAGCGGGACGCCCACCACCCAGACCCAGGCGCCGCGCAGCGAGCGGCCGGGGCGCAGGCCCGCGTACAGCAGCAGGGAGAAGGCGACCAGGTCGGCGGCGAAGGCGAGGAGGAAGAACGCGGTCGCGTACTGGAGGAAGGGCAGCAGCGCGGGGGAGAGGATCGCGAGCGCGGCGGCGGGCGGGTACTGCCAGGTGACGTCGTCCTGCGGGAACGTTCCGGTGCTCAGGACGTCGTACCAGCCCCGGTAGATCACCGAGACGTCGCTCGTGACGTCCGGGCCGGGGAAGACGAACACCTTGAGCACGAACAGGAGCAGCAGCAGCCTCGTCAGCCCCCAGGTCACCAGCAGTCCGGCCGGAGACCGCCTCGCACCCGCAATGTCCACCGGAGCCCCTGTTCGCGTGTTGCCCGTCTTGAGATGGCCATGATGTCCCGTCCGCCTGTGTGCTTGCCATAAACGCGGCCGTGCCGAGCTGTGGGCGGGCCTCGGAGCAGGTTCGGCGGGCGCTTTGGATAAGGTCGGGCGCGATGCACAAGACCCTGATCGTGACGAACGACTTCCCGCCCAGGCCCGGCGGCATCCAGGCGTTCCTGCACAACATGGCACTGCGGCTCGACCCGGAGCGGCTCGTCGTCTACGCGTCCACCTGGAAGCGCGGCCACGAGGGCGCCGAGGCTACGGCGGCCTTCGACGCCGAGCAGCCCTTCACCGTCGTACGCGACCGTACGACGATGCTGCTGCCGACGCCCGCGGCGACGCGTACGGCCGTCGGACTGCTGCGGGAGCACGGCTGTACGTCGGTGTGGTTCGGGGCGGCCGCACCGCTCGGGCTGATGGCGCCGGCGCTGCGGAAGGCCGGTGCCGAGCGGCTGGTGGCGACCACCCACGGGCACGAGGCGGGCTGGGCCCAGCTGCCCGCCGCGCGGCAGTTGCTGCGCCGGATCGGGGAGGGCACCGACACCATCACCTACCTCGGCGAGTACACGCGCTCGCGGATCGCCGGCGCGCTGACGCCCCAGGCGGCCTCGCGGATGGCGCAGCTGCCGCCGGGGGTGGACGAGAAGACCTTCCACCCGGGCTCGGGCGGCGAGGCCGTCAGGGCGCGGCTCGGGCTGACCGACCGGCCGGTGGTCGTGTGCGTCTCGCGGCTCGTGCCGCGCAAGGGGCAGGACACGCTGATCCTGGCGATGCCCCGGATCCTCGCCGCCGAGCCGGACGCGGTGCTGCTGATCGTCGGCGGCGGGCCGTACGAGAAGGAGCTGCGCAAGCTCGCCCACGAGACCCGGGTCGCCGACTCCGTCCGCTTCACCGGTTCCGTCCCCTGGTCCGAGCTGCCCGCGCACTACGGCGCCGGGGACGTCTTCGCGATGCCGTGCCGGACCCGGCGAGGCGGGCTCGATGTCGAGGGGCTCGGGATCGTGTACCTGGAGGCTTCCGCGACCGGGCTGCCCGTCGTCGCCGGGGACTCGGGCGGCGCCCCGGACGCGGTGCTGGACGGCGAGACCGGCTGGGTGGTGCGGGGCGGCTCCGTGGCGGAGACCGCCGAGCGCGTCGTCGTGCTCCTCGGGGACGCCGAGCTGCGTCGCCGGATGGGGGAGCGGGGGCGGGAGTGGGTCGAGGAGAAGTGGCGCTGGGACCTGCTCGCGGAGAAGCTCAAGGCCCTTCTGTAAAGCGGCCGGGCAAAGGTCCGGTCCGAACCCTGCGGTAGTACTAGGCGGAACCGGAAAATCCGCACATGCTGCGCTCATGACAGCAAAACTGATGCAGCGTCAGCTGACGAGACGTCAAATCCTGGGCATGGCCGCCCTCCAGACGGCCGCCGCCTCGGGTCTCACCCGCATCGGTCTCCAGTCGGCACAGGCCGTCGAACCGGCCGCCGTCGACAACGCCCCCGCCATCGTGGTCGGTTCGGGCTACGGCGCCGCCGTCGCCGCGCTCCGTCTCGGCCAGGCGGGCATCCGTACGATCGTGATCGAGATGGGCCGGCTCTGGAACACCGCCGGCTCCGACGGCAAGATCTTCTGCTCCACGGCCAACCCGGACCAGCGCTCCATGTGGTTCCGCACCCGCACCGAGGCGCCGCTGGCCACCTTCCTGTGGCTGGACGTCGTCAACAAGGACATCAGCTCCTACCCCGGCGTCCTGGACCGGGTGCGCTTCGCCAACATGTCCGTGTTCGTCGGGCGGGGCGTCGGCGGCGGCTCCCTGGTGAACGGCGGCATGGCGGTGACCCCGCTGAAGTCGTACTTCGCCGAGCAGTTCCCCACGGTCGACGCCGACGAGATGTACGGCACCTACTTCCCGCGCGCCAACTCCATGCTCGGCGTCAACACCATCGACCCCGCCTGGTTCGAGTCGACCGAGTGGTACCGCTTCTCCCGCATCTCCCGCAAGCACGCCCAGAACACCGGCCTGAAGACCACCTTCGTACCCAGCACCTACGACTTCGCCTACATGCAGAAGGAGGCCGCCGGCACCGCCACCAGGTCCGCGCTCGCCCAGGAGGTCATCTACGGCAACAACCACGGCAAGCGCAGCCTCGACAAGACCTACCTCGCCTCCGCGCTCGGCACCGGGAACGTCACCATCAACACGATGGAACGGGTCAGGGCCATCAGCCGGGCGAGCGACGGGACGTACGTGCTGACCGCCGACCGCATCAACGACGCCGGCACGGTCGTCGAGACCAAGCAGTACAGCTGCACCTACCTCTTCCTCGGCGGCGGCAGCCTCGGCACCACCGAACTCCTCGTCCGGGCCCGGGACACGGGCACCCTGCCCGCCCTGGACGCCAGCGTCGGCGCCGGGTGGGGGCCCAACGGCAACACGATGCTGGGCCGGGCCAACCACCTGTGGGACACCGTAGGGGCGAACCAGTCGACCATGCCGGTCATGGGCATCGACGACTGGGCGAACACCGCCAACCCCGTCTTCGCGGAGATCGCTCCTTTACCCACGGGACTGGAGCACTGGGTCAGCCTCTATCTGGCGATCACCAAGAACCCGCAGCGCGCGACGTTCACGTACAACAGCTCCACGGGCGGAGTGAACCTCGGCTGGACCGTGGCCCAGAGCGCGGTGTCGTCGGGCATGGCCAAGAAGCTCTTCGACCGGATCAACTCGGCGAACACCACGATCTACCGGACCGATCTGTTCGGCTCGAACAACCGGACCTTCGCCGACGACTTCACCTACCACCCGCTCGGCGGCTGTGTGCTGGGCAAGGCGACCGACGGCTACGGGAGGGTCAAGGGATATTCGAAGCTGTACGTCACCGACGGCTCGCTCGTGCCCGGGTCGATCGGAGTGAACCCGTTCGTCACGATCACCGCGCTCGCCGAACGGACGATGGCGCGGGTCCTCGTGGAGGACACCGCGCCATGACGCTCTCTCAGAAAGCCTGCTACTTCTGGTAGATCGCCTCGATCTCGTCCGCGTAGTCCTTCGCCACCACGTTCCGCTTGAGCTTCAGCGACGGCGTCAGGTGGCCCGAGTCCTCCGTGAACTGGGAGGAGAGAATGCGGAACTTCCGCACCGATTCCGCCTTCGACACCGCGGCGTTGCCGTCGTCGATCGCGGCCTGGATCGCCGCGTTCAGGTCCGCGTCCCCGGCCAGCGACGCCGCGGTGGAACCCGCCGGCTTGCCGTGCTCGGCGGCCCACCGGCCGAGGAACTCGTCGTCGATGGTGACCAGCGCGCCCACGAAGGGCCGCCCGTCGCCCACCACCATGCACTCCGCGACCAGCGCGTGGGCGCGGATCCGGTCCTCGATGACCGCCGGGGCGACGTTCTTGCCGCCCGCGGTGACGATGATCTCCTTCTTGCGGCCGGTGATCCTGAGGTAGCCGTCCTCGTCGAGGGTGCCGATGTCGCCGGTGTGGAACCAGCCGTCGGCCAGCGCCTCCTCGGTGGCGCCCGGGTTGTTCCAGTAGCCGGTGAACAGGTGCTCGCCGTGCAGCAGCACCTCTCCGTCGTCGGCGATCCGGACCACCGAGCCCGGCAGCGGCTGGCCGACCGTGCCGATCTTCTGCCGGTCCCAGGGGTTGAAGGCGGTCGCCGCACAGGACTCGGTCAGGCCGTAGCCCTCCAGGACCGTGAAGCCGATGCCGCGGAAGAAGTGACCGAGCCGCTCACCGAGCGGGGCGCCGCCGGAGATGGCGTACTCGCCCTTGCCGCCGAGGACCGCGCGCAGCTTGCTGTAGACCAGCTTGTCGAAGGTCTTGTGCTTGATCTTCAGGCCGAGGGACGGGCCCGAGGGGGTGTCCAGCGCCTTGCTGTAGGCGATCGCGGTGTCCGCGGCCTTGTCGAAGATCTTGCCCTTGCCGTCCGCCTGGGCCTTGGCGCGCGCCGAGTTGTAGACCTTCTCGAAGACGCGCGGGACGCCCAGGATCAGGGTCGGCCGGAAGGACGCCAGCTCGTTGGTCAGGTCCTTGATGTCCGGGACCGTGCCCAGCTTGATCGGCGCCATCATCGGCGCGATCTGCACGAGCCGGCCGAAGACGTGCGCGAGCGGCAGGAAGAGCAGGACGGAGCACTCGCCGGTGCGGAACAGCGGGCGCAGACGCTCCACGATGTTCCCGCACTCCGCGAAGAAGCTGCGGTGGGTCAGCACACAGCCCTTGGGGCGGCCGGTGGTGCCGGACGTGTAGACGATGGTCGCCGGGTCGTCGGCCTTGGCGAGCGAGCTGCGCTCCTCGACGGCGGCGTCGCTGATGTCCTTGCCGAGCCGGCCCAGCTCCTCCACGCCCCCGGCGTCGATCTGCCAGACGTGCTTCAGGGCGGGCAGCCCGTTGCGCACCGACTCGACGGCGGCCACGTGGCTGTCCAGCTCGACGACGATGGCGGTGGCGCCCGAGTCGGACAGGATCCACTGGACCTGCTCCGGCGAACTGGTCTCGTACACCGGCACGGTGATCGCACCCGCACACCAGATCGCGAAGTCCAGCAGAGTCCACTCGTAGCGGGTGCGGGACATCAGGCCGACGCGGTCGCCGGGCTGGACACCGGAGGCGATGAGCCCCTTGGCGGCGGCGTGCACCTCGGCCAGGAAGGTCGTGGCGGTCACGTCCTGCCAGGCGCCGCCCACCTTGCGGGCGATCACGGCGACGTCGGGATGCTGCGCGGCGTTTCTACGGACGATGTCCGTGAGGTTGCCGTCCGCAGGGACCTCGTACAAAGCCGGAAGGCTGAACTCGCGCAAGACTGCTGCTCCTCATAGGGCGCCGGCGCCACGACGTTGTGCGATGCGACGGTGCGGTCCAAGGCTCGGGCAGGTGCTCGGGACCCTCAGCGGTTTCAGCCACTGGTTGAAATCCTGAGCACGACTGGACTGCCCGGACGTTACCCGCCGGTATGGCGTCTCCGACAGGGGGTCCCGGCGAGATGTTCGCTGCGTCACACAGATTGGTGTTTCTTTTCGCGCACAGTAGTCCACGCATTTGATGACTAGCCAGTAACCGCAGGTCCCGTCGCCACTGTTCACGTATGCCGCACAGGCCTACCCTTGATCGCCATGGCACTCACACCGCCCGGCAACGGGAGGACGCGCGTACATGTGGTCAGCGACGTACACGGCAACGCCCGTGACCTGGCCAGAGCCGGCGAGGGCGCGGACGCCCTGATCTGCCTGGGTGACCTGGTGCTCTTCCTCGACTACGCCGACCACTCCCGCGGGATCTTCCCCGACCTGTTCGGCGTGGAGAACGCCGACCGCATCGTGGAACTGCGCACCGCCCGCCGCTTCGAGGAGGCCCGCGAGTTCGGCGCCCGGCTGTGGGCGGGCATCGGCACCGACCGGGCGGCGGCGATCGAGAAGGCGGTTCGCAAACAGTACGCCGAGATGTTCGCCGCGTTCCCGACACCGACGTACGCCACCTACGGCAATGTCGACATGCCGCCCCTGTGGCCCGAGTACGCCGGACCGGGCACCACCGTGCTGGACGGCGAGCGCGTCGAGATCGGCGGCCGGACCTTCGGCTTCGTCGGCGGCGGCCTGCGGACCCCCATGCGCACCCCGTACGAGATCAGCGACGAGGAGTACGCGGCGAAGATCGAGGCGGTCGGCGAGGTCGACGTGCTCTGCACCCACATCCCGCCGGAGGTGCCGGAGCTGGTCTACGACACCGTCGCGCGCCGCTTCGAGCGCGGCAGCCGCGCCCTGCTCGACGCCATCCGCCGCACCCGCCCCCGGTACGCCCTCTTCGGCCACGTCCACCAGCCGCTGGTGCCCCGGATGCGGATCGGGGCGACGGAGTGTGTGAACGTGGGCCACTTCGCCGGGTCCGGGAAGCCCTGGGCGCTCGAATGGTGAGCCAACGCAGGTGGGGGTGAAGTCGGGCGCTCACGTGCGCGGTAGCCTTCACGCTGCACACACGTGCGCAGCACGACCTGCCCTACCGGCCCGCATCTGGAGGAGCCACGGCGATGGCGGAACACACCAGCTCGAGCATCACGATCGAGGCGGCACCGGCCGACGTCATGGCGGTGATCGCCGACTTCGCCCGCTACCCGGACTGGACCGGCGAGGTGAAGGAGGCCGAGGTCCTCGCCACCGACGCCCAGGGGCGTGCCGAGCAGGTGCGGCTCGTCATGGACGCGGGGGCCATCAAGGACGACCAGGTCCTCGGCTACACGTGGACCGGTGACAACGAGGTCTCCTGGACGCTGGTCAAGTCCCAGATGCTGCGCTCCCTCGACGGGTCGTACATCCTCAAGCCGGCGGGCGCCGGCGCCACCGAGGTGACGTACCTCCTGACCGTGGACGTCAAGATCCCCATGCTCGGGATGATCAAGCGCAAGGCCGAGAAGGTCATCATCGACCGGGCGCTGGCCGGGCTGAAGAAGCGCGTGGAGTCGGGGGCCAAGTAGGGCGGGTGGAGCCGGCGGGTGAAGCGGAGCGTTACCGTCACTCCCATGCGCACCCTCCTGATCACCGGTCCCGGTGGTGGCGGTCGGACGACCGTCGCCGCCGCCACCGCCCTCGCCGCCGCCCGTGACGGCGTCCGCACTCTCGTGCTGAGTGCCGACCGCACCGACACCCTCGGCTCGGTCCTGGGCGTGGCCACCGGACGGGTGCCCGTGGAGGTCCGGGACGGCCTCACCGCCTGGCGGCCCGACGCCGCCGCCGGCTTCCGCGACGACCTCGCCGCCTTCCAGCAGCGCGCGTCCTCCGTGCTCGACCTGCTCGGCGCCTCCCGCCTCGACCCCGAGGAGGTCACGCCGCTGCCCGGCGCCGAGGAGCTGACGCTGCTCCGGGCGCTGCGGGACGCGGCCCTGTCCGAGCGGCACGACCTGCTCGTGGTGGACCTCCCGGCCACCGCGGAGGCGCTCGCCCTGCTCGCCCTGCCCGAGGAGCTCCGCCGCTATCTGCGCCGCCTCCTCCCGCCCGAACGGCAGGCCGCCCGCGCGCTGCGGCCCGTCCTCGGACGGCTGGCCGGGGTGCCGATGCCCTCGGAGTGGCTGTACGAGACCGCCGCGCGCTGGGACCTGGAACTGGCCGCCGTCGAGTCGGTCGTCACGGACCGCAGCACCGTCGTACGGCTGGTCGCCGAGCCGGGCCCGGCCGGCGCCGACGCCGTACGCGACGCGACCCTCGGCCTCGCCCTGCGCGGACTGCGCCCGGACCACCTGATCGCCAACCGCGTCCTCCCGGAATCCGCGGCCGACAGCTGGCTCGCCGCCCCCGTCGCCCAGCAGCGCAAGACGCTGGAGGAATGGGCCCAGTCCTACGACGTCGTACGCGTCGCACACCCTGGCCGTGACCCGCGGGGCGCCGACGACCTCGCCGAACTCGCCGTCCCCGGGGCGCCGGACGGGCCCTCGCGGGTCGAGTGGCCGGTCGAGGACCGTCTCGCCGACGACGGCGTCCTCGTCTGGCACCTGCCCCTGCCCGGCGCGATACGGGACGAGCTCGACCTCATCCGGCGCGGTGACGAACTCGTGGTCAGCGCGGGGCGGTTCCGCCGGATCGTGCCCCTGCCGTCCGCCCTGCGCCGCTGCACCGTCGCCGGGGCCGCCCTGCGCGACGGGGAGCTGTGCATCCGGTTCGCGCCGGACCCGGATCTGTGGCCGCAGACCCGGTGAACCCGCTGCGCCCGTTCGGGTAACGTCGTAGAGACGAACCGCAGTCAGGAGTCCGTCATGAGCGAAGAGCTCCCCCCGTCAGAGGCCGCCGATCGCGAGGCCGTCGACGAGGTGCGGGCGACCGACGCCGATGCCTGGGCGACGGCGTGTGCCGAAGACCTCGCGGCGGAGAAGGCCCGCCGTCGCGCCGAGTACGGCCCGCCTCCGGGCTCGGCCGCCGAGGAACTGCGCAAGCTCGTCGACGCCGTCACCGACAAGCTGTCGTCGATCCAGTCGCCGCTGTTCGGCGCGGTGGCCGGACCCGCCGCGCAGCAGGTGGTGCACCAGGTCGTCCAGCAGGCCAAGGCCGCCGTCGAGCCCGTCATCGAACGCAACCCGGACGTCTTCGACCACCTCGCGGCAGCGGGCAACGAACTGCTCGCCGCGTACCGGTCCGCCGTCCAGGCCCAGGAACAGCGCTGGACGGCCCGGGACAAGCCGTCCCGCGACCCGGACGACCGGGGCGAGGACCCCGGCCCCGGTGAACGGATCGACCTGGACTAGAGGCCCCTCCGGTACGGTGGGCCATAGCGGGGCTCGACCGAAACTGAGGGATTCATGGGACTCACCATCGGCGTCGACATCGGCGGCACGAAGATCGCGGCCGGCGTGGTCGATGAGGAAGGCAACATCCTCTCGACCCACAAGGTGCCGACCCCGGGTACGCCCGAGGGCATCGTGGACGCCATCGCCTCCGCGGTGGACGGGGCGCGCGCCGGGCACGAGATCGTCGGCGTGGGCATCGGTGCGGCCGGTTACGTCAACCGGCAGCGCTCGGAGGTGTACTTCGCGCCCAACATCGACTGGCGCAACGAGCCGCTGAAGGAGAAGGTCGAGGCCCGCGTGGGCCTCCCGGTCGTCGTGGAGAACGACGCCAACGCGGCCGCGTGGGGCGAGTACAAGTTCGGCGCGGGCAAGGGCCACCGCAACGTCATCTGCATCACCCTCGGCACCGGCCTCGGCGGCGGCATCATCATCGGCAACAAGCTGCGCCGCGGACACTTCGGCGTGGCCGCCGAGTTCGGCCACATCCGCATGGTGCCGGACGGCCTGCTGTGCGGCTGCGGCTCGCAGGGCTGCTGGGAGCAGTACGCCTCGGGGCGCGCGCTGGTGCGGTACGCCAAGCAGCGCGCCAACGCGACCCCCGAGAACGCCGAGATCCTGCTGGGCCTCGGCGACGGCAGCCCCGACGGCATCGAGGGCAAGCACATCTCGATGGCCGCCCGGCAGGGTGACCCGGTCGCCGTGGACTCCTACCGTGAGCTCGCCCGCTGGGCCGGAGCCGGCCTCGCCGACCTCGCCTCCCTCTTCGACCCCTCCGCCTTCATCGTCGGCGGCGGCCTCTCCGACGAGGGCGAGCTGGTCCTGGACCCGATCCGCAAGTCCTACAAGCGCTGGCTGGTCGGCGGCAACTGGCGCCCGGTGGCGGATGTGATCGCGGCCCAGCTGGGCAACAAGGCGGGGCTGGTGGGCGCGGCGGACCTGGCCCGCGAGCCCGACCCGATCATGTAACAGGCGTTCACTGGACCTACCCAGGGGCGCGGGGAACTGCGCGACAAGCCACGACGGTGCGGCAGTCGCACATCTTCCTCGCGTCCCTCGTCATTGGGCGTAAATTGCTCATCATGGCGTCCGACGATCCCACCCTCGTCCGAGTCCTGAGCTACAACATCCGCTCCATGCGAGACGACACCGATGCCCTGGCCAGAGTCATCCGCGCCTGCGCACCGGACCTCGTACTGATCCAAGAAGCCCCCCGCTTCTTCCGCTGGCGCAAGAAACTCGCCCGCCTGGCCCGGGCGACGGACCTCGTCATCCTCACCGGGGGTGCCACCGCCGCCGGCCCGGCGATCCTGTGCAACCTCCGCACCACCGTCGAGCGCACCGAGGACGTCCTCCTGCCGCTCACCCCCGGCCAACACCGCCGCGGCTTCGCCACGGCGGTGGTCCGCATCGGCGGCGCCCGTCTCGGCGTCCTGAGCTGCCACCTCTCGCTCCGCAACGACGAGCGCTACGAGCAGGGCGGCATGCTCCTCGACCGGCTGGCCGGCATGGGAGTCGAGCACGCCGTCGCGGGCGGCGACCTCAACGAGGCCCCCGGCGGCCGCACCTTCCGCCGCCTCTCCGACAACCTCCAGGACTGCTGGGCGACGGCCCCCTGGGGCGGGGAGCACACCTGGACGCGCGACGAGCCGCACCGCCGTATCGACGCGATCTTCGCGAGCAAGGGCATCGAGGTGGTGAGCTGTGGAGTGCCCGAGGACGTCGATGAGACAGACCTGAGGGCGGCCACGGACCACCTTCCGGTCCTGGCCGCCCTCAGAGTGCCCGTGAGCTAGACGACCGCCCCGCGCCCCGGGTCGTCCTCGTCCTCGTCGTCCGTCCGCATCCGCACCACCAGCGTGGCGAACCCGCCCAGGAAACCGCCGATGCTGAGGGTGGTGAGCCACCAGGTCATCTCCCAGCCCAGCAGTATCGCCAGCAGGAGCAGCAGCGGCCCGCCCAGGACAGCGAGCCACGCGAACTTCGCGGTGGTGTCCGCGGCCGGCAGCGGCGGCGGCTCCGGCGGGACGAAGTGGCCCTCGTCGTCCTCGTCGAAGTCCTCCTCGGCCGGCTCGGGCATCGTGTAGTCGCGGGGGCCGCCGACGCCGGGCGCGAAGGAGACGGAGCTGCCCAGCGGCTTGGCCGAGGCGGGCTTCTCGTCCTCCTCCTTCGGCTTCTCGTCGTTGGTCTCCGGCTCCAGGAGCGCCAGGTCCTCCACCGACTTGAACGGCTTGCTGCCCGGCGGGTCCTTCGGCTCCTCGCCGTACCCGGCGACGATCGCCTCCCAGGCCGCCGCCTCGTCGAAGGGGACGCCCTGCTCGTCCGGCTCCCGGTCCTCGCGGTCGGAGTCGTGCTCAGCCACGTGCGGCCGTCCCTTCCTTGCCGATACCGGTCGCGAGCCGGCCGATGAAGGCGAAGCTCTCCTCGAAGATCCGCTCCGCGTCATGGTCCAACGTCGCGACGTGGTAGCTCTGTTCCAGCACGATCTCCGATACGTCCGTGGAGGACACCCGGCTCAGCACACGCGCGGAGTCGGCCGACGGCACCACATGGTCCACGGCGCTGCGCAGGAGCAGCAGCGGCTGGGTGACCTGCGGAAGCTCGCCGTCGACCAGTTTGAAGAACTGCCGCAGGGAGTGCGCGGCGTGCAGCGGCACCCGGGTGTACCCCAGCTCGTGGGCACCCTCCTTGGCGATGTCGTCGGCGATGCCCGGCGTCGACCGCAGCAGATGACGGGCCACCGGAAGGGCGTACGGCGCGAGGCCGTGCATACGGTTCGCCGGGTTGACGGCCACCACACCGCTGACGGCGTCCCCGTGCTTGGCGGCCAGCCGCAGGGCGAGGGCGCCGCCCATGGACAGGCCTGCCACGAACACCTGGGTGCAGCGCTCGCGCAGGGCACGCAGCTCGCGGTCCACCTCGGCGTACCAGTCCTGCCAGCCGGTGAGTGCCATGTCCTCCCAGCGGGTGCCGTGCCCCGGAAGGAGGGGCAGCGACACGGTCAGGCCGCGCTCGGCGAGGTACTCCGCCCAGGGGCGCAGCGACTGCGGGGAACCGGTGAAGCCGTGGCAGAGGAGGACCGCAGTCTCCCCGCCCTCGTGGCGGAACGGCTCGGCTCCAGGGAGGACCGGCACCTTCGGTCTCCTGTTCATGAGAAGGGTGTGAACGCGTCCAGGTGTGGTTCACCGTACGCGACCGCACTGACACCGACCAGGGTCGTCGGGGCCTTTGACAGTGCTCCGGGTTAAGGTCTGACCGACAGACACAGGAGGCACGGGGTTGTTGTACGGAACGATGAAGGTCGCCATCGGCGGGCCGCTGAAGGTCGCCTTCAGGCCCTGGGTGGAAGGCCTCGAGAACATCCCTGCCGAGGGCCCCGCGATCCTGGCGAGCAACCACCTCTCCTTCTCGGACTCCTTCTTCCTGCCCGCGGTCCTGGACCGCAAGGTCACCTTCATCGCCAAGGCGGAGTACTTCACCACGCCGGGCCTGAAGGGCAGGCTCACGGCCGCGTTCTTCAAGGGCGCGGGGCAGCTCCCCGTGGACCGCTCCGGCGCGCGCGGCGCGGGTGAGGCGGCGATCAAGGCCGGCATCGAGGTGCTGGAGCGCGGCGAGCTGTTCGGGATCTACCCGGAGGGCACGCGCTCGCCCGACGGCCGGCTCTACCGGGGCAAGCCGGGCGGCCTCGCGCGCGTGGCGCTCGCCACCGGCGCGCCCGTCATCCCGGTCGCCATGATCGACACCGAGAAGATCCAGCCGCCCGGGCAGGTGATGCCCAAGCTGATGCGGCCGGGCATCCGCATCGGCGAGCCGCTGGACTTCAGCCGGTACCAGGGCATGGAGCACGACCGTTTCGTGCTGCGCGCCGTGACCGACGAGGTCATGTACGAAATCATGAAGCTCTCCGGCCAGGAGTACGTCGACATGTACGCGACCGCCGCCAAGCGGCAGATCGCGGAGGCGACGAAGGCCGAGAAGGAAGCGGAGAAGGCGGCCAAGGCCGCCCTCGCCAAGGCGGAGAAGGAACGCTCCGAGTCCTGAAAAGGGACTTCAAGGGGGCGGGGTGGGGCGGGGGACCATGGCCAGGCGTGAGCGTGTGATGAGGATGTCGGTCGAGCTGCCGTTGTGGCGTGCGCTCACCGGGTACCGGGTGCTGACCCTGCTGTACGCGGTCGGGCTGTTCGCCACGAACTACGAGAACTACGACCGGCCGGGCATCGCCATCGGCTACTACGCCGTCCTGGTCGTCTGGACGTTCGCCACCCTGCCCCGGGTCCAGAACGAGGCCGCCTGCACCAAGCGCTTCCTCGCCCTGGACCTCACCGTCGCGCTCACCGGCATCCTCCTCACCCCGCTGGCGGCCGACGCCCACCACATCGACTCCGGTGGTCCCACCCTGCCGTCGATATGGACCGCCGGTTCGGTCCTCGCGTTCGCCATCAAGGGCGGCTGGCGCTGGGCCGCGTTCGCCTCCACGACGGTCGCCGTCGCCAACCTGATCGAGCGCGGCCAGCCGGCCCGGGACACCGTCCACAACGTGATCCTGGTCTGGGTCGCCTCCATCGCCATCGGCTACGTCGTCGAGGTCGCCCGCGCCTCCGAGCGCACCCTCGCCCGCGCCCTGGAGATAGAGGCCGCGACCCGGGAGCGGGAGCGGCTCGCGCGGGACATCCACGACAGCGTGCTCCAGGTGCTCGCCATGGTGCAGCGGCGCGGCGCCGTCATCGGCGGCGAGGCGGCCGAGCTGGGCCGGATGGCCGGCGAGCAGGAGGTCGCGCTGCGCACCCTGGTCTCCGGCGGTCTGACCCGCGTGTCGTGGGCGTCCGAGGACACGGCCCAGGGAGCCGTCGTACGTGCCGTCGACGAGCCCGACGACTCCGGTCCCGTCGATCTGCGCGTGCTGCTCGCGCCCTTCGCCGCCGCCAGGGTCAGCCTCGCCGAACCCGGCGCCCCGGTGACCCTGGACCCGGCCGCCGCCGAGGAACTGGCCGCCGCGGTGGGGGCGGCCCTGGACAACGTACGCAAGCATGCGGGGGAGCACGCGCGTGCGTGGATCCTGGTCGAGGACGAGCCCGACGAGGTCGTGGTGACCGTACGGGACGACGGGCCCGGTATCCCCGAGGGGCGGCTCGCGCAGGCCGAGGGGGAGGGGCGGATGGGGGTCGCCCTGTCGATCCGGGGGCGGTTGCGCGAACTCGGCGGCAGCGCCGAACTGATCTCGGTGCCCGGGCAGGGCACGGAGGTCGAGCTGAAGGTACCGAAGGTCTCACGGGGGAAGGCAGGACAGCGATGAGTGACAAGGACCCGATCAGGGTGATGGTGGTCGACGACCATCCCATGTGGCGTGACGCGGTCGCTCGCGACCTGGACGCGTCCGGCTTCGACGTGGTGGCCACCGCGGGCGACGGCGAACAGGCGGTACGCCGGGCCAAGGCGGTCGCCCCCGACGTTCTGGTCCTGGACCTCAACCTGCCCGCCAAGCCCGGTGTCCAGGTCTGCAAGGAACTCGTCGGCCACAACCCGGCGCTACGGGTGCTCGTGCTGTCGGCGAGCGGGGAGCACGCGGACGTGCTGGAGGCCGTGAAGTCGGGCGCGACCGGCTATCTGCTGAAGTCGGCGTCCACCGAGGAGCTGCTCGACGCGGTGCGCCGCACGGCCGTCGGCGACCCGGTCTTCACGCCCGGCCTCGCCGGTCTCGTCCTCGGCGAGTACCGCCGGCTCGCCTCCGAGCCCGCGCCCGCCGCGGACCCCGACCAGCCCAAGGCGCCGCAGCTCACCGACCGGGAGACCGAGGTGCTGCGGCTGGTCGCCAAGGGCCTGAGCTACAAGCAGATCGCCGAGCGTCTGGTCATCTCGCACCGCACGGTCCAGAACCACGTCCAGAACACCCTCGGCAAGCTCCAGCTGCACAATCGGGTGGAGCTCGTCCGGTACGCCATAGAGCGCGGGCTTGACGACGAGTAAACCAACCGCCCGACAGTTCACCGGAATTGCCCTTCCCGCCCATCCCTGTGTGACCTGGATCACCATTAGCGTGACCCTCACAGGCAACCGCGGCGAAGGGACATTTCCATGCGGGTCGGAGTACTGACCGGAGGCGGCGACTGCCCCGGGCTCAACGCCGTCATCCGGGGCGTCGTCCGCAAGGGCGTGCAGGAGTACGGCTATGACTTCGTCGGCTTCCGGGACGGCTGGCGAGGACCACTGGAGAACGACACCATCCGCCTCGACATCCCCGCCGTGCGCGGCATCCTGCCCCGCGGCGGCACCATCCTCGGCTCCTCGCGCACCAACCCCTTGAAGGTCGAGGGCGGAATCCGCCGGATCAAGGAGAACCTCGCCAAGCAGGAGGTCGAGGCGCTCATCGCCATCGGCGGCGAGGACACCCTGGGGGTGGCCGCACGGCTCACCGACGAGTACGGCGTGCCCGTCGTCGGCGTACCGAAGACCATCGACAACGACCTGTCCGCCACCGACTACACCTTCGGCTTCGACACCGCCGTCGGCATCGCCACGGAGGCGATCGACCGGCTGCACACCACCGCCGAGTCGCACATGCGCGTCCTGGTCTGTGAGGTCATGGGCCGACACGCGGGCTGGATCGCCATCCACTCCGGGCTCGCCGGAGGCGCCAACGTCATCCTCATCCCCGAGCAGCGCTTCGACGTCGACAAGGTGTGCGCCTGGGTGACCTCCCGCTTCAAGGCCTCGTACGCCCCGATCGTGGTCGTCGCCGAGGGCGCCATGCCCAAGGACGGCGACGTGGTCCTCAAGGACGAGTCGCTGGACTCCTTCGGACACGTCCGGCTGTCCGGGGTCGGCGAGTGGCTGGCCAAGGAGATCGAGAAGCGGACCGGCAAGGAGGCCCGCACGACCGTCCTCGGGCACATCCAGCGCGGCGGCACCCCCAGCGCCTTCGACCGCTGGCTCGCCACCCGCTTCGGCCTGCACGCCATCGAGGCCGTCCGCGACGGCGACTTCGGCAAGATGGTCGCGCTGCGCGGCACGGACATCGTGCGCGTGCCGATCGCGGAGGCGACGGCCAAGCTGAAGACGGTGGATCCGAAGCTGTACGAGGAGGTCGGGGTGTTCTTCGGCTGAGGACGCCGTCAACCCCCGCTCGCTTCAGCTGAGTTGCACGATCCCCGAGCGCCGCCGCGGTCACCGTGGCGGCGTTCGGCGCATGGGGCAGGAAGTTCTGTGAGCGCCGCTCGGTGTGGCGCCGTATATTCAGCCCATACCCCACCAGAACGGGAGCGGTCATGGAGATTCTCGCCTTCGGTGTCCAGGCGGACGAGAAACCCCTGATCGAGCGGGCCTTCCAGGGGCACCACGAGGTCCGCTGTCTGGACGTCTTCCTCAACGAGGACACCGCCCCCATCGCCGCCGGCTACGAGGTGGTCTCCACCAGCGTCAACGCCGAGCTCGGCCACCGCGTCCTGGAGGTCCTCGCGGCCGGCGGCACGCGGATGATCGCCCAGCGGTCCACCGGGTTCAACAACATCGACCTCAAGGTCGCCGAGCGGCTCGGCATGACGGTCGCCCGGGTCTCGTACTACTCGCCGTACTCGGTCGCCGAGTTCGCCTGGACCCTCGCCATGGCGGTCAACCGCCGTATCGTCCGCGCCTCCACCCGCACCCGCGACTTCGACTTCCGCCTCGACGGACTGATGGGCCGCGACCTGCGCGGCCGCACCGCGGGCGTCCTCGGCACCGGCAAGATCGGCGAGGCCTTCACCCGGATCGCCCACGGCTTCGGCATGAGGCTGCTCGGCTGGGACGTCGCCGAGAACCCCGCGTGCATGGAACTCGGCATGAAGTACGTCCCCAAGGAGGAACTCCTCGCCGAGTCCGACCTGGTCACCCTGCACGTCCCGCTGATGCCGGAGACCCGGCACCTCATCGACGCCGCCGCCCTGAAAGTCATGCGGGACGACGCGATCCTGGTGAACTCCAGCCGCGGCGGCCTCGTCGACACCGCCGCCCTCGTCGACGAACTGCGCGCGGGCCGCTTCGCGGGCGTCGGGCTCGACGTGTACGAGGCCGAGGCGGGCCTGTTCTTCCTCGACAAGTCCCTGGAGGCCGTCGAGGACGACACCCTGGCCCGCCTCGTCACCTTCCCCAACGTCCTGGTCACGTCCCATCAGGCGTACTACACCGAGGACGCCGTCGCCCAGATCGTCGACGCCACGGTGAAGAACGTCCTCGACTACAAGGCCGGCCGCCGCTCGGAGAACGTGCTCGTCCCGCGCAGCTGAGCCATCAACTCCCGTACCACCGCGGCCCCGTTCAGCGTGAGCACCGACTCCGGGTGGAACTGCACACCGGCGAAGCCGGGCCCCCGCAGGGCGTGCACCTCGCCCGACGCGCTCCGGCTGACCTCGACGCCGTGCGCGGCCAGCTCGGCCGCCGTCTCGTCGGCGCAGTGCGCCACGAAGCTGTTGTAGAAGCCGACCGTCTCCGGCCGCCCGAACAGGTCGATCTCCGTCTGCGCGCCCTGGTACGGCACTTCCTTCCGTACGATCTCCAGGCCCAGCTCCGCCGCGAGCAGCTCGTGCCCGAGGCAGACGCCGAGCACGCCGTGCCGGTGCCCCCGGATCACCTCGGTGGCCAGCGACCGCAGGAACCGCATCTTCGGATCGGCCGTGTCGGACGGGTCACCGGGACCCGGACCCAGCACCACCGGCCCCTCGTGCGCGAGGACCGCCTCCCGCAATCCGGGTTCGTCATAGCGCCGGACAGTGACCTCCAGACCGCTGGACCGCAGGACATGCGCGAGCATCGCCGTGAAGGTGTCCTCCCCGTCGACGACCAGGGCATGCCCGGCCAGCTCCGCCGACCGCTCCTGCATCCGGAGCCAGAACGGGGCGAGGGAGCTCCGGCGCCCGTCCAGCGCGGCACGCACGCGTGGGTCGTCGGCGAGGTGCACGCGCGCGTGCTCCGCACGTGGCCGCTGCTCGACCACGCCGAGCGCCGCCAGCACCCCCGCCGCCTTGGCGTGCGTCTCCGCGACCTCGCCCGCCGGGTCGGACCCCCGTACGAGCGTGGCCCCGACCGGCACCCGCAGCCGGCCGTCCGCGTCGATGTCGGCGGTACGGATGAGGATGGGGGAGTCGAGCGTCTGGGCGCCCCCGGAGTCCCGGCCGAGCAGGGCCAGCGCCCCCGCGTAGTACCCGCGCCCACCGACCTCGTGCCGCTCGATGACCCGGCAGGCGTTCTGCACCGGCGACCCGGTGACGGTCGCGGCGAACATGGTCTCCTTCAGCACCTCCCGCACATCCAGCGAGGACTTCCCGCGCAGCTCGTACTCGGTGTGCGCGAGGTGTGCCATCTCCTTCAGCCGCGGCCCGACGACGACTCCGCCCATGTCGCCGACGGTGCACATCATCTTGAGCTCCTCGTCGACCACCATCGACAGCTCCTCGATCTCCTTGCCGTCGGCGAGGAACTCCAGCAGATGCTCGGGCGTCGGCCCCTGGGCCGGATAGCGGTACGTCCCGCTGATCGGGTTCATCACGACCGTCCCGCCGGACATCCGCACATGGACCTCGGGGCTGGCGCCGACGAGGGTCCGCTCGCCGGTGTGCACGACGAACGTCCAGTACGCGCCCCGCTCGCCCTCCAGCAGCCGCCGGAACAGGGCGAGGGCGTCGGCGCGTCCGAACCCGGGGATCTCACCCTCGTAGGTCCGCCGGATCACGAAGTTCGCGCCCTCGCCCCGCCCGATCTCCTCCCGCAGCACGCGCCCGACGATCTCCGCGTACTCCTCGTCGGCCACGTCGAAGCCGCCGCGCTCGACGCGCACGTCATGGGCCGGGAGATGGGCGAGGACCTCCGCCAGCGGCAGTGTGTGGGTCTCCTCCGGGGTCAGCACCGACAGCGGCGTCCCGTCGTCGCGGACGTCGAAGCCACGCTCGCGGATCTGCCGGAACGGGACCAGGGCGAGGCCCTCCTCGGGGAGGTCGGCGAGCCTGTCGTACGTCGAGACCGGGCCGAGGAGCAGCTCCACGGTCTGCTCGTCATGGCCCGGCGTGCGACGGCGCAGCAGGGCGAACGGGCGGGGGTCGTCGATCAGGTCGGGCAGCTGCATGGGTCCGTGTCCTTCGGTGAGAGTTCACTGGGAGGAACGGACCCCGGAAACACCGAAGGCCGCCCCTCGGGCGGCCTTCGCGAAGTCTTGCGTACGCGTGATCAGTGGGCCGCCGGATGAGCGGTCCACCACCAGTTCTGGTTCGAAAGCGCGTACATGCGACGCACCCTACCGCATTCCACTCCGTGTACCCCGTGTCTCATTTGCTGGGCATGCGCCGGGAGGCACGACATGACCCCGTAATGTTGAGGCCGTGACCGTGAACGCTAAGACCAGCGCGAGCGCTGGCAACACCTGGCGAGACCTGCCCGCGGCGCAGCAGCCCGAGTACCCCGACACCGAGGCTCTGCGCGCAGTCGTTGCGGAGCTGGAGTCGTATCCGCCGCTCGTCTTCGCGGGCGAGTGCGATCAGCTGCGCGCCCGGATGGCGGCCGTCGCCAAGGGAGAGGCGTTCCTGCTCCAGGGCGGCGACTGCGCCGAGGCCTTCGACGCGGTGTCGGCCGACCACATCCGCAACAAGCTCAAGACCCTGCTCCAGATGGGCGCCGTGCTGACGTACGCCGCGTCCGTCCCCGTGGTGAAGGTGGGCCGGATCGCCGGCCAGTACTCCAAGCCGCGCTCCAAGGGCACCGAGACCCGCGACGGCGTGACCTTGCCGACGTACCGCGGCGACTCGGTCAACGGCTTCGACTTCGACGAGAAGTCCCGGATCCCGGACCCCGAGCGCCTGAAGCGGATGTACAACGCCTCCGCCTCCACGCTCAACCTGGTCCGCGCCTTCACCACCGGCGGCTACGCCGACCTGCGCCAGGTGCACGCCTGGAACCAGGACTTCGTGAAGTCGTCCCCGTCCGGCCAGCGCTACGAGCAGCTCGCGCGGGAGATCGACAACGCGCTGAACTTCATGCGGGCCTGCGGCACGGACCCGGAGGAGTTCAAGACGGTCGAGTTCTACGCCTCCCACGAGGCGCTGCTCCTCGACTACGAGTCGGCGCTGACCAGGGTCGACTCGCGTACCGGCCATCTGTACGACGTCTCCGGCCACATGGTGTGGATCGGTGAGCGCACCCGTCAGCTGGACCACGCGCACATCGAGTTCGCCTCGAAGATCCGCAACCCGATCGGCATCAAGCTCGGCCCGACGACCACGGCCGAGGAGGCGCTGCAGTACATCGAGCGCCTCGACCCGGACCGCGAGCCGGGCCGGCTGACCTTCATCGTCCGCATGGGCGCCGACAAGGTCCGCGACAAGCTCCCCGAGCTGGTCGAGAAGGTCACCGCCTCGGGCGCGACCGTCGCCTGGGTGACCGACCCGATGCACGGCAACACCTTCGAGGCGGCCTCGGGTCACAAGACCCGTCGCTTCGACGACGTGCTGGACGAGGTCAAGGGCTTCTTCGAGGTCCACAAGGAGCTCGGCACCCACCCGGGCGGCATCCACGTGGAGCTCACCGGTGACGATGTCACCGAGTGCGTGGGCGGCGGCGACGAGATCTTCGTCGACGACCTGCACCAGCGCTACGAGACGGCCTGCGACCCGCGCCTCAACCGCAGCCAGTCGCTTGACCTGGCGTTCCTCGTCGCCGAGATGTACAGGGACCAGTAGCGGGAGCACCTGTTACAGGGACACGCAGTGGGGCGCGGATCACATACGATCCGCGCCCCACTGCACTTTTATGGTTCCTGTATGGCGGGTAAGGTTAGGTTAGCCTCACCGATCAACGGGGATGGCAAGACCGATCAATCCCGTCGGGAGGTGACCCGCGTGTACGTCTGCAGTTGTTTCGGGGTCACCGAGCAGCAGGTGAAGAAGCATGCGGAGGACGGTGCCTGCACCCCCCGCCAGATAGCCTCGGCCTGCAAGGCGGGCACAGACTGCGGTTCGTGTGTACGCCGTATTCAGGCGATCCTGGGCCGGGGCGCGTGCCCCCGCCGTGAGCTGGCCGACCAGGGTCAGCCGGTCCTCGCCGAGCTCGACGAAGCCGCCTGACCTTCGCGCGCCCGACCTTCCCGGCTCAGCTCTCCGGCTGCTCGATCAGCTGCGCGATGTAGAGCGCGTCGCCGAGCTTCTCCAGGAGCTCCAGCTGGGTGTCGAGGTAGTCGATGTGGTGCTCCTCGTCCTCGAGGATCGACTCGAAGATGTTCGCGGACGTGATGTCGCCCTTGGCGCGCATCACCTCGATACCGCGCTTGAGGCGGTCGATCGCCTCGACCTCGACCTGCCGGTCGGCCTCGAACATCTCCTTGATCGTCTGCCCGACCCGGACATGGAACAGCCGCTGGTAGTTCGGCAGCCCGTCCAGGAACAGGATCCGGTCGGTGAGCACCTCGGCGTGCTTCATCTCGTCGAACGACTCGTGGCGCGTGTACTTCGCGAGCTTCGTCCAGCCGAAGTTCTCCTGCATCTTCGCGTGCAGGAAGTACTGGTTGATCGCGGTGAGCTCGCCGGTGAGCTGCTCGTTGAGGAATTCGATGACCTCGGGGTCGCCCTGCATCGCAGAGGCTCCTTCCAACCGTGGGGAACTGGCAGGTTGCGCCGCATCCTTGCACCGGTTCCGAAGATCGTCCAGTAAGTCTTCACTTAGTAAGTAAGGGCATGCTTAGTCCGGTTTGGGGTGATTCGGGATGGGGTTGGTCAGGTGCACCGCCCCGGGTCTGTCAGGATGGAGTCATGGGTCAGTCGGTGGAACGCGAGTCAGGAGAAGCGGCACACTCCGAGCTTCCGCCGGGGCAGCGAATGCAGCGCGGCTGGCCGGTCACGCACTACGGACCCGTCCCCAAGTTCCGCCCCGAACGCTGGGAGTTCCGCGTCTTCGGCGCCACCGCGGACGGCGGCAAGGAGTGCTGGACCCACGAGGAGTTCACGGCGCTGCCGCACACCACCGTCGTGGCCGATCTGCACTGCGTCACGAAGTTCAGCATGCTCGGCGCCGAGTGGGGCGGTGTGCCCGCCCGGACCATCCTGGAGATCGCCCCGCCCGCCCCGGCCGTCACCCATGTGATGGTGTGGGCGGAGTACGGCTTCAGCTCCAACCTGCGCCTCGCCGACTTCGCCGCCGAGCGCACGATTTTCGCCACCCACAAGGACGGCGAACTGCTCACCGCCGAGCACGGCTTCCCGCTGCGGCTGGTCGTGCCTCATCTGTACGCCTGGAAGGGGCCCAAGTGGGTCCGCGGCGTCGAGTACATGACCGCCGACCGCCGCGGCTTCTGGGAGGAGCGCGGCTATCACAACATCGGCGACCCCTGGAAAGAGCAGCGCTACTCCTACCAGGAAGTCCCCGGGGACGGTCCCGAGCTCTGACCCCTCGGCTCAGTGGTGGTACTGGTGCACCACCGCGTGGCCCTTGCCGCGGCCGATCATCCACTTGTTGACCGGTGTGGTCAGGACGAAGGCGATGGCCAGCGCGATCGCCAGCGCACCCCAGAACAGTGGGTCACCGAGCCCGGCGTCCATGGCGCCCGGCCACAGCACGATCACGCCGTTGTCGACCAGTTCCATCACGGCGATGGACAGGGTGTCCGCGGCCAGCGCCACCTTCAGCGCGGCGCGCAGGCCGACGCCCGCCTTCATGACGCCGCGCAGGGTGAGCGCGTAGCCGAAGAAGAAGGCGAGGGCGATCGCCAGGATCAGGGTCGGGGTGTTGCCCCAGCCGAGCGCCGTGCCGATGACCATGCCCAGCACCTCGCCGATGGCGCATCCGGTGAGGCAGTGGAGGGTGGCCTGGACGGCCGTGGTCCAGCCGCTGCCCGTCTGGTGGCCCTCGTGCCCGTGGTGAGCGTGTCCTGTGTGCGCCTCGTGCTCCATGAGTACCCCCAACGTCAGGTAGCGGTTCCTGCCTTGAGCAAGAACCGTATACCCCCTAGGGGTATTCCGTAACGGCTATCCGTCGCGCAGTTTCTTCAGCCGCTCCACGTCCGCCGCGTGTCCCTCCTTGCCGCCGGGCGTCTCGATGATCAGCGGTACGCCCTCGGTGGCGGGGTGGGTCATCAGTGCCCGGAACGGGTCCTCGCCGATGTGGCCGGAGCCGATGTTCTCGTGCCGGTCCTTGTGGGCGCCGACGACGTCCTTGGAGTCGTTGGCGTGGATCAGCTTCAGCCGGCCCTCGCCCACGGTGTCCACCAGCAGGTCGAGGGTCTGGTGCATACCGGACGGGCCGGTCAGGTCGTGGCCCGCCGCGAAGATGTGGCAGGTGTCGAGGCAGACGCCGAGCTTGGGGTGGGCGTCCAGGGCCTCGAAGTACGGTCCGAAGTCCCAGGTCCGCGAGCAGAGCGACGAGCCCTGTCCGGCGGTCGACTCCAGCAGCAGGAACGGGTCGTCGTCATGGGTGAGCTCGTCCAGCAGCGGCAGCAGGTACTCCCGGACCTGCTTGAGGGCGACGGGGCGGTCCCGGCCGCCGGTCGCGCTGCCCGTGTGCACGACCACGCCGAGCGCCCCGATCTCGCGGCCGCGGCGCAGCGAGTGGCGCAGGCTCTCCACCGACTTCTCCACGGTGGCCTCGGTGTGCGAGCCGAAGTTGATCAGATACGGGGCGTGCACATACGCGGGGATCGACTCCGCCGCGCACGCCGCGCGGAACTCCTCGTCCTGGCGCGGGTTGCCGACGGGCGTGGCCCAGCCGCGCGGGTTGGCGACGAAGACCTGCACGGTCTCCGCCCGGAGATCACGGGCGTAGGACAGGCCGACGGAGTTCAGACCGCCGGCCACGGGGACATGGCCGCCGACGGGGTTGCGCTGAGTCATCACCCACTCAGGGTGTCATGTGAGCGGGCATGCCCAGATCAGGCACCTGGCCGCAGCCGCCGCGGCAGCGGCCCTCGTGGTCGTCAGCGGTTCTCGCGGCCGACGGGGCGACGGTGTCAGCGGATCTCGATGGTGATCGTCGATCCCTTGGGGGCCGTCTGACCGCCCTCCACCGACTGGCTCTTGACGGTGTCGCCGAACAGTCCGAGGATCCCCCGGTCCTCGTCGACCTCGAACCCGGCCCCCTCCAGCGCGGACTTGGCGTCGTCGACGCTGTCGCCGACCACGTCCGGCACCTCGACCAGCTCCGGACCCTTGGAGATCGTCAGCGTCACGGTGTCGCCCTCGGCGGCCTCGCTGCCGTCCTGCGGGGTCTGCGCGGCGACCAGACCCTTGTCGTACTCGGAGTTGACCTGCTGGGAGGCGACCTTCACCTTCAGGCCCGCCTCCGCCAGGTCCGCCTTCGCGTCCTCCAGGCTCTCGCCGGTGACGTCCGGGACGTCCACCGGGCTGCCCTTGCTGACGACCAGGGCGACGGCCGAGCCCGCGCGGAGCGTGGTGCCCGCCTCCGGGTCGGTGCTGATGACGAACCCCTTGATGACGTCCTCGCTGAACTCCCGGGTCACCATGCCCGGTTCGAGCCCGTCGTTCTCCAGCCGGTTCTTCGCCTTGTCGAGCCGGTAGCCCTTCAGATCGGCGAGTTTCACGGTGTCGGGACCCTTGGAGATCGTCAGCCCCACCGAGTCGTTGTCCCGGATCCGGGTGCCGACCGTCGGGTCCGAGCTGATGACACGGCCGCGCTTGACGGTGTCGCTGTACTCCCGCTGCACCTTCCCGACCTCGAGCCCGGCCTGCTCCAGCCGGTCCCGGGCCTGCGTCTCCGTCTTGTCGATCAGCGCCGGGACCTTGGTGAACTGGCCGGAGTTGATGTACCAGACGCCCGCGCCGACGCCGAGGATCAGCAGAAGGGCGACGACGATGGCGAGCGGCCCGCGCGGCGGGCCCGAACGGCGCCGGGGCGGCGGGGGCGGGGGGGTCTGGAGCCGGCTCGTGCGGTTGAGCGACGGCGCCGCGTCGTCCTCGTTGACCGGCAGGGGCCGCGGCACCGTCAGTGAGCGCGGGATCACGCTCGTACGGTCCTCGGCACCACTGTGCGCGACGGACAGGGCCTGCGGCGGAACCAGGTCCAGCTGGTCCTCGCTGAGCGCGCCGCGCGCCTCGCGGGCCTGGGCGAGCAGCGCCACCGCGTCGTACGGGCGGATGTCCGGGGTGCGGGCGGTCGCCGACGCGACCAGTTCGTCCAGCTCGAACGGCAGCCCCGGCACGACGGCCGAGGGCGCCGGGACGTCCTCGTGGAGATGCTTGTAGAGCACGATGGCGGGGGACTCCCCGTCGTGCGGCTTCTCGCCGGTCAGCATCTCGTACAGCACGACACCGCAGGCGTAGACGTCGACGCGGGCATCGGCGGCGCCCGGCTGGTCGATCTGCTCGGGTGCGAGATAGGAGACGGTGCCGAGCACGGCACCGCTGGTGTTGGTGACGGTGTCGACGGACCGGACCAGCCCGAAGTCGGCGACCTTGACCCGGCCGTCGTCCCCTATCAGGACGTTCTCCGGCTTCATGTCCCGGTGCACGAACCCCGCGCGGTGCGCGGCGCCGAGCGCGGCGAGCACCGGCTCCAGGATGTCGAGTGCGGCCCGCGGTTGCAGCGCCCCGCGGTCGCGCAGCACGTCACGCAGCGTGCAGCCCGCCACGTACTCCATGGCGAGATAGACGTACGACCCGTCGGTGCCCTGGTCGAAGACCTGCACCACGTTGGGGTGGGCGAGTCGGGCGACGGACTTGGCCTCGCGGATGAACCGGTCGACGAAGGTGCCGTCGGCCGCGAGGCCCGGGTGCATCACCTTCAGCGCGAGCACGCGGTCGAGGCGGGTGTCCACGGCCCGGTAGACCGTGGCCATCCCGCCGACCGCAATCCGCGCGTCCACGCGATAACGCCCGTCGAGCACCTGCCCGACGAGAGGGTCCTGAAGGGTCGTATCCACGCAGGTGAGTGTACGAGCCGTGACTGACAGGGCCGTCGGTTCGGGCGAGATCGGGGCGGGACTGAAGCCGTCCTGTGACGGACGTCGCAACGACTTTCGTCCCGCATCGAACGTACGTTCAGAACGCGGGGCGTTCCGGATCCAGTCGCGCCAACCCCTCGGCGGGGGAGGAGGCTTCGGCGAAATGCCGCCGCGGGATACGCCCCGCGCGGTACGCGAGGCGGCCCGCCTCCACCGCGTGCCGCATCGCATGCGCCATCAGCTCCGGCTCCTGTGCCCGCGTCACGGCCGAGGCGAGCATCACACCCGCGCACCCCAGCTCCATCGCGAGCGCCGCGTCCGACGCCGTCCCCGCGCCGGCGTCCAGGATCACCGGCACGCGCGCGTGCTCGACGATCAGCTGGAAGTTGTGCGGGTTGCGGATGCCGAGCCCGGAGCCGATCGGGGAGCCCAGCGGCATGATCGCCGCGCAGCCCACGTCCTCCAGCTTGCGGGCCAGCACCGGGTCGTCGTTGGTGTACGGCAGCACCGTGAAACCGTCGTCGACCAGCGTCTCCGCCGCGTCCAGCAGCTCGATGGGGTCCGGCAGCAGGGTGCGTTCGTCGGCGATGACCTCCAGCTTGACCACGTCGGTGCCGAGCGCCTCGCGCGCGAGGCGGGCCGTCAGCACGGCCTCGCCCGCGGTGAAGCAGCCCGCGGTGTTGGGCAGCACCTGGATGCCGAGCCGGTTCAGCACCGACAGGACGGAGCCGTGCACGTTCGGGTCCACGCGGCGCATCGCGACCGTCGTGAGCTCGGTCCCGGAGGCGATCAGCGCCCGCTCCAGCCCGTCCAGGCTGGGTGCCCCGCCGGTGCCCATGATCAGACGGGACGAGAACGCCGTACCGCCGAGGAGGAAGGGATCGTCGGCCATGGGTCAGCCTCCTTGGACGGCGGTGAGGACCTCGACACGGTCCCCCTCGGTGAGGGGTGTCGAGGGCCACTGCCCGCGCGGGACGACGGTTTCGTTGAGAGCGGCGGCCACTCCGGAGGGCGCCGGGGTCAGGGTCCGTACGACGGTGTCGAGAGCCGTGCCGGGAGCGAACTCACGCGGCTCTCCGTTGAGGGAGATGTTCATGCGGGCTGCTCCGTGAGGTGCGGGGCCGTGGGCTCCGGGCGGGCGAAACGCTTCGGCGTGAACGGGCGGACCTCGTCCGGGAGTTCACCGGTGGCCAGTACGTCGGCCATCGCGTCGCCGGTGACCGGGGTCAGCAGCACACCGTTGCGGTAGTGGCCGGTCGCGAGGAGCAGCCCGGGCAGCTCGGTCGGGCCGAGCAGCGGCGCGTTGTCGGGGGACCCCGGGCGCAGTCCCGCGCGGGTCTCCGTGAGCGGCAGCTCGGTGATGCCGGGGACCAGCTCATGGGCGTCGCGCAGCAGCTCGTACACCCCGCCCGCGGTCACCGTGGTGTCCCAGCCGAGCTCCTCGCTGGTCGCCCCGATCACCAGCTCGCCGTTCTCGCGCGGCACCAGGTAGACATGGCTGCCACGGACCACGGCCCGCACGGTCCGGCTCAGGAACGGCGCGTACCGCTGCGGCACGGTCAGCCGCAGCACCTGCCCCTTCACCGGCCGCACGGGCGGCAGTACGGCGTCGGGGACCCCGGCGAGCCGCCCGCTGAGGCTGCCGCCGGCCAGGACGACCTGGCCCGCGCCCAGCCGCGTGGCGTCGGTCGTGGTGATGCCGGCGGCCCGGCCCGCAACGACGTCCAGGCGCTCGGCCCAGAGGCGATGGAAGACCACGCCCGCGTGCTCGCACGCCGCCAGCAGCGCCTTGACCAGCCGGCGGGGGTCGATCTGATGGTCGCCGTCGACCCGCAGCCCGCCGCGTACACCTGGCGCGAGCATCGGCTCCAGACGCCGGCACTCCCGCCCGGACAGCCACTCCGACTCCAGGCCTGACTCCCGCTGGAGGGCGTGCAGTTCGCGCAGATGGGCGCGGTCGTCGGCGTCCAGCGCGACGGCGAGCGTGCCGCAACGGCGGTAACCGAGGTCCTGGCCGGTCAGCTCGGTGAGCTCGGCCGCGAAGTCCGGATAGCGGCGGGCCGAGGCGAGGTTCAGACCCAGCAGGGTCTGCTCGCCGTAGTGCAGTTCCGTGACGGCGGCCAGCATGCCGGCCGCCACCTGGGCGGCCCCGCCGCCCGGTTCGGGATCGACGACGGCCGTGGCGAGACTGCGCTGCGCGGCCCGCCAGGCCGTGACGAGGCCGATGATTCCGCCCCCGACGACGAGGACGTCTGACGTACGTGAGGACATGGGCGTCCAGCCCCTCCCTTCGCCGGCATGACCCGGATCAGGTTCGTACGGTCGGAGGCCGCCAGCCTCCCTCTCAGCCCGGTGCGTCCGGGCTCCCGCGAGTGCTCTACGTTGGCCACCCTAGCCCGACGTCGTATGTCTCAGTAAGGGAGCCTCGCTCGGTGGCACGCTCGCTCGACGGTCTCGTCCTCGCCCCCGTCGCCGACCAGGCCCCAGGTCAGGTGGGCACCCGCACCCGGTTCACGTACCACGAGAAGGACGGCGAGATCTGGGCCGAGTACGTGGGCGGGGACGTCGTACGCGGGCATCTGATCGGGACCCGGGAGGGGGACCGGCTGGACTTCCGGTACGTCCAGCTCAAGCACGACGGGACGACCTCGTCCGGGCACTGTGTGTCCACGGTCGTCGAACTTCCGGACGGGCGCGTGCGCCTGGAGGAGACCTGGGAGTGGGAGTCCGGGCCCGGCAGCGGGACGAGCGTCGTGGAACAGATCGCCGAGGGTGTGGAGCAGGTCACTGCGCACGACTCCTGACTGACAAATTGTCAGTTGTCTATGGTGATCAGGTGAGCGAGGAGACGCAGGCGCAGGCGAGGCAGCGGGTCGTGGTGGTGGGCGCGGGCATGGCCGGCGTGCAGACCGCGGTCGCGCTGCGCGAACAGGGCTTCACCGGCACCGTGACACTGATCGGCGCCGAGCCGCATCAGCCGTACGACCGGCCACCGCTGTCCAAGGCCGTACTGCTCGGCAAGGCCGAGGGCTCCGCCTTCGACGTCGACTTCGAGGCGCTCGGCATCGAGCTGGAACTGGGCCGCGAGGTGCTGGGCGTGCGCCCCGCCGAGCACGCCCTGGACACCGAGTCCGGGCCGGTGCCGTACGACGTCCTGGTCCTGGCCACCGGTGCCGAACCGATCCGGCTGCCCGGCGCGGAGGGCGTCCCCGGCGTCCATCTGCTGCGCACCCTCGACGACGCCGAGCGGCTGCGGCCGGTGCTCGCCCGGCAGCACGACATCGTGGTCGTCGGCGCGGGCTGGATCGGCGCCGAGTTCGCCACCGCCGCACGCGAGGCGGGCTGCGCGGTGACCGTCGTGGAGGCCGCCGAACGGCCGTTGGCGGGAGCGCTGCCCGCGGAGGTGGCCGCCCCGATGGGGGGCTGGTACGCCGACGCGGGTGCCGTGCTGCGCACCCACGCGCGCGTGGCGCGGGTCGAGCCCGGCACGGTCGTCCTCGACGACGGCACACGGCTGCCCGCGGACGCCGTCGTGGTCGGCATCGGCGCCCGCCCCGCCACGGCCTGGCTGGCCGGATCGGGCGTCGAGCTCGGCGCGCACGGCGAGGTCGTGGCCGACGACCGTCTGCGCACCTCCGCACCCGACGTGTACGCGGTCGGCGACTGCGCGTCCTTCCCCTCGGGAAGGTACGGCGAGCGCCTGCTGGTCCACCACTGGGACAACGCCCTCCAGGGGCCGCGCACGGTGGCGGCCAACATCATCGGCGAGACCCCCGCGGTCTACGACCCGGTGCCCTACTTCTGGTCCGAGCAGTTCGGCCGCTTCGTCCAGTACGCCGGTCACCACACCTCCGCCGACACCGCGGTGTGGCGCGGCGACCCGTCCGGTCCCGCCTGGACCGTCTGCTGGCTGCGGGAGAACCGCCTGGTCGGCCTGCTGGCGGTGGGCAGGCCGCGGGACCTGGCACAGGGGCGGAAGCTGATCGAGGCGGGGACCGAGCTGGACCCGGCGCTGCTCCCGGACCCGGCGAGGCCGCTGAAGGCCGCCACGGCGTAGCGGAAAAGCCCAGGTGGGAGGGGTCCGGCTTCCGACTGTCAGTGCGGGATGGCAGGCTTGATGTCGTGACCGAGATTGACGCAAAGATCGATGCTCTCGTCCCCGCCTGGCTCACCCTCCCCGACATCGCGGAAATGCTCGATGTCGAGGTGACGCGTGTGCGGCAGCTGGTCAAGGACGGCCAGCTCATCGCCGTACGCCGAGGTGAGAACCGCGCGCTGCACGTCCCCGCCGCCTTCATCGACGGGGTCGAGCAGAAGGTCGTCAAGGGCCTCACCGGGACCCTGACGCTCCTGCGGGACGACGGCTTCAGCGACGAAGAGATGCTGGAGTGGCTCTTCACCCCGGACGACAGCCTGCCCGGCACCCCCGCACAGGCACTCGCCGAGAATCGCGGCACGGAGGTGAAGCGCCGGGCCCAGGCGCTCGCCGTCTGACCCGAGCACCGAGAGAAACGAACACCGTCCGGTACGGGCCGGGGTCCGCGGGCCCCGGCCGCGGGTGACTGCGGCCGGGGGCGCGCGCGGCGTCGGTCGACGGGCGGTGCGGTCCGGGTCGGTCCGGGTCGGTTCGAGTCCGGGCCGCCCCGGCAGAGGGCGGTGGTGCGAGTCCGTCGGTGGGGTCAGCCGGGGATCGGCCGGGGCCGGCCACCACGAGAACGGGCGCGCGCCTCGACCCGCAGCCGTGGTCGCGGACAGCCGCCTCGGCACCCGCAGCCGCCGGTTGGCTCAGGGCCGGTCGGTCGCGGAGGGGCCGTGTCAGCTCGGCCCCGCCCCGCCGAACCGCACCTGTGGTTCACTACGCCCGGTCCGCCGAGGCCGACCGCACCGGTCCGCGGCCCGTACGCCATCCATATCGGGGGACACCCATGCCCGTCACGTCCGACACCGCCGCCCGCGCCCAGCTCGCCGACGCCCGGCTCTATCTGTGCACGGACGCCCGCAAGAAGCAGGGCGACCTGCCCGAGTTCCTGGACGCGGTCCTCGCGAACGGCGTCGACGTCGTCCAGCTGCGCGACAAGACCCTGGAAGCGGACGAGGAGCTGGGCCTGTTGGCGCTGTTCGCCGACAAGTGCCGACAGCACGGCAAGGTCCTCTCGGTGAACGACCGTGCCGACGTGGCGCACGCCGTCCGGGCCGCCCACCCCTGGCCGCCCGCGGTCCTGCACCTCGGCCAGGGCGACCTCCCGGTCCCCGCGGCCCGCGCGATCCTCGGCGACGACATCCTCGTCGGCCGCTCCACGCACTCCGAGACCGAGGCCGCCGCGGCCGCCGTCCAGGAAGGCGTGGACTACTTCTGCACCGGCCCGTGCTGGCCGACCCCCACCAAGCCCGGCCGCCACGCCCCCGGCCTCGACCTGGTCCGGTACACCGCCGCCCTCGGCACCGACCGCCCCTGGTTCGCCATCGGCGGCATCGACCTCGGCAACCTCGACGAGGTGCTGGAGGCCGGCGCCCGCCGGGTCGTCGTCGTACGGGCCATCACGGACGCGGACGACCCGGGTGCCGCGGCGGCGGAGTTCGCGAAGCGGCTCCGGGACGCGGCTCCGGGACGCCGCGTGAGCCCGGCGTAACTCCGGTGTGAGTCCGGCGTCGAGCGGTCCCGGTGTCCGAGGGGTGGACAACAAGTCGACAAAAAGGGCAAATTTCCCTGATTCGGTTGGGTGACCGCTGCCCCCTGACTAACCTGCGGGTATGGCCCTCGGAACCGCATCCACCAGGACGGACCGCGCACGCACCGTGCGCGACATGCTCGCCACGGGCAAGACGACGTACTCCTTCGAGTTCTCGGCGCCGAAGACCCCCAAGGGCGAGCGGAACCTGTGGAGCGCGCTCCGGAGGGTCGAGGCGGTCGCCCCCGACTTCGTCTCCGTGACGTACGGCGCCGGCGGTTCCACCCGGGCGGGCACGGTCAAGGAGACCGAGCAGATCGTCGCCGACACCACGCTCACCCCGGTGGCGCACCTCACCGCGGTCAACCACTCCATCGCGGAACTGCGCAACATCATCGGCCAGTACGCCGACGCCGGGATCCGCAACATCCTGGCCGTGCGCGGCGACCCGCCCGGCGACCCCATGGGCGACTGGGTGGCCCACCCGCAGGGCCTGACCTACGCCGCGGAGCTCGTCCGGCTCATCAAGGAGTCGGGTGACTTCTGCGTCGGCGTCGCGGCCTTCCCGGAGATGCACCCGCGGTCCGGGGACTGGGACGCCGACGTCGCGCACTTCGTCGACAAGTGCCGGGCCGGCGCCGACTACGCCATCACGCAGATGTTCTTCCAGCCGGAGTCCTATCTGCGGCTGCGTGACCGAGTCGTCAAAGCGGCCTGCGTGACCCCCGTCATCCCCGAGATCATGCCGGTGACCAGCGTGCGGATGCTGGAGCGCCTGCCACAGCTCAGCAACGCGGCCATCCCCTCTGTCCTGAAAGAGCGGATCCTCACAGCAAAAGACGATCCGGCCGCTGTACGCTCCATCGGTATCGAATTCGCCACGGAGTTCTGCGCCCGGCTGCTGGCCGAGGGAGTGCCCGGACTGCACTTCATCACGCTCAACAACTCGACGGCGACGCTGGAAATCTACGAGAACCTGGGCCTGCACCACCCATCGCAGGCCTAGACCGGCCGCACGGATATACGACACACTGCGTAGCGGTCACTGGGAGAGGGGCGTACATGGGCTGGACGGTCCTCTACATCGCGTTCGGAGTCGTCGCGCTGTGGTTGCTCGGCGAGGTGCTGCTGCAGTACAAGGCGCGGCTGCGCTGGCGACTGCTCGCCTTCGCGGGCTTCCTGGGTGTCGTGCTCGGTGTCCTGATGCCCTCGGTGGTCGTCATCGGACTGGGCGCCATCGCCTTCGCGGTCGGCCAGACCTACGTCACCCTCTCCTTCCGTCGCGGCTTCGAACAGGGCTGGGCGGTCAATCCGCCGGAGGCCCTGGGCGGCCTGGTCGGCGGCAAGCGCGCCGGCCGCCGGGACCGCGGCCGCGAGGAGCCGACCCTGGAGGTCACCGACCTCGAGGCGACGGACACCGGTTACGGCGACGTCGGCAACTACGCCTCGGACCCGGTCGGTTACGGCCAGGACGACTACGACCGCGACGACGTCTTCACCCCCACCCGCACCGCCGCCGCCGAGAGCACCGCGGTCTACGAGCCGCAGCCCATGCCCGATGACACCGGCTCCTACGGCATATACCGCGACGGCACGTACGCCGGCCAGGGCCAGACCCCGGATCAGGGCCAGGACCAGTACGCGGCGACCGCGCAGGGCGCCGACCAGACCTACGGCTACGACGGCTACACCGGCTACGACCAGCAGAACTACGGCTACGACATGGCCGGACAGCAGCAGTACGCCGCCTACTCCGACCCGTACATCGGCACCCAGACCTACGGCGGCTACGACACCTCCTACGGCGGCCAGCAGAGCTACGGCCAGCAGGCGTACGGCCAGGACCAGTACGGCAACCCCACCTACGGCGGCGAGACCCCGGCCGGTGGCGTCTGGGTCCCGCAGCAGCGCACCGACGAGACGTACGGCGGTGAACTCCCGCCGGAGCAGCAGCAGTACCCCTACCAGGGCAACGGCCAGCAGCAGGGGAACGGCTACGACGAGCAGTACCGCTTCTGACCGGCAGTCACGTCACTGAGAGCCGCGGAACTCCGGTCCCTCCACGATCAGACCGGCGACCAGAGCGCCCGACATGCCCGCGTGGGGGAGACCGCCACCGGGGTGCGACCAGCCGCCGACGGTGAACAGGCCCGGTAGCTCCGTGGTGTTCGCCGAGTGCAGCAGCCGCCCCTCGGCCGCTGCGAGGGCGGGGGCCGGAACCGCGCCGCCCTCCGTGCCGGTGGCTTCCGCGATGTCGGCCGGTATGCGCACCTCGTGCCACAGCAGGCGCTCCCGGAGGTCCGGGACGGCCCGCTCGGCGGCGGTGATCAGCTGCTCCGCGTGATCGCCGAAGACCTCGGACCTCGGCCAGTTTTGGCCCGGGAAAGCCGGCACGGTCGCGGTGAGGGTGATCGCCTCGTGGTCCGGGTCCGGGACCAGGGAGGGGTCGTCGGGGCGCAGGACGGTGAGCGTGGGACGCGCGTCGAGCCCCCTGATCGGGCCGAACACCATGTCCAGCTCGCGCTCCCGGTCCTCGGCGTGCAGCACAGTCCGGTGCGCCACCCCCTCCGGGCGCCCACCGCGCAGCGCCAGCAGCACCGTCAGACGGCTCGGCATCCCGGGCAGCGCGGGAACGTCACCGTCCCCGCGGACCTCGGAGCCCCGCACACAGCCGCTCAGCACCTCGGGAGCGACACCGGCGACCACGAACTCCGCCTCCGTCACCGTCCCGTCGGCCAGTTCGAGTCCCGCCGCCCGACCGTCCTTCTCCAGCACCCCGGTGACCTCGGCGCCGAAGTGGAACTCGACCCTGCGCGCCACACATCGCTCGTACACCGCGCGCGCCAACTCCCGTATCCCGCCCCGGACATACCAGGTACCGAAGGCGTGCTCCATGTACGGCAGCACCGCCGCGCTCGCCGGCGCGACCCGCGGGTCCAGGCCGTACGCGAGCGCGTGGCTCTCCAGGAGGGCGACGAGCCTCGGGTCGCGCAGCTCCCACGCGCCCACCTCGGCGAGCGTGCCGGCCCGGCGGGTGCGGAGCAGTTTCTTGTGGGGGACCGAGGGATAGGGCTCGCGGTCGGCCAGCACCGACCAGTTCGGCCACAGGGGTTCCTCCAGGAGCGGCCGACGGGTGCGGTCCCAGGCCTCGCGGGCCCGGACCAGGAAGTCGCCCCAGCGGTCGCCCGAGCCCGAGCCGAGCGCCTCCTCCAGTGCGGAGACGACACCCGCGCGCGAGGCGTTCGGCAACGAGGCCTCGGTTCCGTCCGGGAAGAGGTGCCGCGATGACGGGTCGACCTGGACCAGCTCGACGACCGACTCCAGCGGCTCCTTGCCGGTCTTGACGAACAGATCGCGGTAGACCGCGGGCAGCGGAAGCAGCCCCGGTCCGGTGTCGAAGGCGAACCCGTCGCGCTCGAGACGGCGCACCGCACCGCCGTACGTCTCCGTACGCTCGTACACCGCCACCCGGTGGCCCGCGACGGCCAGCCGGGCAGCGGCCGCCATCGCGCCCATCCCGGCGCCGATCACCGCAATCCGTGCCATGCCTGCGACTTTATCGGCCACCACTGACAGCCGGTCGGGGTGGTGGCCGGGGCCGTGGTGACTCGGGTGCGCGCTGGGGGCGGGCACCCGGGCGACCGCGCCGGCGTCAGCCCGGTGGCCAGCCAGAGCGTCCCGCGAGCCGTTTCTCCTCGCGGCGTTGCGCCCGGCGGCGCAGGAAGCGGCGGATCCGGGAGATGAAGAACACGAGTATCACCAGGCCGCCGACGAGCAGCACGGCCGCGATGATCGCCGCCGCCTCCGGGTGGAAGATCGCGAAGGTGACGAGCCCGCCGACCCCGAGATCCTCGGCCAGGCTCACGATCACATTGCTGAAAGGCTCCGGCGAGGTGTTGACCGCCATCCGCGTCCCGGCCTTGACGGCGTGGCTGGCCAGCGCCGTCGAACCGCCGACCAGACCCGCGACGACGTCGTTGAGCGAACCGCTCTGCCCGGCGAGCACCGCGCCGACCCAGGCGCCCGCGGCCGGCCGGATCACCGTGTGGACCGAGTCCCACGCCGAGTCGACGTACGGGATCTTGTCCGCGACCGCCTCGCACAGGAACAGCACGCCCGCTGTGACGAGCACCTCAGGGCGCTGGAGCGTCTCGGGGACGTCGTCGCTCAGTCCGGTCGCGCCGAAGACGCCGAGCAGCAGCACGACGGCGTACGCGTTGATTCCGCTGGCCCAGCCGCTGGTGAAGACGAGAGGGAGTACCGACACGGAGGCGATCGTAACCACTCGGCAACGGAGCGTCCTGGGCCTGAGTGCGCAGGTCTGAGTACGCGTACCTAGTGGGTGAGATGAGTACGCGCGCGGATGGGGGCCGACCTGCGCGAACGAGAGAGTGGAGCCACGGAGAAGGGGAACGGCTTCAGCACCGGCGACACGGGGCGCCGGAGCGGAGCCGCCCCGGATCCGCTCCTTCCGCCGGCGGAAGTCGGCGGGAGCGAGGCACGGGGGACCCGGGGGAACGACCGAACGGGGGTCCAACGGGGGACACGGGGGAAAACGGGGGAGCACGAGAAGGCGCCGGTTCGAGGTGGCCCGCGGGGGACGCGGCCACCACGGACCGGCGCTTTCGTCTGTCTACGCGCGCGTACCGGCCTCAGCCCCGGCCGCTCACCCGCCCCTGAAGCAGCCGCGACAGTGCCGAGTGCACATCGTCCAGCGAGCGCTCCGGCTGGAACGCCTTCCAGTCCAGGGCGGCCACCAGCACCATGCCGACCAGCGCGGACGCGGTCAGCGAGACGTCGATCGCCTCGTGGAACTCGCCGTTCTCGATCCCCTCGCGCAGCACGCCCTCGACGACGGCGACCGCCTGCTGCCGGACCACCAGGAGCGTGGACTGCCAGGCCCGGTTGGTGCGCCACAGCTCGGCCACGTACAGCTGGGTGAAGGCCGGATAGCGGTCGATGAAGACCAGACCCGCCCGGATCATCGCGTCCAGGGCGTCCGTCCTGCTGCCGCCCTCCGTCGCCGTCCGCTCGGCGGCTTCCCGGAGGGAGGCGGTGAGCAGGCCCACACCGTGCCGCAGCAGCTCCTCGAAGAGGACGGACTTGCTCGCGAAGTTGTAGTAGACCGTGCCCTTCGCCACCCCCGCGCGCTCGGCGATCTCGTCGACGGTGGTGGCGGAGAAGCCCTGCTCCGCGATGAGCGTGACGGCCGCCTCGTAGAGCTTCTGCCGGGTGGCCTCGCGGCGCGTGCTGCCGCTGCTGCTTTCCATGGCCCCGATTCTCACAGCTGCCGGGGGCCCGGCGGTCGTCGAGGTCACAGGCTCAGCTCCGGATGCAGTCGGTCGAGCGTCCACACCTGGCGGCGCCGGGCCGACAGCGCGGTCAGCGCGAGCGCGCCCGCGGTGAAGGCCGTGAGCACCACGCACGCGTGCCACACCGGACCGAGACCGCCGCCCGTGATGAGCCTGCGCAGCGCCTCGACGACGTAGCTCATCGGCAGGAAGGGATGGAGCGCGTTGAAGAAGCCCGGGCTGGTCTGCACGGGGTAGGTGCCGCCCGCGGACGTCAACTGGAGCATCAGGAAGGCCAGGACGAGGATCCGCCCGGCCGCTCCGAAGCGGGCGTTGAGCCACTGCACGATCGCCGCGAAGCACGCCGTCACCAGGAACAGGAAGCCCACCGTGCCGGCCGCCCGCACCATCTGGAGGCCGATCGCCCAGTGCAGCACCGACATGAGGGCCACCGTCTGGAGCACCCCGAGCGCCACCACCGGCAGCCAGCCCGCCAGCGCGATCCGCCACGCGGGGGCGCCCGCGGCGAGCGCGCGCCGGTTCATGGGCGCGACCAGCATGTACGCCACCATCGCGCCCACCCACAGGGACAGCGGGATGAAGTACGGGGCGAAACCGGTGCCGTAGTTGGGCGCCTTGTGCAGGTCCCGGGAGACCAGCTGGACCGGGTCGGCCATGACGCCGGTGCGCTCGTCGCGGTCGGCCTTGTCGTAGTCGGGGATCTGGTCGGCGCCGTCGTGCAGCCCGTCGGAGAGCTTCCCGGAGCCGTCGACGAGCTTGTACATGCCGCCGTTCAGATCGGTCGCGCCCGTCTTGAGCTTGCCGACCCCTTCGTCCAGGTCGTCGGCGCCGGTCCTGGCCGTACCGAGGCCGGTGTGCAGCTTCTCGGCGCCCGCGGCGACCTTCCCGGCTCCCTTGTTCAGCTCGTTGATCTTGGAGACGGCGTCGTCGAGGTCCTCGGAGAGGTGCGGCGCCCGCTTCGCCAGGGCCTGTGCCTGCTTCTGCAGGGTCGCCAGGTTCGAGTCGAGCTTCTTCAGGTCACCGTCCTGGTCGCCCACGAGCGTGTCGATGTCGTCCGCGATCGTCGAGACATCGGCGGCCGCGTCCCTGGCCTTCTCCAGGTCGGAGCAGGCGGCGTCGGGCAGCAGGGGCTTCTCGCAGCGCGTGTGGTAGATCCTGTCGAGTGTGCCGGAGGCGGTCCGGGCCCCCTCGGCGGCGACGGGGGCGGTCTCCACCAGGGTGCCCAGGTGCTTGCGGATCGCCTTGCTCGAGTCGGCGACGAGCTGGGCGGTGTCGCCGATCGTCTGCTCGTTGTCCGCCAGGAACGGGCCCACCTTCGCCGCGACCCCGTTGACCTTGTCGGCGAGCGTCTGGGTGCCCTCCGCGACCTGCTGCGAGCCGTCCTGGAGGTCGCCCGCGCCCTTGTCGAGCTTCTTCAGTCCCTTGGCCAGCTCGCCACTGCCGCTCTTGGCGTCCTTCAACCCGTCGGCGAGGTCCTTCGAGCCCTTCTCGGCCTTCCCGAGCCCGCCCTCCAGCTTGTCGGCGCCCTTGGCGGCCTTGACCGTGGCGCCGTGGATGTCGGAGAACGAGATGAAGATCCGGTCCAGGAAGGACCGTGACGCCTTCGTGGACGCGGCCTGCCGCACCTCGCCGAAGACCGTGCGGGAGATCTGCCCGACGATGTAGTTGTTCGCGTCGTTCGTGCGCACCTGAAGGGCGCCCGTCTCGGGGGAGTCGCCCGCGCTGGACGCGATCCGCTCACTGAAGTCGGCCGGCACGGTCAGCGACAGGTAGTACCTGCCGTCCTCCACGCCCGCGCGGGCCTCGGCGGCGCCCACCTCGTGCCACTCGAAGACGTCGCTGTCGCGCAGCCCCTCGGTGATGTCGTCGCCCGCCGCGAGCTTCGTGCCGTCGGCACTCGCTCCCCGGTCGTCGTTGACGAGCGCCACGGGGATCCGGTCCAGCCGGCCGTAAGGATCCCAGAACGACCACAGGTACAGGGCTCCGTACAGCAGGGGCAGCACCAGCAGCGCGACCAGCGCGGCCCGCGGCAGCTTCCCCCGCCCGAAGCGCCGGAGCTCAAGCGCGGCCAGTCGCGGCGAGCGCATCGGCGGCCTCCTTCTTCCGAGTCGAGCCCTGAGGGGTGCTTCGGGTGGACACCTTCACGGCCTCCTCGGGGGCCTCACTGCACACCGCCACGACCGTGGTCCCCGCCGAGGCGATCGACGTCAACAGCGCCCAGACCTCGGCCCATTCCGCCTCGGACAGCTTCAGGTCGGTGTCGTCCACGCCGAGCAGCCGCGGACGTCCGACAAGGGCGAGAGCCACGGACAGCCGCAGCGCCTCGAGCCGCTCCAGATCCCGTACGGCGGTCCGCGAGCCCTTGGGCAGGGACTCCAGGTCGAGCCCGGCGGCGCTCAGAGCGGTGTCGATCCGCAGCCGCGCCTCGTCCTTCCGCTCGGCACGCGGCCGCAGCAGCCCCCGCAGGGAGTCGCCGAACCGGCGCTGGAGCAGCGCCCGTTCCCGCAGGTGCTCCCCGACGGTCAGGGCCGGTTCAAGGTCGGTGACCCCGGCGACGTTGGCCACGGCACTCACCCGCCGCACCGCCCCGAGCTGCTTCGGCAGCCGAGCCCCGCCCACGGCCGCGGTTCCCTCGCTCGCCCTCATCCGCCCGGTGAGCGCGAGCAGCAGACACGTACGCCCCGACCCCGAGGCCCCCTCGACGGCGATCAGCGAACCGGGCTCCGCGTCGAAGTCGATCCCGCGGAACGCCCAGCCGCGCGGCCCCTTGAGCCCGAAGCCCTCGGCTGTGACGGCGACTCCGTCCACAGCCCACCCCCTGTACTCGAAGTACCCGAACTGACCGAACTTTTGAACTGACTGGTCAGTGCAAAAAGTAACCCGAACCTTCGATCGAAGCAAAAGCCCAGGTCAGAACGGATTGTCAGTGGCATACCTCACGATGGGCACATACGGCATCCCGTATCGGGACGTGCCGTCACACAGACGACAGGAGGTTCGTCATGGCCAGCTATCACGCAGCAGCCGCCCGCCGGCGCCGCGCCACCGGCCCTGCCCCCTCACTGACCGGTCCGGCGAGCGATGTCCACCCCGTGCTCCGCCGGACCACGGCCCCGCCCGCCGCCCTCGATCTGCTCGCCCAGGCCCGTGCCGGACTCGACGAGGCCGCCGTCCTGGAGACCCCCAACGAGCGCTACGCCACGGCTCATCTCGCCGCCCTGCGTACCGCCGCCGCCGTGCTCGCCGCGCGAGGGCGCCCGGAGCCCACGCCCCGACGGCGGGCCAAGATACGGAGCGCCTGGGAAGTGCTCCCCGAGATAGCGCCCGAGCTCGCCGAGTGGAGCGGGCTCTTCGCCGCCGGCGCCCGGCGCCGCGCCCGCGCCGAGGCCGGTATCCAGGGCGCGGCCAGCCGCCGGGACGCCGACGACCTCATCCGCGACGTCGCGATGTTCCTGCGCCTGGTCGAGCGGATGCTGGTGCTCCAGCCGGTGCTGCCCCAGCCACGCCAGGACGCGGACCACCCCGAGCCAGACGACCACGAGACCGGGCGGGACATGCCGGACGCGGGGTGAGCGGGCCGGGGGAGCGACCGGGGGAGCGGTGCGCGCCCGCTTGCTCCGCCGGTGCTCATCGCGCTCGGTGGAGACAGGGCTGACGCGGTGCCTCCACGCTTCCCATTAGGGTGGAGGGCGCCTGAAGCCTTCCTCCGCCCGCACCCCCGGCGAGGAGGGCAGCCCGTTCGCTCCGCCGTGCAAGAGGCGGTGCCGCGCCGAGGAGTCAACTGCCGTGTCGGACCCGCTGCGACCCCGCGCCTCTCTCCGTACCGCCGTGGTCTGGGAGGTGCTCCAGGAGGCCCTCGAGCGGCGGGTCAAGGCCACCGGCCGGGACGTCCTGGACGTCCTCGACACCGGGGGCGGCAGCGGCAACTTCGCCGTGCCCGTCGCCCGCCTCGGTCACCGGGTCACCGTCGTCGACCCCAGCCCCAACGCGCTGTTCGCCCTGGAGCGCCGCGCCGCCGAGGCCGGCGTCGCCGACCGGGTGCGCGGTGTCCAGGGTGACGCCCACGGTCTCTTCGACGTGGTGGAGCGCGGTGCCTACGACGCGGTGCTGTGCCACGGCGTGCTGGAGTACGTGGACGACGCGACCGAGGGCATCCGCAACGTGGTGGCCGCCCTGCGGTCCGAGGGCGTCCTCAGCCTCCTCGCCGCCGGGCTCGGCGGCGCGGTGCTCGCCCGTGCCCTGGCCGGCCACTTCAAGGAGGCCCGGCAGGCTCTCGACGACCCGAACGGCCGCTGGGGCACCGGCGACCCCGTGCCGCGGCGCTTCACCGCCGAGCAGCTCACCGAGCTGGTCGAGGGAGCGGGCCTGGCGGTCGGTGCCGTGCACGGTGTCCGGGTCTTCGCCGACCTGGTCCCCGGAGTGCTGGTCGACACCGAGCCCGGCGCCCTGGAGGCCCTGCTCAAGCTGGAGGAGGTGGCGGCCGAACTCCCCGCCTTCCACTCCGTGGCCACACAGCTTCACGTGCTCGGTGAGACGCGAGGGGCCGTCGAGGCCTGAGGCACCTCTCCTGGTGCAGCGCTGATCAGGGACTTGGGTGCAGATGGAGTACGCCACAGGCCCCCCGATCGGGCGCCCGGCGCCGTATGATCGAGGGAGACCGTCCGGCATGACGGGTCGGCCGCTGGGGAATGCAAGATCTAGCGAGCCGGATCGTTCATGGCGGAATCCCGGTTGGCCAATTGGCGTAGAGGGGCGGGTTTCACGGGGGCGATTCCCTGCCTATCCTGAAGGGACCCCCCGAGTCGCCCCGGCGACTGCACGATGAGGAGGACTCCGTGCCGCTCTCGGAGCACGAGCAGCGAATGCTCGAGCAAATGGAGCGAGCGCTGTACGCCGAAGATCCCAAGTTCGCGACAGCGCTTGAGGGAAGCGGGCTGCGCACGTACACCCGGCGACGGGTCTACCAGGCGGTCGCGGGCTTCCTCGTGGGTATCGCGCTCCTCATGGCAGGAATGGTCGCCAAGCAGGTCTGGCTCAGCGTGGTGGGCTTCCTCGTCATGCTGGGCTGTGCGGTACTCGCAGTGACCGGCTGGCGCAAGGCTCCCAAGCCGGGCGAGCAGCCCGCTGCCGGGGCCCCGCACGCCCGCCGTCAGGCCCGGCAGAAGCGCTCCATGATGGACCGCATCGAGCAGCGTTGGCAGAAGCGCCGCGATGAGCAGGGCGGCCATTAGTCCGACCAGCAGCTGATGCGTCAGGGGGTGACCGTCCGGGAGGCGGTCACCCCCTCACGCACGCCCTTTTACAGCACCCTTTTGACGGCACCCGTCACCCTTACCCGTCACCCTTTCGGCGAGCGCCTGACCAGCGATCACTCGAACGACGGTCGAGGCCCGGCCGACGAACGCCCGACGAACGCCCGACCAACGGCTGAGGCCCCGATCCGCTCGCACGGATCGGGGCCTCAGCCATGGGGCCCGTGGGCTGCTCAGCCCTCCTGGCCCGACGGCTTGCGCAGCGTCGGCCTGGCCGCCGCCGCCCGGGCCGTCACCCGGGTCCACCACTCCGAGACGGCCCACACCACTCGTACGGTGGAACGCGGGGCGAAGATCGCCCGCAGTTGCGTACGCCGCGGCGCCGGGTCGGCCAGTCCGGCGACCGCCTTGCGGACCTCCTCCGCGAGCCCGGCCGTCGGGCGGGGCTGAGGCGCGTAGAGGACCTGCTCCACCGCGTCCGCCACCCGATGCACCGAAGCCGCGGCCACCGGATCGAGATGCCCGAGTCTGACGATCCGGGCCGCCGCCTTGCGCGGCGTCTGCGACTCGTCCGGCAGGATCCCGAAGTCCCACGCCGTATCGGTCAGTTCCGACCAGACCGCCAGCGTGTGCAGCGCCGCGTCCGCCTCGCTGCGGCCGTGCGCCCCCAGCCGTACCGCCCGGGTGCGCCGGCGCCACAGCATCGGTGCCAGTGGAATCGCCAGTGCCGCCAGTCCGCCGAGGGCCCAGGCCAGGACGACGTACCACTTCGGGCCGTCACCGCCGCCGGTCGGCGCGATCGCCGCGGACTCGCTCGGGCAGGCCTCCAGCTTCTTCTGCTCCGCCGTGCAGCTCTCGCTCGCCGAGGGGGCGGTGGAGGGCGCCGCGCTGGCCGACCGGGACGGGACGCCCGGGTCGGGGAGGTTGCTGTTCGGGCTGTCCGTCTGCGTGTACTCGGGCTGGGTGCCCCGCGTCGGAGTCGGCTCGAAGCGCGTCCAGCCCACGCCCTCGAAGTACAGCTCGGGCCAGGCGTGGGCGTCCCGCAGCCCCACCGACACCGAGCCGTCGGCCTCCGGAGTACCCGGCGCGAAGCCCACCGCGATCCGGGCCGGGATGCCCAGGGTGCGGGCCATCGCCGCCATGGCGTAGGAGAAGTGGACGCAGAAGCCCTGCTTGTCCTTCAGGAACCGGGCGATCGCCTGGGAGCCGGAGCCGACCTGCACCTGGGTGTCGTACTGGAAACCGCCGGTCAGGGAGAAGTACTCCTGGAGCTTGACCGCCTGCTCGTAGTGGTTCGCGGAGCCCTGGGTGACCTCACGCGCCGTCTTGGCCACGACCGCCGGCAGCGAGTCCGGCACCTCGGTGTACTCGCGCCTCAGGTCCGCCGGCGGTGCCGGGGCCGCTGCCAGCTGCTCCGCCGTCGGCTGCACGACAAGGCTCTTGACCTCGTACGTCGCCCCGCCGGTGTTCTGGTCGTGGTCGCCGACGAGGGTCATGCCGTCGGGTTCGTAGCGCCAGTCCCCGTCGACCTGCACACTGCTGGGCGGGTACGGCATCGGGAGCCAGTCCTGCCGGTAGTCCTTGGCGGCCGCCACCCGGGTCGTGATCTCGGAGCGCCGGATGTCGGCGCCGAGACCGATCGGGGTGGGAAGCTCGTCCGGCACCTTCACGATCTTGCGCTCGGACGACTTCCAGGTCCGGCCGTCGAAGTCGTCCAGCGAGACGATCCGCAGATAGAGGCTGCCCTGGTCCTCGGGCTCGGTGCGCAGGGACAGGACCTTGCGGTCCTCGTCCACGTTCAGGTTGTCGCGCAGGGACACCAGTGGGTTCACCGCGGAGATCGTGCCGCCGTTCCCGCTGCCGCCGCCCGCACCGACACCGGTGCCGTCCAGGAGACCGCCGTCCATCGCCGGCAGCGCGACCGGCACCACCAGGGCGAGCCCCAGCGCGACCGCGCCGATACGCCGACCGGTGCGGACCGGCGCGACCACGCCGGACTCCCCGCCCGGGGTACGCGGCGACCCGCCGAAGACCCGGCCCCACTGGGAGAGCCGGTCGCGTCCCTCGGCCAGCAGCAGCGTCAGATAGCCGGCCGCCGCGACCAGGAACCACAGCCAGTCGGCGCCGCCGTCGGACAGCCCCGCGGCGACGGAGTACAGCGCGAGCAGCGGCAGTCCGGCCGGGGCCGCGCTGCGGAAGGTCACCGCGAGGGTGTCCACCGCGAGGCCGATGAGCAGCACACCGCCGATGATCATGAGCCGGATGCCGTCCGACTCCAGCGGCGCCGGGATGGCGTACCGCGCGATGTCGTCGCCGCCCTGCCGGAACAGCTCGGCGAAGTGCTGGAACGCCTCCGGAGTCGGGACCAGCCCGGCGACGGCCTGCTCCCGGGCGAAGACCACGGTCAGCATCATCAGGGTGACCAGGGCCTGGGCGGCCACGGTCAGCGGCCGGGCCAGCGGCACCCGCCGGGTCGCCGCGCCCACCAGCGCCTGGACGCCGAGCAGGAAGGCCGCCTGGAGGATCCACGAGGCCGGTTCGACCAGGGGCAGCAGGGCGCAGGACGCCGCCAGGGTGGCCGCCCAGGCGCACAGTGCCAGTCGTGCCCGCCCGCTCATGCGTGTGCCCCCTCACTGCCCGGACCGTTCGGCGCGCCGATGCCGGTGCGCTCGCGGTCCGCCTGCCGCCACAGTTCGGTCAGGGAGGCGCCCCGCGGCACGCTCAGGGCCGTCCAGCCCGCCTCGCGCAGCATCCGCAACCGCTCCTCGCTCCTGTCCAACGGCCCGGCCACATCGGTGGGTTCCCGCACCCAGTGCTGACTGTCCAGCAGGAAGGCGACCGCGCCCCCGCTGCGCTGGCGCATCTTGGCGGCCACCGTGGCCTGCTCCTCGTCGAGGTCGCCGAAGAAGGCGACCAGCAGCCCTTCGTTGCCCCCGCGCAGCACGTCGTAGGACCGGGACAGGCCCGTGCCGTCGGAGTGGTCGATCACCGCGAGGGTGTCCATCATCAGCCCGGCCGCGTCCGCCGACTCCTGGCTCGCGCCCGCGAACCCGTCCGCGCCCTCGCCGGGCACCGAACTGCCGGTGTCCGTCAACAGTCGTACGGAGAAGCCCCGTTCGAGCATGTGCACCAGCGCCGACGCCGCGCCCGACACGGCCCACTCGAAGGCCGAGTCGGGGCCCGCGCCGCGAAAGGCCAGGCCCCGGGTGTCGAGCAGCACCGTGCAGCGGGAGCGCTGCGGCTGCTCCTCGCGGCGCACCATCAGCTCGCCGTAGCGCGCGGTGGACCGCCAGTGCACCCGGCGCAGATCGTCGCCGTAGCGGTATCCGCGCGGGATGACGTCGTCCTCGCCGGCCAGCGCCAGCGAGCGTTGCCGCCCGTCGCCGTACCCCTTGGCCTCGCCGCTGAACCGCACCGGCGGCAGCGGCTCCACGCGCGGGATCACCGTCAGGGTGTCGTACGAGGAGAAGGACCGGGTCAGCTCGCACATGCCGAACGGGTCGGTCAGGCGCAGCTGGAGCGGGCCCAGGGGATAGCGGCCGCGCAGGTCGGAGCGGACGCGGTAGGACACCTCGCGGCGGCCGCCCGCCTCGACCCGGTCGAGGACGAAGCGGGGGCGCGGGCCGAGGACGTAGGGGACCCGGTCCTGGAGCATGAGCAGACCGGTGGGCAGCCGGGAGACGTTGTCCATGCGCAGATGGACCCGGGCCTCGCTGCCGGCGGGCACGCGCGCGGGGGAGAGCCGGCGGCTGCCGGCCACCCGGTAGCGGGTGCGGTAGAGCACGGTCGCGCAGACCAGCGGCAGCAGGGCCAGCAGCAGGCCGACCCGGAGCAGATCGCTCTGCCCCAGGACGTACGCGCAGACGGCGGCGGCGATCCCGGCGGCGAGGAAGGAACGGCCGCGGGTGGTCAGCCCGGCCAGCGCGGTGCGTATCCCGCCCTTGTCGCCCCGGTCGGCCTCGCTGTGGCCCGCCCCGGCGGCGGTGGTCATCACAGCCTCCGCGGCGGCTGCTGACCGAACGCCTGTGCGCCGTGCCCGAGCCCGATGCCGCTCTGCTGCTGGGGCACCGGGGTGCGCTGGAGGATCTCCTGCACGACCTGCTCGGCCGTACGCCGGTTGAGCTGGGCCTGGGCGGTGGGCAGCAGGCGGTGGGCCAGGACGGCGACGGCGAGTGCCTGGATGTCGTCCGGCAGCGCGTACTCCCGGCCGCTGAGGGCGGCGGACGCCTTCGCCGCGCGCAGCAGATGCAGCGTCGCGCGCGGGGAGGCGCCGAGTCTGAGGTCGGGGTGGGTGCGCGTGGCGGCGACCAGGTCGACCGCGTACCGCCGGACCGCGTCGGCGACGTGGACCCCGCGGACGGCGTCGACCAGCTTCACGATGTCGTGCGCGTGCGCCACCGGCTGGAGGTCGTCCAGGGGGCTCACCCCGCCGTGGATGTCGAGCATCTGGAGCTCGGCGTCCGCGCTGGGGTAGCCGATGGACACCCGGGCCATGAAGCGGTCCCGCTGCGCCTCGGGCAGCGGGTACGTGCCCTCCATCTCGACCGGGTTCTGGGTGGCCACCACCATGAACGGGCTCGGCAGCTCGTACGTCTGCCCGTCGATGGTGACCTGCCGCTCCTCCATGGACTCCAGAAGCGCGGACTGGGTCTTCGGCGAGGCGCGGTTGATCTCGTCGCCGATCACGATCTGCGCGAAGATCGCACCCGGCTTGAACTCGAAGTCCCGGCGCTGCTGGTCCCAGATGGACACACCCGTGATGTCCGAGGGCAGCAGGTCCGGCGTGAACTGGATACGCCGCACCGAGCAGTCGATGGACCGCGCCAGTGCCTTCGCCAGCATGGTCTTGCCGACGCCGGGCACATCCTCGATCAGAAGATGCCCCTCGGCGAGCAGTACGGTCAGCGAAAGCCGTACGACCTCGGGCTTGCCCTCGATCACACCCTCCACCGAACTGCGGACTCGCTCCACAGTGGCAGTCAGATCAGTGAGGCTCGCTCGATCGTCATAGGTCGTCACCCGGCCCTCCTCGGCCCGTTCTTTCCCGGGCCGACGCTCTGCGTTGCGGACCGGCCCACCCCGAATCACGGACACCACACGGAAATGGTTCCGCGCGACGTCCACCCCCGCATTCTTGCTGCCGTTACCGATTCGTGTCACTCGCCTGTGGACAACTGCCTGCGATATGTCGGGGCTTGCGGCCTTTTGGGCACCCCTGAACCGGAAATCAACAGCAGAACGACAGCTTCGCGGTGGGTCAGGCGGGGTCGATCTCGCGCAGCAGACCCGTCTTCACGTCGAACACGAAGCCCCGCACATCGTCGGTGTGGAGCAGGAACGGGGAGGTGCGCACCCGCTGCATCGACTGCCGTACGTCCTGGTCGACGTCCCGGAAGGCCTCCACCGCCCAGGCGGGGCGCTGGCCGACCTCCATCTCCAGCTCGGTGCGGAAGTCCTCGGTGATCGCTTCCAGACCGCAGCCGGTGTGGTGGATGAGGACCACGCTGCGGGTGCCGAGCTTGCGCTGGCTGATGGTGAGCGAGCGGATCACGTCGTCGGTGACCACGCCGCCCGCGTTACGGATGGTGTGGCAGTCGCCGAGCTCCAGGCCGAGCGCCTTGTGGAGGTCGAGACGGGCGTCCATGCAGGCCACGACGGCGACATGCAGAACGGGACGGGCGTCCATACCGGGGTCGGTGAAGGCGGAGGCGTACTGCTCGTTCGCCCCGACGAGCCGGTCGGTGACGGTGTTGCCGCGTATGGCGGCTTCGGGCGAGGCGGCAGCGGATGCAGAAGTCGTCATAGGCACGACGGTACTGGTCACAGCGATTCCGGTCCTGTCGTGAGATGGGAAAAAGAGCGTCATCACGCCCTCTCTGTGAGGTAAGCCACAAGGGGGTGGCGGTGCGTCCGAGCGGGTGATTTCCCGCGGCCCGTCGCTTCGTCCCGAGCCGGGTCGCGACGCGCAGGCCGGTTGATTGACCGCGAGACACCGTGGACTAAAGTGACGCGAAGCGGGAGGCGAGGTCTCCCCGCTGGACTGACTTCCCCGGGAGACGCCGGCCAAGCCACCGGAATCTCCCCCACGTGCGCGGCGCGCACGTACGGCTCGGCCTCCCCCCGCTCCCGGTCGGCTGACGCTTCCGGCGCCGGCGGGCCTCCCCTCCATCGGGGGTTCCCCGGTTCGACGGGGGAGGGCGGGGACCCGGCGGTGCGTACGGCCCCGCCGGACCTGAGAGGGCCCCTTGAGCCAGAGTCGACACGTCCCGGTGATGCTCCAGCGGTGCCTGGACATGTTGGCCCCCGCCCTCCAGGCCCCCGGAGCGGTCGTCGTCGACTGCACCCTCGGCCTCGGCGGCCACAGCGAGGCCCTTCTCCAGCAGTTCCCCGAGGCCCGGCTCGTCGCCCTGGACCGCGACAAGGAGGCCCTGCGGCTGTCCGGCGAGCGCCTCGCGCCGTTCGGAGAGCGCGCCACCCTCGTCCACGCGGTGTACGACGAGCTCCCGGAGGTCCTGGACCGACTCGGCGTCCCGCGTGTCCAGGGTGTCCTCTTCGACCTCGGTGTCTCCTCCATGCAGCTCGACGAGGCCGACCGCGGGTTCGCCTACGCCCAGGACGCCCCGCTGGACATGCGCATGGACCAGACGACCGGCATCAGCGCCGCCGAGGTCCTCAACACCTACCCGGCGGGCGAACTGGTCCGGATCCTGCGCGCGTACGGCGAGGAGAAGCAGGCCAAGCGGATCGTCTCCGCGATCGTGCGCGAGCGCGACAAGGAGCCGTTCTCCAACAGCGCGCGGCTGGTCGAGCTGATCCGTGACTCCCTGCCGCAGGCCGCCAAGCGCACCGGCGGCAACCCGGCCAAGCGCACCTTCCAGGCGCTGCGCATCGAGGTCAACGGTGAACTCGCCGTCCTGGAACGGGCGATCCCGGCCGCCGTGGACGCGATCGCGGTGGGCGGGCGGGTCGCCGTGCTGTCGTACCACTCGCTCGAGGACCGCCTGGTCAAGCAGGTGTTCGCGGCCGGTGCCGCCAACACCGCGCCCCCCGGACTGCCGGTCGTCCCCGAGCAGTACCAGCCACGACTCAAGCTGCTCACGCGCGGTGCCGAACTTCCCACGGAGGAAGAGGTCGCCGAGAACCGACGGGCGGCCCCCGCGCGGTTGCGCGGCGCCGAGCGCATCAGGGAGGCGCTGGAATGACGGAGACGAGAGGGCCGGGGCGCGTGAGCGAGTTGGGAAACCGGACTCACTGGAGGTGGAGTGAGTAGGAAACCCGAACTGAAAGGGCGGGCCGCCCGTCTCGCGCGGCTCTTCCCGGCGGCGGGGGGCCGCGGACAGGCGGCCCGCACCCCGTTCGTCCTGCTCGTCGTGCTGCTCCTCGGCGGTGGCCTCATCGGGCTCCTCGTGCTGAACTCCGCGCTCTCCGAAGGGTCGTTCAAGCTCGACGACCTCCAGAAGGAGACGAAGAGCCTCACCGACCAGGAGCAGGCGCTCCAGCGGGACATCGACTCCTACTCCGCCCCCGACGCCCTCCAGCGCCGCGCCCGCGAGCTCGGCATGGTCCCCGGCGGCGACCCCGCCTTCCTGGACCCCGACGGCACCGTCAAGGGCGTCCCGGGAGCCGCGGCCGAGCGGTCCTCGACAGAGTACGTACGGCCGCCCGAGGCGATGGTGCCCCTGGTGGCGCCCTCGGTGACCCCGACCCCCACGGCCACCCCCACGGACGCTCCCGCGAACAGCCCCATGCCCACCCCCTCCACCGCCCCGTCCTCCGCGACCCCGACCCCCGGCAGGTGACGGAAGTGTCCGACAGGGAACCGCCGCGCCGCCGCGTACCCGGCCCCGCCAGGCCCGCCCCCGACGCCCGACGCCGCCCCAGGCCCGGCGCCGGCCCCGGACCCGGCGTCCGCCCGGCCCGCCGCCCCGCCGCGCCCCGCCCCGCGGGCCCGCGCATCATCCGGCTCGGCAGCCCCCGGCCCCGGCTCCGCATGGTCAGCCTCGCCCTGACCCTCGTACTGGTCGCCTTCGCCGTACGGCTGCTCCAGGTCCAGGCCGTCGACGCGAGCACCTACGCCGCCAAGGCCGAGCAGAACCGGTACGTCGGCTACACCCTGGCCGCCGAGCGCGGCCAGATCACCGACCGCTCCGGTGTGGCCCTGGCGACCAGCGTGGACGCGTACGACATCACGGCCGACCCCACGCTCTTCGCCAAGAAGCAGCTGAAGATCACCGACGGTCCCGAGCAGGCGGCCGCGCTCCTCGCGCCGATCCTCGGCCAGGACCAGGCGGACCTGACCGAGAAGCTGCGGACCAAGGGGCAGTACGTCAAGCTCGCCGGCCGGCAGACACCGCAGGTCTGGAAGCAGATCAAGGACCTCAAGAGCGCGCTGGCCGCGAAGGCGAGCGACGACAAGACCACCGTCAACGTCCTCGCCGGTGTCTTCGCGGTCGCCACCAGCAAGCGCGTGTACCCCAACGGCGACCTCGCCGCCGGGATACTGGGTTGGGTCAACGCCGACGGCAAGGGCGGCGGCGGGGTCGAGCAGGAGCTGAACACCCTGCTGACCGGCAAGGACGGCAAGATCCGTTACGCCCAGTCCGGCGGCCGTCAGGTCCCCACCGCGGGCTCCACCGAGACCCCCGCGGTGCCCGGCAGCGACGTCGAGCTCACCATCGACCGCGACATCCAGTGGGCCGCGCAGGACGCCATCAGCGAGCAGGTGAAGAAGTCCAAGGCGGACCGCGGCTACGTGATAGTGCAGGACACGCAGACCGGCGAGATCCTCGCCATGGCCAACTCGCCCGGCTTCGACCCGGGCGACCTCTCCCAGGCCGACCCGAGCACCCTGCACAACTGGGCCCTGGAGGACGCCTACGAGCCCGGCTCCACCGCCAAGGTCATGTCGATGGCGGCCGTGCTGGAGGAGAAGGTCGCGACGCCGCTGACGCAGGTCGTCGTGCCCAACCGGCTGCACCGCGGCGACCGGCTCTTCCAGGACGACATCGACCACGAGACCTGGTATCTCACGCTCAACGGCGTGCTCGCCAAGTCCAGCAACATCGGCACCATCCTGGCGACCGGCCAGCTCGGCAAGACGCAGGCGCAGGCCAACAAGGTCCTCTACTCGTATCTGCGCAAGTTCGGCCTGGGCAGCTACAGCGGCCTCGGCTTCCCCGGCGAGACCAAGGGCATCCTCGCGGCGCCGCAGGACTGGTCGACCTCGCAGCAGTACACGATTCCTTTCGGCCAGGGCGTCTCCCTCAACGCGATGCAGGCCGCCTCCGTCTACTCGACCATCGCCAACGGCGGGGTCCGCGTCGAGCCCACGCTGGTCCGCGGCACCCAGGGACCCGACGGACGCTTCACCCCCGCCGCAAAGCCTGACAGGAACCGGGTGATCAGCGAGAAGACGGCGAAGACCCTCGCCCGGATGCTGGAGTCGGTGGTGGACGACCGGGAGGGCACCGGCGCCAAGGCGCGTATCCCCGGCTACCGGGTCGCGGGCAAGACGGGTACGGCCAACCGCGTGGATCCGGCCACCGGCAAGTACCGCGGCTACACCTCGTCGTTCGCCGGGTTCGCGCCCGCCGACAAACCCCGTGTCACCGTCTACTGCGCCATCCAGAACGCCACCAAGGGCAGCTACTTCGGCGGCCAGATCTGCGGACCGGTCTACAAGCAGGTCATGGAGTTCGCACTGAAGTCCCTCCAGGTCCCGCCGACCGGTGCCAAGCCCGCCAGCCTCCCCGTCACCTTCAAACCCTGACCTGCACGCCTCAGCACGGAACCACCCAGGAACCAGCTCGTGACAACGATCACTCCCGATTCCGGGAACCAGGGCGCGCCCACGCCCTCGCTTCGCTCCGAAGCGGGTCCGCCCGGTACGCTCACCGCCGTGCCACACGCTGATCAGTCCCAAACCACCCAGAAGGGCCATCCCGTGACATATCCGGGGCCGCCCAGGCCGGTTCAGGTCTCCGCCACACCCCTCGCGGAACTCGCCGACCAACTGGGTGTCGTACAGCCCGAAAGCGGCGCGGAGGTCACGGGCATCACCCATGACTCGCGCGCCGTCCGCCCCGGCGACCTGTACGCCGCCCTCCCGGGCGCCCGACTGCACGGGGCGGACTTCGCCACCCAGGCCACCGGCCTCGGCGCGGTCGCCGTGCTGACCGACCCGACCGGCGCCGACCGCGCCGCGGCGACGGGGCTGCCGGTCCTGGTCGTGGACGATCCGCGCGCGCGGATGGGCGAACTCGCGGCCACCATCTACGGCCGCCCGGGCCGCGATCTGCTCCAGATCGGCATCACCGGTACGTCCGGGAAGACCACCACCGCGTATCTGGTGGAGGGTGGTCTGAAGACCGCCCGCAGCACCGGTCTCATCGGGACCGTCGAGATGCGGATCGGCGACGAGCGCATCAAGTCCGAGCGCACCACCCCCGAAGCCACCGATCTCCAGGCCCTGTTCGCGGTCATGCGCGAACGCGGCGTCGAGGCGGTCGCGATGGAGGTCTCCAGCCATGCGCTGGTGCTCGGCCGCGTCGACGGCACCGTCTTCGACATCGCGGTGTTCAACAACCTGAGCCCGGAGCACATGGAGTTCCACTCCGACATGGAGGACTACTTCCAGGCGAAGGCGCAGCTGTTCACGGCGAAACGCAGCAGGCTCGGCATCGTCAACCTCGACGACGAGTACGGCCGCAGGCTGGTCAAGGAGGCCGGCGTACCGATCGTCACCTTCTCCGCCGAGGGCCATCCCGACGCCGACTGGCGTGCCGAGGACGTCCAGGTCGGCCCGATGGACTCCACGTTCACGGTGATCGGCCCCAAGGGCGAGCGGATCACCGCCAGGTCGCCGATCGCCGGGCCCTTCAACGTGGCCAACACCCTCGCCGCGATCACCGCCCTCGCCGTCGCGGGCCTCGACGCGCAGAGCGCCGCCGACGGCATCGCCGCGGTGCCGGGCGTGCCGGGGCGCCTGGAGCGGGTGGACGCCGGGCAGCCGTATCTCGCGGTCGTGGACTACGCCCACAAGACCGACGCCGTCGAATCGGTCCTGCGCGCCCTGCGCAAGGTCACCGAGGGCAGGCTGCACATCGTGCTCGGCTGCGGCGGGGACCGCGACAGGACCAAGCGGGCCCCGATGGGCGCCGCCGCGGCCCGGCTCGCCGACACCGCCGTACTGACCTCCGACAACCCCCGCTCCGAGGACCCCCTCGCGATCCTTGCAACCATGCTCGAGGGCGCGGCGTCCGTACCAGCACACGAGCGCGGCGAGGTCCAGGTCTTCGAGGACCGGGCCGCCGCGATCGCCGCCGCCGTCGCCCGCGCCCGGCCGGGGGACACCGTGCTGGTCGCCGGCAAGGGTCACGAACAGGGCCAGGACATCGCCGGAGTGGTCCGTCCCTTCGACGACCGCCAGGTGCTTCGAGAAGCCATTCAGAAGACCCAGGGATGAACTTGTGATCGCCCTCTCTCTCGCCGAGATCGCCTCAGTCGTCGGCGGGCAGACACACGACATACCGGATCCGTCCGTCCAGGTCACCGGATCCGTCGTCCGGGACTCCAGAGAGGTGGAGTCCGGCAGCCTCTTCGTCGCCTTCGCCGGCGAGCGCGTCGACGGCCACGACTTCGCGGCGCAGGTCGTCGAGGCGGGCGCGGTCGCCGTACTGGCGTCGCGCCCCGTCGGCGTGCCCGCGATCGTCGTCGAGGACGTGCAGTCGGCGCTCGGCGCCCTCGCCCGGCACGTCGTACGACGGCTCGGCGCGACCCTGGTGGCCCTCACCGGCTCCGCGGGCAAGACCAGCACCAAGGACCTGATCGCCCAGGTGCTCCAGCGCAAGGCGCCGACGGTGTGGACCCCGGGCTCGCTCAACAACGAGATCGGGCTGCCGCTGACCGCCCTCAGCGCCACGGACGAGACCAGGTTCCTCGTCCTGGAGATGGGCGCCCGCGGCATCGGCCACATCCGCTACCTCGCGGATCTGACGCCCCCGAGGATTGGCCTCGTCCTCAACGTCGGCACCGCGCACATCGGCGAGTTCGGCGGCCGGGAGCAGATCGCGCAGGCCAAGGGCGAACTGGTGGAGTCCCTTCCGGAAGACGGCACGGCCGTCCTCAACGCGGACGACCCGCTCGTACGGGCCATGGCAGCCCGTACGAAGGCGAAGGTGATCCTTTTCGGAGAGTCCGACGAAGCGGACGTACGAGCCGAGAACGTCAGACTCACGGACAGCGGACAGCCCTCCTTCAGGCTTCGCACACCCTCCGGTGCAAGCGACGTGACCATGCGCCTGTACGGTGAGCACCACGTGTCGAACGCGCTCGCAGCGGCCGCCGTCGCCCATGAGCTGGGCATGTCCGCGGAAGAGATCGCCACCGCGCTCTCCGAGGCGGGCTCCCTCTCCCGCTGGCGGATGGAGGTCACCGAGCGCCCGGACGGCGTGACGGTCGTCAACGACGCCTACAACGCGAACCCCGAGTCCATGCGAGCGGCTTTGCGCGCGCTCGCGGCCATGGGCAAGGGGCGGCGGACCTGGGCGGTGCTCGGCAAGATGGCCGAGCTCGGGGACGAGGCGCTCGCCGAGCACGACGCGGTCGGACGGCTCGCCGTCCGGCTCAATGTCGGCAAGCTCGTCGCGGTCGGGGGCAGGGAAGCGTCCTGGCTGCAACTGGGCGCATATAACGAGGGTTCGTGGGGTGAGGAGTCGGTGCACGTGTCCGACGCACAGGCGGCGGTCGACCTGTTGCGCAGTCAGCTGCGCCCGGGAGACGTCGTTCTCGTGAAGGCGTCCCGTTCGGTCGGCCTGGAGAGTGTCGCCGCGGCGCTGCTCGGCGCCGAGGGTGAGGTTGCCGCCCGATGATGAAGCAGATCCTGTTCGCAGGCGTCATTGGTCTGTTCCTGACCCTGGTCGGCACCCCGCTGCTGATCAAGCTGCTGGCCCGCAAGGGCTACGGCCAGTACATCCGCGACGACGGCCCGCGCGAGCACGCCAGCAAGCGCGGTACGCCGACGATGGGCGGTATCGCCTTCATCTTCGCGACGGTCGCCGCCTACTTCCTGTCCAAGCTCATCACCGGCTTCCCCCCGACCTACTCGGGTCTGCTGGTGCTCGGCCTGATGGTCGGCATGGGCCTGGTGGGCTTCCTCGACGACTACATCAAGATCGTCAAGCGGCGCTCGCTCGGTCTGCGGGCCAAGGCCAAGATGGCCGGTCAGCTGATCGTCGGCATCAGCTTCGCGGTGCTCGCCCTGATGTTCCCGGACGCCCGCAACAACACCCCGGCCTCCGACAAGCTGTCGTTCATCACGGACTTCGGCTGGAAGATCGGCCCGGTGCTGTTCGTGATCTGGGCGCTGTTCATGATCCTCGCGATGTCGAACGGCGTGAACCTGACCGACGGTCTGGACGGCCTGGCCACCGGCGCCTCCGTGCTCGTCTTCGGCGCCTACACCTTCATCGGTGTCTGGCAGTTCCAGGAGTCCTGCGCCAACGCGGGCACCCTGACCAACCCGAACGCCTGTTACGAGGTACGAGATCCCCTCGACCTGGCGGTCATCGCCTCGGCCCTGATGGGTGCCTGCCTCGGCTTCCTGTGGTGGAACACCTCGCCGGCGAAGATCTTCATGGGCGACACCGGTTCGCTCGCCCTCGGCGGTGTCCTCACGGGCCTGGCGATCTGCTCCCGCACCGAGCTGCTCGTCGCCATCATGGGCGGTCTGTTCGTCCTCATCACCATGTCGGTCGTCATCCAGGTCGGCTCCTTCAAGCTCACCGGCAAACGCGTCTTCCGGATGGCACCGCTCCAGCACCACTTCGAACTCAAGGGCTGGTCCGAAGTGCTCGTGGTGGTCCGTTTCTGGATCATTCAGGGCATCTGCGTGATCGTCGGCCTGGGTCTCTTCTACGCGGGATGGGCAGCAGAAAAGTGACCTCCTCGGAGCTCCTTGACTGGCAGGGCAAGCACGTCACCGTCGCCGGACTCGGCGTCTCCGGCATCCCGGCGGCCAAGGTGCTGCACGCGCGTGGAGCCGTCGTCACGGTCGTCAACGACGGCGACGACGCACGCGCGCGTGAGCAGGCCGCCGAACTGGAGGCGCTCGGCGTCACCGTCCGCCTCGGCGACGGCGCCACCCTGCCCGAGGGCACCGAACTCATCGTCACCGCACCCGGCTGGAAGCCCGACAAGCCGCTGTTCACGGCGGCGCGCGAGGCCGGCGTCGAGATCTGGGGCGACGTGGAGCTCGCCTGGCGGCTGCGCGGGCTGGACGGTAGAAAAGCAGCCCCCTGGCTCGCCATCACGGGCACCAACGGCAAGACCACGACCACCCAGATGCTGGCGTCCATCCTGAAGGCGGCGGGCCTGCGCACGGCCGCCGTCGGCAACATCGGCGTCTCGCTGCTGGACGCGGTGCTCGGCGAGGAGCGCTACGACATCCTCGCCGTGGAGTTGTCGAGCTACCAGTTGCACTGGGCGCCCTCCCTGCGCGCCCACTCCGCCGCCGTCCTGAACCTCGCGCCGGACCACCTCGACTGGCACGGCTCCATGGAGGCGTACGCGCGCGACAAGGGCCGTGTCTACGAGGGCAATCGCGTCGCCTGTGTCTACAACGTGGCCGACAAGGCCACCGAGGACCTGGTGCGCGAGGCGGACGTCGAGGAGGGCTGCCGGGCCATCGGCTTCACCCTCGGCGCCCCCGGCCCGTCCCAACTCGGCGTCGTGGACGGCATCCTGGTCGACCGCGCCTTCGTCGAGAACCGGCAGAAGAACGCCCAGGAGCTCGCCGAGATCTCCGACGTCGACCCGCCGGCCCCGCACAACATCGCCAACGCCCTTGCCGCGGCGGCCCTCGCCCGCGCCTTCGGGGTGCCCGCCAAGGCCGTACGCGACGGTCTGCGGGCGTTCACCCCGGACGCCCACCGGATCGCGCACGTGGCCGACGTGGACGGCGTGGCGTACGTCGACGACTCCAAGGCCACCAACACCCACGCGGCGGAAGCCTCGTTGGCGGCGTACGAGTCGATCGTGTGGATCGCGGGCGGCCTCGCCAAGGGCGCCACCTTCGACGAACTGGTCGCCAAGTCGGCGAAGCGACTTCGTGGCGCGGTTCTGATCGGCGCCGACCGGGCCCTGATCCGCGAAGCCCTCGCGCGACACGCCCCGGAAGTACCCGTCGTCGACCTCGACCGGACCGACACTGGGGCGATGCTCCAGGCGGTGACGGAGGCGAAGCGGCTGGCTCGGCCCGGCGACACGGTGCTGCTGGCCCCGGCCTGCGCCTCCATGGACATGTTCACCAACTACAACAAGCGCGGTGACGCGTTCGCGGAGGCGGTTCGCGAACTCGGCTCCTGACCGACGTAGCGGAGGCTCTGATGCCCAGCAGCCGTACCGGCCGACCGCCCGTGCAGCGGGCCGTCAGACGTCCGGCCGCTTCCCGGACAGTGCGCCAGAATCCCGTCCTACGGCTCTACACGCGCGCGCGTAAGGCCTGGGACCGGCCGCTGACGGCGTACTACCTGATCCTCGGCGGCAGTCTGCTGATCACGGTGCTGGGTCTGGTGATGGTCTACTCGGCCTCCCAGATCAAGGCCCTGCAGATGTCGCTGCCGGGCTCGTACTTCTTCCGCAAGCAGCTCCTCGCCGCCGTGATCGGCGCCGCGCTGCTGCTGGTCGCCTCGCGGATGCCGGTGAAGCTGCACCGGGCGCTGGCCTACCCGATCCTCGCGGGCGCCGTCTTCCTGATGGCGCTGGTGCAGGTGCCCGGGATAGGGATGGCGGTCAACGGCAACCAGAACTGGATCGCGCTCGGCGGCTCCTTCCAGATCCAGCCCAGCGAGTTCGGCAAGCTCGCCCTGGTGCTGTGGGGCGCCGATCTGCTGGCCCGCAAGCAGGACAAGAAGCTGCTGACCCAGTGGAAGCACATGCTGGTGCCGCTCGTCCCGGTCGCCTTCATGCTGCTGGGGCTGATCATGCTCGGCGGTGACATGGGCACCGCGATCATTCTCACAGCGATCCTTTTCGGCCTTCTGTGGCTCGCGGGGGCGCCGACCCGGCTGTTCGTCGGGGTGCTGTCGGTCGCCGCCGCGATCGGCGTGATCCTCATCAAGACCAGCCCCAACCGGATGGCCCGGCTCCAGTGCATCGGCGCCACCGACCCCGGCCCGGGCGACGCCTGCTGGCAGGCGGTGCACGGGATCTACGCCCTCGCCTCCGGTGGAATCTTCGGTTCCGGGCTCGGGGCGAGTGTGGAAAAATGGGGGCAACTCCCGGAAGCGCACACGGACTTCATCTTCGCCGTCACCGGGGAGGAACTGGGTCTGGCGGGGACGCTGTCGGTGCTCGCCCTCTTCGCGGCTCTAGGCTATGCGGGTATCCGCGTGGCCGGTCGTACGGAGGACCCCTTCGTCAGGTATGCCGCGGGAGGCGTGACCACCTGGATCACCGCGCAGGCGGTGATCAACATCGGTGCGGTGCTCGGCCTGCTGCCGATCGCCGGCGTCCCCCTCCCGCTGTTCTCCTACGGAGGATCCGCCCTGCTGCCGACCATGTTCGCCATCGGGCTGCTGATCGCGTTCGCGCGTGACGATCCCGCTGCGCGGGCGGCGCTTTCCCTGCGGCAACCCCGCTTTGGTAGAAAGCGGGGTGCCGGGGGACCCTCGGGGCCTCGGAGATGGAACACGATGCGACGGCGTGCCTCGGCGGCGCGCTCGTCCGGAGAGCGGTGAATTTCGGTGCATGTCGTACTCGCCGGTGGGGGGACCGCCGGCCACATCGAGCCCGCGCTCGCCCTCGCGGACGCCCTGCGCAGGCAGGACCCATCCGTGGGGATCACGGCCCTCGGCACGGAGCGCGGCCTGGAGACCACGCTCGTCCCGCAGCGGGGCTACGAGCTCGCGCTGATCCCGGCGGTACCGCTGCCACGCAAGCCCACCCCCGAGCTGATCACCGTCCCGGGCCGGCTGCGCGGCACCATCAAGGCCGCCGAGCAGATCCTGGAGCGCACCAAGGCGGACGCCGTCGTCGGCTTCGGCGGTTACGTGGCCCTGCCCGGCTACCTCGCCGCCAAGCGTCTCGGCGTGCCGATCGTGATCCACGAGGCCAACGCCCGCCCCGGCCTCGCCAACAAGATCGGCTCGCGGTACGCCGCCAGGGTCGCCGTCTCCACCCCGGACAGCAAGCTGCGCGACGCCCGCTACATCGGCATCCCGCTGCGCCGGACCATCGCCACCCTCGACCGGGCCGCCGCCCGTCCCGAGGCCCGCGCGATGTTCGGCCTCGACCCCAACCTGCCGACCCTCCTGGTCTCCGGCGGCTCCCAGGGCGCCCGCCGCCTCAACGAGGTCGTCCAGCAGGTGGCTCCCTGGCTCCAGCAGGCCGGCATCCAGATCCTGCACGCGGTCGGCCCGAAGAACGAACTGCCGCAGGTGCACCAGATGCCGGGGATGCCCCCGTACATCCCGGTACCGTACGTGGACCGGATGGACCTCGCGTACGCCGCGGCCGACATGATGCTCTGCCGCGCGGGCGCGATGACCGTCGCCGAGCTCTCCGCCGTCGGACTCCCGGCCGCCTACGTCCCGCTGCCCATCGGCAACGGCGAACAGCGGCTCAACGCCCAGCCGGTGGTCAAGGCCGGCGGTGGTCTGCTGGTCGACGACGCGGAGCTGACCCCCGAGTGGATCCAGCAGCAGGTCCTGCCCGTGCTCGCCGACCCGCACCGGCTGTACCAGATGTCCCGCGCCGCCGCCGAGTTCGGCCGTCGGGACGCCGACGAACTGCTCGTCGGCATGGTGTACGAGGCGATCTCCGCCAATCGTGCACACCGCTAGGCACATGTGACGAAGGGCAGGCAGCGTGGCCGGAACGACGACCGCCGAGCGCGGTGAACGCCAGCAGGAGTCGTCCGGCCCGCCCCCTGTCCGCCGTCTGAGGGCGCCTCAACTCCGTACGATCATCATTCTCGCCGTCGCGCTGGTCCTGCTCGCCGCGGGCGGTGTCTGGGCCCTGTACGGCTCGCAATGGCTGCGCGTGGAGCGCGTATCGGTCTCCGGAACCGGTGTCCTGACGCCCGCGCAGGTGCGGGAGGCCGCCGATGTGCCGGTCGGATCGCCACTGATTTCCGTCGACACCGATGCCATTGAGTCGCGGTTGCTCCGGAAATTGCCCCGAATTGACTCGGTTGACGTGGTCCGCTCCTGGCCGCATGGAATCGGCCTGAAAGTGGTCGAGCGGACTCCGGTTCTGATTGTCGAAAAGGGCGGAAAGTTTGTCGAAGTGGACGAAGAAGGCGTCCGTTTTGCCACGGTTTCCCAGGCCCCGAAAGGCGTTCCCGCACTGGAATTGACGGCTTCCGACTCGGGCTCCGCCGCCGCGAGCCTGCGCCGCTTCGGCGAGGACCGGCTCGTGCGCGAGGCGGTGCGGGTCGCGGGTGCCATTCCGGCCGCCGTCGCGAAGAGCACCCGTACCGTCAAGGTGCGTTCGTACGACGACATCTCGCTGGAGTTGGGCGACGGGCGGACCGTCGCGTGGGGGAGTGGCGAGAAGGGGGCCGCGAAGGCCCGTACGCTCAGCGCTCTCATGAAAGCGGCGCCGGATGCGCGGCACTTCGACGTCTCGGTTCCCACCGCCCCTGCGTCATCAGGGAGTTGACGTACATCAGCGCAGGCCAGCACCCTGGTTGGCTACCGCTACGGCTGATCACATAGGGTGAAAAGAAAAACGGGAGGTTCGGCGTGTTCGTTGAACGTGCGCCACTTGTCGACTTAGTGTCCTGTTCAGAAGACTCCAGGGAACAGACACACTGGTAATCCTAAACTTCAACGTTAGGGTTCGGGTCGGCGCTATGGACCGTCCCATTCGGCATCCGTCGTCGCATCGCATGACCCGCGATACGACGACACGTAACTCGAGGCGAGAGGCCTTCGACGTGGCAGCACCGCAGAACTACCTCGCAGTCATCAAAGTCATCGGTGTCGGCGGCGGTGGTGTCAATGCCATCAACCGGATGATCGAGGTCGGTCTCAAGGGCGTCGAGTTCATCGCCATCAACACCGACGCTCAGGCGCTGTTGATGAGCGACGCCGACGTCAAGCTCGACGTCGGCCGTGAACTCACCCGCGGACTCGGCGCCGGCGCCAACCCGGCCGTCGGACGCAAGGCCGCCGAGGACCACCGCGAGGAGATCGAGGAGGTCCTCAAGGGGGCCGACATGGTCTTCGTGACGGCCGGCGAAGGCGGCGGCACCGGTACCGGCGGCGCACCCGTCGTGGCCAACATCGCCCGCAACCTCGGCGCCCTCACCATCGGCGTGGTCACCCGCCCCTTCACCTTCGAAGGACGGCGCCGCGCCAACCAGGCCGAGGACGGCATCGCGGAACTCCGCGAAGAGGTCGACACCCTCATCGTCATCCCCAACGACCGGCTGCTGTCCATCTCGGACCGCCAGGTCTCGGTGCTGGACGCCTTCAAGTCGGCCGACCAGGTCCTGCTCTCCGGTGTCCAGGGCATCACCGACCTCATCACCACGCCCGGTCTGATCAACCTCGACTTCGCCGACGTCAAGTCGGTCATGTCCGAGGCCGGTTCGGCCCTCATGGGCATCGGCTCGGCCCGCGGCGACGACCGCGCGGTGGCCGCGGCCGAGATGGCGATCTCCTCGCCGCTCCTCGAGGCGTCCATCGACGGCGCCCGCGGTGTGCTGCTCTCCATCTCCGGCGGCTCCGACCTCGGTCTGTTCGAGATCAACGAGGCCGCCCAGCTGGTCAGCGAGGCCGCGCACCCCGAGGCCAACATCATCTTCGGCGCGGTCATCGACGACGCCCTCGGCGACGAGGTCCGGGTCACGGTCATCGCCGCCGGCTTCGACGGTGGCCAGCCGCCGGCCCGCCGGGACAACGTCCTCGGCTCCGCCTCGTCGTCCTCGCCCCGCCGCGAGGAGCCCACTCCGGTACGGCAGACCGAGTCCCGCCCGTCCTTCGGCTCGCTCGGCAGCGTCACGCCGAAGGAGGAGCCGGAGCCCGCGCCCGAGCCGGTGGCCGACCTCCCGGTCGCCCCGCCGGTCCCGCCGTCGCGGACCTACTCCGACAGCGCGGCCGAGGAACTGGACGTGCCGGACTTCCTGAAGTGATAGGACAGCGCTCCGCAACGAGCACTGTGAGCGGCGCGCACTTCGCCTTCACCGACAGGTGGGGCGGGGTGAGCGCCGTTCCGTACGAGGAGCTCAACCTCGGCGGGGCGGTGGGCGACGACGCCGACGCCGTACGCGCCAATCGTGAACTGGCCGCCAAGTCGCTGGGGCTCGACCCGGCGCGGGTGGTCTGGATGAACCAGGTGCACGGGGCGGACGTCCAGGTGGTCTCCGCGCCGTGGGGGGACCGGCCGGTGCCGGAGGTCGACGCGGTCGTCACCGCCGAGCGGGGTCTCGCCCTCGCAGTTCTCACCGCCGACTGCACGCCCGTTCTGCTCGCCGACCCGGTCGCCGGAGTCGTCGCCGCGGCCCACGCCGGTCGGCCCGGCATGATCGCCGGGGTCGTCCCCGCCGCCGTACGGGCCATGACCGAGCTCGGCGCCGAGCCCGCCCGGATCGTCGCCCGCACCGGACCCGCCGTGTGCGGCCGGTGCTACGAAGTGCCGGAGGGGATGCGCGCCGACGTCGCCGCGATCGAGCCGGCGGCGTACGCCGAGACGAGCTGGGGCACACCCGCGGTGGACGTGACCGCCGGAGTGCACGCGCAGCTCGAACGGCTCGGGGTGAGCGACCGGGAGCAGTCGCCGGTGTGCACGCTCGAGTCGGGTGACCACTTCTCCTACCGCCGCGATCGCACGACAGGGCGACTCGCGGGATATGTCTGGTTGGACTGAGAGAGCATGACGGACCGTAAGGGCGAACTCGCCGCGAACCTGGCGAAGGTGGAGGAGCGCATCGCCGCCGCGTGCGCGGCCGCGGGTCGCAAGCGCGAGGAGGTGACCCTGATCGTGGTCACCAAGACCTACCCCGCGAGCGATGTGCGCATGCTGGCGGAACTCGGTGTGCGCCACGTCGCCGAGAACAAGGACCAGGACGCGGCACCCAAGGCCGCCGAGTGTTCGGATCTGCCGCTGACTTGGCATTTCGTGGGCCAGTTGCAGACCAACAAGGTGCGTTCTGTGGCTGGTTATGCCGATATGGTGCAGTCCGTCGACCGTGCCCGACTCGTCACGGCGCTCTCCAGGGAAGCGGAGCGGCAGGGGCGGGAGCTCGGCTGTCTGATCCAGGTCGCGCTCGACGCGAACGAAGGGGGACGCGGGGAGCGCGGGGGCGTCGGACCCGATGGAATCGAGGAGTTGGGCGACCTCGTGGCACAGGCGCCGGGTCTGCGGCTGGCGGGTCTGATGACCGTCGCCCCGCTCACCGGTGTTTACGCGGGACGCGAACTCGCCGCGTTCGAGCGGTTGATGGATTTGTCGACCGACCTGCGCCGAGCCCATCCGGCTGCGAACATGGTGTCGGCAGGGATGAGTGCGGATCTCGAACAGGCTGTGGCGGCCGGGGCGACACATGTGCGCGTCGGTACGGCGGTACTCGGAGTCCGCGCGAGGCTCGGGTAACGTCGCCAGGAAGTCGGACCACAGTAGAAAATATGGTCATTACCGCCGAAAGGCGGGTGTAACGACCACGTGGATCGCGGGCACTTGGCAGTTCGTCAGCCGATCCACCACAGAGCGGAGGACTCAGAGAATGGCCGGCGCGATGCGCAAGATGGCGGTCTACCTCGGCCTCGTGGAGGACGATGGTTACGACGGCCGCGGTTTCGACCCCGACGACGACTTCGAACCCGAGCTGGACCCGGAGCTCGAGCGTGACCACCGGCGACATGAGCCGGTGCACCAGGCACACAGTGCACATCAGTCCCAAAGGGACGAAGAGGTGCGAATCGTGCAGCCGTCGGTGCCGCGTGAGCCGGTCGCCCGTTCCGCTTCGCTAGCCGCTGAATCCGGACGGCCCGCGCGTATCGCGCCCGTGGCGTCCATCACACAAGAACGCGCAAGCCTGGAGAAGAACGCACCGGTGATCATGCCCAAGGTCGTGTCGGAACGAGAGCCTTACCGGATCACCACGCTTCACCCGCGGACCTACAACGAGGCCCGTACCATCGGGGAACACTTCCGTGAGGGCACCCCGGTGATCATGAATCTGACTGAGATGGATGACACAGACGCGAAGCGACTTGTCGACTTTGCGGCCGGTTTGGTGTTTGGTCTTCACGGCAGCATCGAGCGGGTGACGCAGAAGGTGTTCCTGTTGTCGCCTGCTAACGTCGATGTCACGGCGGAGGACAAGGCCCGTATCGCAGAGGGCGGGTTCTTCAATCAGAGCTGAGACAGACGACCGGTAAGCAGTGCGGAACAGGGGAGAGGGAAAGACAGGCCATGGGCGTGTTCGCGCAGGTGATCTACATCGCGCTGATGGTGTTCCTCATCGTGCTCATCTTCCGGTTGGTCATGGACTACGTCTTCCAGTTCGCCCGCTCGTGGCAACCTGGCAAGGCGATGGTGGTCGTTCTGGAGGCCACCTACACTGTCACCGATCCACCGCTGAAGCTTCTGCGGCGGTTCATCCCGCCGCTGCGTCTCGGGGGCGTGGCGCTCGACCTGTCCTTCTTCGTACTGATGATCATCGTCTACATCTTGATCTCTATCGTGGGCAATCTCGCGAGGTGACAGTGGACGATACGGTCTTGCCGACTGCCGATGACTACGTTGAGGTGAAGAGATGCCGTTGACCCCCGAGGACGTGCGGAACAAGCAGTTCACGACCGTCCGCCTCCGAGAAGGCTATGACGAGGACGAGGTCGATGCCTTCCTCGATGAGGTCGAAGCCGAACTGACGCGCCTGCTGCGCGAGAACGAGGACCTGCGCGCCAAGCTGGCCGCGGCGACGCGTGCCGCTGCCCAGAACCAGCAGAACATGCGCAAGCCTCCGGAGGGCCCCGGCCCCCAGGACCAGCAGCAGGGGATGCCCCAGCAGGGAATGCCCCAACAGGGCATGCCGCAGCAGGGTATGCCCCCGCAGGGCATGCCGCAGCAGGGCATGCGTGGCCCCGGTCCCGGCGGCCCCGTGCCGGCCGGCATATCGGGCCCGCCGCAGCAGCAGATGGGCGGCCCCATGGGCGGCCCGCCCCAGCTGCCGAGCGGTGCGCCGCAGCTGCCCGCCGGTCCCAGTGGCCAGGGCGGTCCGCAGGGTCCCGGTCCCATGGGTCAGGGTCCCGGTCCGATGGGCCAGGGTCCGATGGGCGGCCAGCCTCCCATGCAGCAGCAGATGGGTGGCCCGATGGGCGGCCCCATGGGTGGTCCGATGGGCGGCCCCGGTCAGGGCCCCGGTGGCGACAGCGCCGCCCGTGTCCTCTCGCTGGCTCAGCAGACCGCCGACCAGGCGATCGCCGAGGCCCGTTCCGAGGCCAACAAGATCGTCGGCGAGGCGCGTTCGCGTGCCGAGGGTCTCGAGCGTGACGCCCGTGCCAAGGCCGACGCCCTGGAGCGGGACGCGCAGGAGAAGCACCGCGTCGCGATGGGCTCCCTGGAGTCCGCCCGCGCCACGCTGGAGCGCAAGGTCGAGGACCTGCGCGGCTTCGAGCGCGAGTACCGCACGCGGCTGAAGTCCTACCTGGAGTCGCAGCTGCGTCAGCTGGAGACCCAGGCCGATGACTCGCTGGCCCCGCCGCGTACCCCGGCGGCCGCGTCGCTTCCGCCGTCCCCGGCGCCCTCGATGGCCCCGGCCGGTGCGAGCGCCCCGTCGTACGGTGGCAACCCGGGTGGCATGGGCGGTGCCCCGGCCCCGGCGGCCCCGTCCTACGGCGGCCAGCAGCAGATGTCGCCCGCGATGACCCAGCCGATGGCTCCGGTCCGGCCGCAGGGCCCCGGCCCGATGGGCCAGGCCCCGTCGCCGATGCGCGGGTTCCTCATCGACGAGGACGACAACTGACGAGTTGTAGTACGCCTTAGGCGTCGGCAGCGTTCAAAAGGGGCGGGCCCCGGATTCACTTCCGGGGCCCGCCCCTTTTACGCGAGTTGATCGCTGTGTCGTTCTTGGCTGTGGCGTTGCTCGCTGTGGCGTTGCTCTCTGTGCGGTTGCTCGCTGGGCGGGCGAAGGACCACAGCCGAAGGGCCCGGCCCCCGCTCGGGGAGACCGGGCCCTTCGGCTGTCGGCGGTTACGCCTTGCGCAGACGGAACGTCAGGGACAGGCCCTCGTCGGTGAAGGTCTCGCCGTAGGTGTCGTCCGCCTCACCCTGGCCGAAGTCCGTGGCCAGGACCTCGTCGGCGATCAGGCCCGCGTGCCCGGTCAGGGCATCGAGCACCGCCGGGTCCGTGGACGTCCAGCGCAGCGCGATGCGGTCGGCCACGTCGAGGCCGCTGTTCTTGCGGGCCTCCTGGATCAGGCGGATCGCGTCACGGGCGAGGCCCGCGCGGCGCAGCTCCTCGGTGATCTCCAGGTCCAGCGCCACGGTCGCACCGGCGTCCGAGGCCACCGACCAGCCCTCGCGCGGGGTCTCCGTGATGATGACCTCGTCGGGTGCCAGGGTGATCGTCTCGCCGTCGAGCTCGACCGAGGCCGTGCCCGCGCGCAGGGCGAGGGACAGCGCGGCCGCGTCCGCGTTCGCGACGGCCTTCGCCACGTCCTGGACGCGCTTGCCGAAACGCTTGCCCAGGGCGCGGAAGTTGGCCTTGGCCGTGGTGTCCACCAGGCTGCCGCCGACCTCGGAGAGGGACGCCAGGGACTCGACGTTCAGCTCCTCGGTGATCTGCGTGTGCAGCTCGCGGTCGAGGGCGTCGAAGCCGGTCGCGGCGATGAGCGCCCGGGACAGCGGCTGGCGGGTCTTCACGCCCGACTCCGCGCGCGTGGCCCGGCCCAGCTCCACGAGCCGGCGCACCAGGACCATCTGCTTCGACAGCTCCGGGTCGATGGCGGTCAGGTCCGCCTCCGGCCAGGACGTCAGGTGCACCGACTCCGGGGCGTCCGGGGTGACCGGGACGACCAGGTCCTGCCAGACCCGCTCGGTGATGAACGGGGTCAGCGGGGCCATCAGCTTGGTGACCGTCTCGACGACCTCGTGCAACGTGCGCAGCGCGGCCTTGTCGCCCTGCCAGAAGCGGCGACGCGAGCGGCGGACGTACCAGTTGGACAGGTCGTCGACGAACGCCGACAGGAGCTTGCCGGCGCGCTGGGTGTCGTAGGCCTCCAGAGCCTGGGTCACCTGGTCGGTGAGCGCGTGGAGTTCGGACAGCAGCCAGCGGTCCAGGACCGGGCGGTCGGCCGGGGCCGGGTCGGCGGCGGAGGGCGCCCAGTTCGACGTACGCGCGTACAGGGCCTGGAAGGCGACCGTGTTCCAGTAGGTGAGGAGGGTCTTCCGCACCACCTCCTGGATGGTGCCGTGGCCGACCCGGCGGGCCGCCCAGGGAGAGCCGCCGGCCGCCATGAACCAGCGGACCGCGTCGGCACCGTGACGGTCCATCAGCGGGATCGGGTCCAGGGTGTTGCCCAGGTGCTTGGACATCTTGCGGCCGTCCTCGGCGAGGATGTGGCCGAGGCAGACCACGTTCTCGTACGAGGACTTGTCGAAGACCAGGGTGCCGACGGCCATCAGCGTGTAGAACCAGCCGCGGGTCTGGTCGATGGCCTCGGAGATGAACTGCGCCGGGTAGCGGGCCTCGAACAGTTCCTTGTTCTTGTACGGGTAGCCCCACTGCGCGAACGGCATCGAACCCGAGTCGTACCAGGCGTCGATGACCTCCGGCACGCGCGTGGCCGTCTTTCCGCAGCTGTCCTGGGGGCACGCGAAGGTGACGGCGTCGATGTACGGGCGGTGCGGGTCGAGGCCGGAGTGGTCCGTGCCGGTCAGTTCGGTGAGCTCCGCGCGGGAGCCGACGACCGTGAGGTGGTCGTCCTCGCAGCGCCAGATGGGCAGCGGGGTGCCCCAGTAGCGGTTGCGGGACAGCGCCCAGTCGATGTTGTTCTGCAGCCAGTCGCCGAAGCGGCCGTGCTTCACCGTCTCCGGGAACCAGTTGGTGTTCTCGTTCTCCTGGAGGAGGCGGTCCTTGGCGGCGGTGGTGCGGATGTACCAGGACGGCTGCGCGTAGTAGAGGAGCGCGGTGTGACAGCGCCAGCAGTGCGGGTAGCTGTGCTCGTACGGGATGTGCCGGAAGAGGAGGCCGCGCTGCTGGAGGTCCTCGGTGAGCTGTTCGTCCGCCTTCTTGAAGAAGACGCCGCCGACCAGCGGGACGTCCTCCTCGAAGGTGCCGTCCGGGCGGACCGGGTTCACCACGGGCAGGCCGTAGGCGCGGCAGACCTTGAGGTCGTCCTCACCGAAGGCGGGGGACTGGTGGACCAGGCCCGTACCGTCCTCGGTCGTCACGTACTCCGCGTTGACGACGAAATGTGCCGGTTCCGGGAACTCGACGAGCTCGAACGGACGTTGATAGGTCCAGCGCTCCATCTCGGCGCCGGTGAAGGACCGGCCGGTGGTCTCCCAGCCCTCGCCGAGGGACTTGGCGAGCAGCGGCTCGGCGACGACGAGCTTCTCCTCGCCGTTCGTCGCCACGACGTAGGTGACCTCCGGGTGCGCGGCGACCGCCGTGTTGGACACCAGGGTCCAGGGGGTCGTCGTCCACACCAGGAGCGCGGCCTCACCGGCGAGCGGACCGGAGGTGAGCGGGAAACGGACGTACACGGACGGGTCCACGACCGTCTCGTAGCCCTGCGCCAGCTCGTGGTCCGACAGGCCCGTGCCGCAGCGCGGGCACCAGGGGGCGACGCGGTGGTCCTGGACCAGCAGACCCTTGTCGAAGATCGTCTTCAGCGACCACCACACGGACTCGATGTACTCGGGGTCCATCGTGCGGTACGGGTCCTGGAGGTCGGTCCAGTAACCCATGCGGGTCGTGAGCGCCTCGAAGGCGTCGGTGTGGCGGGTCACCGACTCGCGGCACTTGTCGTTGAACTCGGCGATGCCGTACGCCTCGATGTCCTGCTTGCCGGAGAAGCCGAGCTCCTTCTCCACCGCCAGCTCCACCGGGAGGCCGTGGCAGTCCCAGCCGGCCTTGCGGGCCACGTGGTAGCCGCGCATGGTGCGGAACCGGGGGAAGACGTCCTTGAAGACGCGGGCCTCGATGTGGTGGGCGCCCGGCATGCCGTTGGCGGTGGGCGGGCCCTCGTAGAACACCCACTCGGGGCGCCCCTCGGACTGCTCCAGGGTCTTGGCGAAGATCTTCTGCTCGTGCCAGAACTCGAGCACGGCGTGCTCGAGGGCGGGCAGGTCGACCTGGGCGGGCACCTGGCGGTACGTAGGCGATGTCATCAGCGAGCTTCCTCCGGCGGACTTGCTGCCTTCCGTCCGGAGGGACGAGAGCCGATTCCTGTACGCCGGTTTCGGCGCGCTCCCGCGGTACCACCCTCCTTGGCTCCCCGGTGCGCCTTCCACACCGATGAGCCCCCTCATTGGGGTCGCGATGCCGGTTCTAACGCCCCTCGCGGGGTTTCTTCCGGCGGCTCCGGGGTGATCTTCACGTCGCGCTCGCCCCCGGGCTTCCACCGTCCCCGGGTCGCTCTGGGCTGCGTACGCCGCTACTCGTCCCCATCCACGCTTCTCGCTCCGCCCAGTGTACGGCGCCGCACGGACAGCGGCCGACCGGATTTACGGGCCCGGGGTGCGGGCCTGTGGACGGGGGTGCCGCGCGGTGGGGAGTGACCCGAATGGAGCGGTACGCCTGTTCGGATTCTGGGACGCACGGCACGGCGGATTACCCGGCGGGGAGCTGGGCACAACGCATGCAGGCTCGGCGCGCCCCATGCGTGAGCCGGGCGAATCGGGCGGTGTGCCCCGTTGCCGCGGGACTCGAGTCGATTTATCGTCCCAGCACGATTCGCGTGCAAGATCACAATATGTGAAGGGGCCGCGGCCATGGTGGCGAAGAAGACCGCCGTACAGCAGTCGGCGTCGGGCAGCTCGGGGACTGCCAAGGCCTCCGTCGGTGCGGCCAAGGACGTGGGCGGGAAGAAGAGCGCGCAGGGAGGGGCCGGGCGCGCCACGAAGGCAGTCAAGGCGGTGAAGGCGGTGAAGGCGGGGGGCGCCGACGCGAAGAAGAGCGCCGCCAAGAAGGCCACGGCGTCCAAGGCGGCTCCCGCGCGGAAGGCCGTCGAGGAGGAGGGACCCGAGAGACCGGCGGCCGGGAAGACCGCCGCCAAGAAGACGGCGGTGAAGAAGACGGTCGCCACGAAGGCAGTGGCCAAGAAGACGGTGGCCAAGAAGGCAGTGGTCAAGAAGGCGGCGGTCCAGAAGACGGCGGTCCAGAAGGCGGCGGTCCAGAAGGCGGCCGCGAAGGAACCGGCCGCCAAGAAGGCGGCTGCGGCGGCGAAGAAGGCGGCCGTGAAGAAGTCCGCCGCCGCGCACAGCACCTCCACGAAGAGCTCGGCCGGCAAGAGCACGGCCAAGAAGGCGGGCGCGGCCGAGGCCGCGAAGCAGACGGGAGCCATGACGGTGGTTGCGAAGAAGACTCCTGGCACGGCCACGGCGGCGAAGAGCGCGGTCCCCAAGGCACGCCTGGCCGCGGCGGTGGAGCCGGGCGAGCTCGCGGTCCGCCCCGGCGAGGACCCATGGACGCCGGAGGAGGTCGCGGAGGCGCGTGCCGAGCTCCAGTCCGAGGCGCTGCGGCTGCGCACCGAGATCACGACCTCCGAGGAGTCCCTCGTGGGTCTGATGCGGGACTCAGGGGACGGCGCCGGCGACGACCAGGCGGACACCGGAACCAAGAACATCACGCGCGAGCACGAGATGGCCCTCGCGGCCAACGCGCGCGAGATGCTGATCCAGACCGAGCGCGCCCTGGAGCGTCTCGACGCGGGCACGTACGGCCTGTGCGAGAACTGCGGCAACGCCATCGGCAAGGCGCGCATGCAGGCGTTCCCGCGGGCCACCCTCTGTGTGGAGTGCAAGCAGAAGCAGGAACGCCGGTACTGAGGGCGCGGTGGGGCGTGCCGTACCCTCGTCCTCAGTCAGGAACTAGTCGAGGGACTCACGTGGCAGAGGCGGAGCGCATCATCGGTACGCCGGACTCCCCGGAGGGGGCGGAGACCGAGCCGGAGCAGTCGTCCGGTCCGGAGGGGCACGAAGGCGCCGGGGTACGGCCGAGGGGGAAGCGGCGGATCGCCGTGCTGTTCGCGGTCGCCGCGTTCGCGTACGTCCTCGACCTGGTCAGCAAGATGATCGTGGTCGCCAAGCTGGAGCACCACGCGCCGATCGAGATCATCGGGGACTGGCTGAAGTTCGAGGCGATCCGCAACGCGGGCGCGGCCTTCGGCTTCGGCGAGGCCTTCACCGTGATCTTCACGGTGATCGCGGCGGCCGTGATCGTGGTGATCGCCCGGCTCGCCCGCAAGCTCTACAGCCTGCCCTGGGCGATCGCGCTCGGGCTGCTCCTCGGCGGTGCGCTCGGCAACCTCACCGACCGGATCTTCCGCTCGCCGGGCGTCTTCGAGGGCGCCGTCGTGGACTTCATCGCGCCCAAGCACTTCGCGGTGTTCAACCTCGCGGACTCCGCGATCGTGTGCGGCGGCATCCTGATCGTGCTGCTGTCCTTCAAGGGACTGGACCCGGACGGGACCGTCCACAAGGACTGAGGGGCGGCGGGCGCGGCGGGGGCGGGGTTGTCCACAGGCTCGCGTCGGGGGCGTCGGCGCTGTCCGGCATACTCGTCGGGTGAGCACGATTCCCGAGATCCGCACCCTGCCCGTGCCCGACGGCCTGGAGGGCGAGCGTGTCGACGCCGCCATCTCCCGCATGTTCGGCTTCTCCCGCACCAAGGCCGCCGAGCTTGCCGCGGCGGGGAAGGTCACGGTCGACGGCTCGGTGGTCGGGAAGTCCGAGCGGGTGCACGGCGGCGCCTGGCTCGAGGTGGAGATGCCGCAGGCGCCCGCGCCCGTGCAGATCGTCGCCGAGCCCGTCGAGGGCATGGAGATCGCGTACGACGACGATGACGTGGTCGTGATCGTCAAGCCGGTCGGCGTCGCCGCGCACCCCTCGCCCGGCTGGACCGGGACGACCGTCATCGGCGGCCTCGCCGCGGCCGGCTACCGGATCTCGACCTCCGGCGCCGCCGAGCGCCAGGGCATCGTGCACCGCCTCGACGTCGGCACCTCCGGCCTGATGGTGGTCGCCAAGTCCGAGCGCGCGTACACGTCGCTCAAGCGCCAGTTCAAGGAGCGCACGGTCGACAAGCGCTACCACACCCTCGTGCAGGGCCACCCGGACCCGACGAGCGGCACCATCGACGCCCCCATCGGCCGCCACCCGAACCACGACTACAAGTGGGCGGTCACCGCCGAGGGCAAGCCGTCGATCACCCACTACGACCTCATCGAGGCGTTCCGCGCGGCCTCCCTGCTGGACGTGAAGCTGGAGACCGGCCGCACCCACCAGATCCGCGTCCACATGGCCGCCCACCGCCACCCCTGCGTCGGCGACCTCACCTACGGCGCCGACCCGACCCTCGCCAAGCGGCTGGGACTGACCCGGCAGTGGCTGCACGCCGTCCGCCTCGGCTTCGAGCACCCCGGGGACGGCGAGTGGGTGGAGTTCGCCAGCGACTACCCGGCCGACCTCCAGCAGGCCCTGGACCAGGTCCGCGAGGAGACGTACGGATGAGCCTGCCGCCGTACACCGTGCGCGTCGCCGAGGACCCCGCCGACCGCGAGCTGTGCTTCGCGGTGCGCAAGGAGGTCTTCGTCGCCGAGCAGGGTGTGCCGGAGGATCTGGAGTACGACGAGTACGACGCCGTCGCGGTCCATGTCCTGGCCGTCCGTGCGGACGGGGTGCCGCTCGGGACCGGGCGGCTGCTGTACGGCCCCCAGGCCGCGGAGAAGGTCGGCGGTGACCTGACGCTGGGGTCGCTCGGGCGGCTCGCCGTCGCGCAGGAGGCGCGCGGGCTCGGGGTCGGGGTCGCGCTGGTGCGGGCCATCGAGGACGCGGCACGCGCGCGGGGCCTGGCGGCGGTGGATCTGCACGCGCAGACCCATGCGCTGGGGTTCTACGAGCGACTCGGGTACGAGGGGTACGGGCCGGAATACCTGGAGGCGGGGATCGCCCACCGGGGGATGCGGCGCGCTCTGTAGCACGGGCGCTGAAAACGCTGGTGGGAATGGTGGCGTGGCAGGCTTGAGGTCTGTCGTCCGAACGCCGAGAGCCCATCGGAGTACTGACCGTGGATCAGTTGGCCCTGTTGTTCGTGCTGTTGCTCGGGGCCGTGGTGAGTGTCCCGGTCGGGGACCGGTTCGCGTTGCCGGCGCCGGTCCTGATGACCCTGCTCGGGATAGTCCTCGCGCTGCTCGACTTCGTACCGAACGTCGAGATCTCGCCGGAGCTGATCCTGCCGCTCCTGCTGCCGCCGCTGCTCTACGCGGCCGTACGGCGCACCTCCTGGCGGCAGTTCGCGGCCAACATCAGGCCGATCTTCCTGCTGGCCGTGGCGCTGGTGTTCGTCACCACCCTGTGTGTGGCCGTCGTGGCCCACGCGATCGTGCCGGGGCTGCCGATCGCCGCCGCGGTGGCGCTGGGGGCGCTGGTCGCGCCGCCCGACCCGGTCGCGGCGACCGCCGTCGCCGGGCAACTGGGGCTGCCGCGCCGACTGGTGTCGATCCTGGAGGGCGAGGGGCTCTTCAACGACGTGACGGCGATCGTGCTGTACCACGTGGCCATCGCCGCGGCCGTCAGCGGCACGTTCTCCCCGTGGCAGGCCGGCCTCGACCTGGTGCTGTCCGCCGTGGTCGCCGTCGTGGTCGGGGTGGTGCTCGGCTGGGGCGCCAACAAGCTGATGGACCTGCTCGGCGACGCGACCCTCCAGATCGGCCTGACCCTCCTGGTGCCGTTCGCCTCCTATGTGCTGGCCGAGGAACTGCACGGCTCCGGAGTGCTGGCCGTGCTCGCCACCGCCCTCTTCCTCGCCGAGTACGCCACGGACCCCGACGACGTGCTGACGCGGCTCGCCGGGCACACCTTCTGGGACATCGTCGACACGCTGGTCACCGGCGTGGCCTTCGGGCTGATCGGTCTGGAGCTGCACAACGCGATCCGGACCGCGTCCGGGCGGTGGGGCGAGCTGCTCGGCTGGGCGGCCGCGATCGTGGGGGTCGTCATCCTCGTACGGCTGCTGTGGCTGCTGCCCGCGACCTGGGTCGCCAAGCGGCTGCACGCCAAGCAGGACTACGCCGAGGAGGTCCCGATGAGCTGGCGGGAGACCGTCGTCATGTGGTGGTCCGGGATGCGCGGGGTGGCGTCCGTGGCACTGGCGCTGGCGGTCCCGCTGAAGACCGACGAGGGGTCCCCCTTTCCCGACCGGGACGAGATCGTGTTCATCGCGTTCGGCGTCATCATGGCGACCCTCGTCCTCCAGGGCCTGACCCTGCCGTGGCTCGTGCGGAAGCTCGGGGTGAAGGCGGACACCGAGCGGGAGAAGGAGTTCGAGAAGGTGCTGGCGGTCCGGGCGGCCAAGGCGGCCAAGCGCAGGTTGCGGGAGATCGAGGAGGACGAGGAGCTGTCGGAGGAGCTGACCGAGCAGCTGCTGCGGCGGGCGTTCGAGATCGGGGTGCGGATCAGCCCGGACATGGCGGACGAGGAGCGGCGGGAGGCGCACGAGCAGCGGGTGAAGCGCCTGCGGCGGATCCGGCGGATCCAGGCCGAGATGATGAGCGCCGCGCGGCACGAGGTGCTGGCCGCGCGCAGTGAGGCGGGGTCCGATCCCGAGGTCGTGGACCGGGTGTTGCGGCACCTGGACGTGCGCAGTCTGCGGTGATCCGACCGTCGTATGGCGGTCGTGTAAAGGGCAACGACTTTGCGGGCGGGCCTTCTTAGGGTGGGGGCATGGCTCGCAACATCGTGATCAGTGGTGGCGGAACGGGAATCGGGCTCGCGGCGGCGCAGGCCTTCGCGGCGGACGGGGATCGGGTGCTGCTCCTCGGGCGGCGGGCCGAGGTGCTGGAGAAGGCCGGGGTGCCGGGGGCGCTGACGTACGCGGCCGATCTGAGCGACCCGCGGGAGGTGCGCGGGGTCGCCGCCTTCGTGGCCCGGGAGTTGGGGACCGTGGACGTGCTGGTGCACGGCGCCGGTGGTGCCGGGCAGCTCGAACCGCAGGCCGAGAGCGACGATCCGCTCGATGTCGTCGCCCATCGCTGGACCGTCAACTTCCGGATCAATGTGCTGACCGCCGCGCTGCTCACCGAGGCCCTGAAGGACCGGCTCGCCGAGCCCGGCGGGCGGGTGCTGTTCATCAGCTCCGTCGCCGCGTACCGGGGCTCCGGGACCGGGGCGTACGGGGCGGCCAAGGCGGGGCTGCATCCGTACGCCCATGACCTGGCCCGGGAGCTCGGCCCGCGCGGGATCACCGTGAACGTGGTCGCGCCGGGCTACATCGAGGACACCGAGTTCTTCGGCGCGGCCATCGACCCCGCCCGGCGCGAGCGGCTCGTCGCCGAGACCGCGAACGGGCGTGCCGGGACGCCCGGAGACGTCGCCGGCACGCTGCACTGGCTGGCCTCCCCGGGCGCCGCGCACGTCACTTCGCAGATCGTGCAGGTCAACGGGGGTGCCGAGCGCGGGCGTTGAGGGTCGGGGGTCAGCGGTCCGCTCGGGGTGTGTCGTGGGCGCGGCGTGGGCCGTCGCCGTCCAGGGACGGCCGGTGGCCGTTGACGCCTTGCGGCAGGGCCGCGTCCGCGGTGTTCACGCGGGGCAGGGCGTACGGGTGGTGGTCGGACAGCCAACGGAGCATGCGTTCGCGGACCGTGACCCGGACCGTCCAGATGTCGTCCGCGTCCTTGGCTGTCACCAGGGCCCGCACCTGCATGGTGTTCGGCGTGGAGTCCGTGACGGTCAGATCGCAGGCGCGGCCGTCCCAGGCCGGGCAGTCGCGCAGGATGTCGCGCAGCTGCTGACGCATCGCCTCCATCGGCGCCGAGTGGTCGAGATGCCAGTAGACGATGCCGGTCATCTGGGCACCGCCGCGCGACCAGTTCTCGAACGGCTTGGAGGTGAAGTACGAGACGGGCATCGTGATCCGGCGCTCGTCCCAGGTCCGCACGGTCAGGAAGGTCAGGGTGATCTCCTCGACCGTGCCCCACTCGCCGTCCACCACGACCGTGTCCCCTATGCGCACCATGTCGCCGAACGCGATCTGGAGCCCGGCGAACATGTTGCTCAGCGTGGACTGGGCCGCGACACCGGCGACGATGCCGAGGATGCCGGCCGAGGCCAGCAGCGAGGCACCGGCCGCGCGCATCGCCGGGAACGTCAGCAGCATCGCCGCCACCGCCACCACACCGACGACCGCGGTGACCACTCGCGTGATCAATGTCACCTGGGTTCGGACGCGCCGGACCCGGGCCGGATCACGCTGGGCCCGCGAGTAGCGCGTGTACGTCGTCTCCACGACGGCGGCCGCGATCCGGATCGTCAGCCAGGCCGCCGCCCCGATCAGTATCAGCGTCAGCGTTTTGCCGATGCCGATCCGGTGCGCCTCCAGCACCTTCGCCGAGTCGTACGACCCTCTGAGCAGGGCCGCGCAGATGACGAGCTGGTAGGGGATGCGGGCCCGGCGCAGCAGGCCCCACAACGGGGTCTCGCCGTGCCGTGCGTCGGCCTTGCGCATCAGGAGGTCGGTCGCCCAGCCGATGAGGAGCGTGAGCACGACCGAGCCACCGATGACGATCAACGGGCGCAGTACGTTCTCCATGCCTTCGACCGTACTGGCACGATGGCCTCATGAACATCATGCTCTTTCACTCGACGTACGGTCTGCGGCCCGCGGTGCGCGCGGCCGCGGACCGGTTGCGCGCCGCCGGACACGAGGTGTGGACGCCGGACCTCTTCGAGGGGCGCACGTTCGAGACGGTCGAGGAGGGCATGGAGTTCAAGGAGGGCGTGGGCAAGGACGAGCTGCTCAAGCGGGCCGTACTGGCCGCCGCGCCCTACTCGGAGCGGGGGCTCGTCTACGCCGGGTTCTCCTTCGGCGCCTCCGTCGCGCAGACCCTCGCCCTCGGCGACGAGCGGGCGCGCGGGCTGCTGCTTCTGCACGGCACCTCCGACATCGCCGCCAACGCGTCCGTGGACGAGCTGCCGGTGCAGCTGCATGTCGCCGAGCCGGACCAGTTCGAGACGGACGACTGGCTGAGCTCCTGGTATCTCCAGATGGGCCGGGCGGGCGCCGACGTCGAGGTGTACCGGTACGCCGGGGCCGGTCATCTCTACACCGACCCCGACCTGCCGGACTACGACGAGGAGGCCGCCGAGGCCACCTGGCGGGTGGCGCTCGGCTTCCTCGACTCGCTCTAGAGGGCTCAGCCGGCCGCCCGGTACGCCGCCCAGTTCTGCTGCATGCGCGTCACCTGGCCGGAGGTGAACTGGTACATGCAGTCGTCGTACGTGTAGTCCATGAAGTTGTGGATCGGGTCGACGCCCGTCTTGTTGGTGCAGGTGTCGCGGCCGGTCGGGCACTCGTAGGCGGCGCTCTTCTCGGCCGGGGTGTCGTCGACGTAGTCGCCCTTGCCGTTACAGCCGCCCTGGAAGGTGTGGTAGAGCCCCATCCAGTGGCCGACCTCGTGGGTGCCGGTGTCGCCCTTGTTGTAGTTGGTGGCCGAGCCGCCGGGCAGGGACTCGTCGAGGATGACGACACCGTCCATGCTGGGGCTGGACTTGTAGGAGCTGGGGAAGGTGGCCCAGCCGAGGAGGCCGTCGCCGAGGTTGGCGGTGTAGACGTTGAGCGCGTTCGCGCCGCCCTTGCGCAGGGCCGACTTCATCGCCTTCTCCGCCGCGGAGCCGTAACCGACGTTGTACCAGGTCGCGTTGTCGGTGTAGTCGGTGCCGGCCAGCGTGAACCGGTAGCCGGAGTCGACGTTTCCGGTGCCCTGGCCGGCGTAGGCCGCGTTCAGGACGTTCAGCTGGGCGCTGATGTCGGAGGAGCTGAGCTGTCCGGTGGCGCCGTCGTGGATGACGTGGAAGTACACCGGGATGGTCGTCGAGGCGGCGGCGGTGAGGCTGCGGCTGCCCGAGGACGGCAGCTTGTCGAGCTTTCGCTGGAGGTCGGCGTCCATCGACTGGGCCTTGGCGGCGCTGACCTCGTTGGGCTCGGCGACGCTGTTGCCGTGTGCGGGGTGGGCTTCGCGGGCCGCAGCGTGGGTGTCCGTGTCGGCGCAGTCGGCGGTGGCCGACAGCTGGGTCGCCGCGAGTCCGGCGGGTGCCGACAGCGGGGAGAGCATCAGGGTTCCGGCCACGACGCCGGTGGCGAGCAGACGTCTGGATATCCGGGCAGGCGCACGCATGTTGGCTCCTGGGGAGATGCGGTGAGGGATGGCGCACAGGGGTCTTCCTGGCCGCCGCCCGGGAGATTACGTGTACATGCTCATCCTGTAAATGCCCCTGGCGGGGCCGGTGGTGCGACCGGATCCGAACGCGGTTCGCACCACCGACCGTTGGCCTGAAAACGCCCTATGGTGAGATCGACTCACACGGGGTCGTACGTCCGCTCCACCTTCTGCGTGCCGCTGCGCGTGCGGTACGAACGGGCCCAGGACGAGGTCGCGTTGGCCTTCGTCTTGTCGGAGAGGACGTAGTAGTCCATCTGCGCCCGTTCGGCGGTGATGTCCAGGACGCCGTAGCCGTGGCGGTCCGTGTCGACCCAGTGGACATGCCGGTTGGCGGCCTTGATGATCGGCGAGGCGAGCGCGGAGACCACGCCCTCGGGGACCTTGAGGATGTCGTCGAGGTTGTCGGAGGTCACCGAGGTGACGACGAACTCCGTGGCGGCCGAGGCGGACAGCGGATACGTACCGGCGTCCACCGGTACGTCGTTGGCCCAGGCCATGTGGATGTCGCCGGTCAGGAAGACGGTGTTGCGGATGGCGTTCGAGCGCAGATGGGCCAGCAGTTCGCGCCGGTCGTCCGTGTAGCCGTCCCACTGGTCGGTGTTGAGGGCGAGGCCCTCCTTCGGCAGGCCCAGCAGCTCGGCGAGCGGCTTGAGGAGATCCGCGGAGAGGGAGCCGATGGCGAACGGCGAGATCATCACCGAGTTGCCGACCAGCCGCCAGGTGGCGTCGGAGGACTTGAGGCCCGCCTTCAGCCAGTCGAGCTGGGCGCGGCCGGTGAGCGTACGGTTCGGGTCGTCGACCGAGCCGTTGCCCACGGCCACCTGCTGCGAGCGGAACGAACGCAGGTCGAGCAGCGACAGATCGACCAACTTGCCGAAGCGCAGCCGGCGGTAGGTGGTGCCGGCGATCGCCGTGCGCACCGGCATCCACTCGAAGTACGCCTGCTTGGCGGCGGCCTGCCGGGCGGCCCAGGCGCCCTCCGCGCCCTCGGTGTGGTTCTCCGCCCCGCCGGACCAGGCGTCGTTGGCGAACTCGTGGTCGTCCCAGATGGCGACGACCGGCGCGGCCGCGTGCAGCGCCTGAAGATCGGCGTCGGTCTTGTACTTCCCGTGCCGGGTGCGGTAGTCGGCCAGCGAGAGGATCTCGTGCGTCGGCGCGTGCTGTCGTACGACGGTGTCGCGCGTCCCGTACTCGCCGGTGCCGTACTCGTAGATGTAGTCGCCCAGGTGCAGCCAGGCGTCCAGGTCGCCGCGGGCCGCGAGATGGCGGTACGAGGAGAAGTAGCCGGCCTCCCAGTTGGCGCAGGAGACCACGCCGAAGCGGAGGCCCGTGACGGCCGCGTCCGCCGCCGGCGCGGTGCGGGTGCGCGCCGCCGGGGAGTCGGTGCCGCCCGCGGAGAAGCGGAACCAGTAGTCGGTGGCCGGTGCCAGACCGCGGACGTCGGCCTTGACGGTGTGGTCGGAGGCGGCGGTCGCCGTGACGGAACCCTTGGCGACGACGTTCGTGAACGCCTTGTCCCGGGCGACGATCCAGCCGACCTCGGTGTCCGGGCCGAGCCCGGAGCCGGGTATCGCCTCGGCGGTGGGCGTCACCCGGGTCCACAGCAGGACGCCGTCGGGCAGCGGGTCCCCGGAGGCGAGCCCGTGCAGGAAGGCGGGGGTGTCGGAGGCGGCCCGGGCCGGCAGTGCGGCGGCGAGGGGACCGGCCAGAACGGCGCCGGCCGCCGCGGCCTTGACGACCGTACGGCGGCGCGGTGACAGGGAGTTGAGACGCTCGGATGCTCTGAATCTACTGGTCACGAGCGATCAGGTTACTGGCCGGTATGCACGAGAGCGGGCGAACCGGTGAAAGTTCGCCCGCTCTTCAGCCCGCGGTTGTCTCAGGCCCTGTTCAAAGCCTGGTCAGGCCTTGAGGGCCGCCGTGATCGCCGTGTTGAAGTCGGCCACCGTCATCGGCGCGTTGTCGCTGCCGGGGCTGGTCAGGGCCTTGCCGTCCATCTTCAGGGTCGGGGTGCCCTTCACACCGCTGTCGTCGAACTTCTTGGACATCTCCAGCGCCCACCTGTCGTAGGTGCCGTTCTTCACGGCGTTCTGGAAGGTCTTGTTGTCCTTCAGGGCGTCGACCGTGTTCGCGATCTCGATGAGGTAGGAGTCGTCCTTGAACTTGTCGTCGCTCTCCTCGGGGTGCCACTTCTTCGAGTACATCGCGGTCTTGTACTCGAGGAAGGCCTCGGGGCTGACGTTGAGCGCCGCGCCGAGCGCGCTCAGCCCGTTCTTCGAGCCCTCGCCGCCCAGGCCGTTGTCGAGGAAGGTGGCACCGATGTACTGGATCTTGTACTTGCCGTCCTCGACGCCCTTGTCGACCGTGGCACCGACGGTCTCCTCGAACTGGGCGCAGACGGGACAGCGCGGGTCCTCGTACATCTCGAGGGTCTTCTTGGCGCTGCTCTTGCCGATGACGACCGTCGTGCCGTTGGTGCCCGTGGTGTTGGCCGGCTTGACGAGCTTGTCGTCCTTCGCGGCCTCCCAGTACGCGGGCTTGTTGTTCTGGACCACGGCGTAGCCGATGCCACCGGCTATCGCGAGGACGCCGACGACGGAGCAGGCGACGATGACCTGCCGCTTGATCTTGTCCTTCTTGGCCTGGCGCTCGCGCTCCTGGCGCAGCCGCTCGCGCGCCGCCGTCTTCGCCGACTGGCTGTTCCGCTTGCTCATGGGTGATCTCCGTAAGGGGACGCGCACACGTCGTGTGCGGGGATACGTAAAGAGGGGTGGTGGTGCTCGGATGCTCGCGTGGTTCAGGCGAGCGCGGCCGAGCACGGCGGTCCACGCCGTCCCAGGGAGTGCACGAGAATCCGGTCCCGGACCAGGGTCGTACGGCGACCGGGGTGCCGCGGGGCACGCGCCGCCGGGGTCCGGCGTACCGCCACCGCGGCGACGGCCAGCAGGAGCGGGCGGAACGTGGTCGCCGTCGCCGCGCCGAGCAGCTGGGCCAGGGCCCGCTCACCTCGGCGCAGCCAACCCGCCGCGAGCAGGCCGACGCCGATGTGCGCGGCGAGCAGCAGCCAGGCGGCGCGCGGGTCGGTGTGGGCGAGGGCGCCCGCGAGGCGGTCGGTGTCGGTGCCGGTCACGCGGGCCAGCGGGCTGCCGACGCTCGTGCCGTCGCCGCAGAACACGTCCCAGCCGACCGAGCGCAGGGGGCCGGTGACCGGGCCGCCCGCGGCGCCGTAACAGATGTGCTGACCGGCGGTGAAGACGGTGTCGGCGGCCAGCTCCAGCGGGATCAGCAGGGCGGCGATCCGCCCGAAGCTCCGCTCGCGGCCGGCGAGGGCGTAGGCGAGCAGGAACACGGTGGCCGCCACGAGGGCCACCGTGTTCAGCGGCAGCGGGACCCGGGACAGCAGCACGTGCGACGCGGTGCTGAGCGTCACGACGAGTGCCGTGAACAGCGCCGCGCGCAGCGCTCGCAGTCGGGTCCCGGATATGTCCATAGCGCAGAGAGTCTGTCACGCGGGCCTGTAAGGGACCCCTAAAGGGAGCCTGTGCGCGGCCCTATCGTTATCGATCCCACAGCCTGATCCGGGCTAGAGGCCCGGGATGCGGCCGTTGCGGAACAGGTCCACGAAGATCTGGTGGTCGGTACGCGCGCGTGCGCCGTAGTCGTGGGCGAAGGAGACCAGCAGGTCCGCGAAGCCGTCCTCGTCGGCAGCGATGGCCGCGTCGATGGCCCGCTCGGTGGAGAAGGGCACCAGGGACTCGCCGGACTGGTCGTCGGCGGCCGCGTGCATGGTGGCGGTGGCCCGGCCGAGGTCGGCGACGACCGCCGCGATCTCCTCCGGGTCGTCGATGTCGCCCCAGTCCAGGTCCACCGCGTACGGCGAGACCTCGGCGACCAGCTGGCCCGAGCCGTCCAGCTCGGTCCAGCCCAGCCACGGGTCGGCGTGCTGCTGGAGGGCGCGCTGGGAGAGCACTGTGCGGTGGCCCTCGTGCTGGAAGTAGTCGCGGATCGCCGGGTCGGTGATGTGCCGGGAGGCGGCCGGGGTCTGGGCCTGCTTGATGTAGATCACCACGTCGTTCTCCAGGGCGTCGCTGTGCCCCTCGAGAAGGATGTTGTACGACGGCAGCCCCGCCGAGCCGATGCCGATGCCGCGCCGGCCGACGACGTCCTTGACCCGGTAGGAGTCCGGGCGGGCCAGCGAGGTCTCCGGCAGCGTCTCCAGGTAGCCGTCGAAGGCCGCGAGGACCTTGTAGCGCGTGGCCGCGTCCAGCTCGATGGAGCCGCCGCCCGGCGCGAACCGGCGCTCGAAGTCCCGGATCTCGGTCATCGAGTCCAGGAGGCCGAAGCGGGTCAGCGAGCGGGCGTCGCGCAGCGCGTCCAGGAGCGGGCCCTCGGCGGTGTCCAGGGTGAAGGGCGGCACCTCGTCGCTCTTCGCGCCCGTGGCCAGGGCGTGGACGCGCTCGCGGTACGCGCCCGCGTACACCTGCACGAGCTCGGTGATCTGCTCGTCGCCGAGCGCCTTCGCGTAGCCGATCAGCGCGATGGAGGCGGAGAAGCGCTTGAGGTCCCAGGTGAAGGGGCCGACGTAGGCCTCGTCGAAGTCGTTGACGTTGAAGATCAGCCGGCCGGTGGCGTCCATGTACGTGCCGAAGTTCTCGGCGTGCAGGTCACCGTGGATCCACACGCGCGAGGTGCGCTCGTCCAGGTACGGGCCGCCCCGCTTGTCCGAGTCGAGGTCGTGGTAGAAGAGGCACGCCGTACCCCGGTAGAACGCGAACGCCGAGGCCGCCATCTTGCGGAACTTCACGCGGAACGCGGCCGGGTCGGCGGCCAGGAGCTCGCCGAAGGCGGTGTCGAAGACGGCGAGGATCTCCTCGCCGCGACGCTCGTCATTGAGCTGCGGTACCGACATCGCTGGGTGCCTCCTGGTGCATGTGTACGACAGCGTTTCTGTCGTCTCAACGGTCGGGACGGGACGAAAGTGCCCGCGACTCTCCCGCTGTGAAGGTACGTGGGGAACCGGTCCGAGTGTCAGTGCCGAGGCATAGACTTCGACGCTGTCCCCCAGACTGTCCGGAGCCGGTGGGACACCCTTTGCCGTCTGTTTCCCCTGGAGGCCGAAGCCGTGTCAAAGCCGCCGTTCACGCACCTGCACGTCCACACCCAGTACTCGCTGCTGGACGGTGCCGCGCGGCTCAAGGACATGTTCAACGCGTGCAACGAGATGGGCATGACCCATATCGCGATGTCCGACCACGGCAACCTGCACGGGGCCTACGACTTCTTTCACACCGCGAAGAAGGCCGGGGTCACCCCGATCATCGGCATCGAGGCCTATGTCGCCCCCGAGTCCCGGCGCAACAAGCGCAAGATCCAGTGGGGCCAGCCGCACCAGAAGCGGGACGACGTCTCCGGTTCGGGTGGTTACACCCACAAGACGATCTGGGCGGCCAACGCGACGGGCCTGCACAACCTCTTCAAGCTCTCCTCGGACGCGTACGCCGAGGGCTGGCTCCAGAAGTGGCCCCGGATGGACAAGGAGACCATCTCCCAGTGGTCCGAGGGGCTCATCGCCTCCACCGGCTGCCCGTCCGGCGAGCTCCAGACCCGGCTGCGCCTCGGCCAGTTCGACGAGGCCCTGAAGGCGGCCTCCGAGTACCAGGACATCTTCGGCAAGGACCGCTACTTCCTGGAGCTGATGGACCACGGCATCGAGATCGAGCACCGGGTCCGCGACGGCCTCCTGGAGATCGGCAAGAAGCTCGGCATCCCGCCGCTGGTGACGAACGACTCGCACTACACGTACGCGCACGAGGCGACCGCCCACGACGCCCTGCTGTGCATCCAGACCGGCAAGAACCTCTCCGACCCGGACCGCTTCCGCTTCGACGGCACCGGCTACTACCTGAAGTCCACGGACGAGATGTACGCCGTCGACTCCTCGGACGCCTGGCAGCAGGGCTGCGCCAACACCCTCCTGGTGGCCGAGCAGATCGACACCACCGGCATGTTCGAGGCCAAGAACCTCATGCCGAAGTTCGACATCCCCGAGGGCTACACCGAGGTCACCTGGTTCCGCGAGGAGACCATGCGCGGCATGCACCGCCGCTTCCCGAACGGCATCCCGGACGACCGGATGAAGCAGGTCGAGTACGAGATGGACACCATCATCTCGATGGGCTTCCCGGGCTACTTCCTCGTCGTCGCCGACTTCATCATGTGGGCCAAGAAGCAGGGCATCGCGGTCGGCCCCGGCCGAGGCTCCGCGGCCGGTTCGATCGTCGCCTACGCCATGGGCATCACCGACCTCGACCCGATCCCGCACGGCCTGATCTTCGAGCGGTTCCTCAACCCCGAGCGCATCTCGATGCCCGACGTCGACATCGACTTCGACGAGCGTCGGCGCGTCGAGGTGATCAGGTACGTGACGGAGAAGTACGGCGCCGACAAGGTCGCCATGATCGGCACCTACGGCAAGATCAAGGCCAAGAACGCCATCAAGGACTCCGCGCGCGTGCTGGGCTACCCGTACGCGATGGGCGACCGCCTCACCAAGGCGATGCCCGCCGACGTCCTCGGCAAGGGCATCGACCTCGACGGCATCACCAACCCCTCGCACCCGCGCTACAACGAGGCGGGCGAGATCCGGGCGATGTACGAGAACGAACCGGACGTGAAGAAGGTCATCGACACCGCCAAGGGCGTCGAGGGCCTGGTCCGGCAGATGGGTGTGCACGCGGCCGGCGTGATCATGTCCAGCGAGCCCATCGTCGACCACGCCCCGATCTGGGTGCGGCACACCGACGGCGTGACCATCACGCAGTGGGACTACCCGCAGTGCGAGTCGCTCGGCCTGCTGAAGATGGACTTCCTCGGCCTGCGCAACCTGACGATCATGGACGACGCCGTCAAGATGGTGAAGTCCAACAAGGGCATCGACCTCGACCTGCTGGCCCTGCCGCTCGACGACCCCAAGACCTTCGAACTCCTCCAGCGCGGTGAGACCCTCGGCGTCTTCCAGTTCGACGGCGGCCCCATGCGCTCGCTGCTGCGCCTGATGAAGCCCGACAACTTCGAAGACATCTCCGCCGTGTCGGCGCTGTACCGACCGGGCCCGATGGGCATGGACTCGCACACCAACTACGCGCTGCGCAAGAACAAGCTCCAGGAGATCACCCCGATCCACAAGGAGCTGGAGGAGCCGCTCGAGGAGGTCCTCGCGGTCACCTACGGCCTGATCGTCTACCAGGAGCAGGTGCAGAAGGCCGCCCAGATCATCGCCGGGTACTCGCTCGGCGAGGCCGACATCCTGCGCCGCGTGATGGGCAAGAAGAAGCCCGACGAGCTGGCGAAGAACTTCGTCCTCTTCCAGCAGGGCGCCCGGAAGAACGGCTACAGCGACGAGGCCATCCAGGCCCTGTGGGACGTCCTGGTCCCCTTCGCCGGCTACGCGTTCAACAAGGCGCACTCCGCCGCGTACGGACTGGTCTCGTACTGGACCGCCTACCTCAAGGCGAACCACCCCGCCGAGTACATGGCCGGACTGCTCACCTCGGTCAAGGACGACAAGGACAAGTCCGCGATCTATCTGAACGAGTGCCGGCGCATGGGCATCAAGGTGCTCCCGCCGAACGTCAACGAGTCGGTGCACAACTTCGCCGCCCAGGGCGACGACGTGATCCTCTTCGGCCTCGAAGCGGTGCGCAACGTCGGTACGAACGTGGTCGAGTCGATCATCAGGAGCCGCAAGGCCAAGGGGAAGTACGCCTCCTTCCCCGACTACCTCGACAAGGTCGAGGCGGTCGCCTGCAACAAGCGCACCACGGAGTCGCTGATCAAGGCGGGCGCCTTCGACACCATGGGGCACACCCGCAAGGGCCTCACCGCGCACTTCGAGCCGATGATCGACAACGTCGTGCAGGTCAAGCGCAAGGAGGCCGAGGGCCAGTTCGACCTCTTCGGCGGGATGGGCGAGGAGGAGAGCAGCGAGCCCGGCTTCGGACTCGACGTGGAGTTCACCACCGACGAGTGGGACAAGGCCTATCTGCTCGCCCAGGAGCGGGAGATGCTCGGTCTCTACGTCTCCGACCACCCGCTCTTCGGCCTGGAGCACGTGCTCTCCGACAAGGCCGACGCCGGCATCGCCCAGCTCACCGGAGGTGAGCACGCGGACGGCGCGGTCGTCACCATCGGCGGCATCATCTCGGGCCTCCAGCGCAAGATGACCAAGCAGGGCAACGCCTGGGCGATCGCCACCGTCGAGGACCTCGCCGGCTCCATCGAGTGCATGTTCTTCCCGGCGACCTACCAGCTCGTCTCGACCCAACTCGTCGAGGACGCCGTGGTGTTCGTCAAGGGCCGCCTCGACAAGCGCGAGGACGTGCCGCGCCTGGTCGCGATGGAGCTCCAGGTCCCCGACCTGTCCAACGCGGGCACCAACGCGCCCGTGATCCTCACCATCCCGGCGACGAGGGTCACCCCGCCGATGATCAGCCGCCTCGGCGAGATCCTCACCCACCACAAGGGCGAGAGCGAGGTCCGGATCAAGCTCCAGGGCCCGACGAAGACCACGGTGCTGCGCCTGGACCGGCACCGGGTGAAGCCCGACCCGGCGCTCTTCGGCGACCTGAAGGTGCTGCTCGGCCCGTCCTGCCTGGCGGGTTAGCGCAGGAGAAGACACAGGAGGAGAGGGCGTGCCCGCAAGCCGGGTACGCCCTCTCCGTGTGCCTGGGTCTCAACAACCCGTTACGCAGATTCAGTTGTGGCCGAAGCGCTTCTGCTTACCCTTGCGGGCCATGTCACCCGGAGTCACCTGGGTCATGCGCTGCTCGGCCTGCGCCTCCATGGAGGACTGCTGGGCCTGCTGCTGACCACGCTCGGACTGCGGCTGCTTGCGGTCACTCTTCTTGTTCTTGGCCATGGTGATCTGCCTCCTGAGGGGGATCTAGGGGCCAGGGCCGGGACCAGATTCACATAGGCTGACAAAGAACGCATTTCGGATAATTACCGTCTGTGACAGGGCTTGTCGCCCGGCGATGTTCCGAAACGCCACGCCGAAGATCGAGTTCCGGCCGTTAACCTCCGCGCGGTCGGGCAGACTCGAAGGAAGCCCGAAGTAAACCGCCTCGGAAGAGGGTGAGTCGCGTGGACCGCTGCATCGTCCTGGTGGACGCCGGGTATCTGCTGGGCGCCGCCGCCTCCCTCCTCGCGGGGGAGCCATCGCGATCCCGGATCACCGTCGACCACGCCGCCCTCATCCAGGGACTGCGCGACCGCGCCGAGTCGGACACCGAACGGCCCCTGCTGCGCATCTACTGGTTCGACGGCGCCCCCGACCGCGTCCCGCAGCCCGAGCACCGCCGGCTGCGCGTGATGCCCCGGGTCACCGTCCGGCTCGGCGCACTGACCCGCAGCGACGGCCGCTGGGCCCAGAAGGGCGTGGACGCGGCCATGCACGCCGAGCTCACCGAGCTGGCCCGCAACCGCGCCTGCTCCGACATCGTCCTGGTCACCGGCGACGGCGACCTGCTGCCGGGCATGATGGCGGCCAAGGAGCACGGCGTCGCCGTACACCTGTGGGCCGTGCAGGCCGCCGACGGGGACTACAACCAGTCCGAGGACCTGGTCGCCGAGGCCGACGAGCGGCGCGTCCTGGACCGTACCTGGATCACCAAGGCCGTACGCGCCAAGGAGCTCGGCGGGATCTGCGCGCCGCCGCCCGCGCCGCGGCCCGAGATCGCCGCGATCCTGTCCGCGCCGCTGCCCGACTCCGCGCTCGCCGCGGCCGCCGAGCGGTCCGCCGAGGAGGGCGAGCACGCCACGGCCGGCACCGGCTCGGAGAACGGCACCCAGGAGCGGGTGCCCGCGCCCAAGGGCGTGCCCACCCCGAAGGACCTGGCCGCGCTGCGGGCCCCCGGCGTCCAGCCCCAGCAGCCCGCGAACGCCACCCTGCGCTGGTCCTCCGACAAGGGCTGGGTCGACCGCCCCGGCGGCGCCGCCGAGCCGCCCGAGGTCGCCTCCATGCCCACCCTCGCCCAGGTGACCACCGCCGAACAGCGCTGGGCGGACCGCGAGGAGGACATCACCACGGTCGGCGGCGATCCCTTCGAGGTCGGACAGGTCTTCGCGCGGCGCTGGATGGAGCGGCTCGGCGACCAGAGCCACCTCCAGAAGCTGTCCGGCATGTATCCGCGCATCCCGCACCGCATCGACGGCGAGCTGCTGCGCTACGCCGCCCGCTTCGGTCTGCTGGCCCACAAGGACGACCAGATCGACGAGCACGACCGCTACGCCATCCGTGCCGGGTTCTGGCGTGAGATCGACGTACGGACCGCCGCCGAACACGCGTCCGCGGGGGAGTGAAACGGCACATACGCCGCCCCCAGGGGCGAGCGGAGCCGACCGACCCCGTACTCTCGTCCCTTGTGAGTACGCGCGCGGCACAGGCATTTCGACACGGTGACGATGTCGTGTGCGCGGTGCGCGGGCTGACCAAGACCTATCCGGCGGTACGCGGCCGGCGCGGGGTTCCCGCGACTCCCGAGGTGCGGGCCACCGACGACGTGCGGCTCGACATCGGGCGCGGTGAGATCTTCGGGCTGCTCGGGCCGAACGGCGCCGGCAAGTCCACCCTCGTACGCCAGCTCACCGGGTTGATGCGGCCCGACCGGGGCAGCGTCGAGATCCTCGGCCACGACATCGTGCGGCACCCGGAGCGGGCCGCGCGGATCCTGGCCTACCTGGGGCAGGAGTCCACCGCCCTCGACGAACTGACCGTCTCGCTCGCCGCCGAGACCACCGGGCGGCTGCGCGGGCTCGAGGCGCGGGCGGCGCGGGCCGAGCGGGACGCCGTACTCGACGAACTGGGGCTCGCGCCGCTGGCCGGGCGGGCGATCAAGAAGCTGTCGGGTGGCCAGCGGCGGCTGGCGTGTCTGGCCGCCGCGCTGGTCGGGGAGCGGCCGCTGCTGGTCCTCGACGAGCCGACCACCGCGATGGACCCCGTCGCCCGCCGGGCCGTGTGGTCCGCCGTGGACCGGCGGCGGGCCGAACGCGGGACGACCGTGCTGCTCGTCACCCACAACGTCATCGAGGCCGAGACCGTGCTCGACCGGGTCGCCGTCCTCGACCAGGGACGCGTGATCGCCTGCGACACCCCCGCCGGGCTCAAGGAGCGGGTCGCCGGGGAGGTCCGGGTCGACCTCGTGTGGCGCGAGGCCGCGCCGCTGCACGTCCCCGAGGTCGCGGCCCTCCAGGACCGGGCCGTCGCCTCCGGGCGCCGCTGGACGCTGCGGCTGGCCCCCGAGGAGGCCCGCGCGGTCGTCGCGACCGTGACCGGCGGTGCCGCGTTCGCCGCGCTGGACGACTTCACGCTGGCCACGCCGAGCCTGGAGGACGTGTACCTGGCGCTGGGCGGGGCGGCGCAGCAGGGGCTGGTGAAGGCGTGAGGGCGACGAGAGACCTTGAGCCGGGCTTGAGCGCGCGGGCCGTAGCATCCGTACGGAAGGCGAACGCCGGAGTGAACCCGTTTGTGAAAGGGAGCAGCGCCACGTGAGTGTCGTACCCGCCGAGGTTCTGCCGGGCAGCGCACGGGCCGTCGAGAAGACGACCCGCGACGCGGCCGAGCTCGGGCCGCGCGCGCGGCTGTGGCCGTCGCTCGTGGCCGTGTACCGGGCGCAGCTGTCCCGGGCCCGGGTCGCGCGTATCCCGCTGCTGTTCGTGGCGACCTTCCAGTCGGTCGGGATCATGATCCTGATGCGCGGGGTCGTCGACGGCGGGGCCGAGGCGCAGGCCGTGGTCGCGGGCTCCTCGGTGCTCGTCGTGGCCTTCGTCGCGCTGAACCTGCTCGCGCAGTACTTCGGGCAGCTGCGGGCGAGCGGCGGCCTCGACCACTACGCCACGCTGCCGGTCCCGCCGGCCGCCGTCGTGCTCGGGGCGGCGGGGGCGTACGCCTCCTTCACCGTGCCGGGGACGGTGGTGACCGCGGTGTTCGGGTGCGTGCTGTTCGGGCTGCCGCTGACCCATCTGTGGGTGCTCGTCGCGGTGATCCCGCTGGCGGGCGCGGCGCTCGCGGGGCTGGGGGCCGCCTTCGGGCTGCTCGCGCCGCGGCCGGAACTGGCCACCGTGCTCGGCCAGTTGGGCATGTCCGCGGCGCTGCTGCTCGGAGTGCTCCCCGCCGACCGGATGCCGGAGGCGGTGCGGTTCCTGCGGGATCTGCTGCCCTCGACGTACGGCGTGGAGGCGTTCGCGCGGACGTTCGGGCCGCATCCCGACTGGGCGTTCGTGCTCGGTGACCTCGCCGTGTGCGGGGTCGTGGGCGTCGTGTCGCTGGCCGTGGCCACCTGGGCGTACCGTCGGGCGGCCGTCCGGTGACGCGCCGCACAGGGGCGCCTGGCACGATGTCAGTGTGACCGCACCGTTGACTCCGCCTCCGCCGCCGAACGAACCGTCCGCGCACCCCGCGTGGCAGTCGCCTGCCACGGGGTACATGGCTCCTGCGCCCCACGAGGCCGTGTACGACGGCCCCGGCATGGCGACCGAAGTGCGCGAGGCCGCCATCGTCACCGTCGCCATGGCGCTCGGCGGTGTGCTGCTCGGGGTGCTGTGGTGGTGGCTGGCCCCGCATGTGCCGCTGGTCGGGGACATCGTCAACAAGCGCTGGACCGTCTTCATCCAGGACAGCGAGGGCGAGCAGGCGATCGGCGTCGACGGAACGTTCACTCTGCTGGCGCTGGCCTTCGGCCTGGTGAGCGCGCTCGTGGTGTTCCTGGTGCGGCGGCGCGGCGGTGTACCGCTGGTTGTGGCGCTGGGTGTGGGCGGGCTGCTCGGGTCGCTGCTGGCCTGGCGGGTCGGGGTCTGGCTCGGGCCCGCCCAGGACGTCATCGCCCACGCCCGGTCGGTGGGCCGGGGGGTCACCTTCTCGGCGCCGCTGAAGCTGGAGGCGAAGGGGGCGTGGCTGGCGTGGCCGCTGGCGGCGCTGCTGGTGCACCTGGGGCTCACGGGGCTCTTCGGACCCCGGGACGCCGACCCGTATCTCCAGCAGCAGGGGCCGTATCAGCAGCAGGGGCCCTACGGGGCTCCCGGGAAGCCGTCGGCGTAGGACGGGCGTAGGACTGGGGGCTGCGGGCCCCCAGACCTCCGGTCCGGCCTGAGGATCGCGCTATGCCGGTCGCCTGCCGTGGTTCGAGCGGCCCTTCTTGATGCGCCACTTCCGCTTCCGCGTTTTCTTCGACATGTCCCTCGTACTTAACCGAGGAACCGACCCGCGTCGAGAGGTCACGCACGCCCGACGGGGGCCACCACCGCTTCGGTCAGCTTCGCCAGGTCCTCGGGGGAGAGCTCGACCTCCAGGCCGCGGCGGCCCGCCGAGACGCAGATCGTGCCGTGCGCCGACGCCGAGGCGTCCAGGACCGTGGGGAGCTTCTTGCGCTGGCCCAGCGGGGAGATGCCGCCCCGGACATAGCCCGTGGTGCGCTCCGCCAGCGCCGGGTCGGCCATGGCGGCTCGCTTGCCGCCCACCGCTGTCGCCAGCGCCTTCAGGTCCAGCTGCCCCGCGACCGGGACCACCGCCACCGTCAGGGCGCCGTCGACGTCGGCCACCAGGGTCTTGAAGACGCGCTCCGGCGAGACGCCCATCGCCTGGGCCGCCTCTTCGCCGTAGGAGGGGTGCGCCGGGTCGTGGTCGTAGGCGTGGACCGTGTACTCCACGCCGGCCGCCGTCAGAGCCACCGTCGCGGGTGTGCCGCCCGGCTGCTGCTTCTTGGACTTCTTCGCCATCGAGGGTCCCCGGCTCAGTTCAGACTCGTCGGGCCGCGCGTCAGGTCCGACGCGGGCAACGACGGCAGGTTACGGATGATCGAGGTCTCGGAGCGAAGGAGTTTCAGCTCGTCGCGCAGCCGGGACGCGGCGTCGGGAGCCTGGAGCAGACGCTGCTTGGTCGGGGTGTCCAGCATCATCGCCGCGGCCACCAGGTAGGAGACCACGGAGGGTTCGTCCGGCAGCTCCGAGCCCGTGGTGAGCGAGCGTTCACGGGCGCCCGCCAGCCGCTTCTGGTACTGCCGGAAGGCCCGCAGCACCCCCTCCGCCAGCGCCCCCGCCTCCTCGCCCGGCGACTCCGGCAACTCCTCGAGCTCCGCCGTCAGGAACGGGCCCGAGGCGTCCACCGACAGCAGACGCACCCGCTGTGTGCCCGTGGCCAGCACCTCGAACGTGCCGTCCTCCCGCTCCCGGATCGTCGCCGCGTCCGCCACGCACCCGGTGCCGTGGAACGCCTTGATCGGGTCGGTGCCGAACCCCGCGGCGGGCCCGCGGTCGGGCAGGGCCGTGGGGTCGGGCATGCCGGGTGAGCTCGCGGCGACCTCCAGGCCGTCGCGGATCGCCACGACGGCGAAGCGGCGCGGTTCTTCCTCGGGGGTCTTCAGCAGGTCGCGCATCATGGCGCGATAGCGCTCCTCGAAGACGTTCAACGGAAGCACCAACCCCGGGAACAGCACCGAGTTCAGGGGGAAGAGCGGGAGACGGACGGTGGTCACGGCGCAAAAGCCTAATGGTCGTCGGAGTGTGCGCGTCCGGCGTGCCCACGTTGTGGATGTCCGGAGGCCGAGCGGAGGCGGATCTCCTCGCGCAGTTCCAGGAAGCGGCCCAGCGGATCGTCCGAGAGCCGGTCCCAGGGGAACGAGGTCGCGTAGGGGCCGATGAGCCTCACCTGTTCGAGCGCGTCCGTCCAGCGGTCCAGCCGGGACAGGACGTACACCAGCTTGTTCCGCATCTCCGCCGGCCACGGGTCGGCCGCCGGGAACCGGGCCGACAGCGCGATCGCCCGGTCCGCCGCCGCGTCGAGCCGCTCGCGCGGTACCTCGGGGCCGCAGCCGTCGGTCAGATAGGCGAAGGCGGCGCGCGTCGGCAGCGCCTGGACCAGGGAGTCGGCGGGGGCGTCCTGTGCGGCCGTCTCGGCGAAGTCGAAGCACTCGCGGTGCGATCCGTGCCAGCTGTCGGCGAGATAGCGCAGGGCGGCCGCGTGACAGCCGTAGTGGTGCGGGGCGCGGCGGATCGCCGCCTCCCAGAGCTCCTCGAAGTACTTGTGCCCGGCGTTGGAGCCGTGCGCGTGGTCCAGGGCGAGCCGCCACGGCACCGGGTCGCGGTCGTCGCCGCGCGCGGCGGCCGTGATCAGGGGGCTCAGCTCGCGCAGCAGCTCCGCCCGGGCGGGCGACTCCCAGGCGCGGGCCACCGCGAGCTGGGCGCCGACCAGCAGCTGGTCCGGGTCGTGCGGGGCGGCCTTGCGCCAGTCCAGGAACCACTCGGGACGCGAGTACGCGAAGGACGCCAGGCGTACGACGTACCGGTCGCGGTTCTCCCAGGCGGCGCCCGCGCGGGTCGCGGTGAGCAGCTCGGAGGCGGTTTGCCAGCTGCCCTGGCCGGCCGCGACGAGGGCGGGGCCGAGGTTGTCGTCGGGCGCGTCGAGGAGCACCTCGTCGTCGGCCGGAAGCACGACGGCGGGATGCTGGGCGACGGTCCTGGCCGTCCGCGAGGTGCGGACGAACGGGGGCAGCAGAGCCATGGTGTCGACCATTGAAAAGCGGCTGGTCGGGGATGCGCCAGAGGTTCCGGGCAAAGGACGGAAAGTTGTACGCTCTTCGGTCAAGAGTCGGTAAAGCGTTTACTGTTCAACAACTGTTCGAACGTTGTGGGCCGCACCGGGCCCGGGCGGCTAACTCCGGCGCAGCAGCCTCGTCGCCCCCGCCGCCACCGTGGTGGCCAGGATCCAGCCCAGCAGGATCATCGCCGCCGCCAGCCACTGCCAGCCGCCCCTGAGCTGCCAGAACCCGACCTGCCCCAGGTCGATGACCGGCAGCAGCAGGTCCAGGGCGAACAGCGCCGGGTTCCAGTACGGCGCCTCGCCGCTCTTGATCGGCGGATGGTGGGCGTGCGCGAAGGCCAGCGAGCCCGCCGCCCACAGCACCGCCATCCAGACCAGGGCCCGCCCCGGCCGGTACCCGTAGGCGACCGTCCAGTCCTGGACGTACCCCCACAGCTTGGCCGCGGGCGGCAGCGTCTCGCGGCGCCGGCGCTGCTTGGCGAGCAGCACCTCGCGCGCGTCCTCGTCCTCGCCGCCGGACCGCAGCACGGTCGCCAGCCGCTCGTACGGCTCCGGGTTGTACTCCGCGGTCGCCGCGGTCACCCACTCCAGCCGCTCGTCCAGCGGGAACGGGCCCCTCGGCACCAGGTTCTCGTAGCTGAAGCCGCCCATGTGCAGCCGCCCCGGGCCCGGCCAGCTGTCCGTGCGGTCCATCAGGTTGACCACCCGCGCACCCGACAGCACCACCCGCCCGCGCGCCGGCCGCTCCCCGAGGAAGCGCAGCTCCGGCGTCTGGATGCGGCGCAGGGACACCTCCTGGTCGTCGGTGAGGGTGAACCGGGCCCGCTCGAAGTCCAGCGCGTCCCCGAACCGCCCGTCGTCCAGGCGCAGCCCGCCCTCGCAGGTGAACCGCTGGATGCGCGTCCCCTGCGCCGGGGTCGCCCCGCTCAGCAGCGAGCTGCCGATGCCTGCCGGGGTCAGGTACATCGAGCGCTCGACGGTCAGCTGCGGGGCGTTCAGCGCGAGCCGCGTGTAGGGGTTGGCCAGCTTCGCGCCGCGCAGGCTCAGCGAGACGCCGATCTTGGCGCTGCGCAGGCTCAGCTCGCCGTGCGACTCCAGCAGCTCGGCCTGGAGGTCCTGCCCGACGGTCATGCCGTCCGCGGCGATGGAGCGGCCGCTGCGGTCCCGGTAGACGATCGCCTGGTTGAGCAGCAGATCGGTGCCGATGTGGGCGTCGGTCAGCCGGACGCCGTTGTGGAAGCGGCAGCGGGGCAGGTGCAGATCGCCCTCGGTGTGGATGCGGGCCGCCTCCAGGCGGGGCACCGAGCAGTCCACCATCCGCAGGGTCGTGAAACGGGCCTCCGGCAGCAGGACGTCCCGCTCGAAACGGCAGCCGCGCAGCTCGACGTAGGGCACCACGATGCCGCCGGCCAGCTCCAGCGTGCCGCTGATCTGCACCCCGCTGAGCTTCAGGGACGACACCCGGCCCGCCAGCGCGGGCGGCCCGTCCAGCAGCAGCCAGCACACGATGCGGGCCCGTACGGTCCGCTCCGGGCCCCACGGGTGCCCGCCGTGCGGATCGTCGACGATCGCGTCGCCGCTGCTCAGGTCGTACACGCTGCCGTTGCGGAAGGCCTGCCACATCCCGGCCTCGGCGGCGGTCAGATCGTCCGGCAGATCCCCCTCGGTCACCGCTCCTCCCTCCCTGTTCCCGCACCACCGGTGATGCCCGCTGCGTCACACCCGAAGCACAGGACGTGAAGGAGATCTTCCGGGTTGCGTACCAGGCCGCGTATCAGCCACTGGAATGCCCGAACGACGCCCAACCGCGGTCTGAGAGAATTGTTGTCGTGATCTCCCGAATCGATCTGCGCGGCGACGCCCTCCCCGAGGGCCCCGCCCTGCGCGACCTGCTGCCCCGAGCCGACTTCGACGTCTCGGCCGCCCTGGAGAAGGTGCGTCCGATCTGCGAGGCCGTGCATCATCGGGGCGACGCGGCGCTGATCGACTTCGCGGAGAAGTTCGACGGAGTGCGGCTGGAATCCGTACGGGTCCCGGCGGAGGCGATCGCCAGGGCGCTCGAGGAGCTCGACCCGGCCGTCCGCGCGGCCCTCGAGGAGTCCATCCGGCGCGCGCGTCTCGTCCACCGCGAGCAGCGCCGCAGCACCCACACGACCCAGGTCGTGCCCGGCGGCTCGGTCACCGAGAAGTGGGTCCCCGTCGACCGCGTCGGGCTGTACGCGCCCGGCGGGCGGGCCGTCTACCCGTCGTCCGTGATCATGAACGTGGTCCCGGCCCAGGAGGCCGGCGTCCCGTCCCTCGCCCTCGCCTCCCCGGCGCAGGCCGAGTTCGGCGGACTGCCGCACCCGACGATCCTCGCCGCGTGCGCGCTGCTCGGCGTCGACGAGGTGTACGCCGCCGGTGGCGCGACCGCCGTCGCGATGTTCGCCTACGGCACCGAGTCCTGCCCGCCCACCGACATGGTCACCGGCCCCGGCAACATCTGGGTCGCCGCCGCCAAGCGCTACTTCACCGGCAAAATCGGCATCGACGCCGAGGCCGGCCCGACCGAGATCGCGATCCTCGCGGACGACACCGCCAACCCGGTGCACGTCGCCTCCGACCTGATCAGCCAGGCCGAGCACGACCCCCTCGCGGCGGCCGTGCTGGTCACCGACTCCGTGGCGCTCGCGGACGCGGTCGAGAAGGAGCTGGAGCCGCAGGTCGCGGCCAGCAAGCACATCGAGGACCGGATCCGCCCCGCGCTCGCGGGCCGGCAGTCCGCGATCGTCCTGGTCGACGGCGTCGACGAGGGGCTGCGGGTCGTCAACGCCTACGGCGCCGAGCACCTGGAGATCCAGACGGCCGACGCCGGCGCGGTCGCCGAGCGGGTCCGCAACGCCGGCGCGATCTTCATCGGCCCCTGGGCGCCCGTGTCCCTCGGCGACTACGCCGCCGGGTCCAACCACGTGCTGCCCACCGGCGGCTGCGCCTGCCACTCCTCCGGGCTCTCCGTGCAGTCCTTCCTGCGGGGCATCCACATCGTCGACTACACGCAGGACGCGCTGGCGGACGTCGCGCATCACGTGGTCACGCTGGCGGAGGCGGAGGACCTGCCCGCGCACGGCGCGGCGATCAAGGCTCGGTTCGGTTGGAAGGTACCTGAGAGCAAGTGACCGGCATCGACGATCTCCCCGTACGGGACGAGCTGCGCGGCAAGTCCCCCTACGGCGCGCCCCAGTTGGACGTGCCCGTACGGCTGAACACCAACGAGAACCCCTATCCGCTGCCCGAGCCGCTGGTCGAGCGCATCGCCGAGCGGGTCCGGGAGGCCGCCCGGAACCTCAACCGCTACCCGGACCGGGACGCCGTCGAGCTGCGCACCCGGCTCGCGAAGTACCTGACGGACACCTCCGGCCACGAGGTCGGGCTCGCCAACGTGTGGGCCGCGAACGGCTCCAACGAGGTCCTTCAGCAGCTGCTCCAGACCTTCGGCGGACCGGGCCGTACGGCGATCGGCTTCGAGCCGTCGTACTCCATGCACGGGCTCATCTCGCGCGGCACGGGCACGGGCTGGATCTCCGGTCCGCGCAACGAGGACTTCACCATCGACCTCGCCGCCGCCGAGAAGGCGATCGCCGAGCACCGGCCGGACGTCGTCTTCGTCACCACGCCCAACAACCCCACCGGCACGGCGGTCCCGGCCGAGACGGTCCTCGCGCTGTACGAGGCCGCGCAGGCCGCCAAGCCCTCGCTGGTCGTGGTGGACGAGGCGTACATCGAGTTCAGCCACGGCGCCTCGCTGCTGCCGCTGATCGAAGGCCGGCCGAACCTCGTCGTCTCCCGGACGATGTCGAAGGCCTTCGGCGCGGCAGGGCTGCGCCTCGGCTACCTCGCCGCGCACCCCGCGGTCGTGGACGCCGTACAGCTCGTACGGCTGCCCTACCACCTGTCGGCGATCACCCAGGCGACCGCCCTGGCCGCCCTGGAGCACACCGACACCCTGCTGAAGTACGTCGAGCAGCTGAAGTCGGAGCGGGACCGGCTGGTCACCGAGCTGCTGGCGATCGGGTACGAGGTCACGGCGTCGGACGCCAACTTCGTGCAGTTCGGGCGGTTCGACGACTCCCACGCCGTATGGCAGAAGATCCTCGACCGGGGTGTCCTGGTCCGGGACAACGGGGTGCCGGGCTGGCTGCGGGTCACCGCCGGGACCCCCGAAGAGAACGACGCGTTCCTGGACGCGGTCCGTGACATCAAGAAGGAGCAGAGCGCATGAGCCGCGTTGGACGTGTGGAGCGAGTCACGAAGGAGACCTCCGTGCTCGTCGAGATCGATCTCGACGGCAGTGGCAAGGTCGATGTGTCGACAGGCGTCGGCTTCTACGACCACATGCTCGACCAGCTCGGCCGGCACGGCCTGTTCGACCTCACGGTGAAGACCGAGGGCGACCTGCACATCGACTCGCACCACACCATCGAGGACACCGCCCTCGCCCTCGGCGCCGCCTTCAAGCAGGCGCTCGGCGACAAGGTCGGCATCTACCGCTTCGGCAACTGCACGGTCCCGCTGGACGAGTCCCTCGCCCAGGTGACGGTCGACCTGTCGGGCCGGCCGTACCTCGTGCACACCGAGCCCGAGAAGATGGCGCCGATGATCGGCGAGTACGACACCACGATGACCCGGCACATCCTGGAGTCCTTCGTCGCCCAGGCCCAGATCGCGCTGCACGTGCACGTGCCCTACGGCCGTAACGCGCACCACATCGTGGAGTGCCAGTTCAAGGCGCTGGCCCGGGCGCTCAGGTACGCGAGCGAGCGCGACCCGCGCGCGGCGGGCATCCTCCCCTCCACGAAGGGCGCGCTGTGAACGGCCTGTCGACCGTCCTGATCGTCGTCGGCCTCTTCCTGGTCGGCGGGATCTACTCCTTCGTCAAGCAGGGGATGCCGAAGCAGCTCATCGTGCTGCTGTCCATCGGCGCCGCGATGTGTCTCGTCGCCGGTGTCCTGAGGCTGGAGGTGTGGAATTGAGCGCGTCCACCGCCAAGAAGGTCGTCGTCTTCGACTACGGCTTCGGCAATGTGAGGTCCGCCGAGCGCGCCCTCGCGCGTACCGGGGCCGAGGTCGAGATAACGCGTGACTTCGACAAGGCCATGAACGCCGACGGGCTGCTGGTGCCGGGCGTCGGCGCCTTCGCCGCCTGTATGAACGGCCTCAAGGAGGCACGCGGCGACTGGATCATCGGCCGCCGGCTGTCCGGCGGGCGCCCGGTCATGGGCATCTGCGTCGGCATGCAGATCCTCTTCGCGCGCGGCATCGAGCACGGCGTGGAGACCGAGGGCCTCGACGAGTGGCCCGGCTCGGTCGAGCCCCTCCAGGCCGACATCGTGCCGCACATGGGCTGGAACACCGTGGACGCGCCGGCCGGCTCCGAGCTGTTCGCCGGCCTGGACGCGGACGCCCGCTTCTACTTCGTGCACTCCTACGCCGTCCACGACTGGACCCTGGAAACCGCCAACCCGGCGATGAGGGCCCCCCAGGTCACCTGGTCGACGCACGGCAAGCCCTTCGTGGCCGCCGTGGAGAACGGCGCCCTGTGGGCCACGCAGTTCCACCCCGAGAAGTCCGGCGACGCCGGTGCGCAGCTGCTGAACAACTGGATCGGAACCCTCTGATGCCTTCCCAGCTCGAACTCCTCCCCGCCGTCGACGTCCGCGACGGCCAGGCCGTCCGCCTCGTGCACGGCGAGTCCGGCACGGAGACCTCCTACGGCTCCCCCCTGGAGGCCGCCCTCGCCTGGCAGTCGGCGGGCGCCGAGTGGCTGCACCTGGTCGACCTGGACGCCGCGTTCGGCACCGGCGACAACCGGGACCTGGTCCGCCAGGTCACCGAGGCGATGGACATCAAGGTGGAGCTGTCCGGCGGCATCCGGGACGACGCCTCGCTGGCGGCGGCCCTGGCCACCGGCTGCACCCGGGTGAACCTCGGCACGGCCGCCCTGGAGACCCCGGAGTGGGTCGCCAGGATCATCGCCGAGCACGGCGACAAGATCGCGGTCGGCCTGGACGTACGCGGTACGACCCTGAAGGGCCGCGGCTGGACCCGCGACGGCGGCGACCTCTACGAGACGCTGGAGCGCCTCGACAAGGAGGGCTGCGCGCGGTACGTCGTCACCGACATCGCCAAGGACGGCACCCTCCAGGGCCCGAACCTGGAGCTGCTGCGCAACGTCTGCGCGGTGACGGACCGGCCGGTCGTCGCGTCGGGCGGTGTGTCCTCCCTAGACGACCTGCGCGCGATCGCCGAGCTGGTACCCCTCGGCGTCGAGGGCTCCATCGTCGGCAAGGCCCTGTACGCGAAGGCCTTCACCCTGGAAGAGGCCCTGGAGGCGGTGGCCAGGTGAGCGAGCTGCGACGCGTCTCGAACGGCACGCCCTGGGAGGAGGCCTTCGGCTACTCCCGCGCGGTGGAACTGCCCAGCGGCCTGGTGCTGGTCTCCGGCTGCACGTCGACCGTGGACGGCGAGATCGTCGGGGGCGGTCCGTACGAGCAGACGGTCAACGCCTTCAAGGTCGCGTTCGGCGCGCTGGAGCAGCTGGGGCTCGGCCCGGAGCATGTCGTGCGGACGCGCCTGTACCTCACCCATGCCCGGGACGTGGAGGAGGTCGGACGCGCTCACAAGGAGCTGTTCGACGCCGTCCGGCCCGCCGCATCCATGATCATCGTCTCCGGCTTCGTGGACCCCGGTCTGGTCGTCGAGGTCGAGGTGGAGGCGTTCCGCCCCGGCGGAGAACACGGAGTGACCGCATGACCCTCGCCGTACGAGTCATCCCCTGCCTGGACGTGGACAACGGCCGGGTCGTCAAGGGCGTCAACTTCCAGAACCTGCGCGACGCGGGCGACCCCGTCGAGATGGCCAAGGTCTACGACGCCGAAGGCGCCGACGAGCTCACGTTCCTGGACATCACCGCCTCGTCGGGCAACCGCGAGACGACCTACGACGTGGTGCGCCGCACCGCCGAGCAGGTCTTCATCCCGCTGACGGTCGGCGGTGGCGTCCGCACCGCCGAGGACGTGGACAAGCTGCTGCGGGCGGGCGCGGACAAGGTCGGCGTCAACACCGCCGCGATCACCCGCCCCGACCTGATCCGCGAGATCGCCGAGCGCTTCGGCCGCCAGGTGCTGGTCCTGTCGGTGGACGCGCGCCGCACCCCTTCCCGCAGTGGCTCGGAGAGCTCCTTCGAGGTCACCACCCACGGCGGCCGCAAGGGCACCGGCATCGACGCCGTCGAGTGGGCGCACCGGGCCGCCGAGCTGGGCGCGGGCGAGATCCTGCTCAACTCGATGGACGCGGACGGCACGAAGGACGGCTACGACATCGAGATGATCCAGGCCGTACGCAAGCACGTGACGGTCCCCGTCATCGCCTCCGGCGGCGCCGGCCGACTCGCCGACTTCCCCCCGGCCGTCGAGGCGGGCGCGGACGCGGTGCTCGCCGCGTCGGTGTTCCACTTCGGAGACCTGCGCATCGGCCAGGTGAAGGACGCGCTGCGCGGGGCCGGGCACCCGGTGCGGTGACGGTTCACGAGCGATGAGGTAAGCCCCGGGCACCTGGTGGTCGGGGCTTACCCATGAGCGCAGTCGATCTTGTTCAGTCGTTCAGAGGCCCAGTTCCTTGGCCTCGTGCAGCTTGGCGATCGCGTCCTTGTCGCCGTCCAGTTCCACGGTGGCGGCGTTCTGCCGGCCGTAGAGGAAGAGCAGCAGCTCGGAGGGCTCGCCGGTGGCCGTGACGACCGGGGTGCCCCGGTGGGCGACCGCTGTCTGGCCGTCAGGGCGGCGCAGGACGAGGCCGGTGGGGGTGCCCCGACCCATGAGGCGGGCGGTGCGTTCCAGGCGGGTCCACAGGGCGTCCTGGAAGACCGGGTCGAGCTCGCGTGGGGTCCAGTCGGGCTGGGCACGGCGGACGTCCTCGGTGTGGACGTAGAACTCGATCGTGTTGGACGCCTCGTCGATCTGCTTGAGCTGGAACGGCGAGAAGCGCGGCGGGCCGGTACGGATCAGCTGGATCAGTTCCTCGTACGGCTTGGCCGCGAACTCCTCCATCGCCTTGTCCAGGCGGGCGGCGAGCTGCTTGATGAGCAGGCCCGCTGAGGCGTCGGGGCGGCGCTCGCGCACCACCACGTGCGCGGCGAGGTCCCGGGTCTGCCAGCCCTCGCACAGGGTGGGGGCCTCGGGACCGGCGGTCTCCAGGAGGTCGGCGAGCAGAAGTCGTTCACGCTTGGCGAAAGTCGACATGCCGTCAGCCTACGACCGCGCCGAAGGTCCGCACAGTGGACGCCACCCCTGAGCTGTCAGTGGCGCGCGGCACAATGGCACCCATGACCAGCACGCCCCCGCCCAGCAGCCTCGCCCCGGAGATCGCAGCGCGCCTCAAGCGCAGCGCCGACGGGCTCGTCCCCGCCATCGCCCAGCAGTACGACACCGGTGAGGTGCTGATGCTCGGCTGGATGGACGACGAGGCGCTGCACCGCACGCTCACCACCGGCCGCTGCACCTACTGGTCGCGCAGCCGCAGGGAGTACTGGGTCAAGGGCGACACCTCCGGCCACTTCCAGTGGGTCAGGTCGGTCGCGCTGGACTGCGACGCCGACACCCTGCTGGTCAAGGTCGACCAGGTCGGCGCCGCCTGCCACACCGGAGCGCGTACCTGCTTCGACGCCGACGTACTGCTCAAGGACGGCGCCGGCACCGACCAGGGCGCCGCCGATTCCGGCGTACCCGCCTCGGATCAGTAAGGTCAGCCGCCATGGACCTCGAGACCTTCCGCAAGCTCGCCACCGACCGGCGTGTCATCCCGGTCACCCGCAAGCTCCTCGCCGACGGCGACACCCCGGTCGCGCTCTACCGCAAGCTCGCCGCCGAGCGCCCCGGCACCTTCCTGCTGGAGTCCGCGGAGAACGGCCGCTCCTGGTCCCGCTACTCCTTCGTGGGCGTGCGCTCCGCCGCGACCCTCACCGCGCGCGACGGCCAGGCCCACTGGGTCGGCGCCCCGCCCGTCGGCGTCCCCGTCGACGGCGACCCGCTCGCCGCCCTGCGCGCCACCATCGAGGCCCTCCACACCCCGCACCAGGAGGGCATGCCGCCCTTCACCGGCGGCATGGTCGGCTACCTCGGCTACGACATCGTGCGCCGCCTGGAGAAGATCGGCCCCGGCGAGCGGGACGACCTGAAGCTGCCCGAGCTGACCATGCTCCTGACCAGCGACCTCGCGGTGATGGACCACTGGGAGGGCTCGGTCCTGCTGATCGCCAACGCGATCAACCACAACGACCTCGACACCGGCGTCGACGAGGCCTACGCCGACGCGGTGGCCCGCCTCGACACCATGGAGGCGGACCTCTCGCGCGCGGTCGCCCAGCCGCCCGCCGTGCTCCCGCCCTCCGAGCTCCCCGAGTACACCGCGCTGTGGGGCGGCCCCGACTTCCAGGAGGCCGTCGAGGACATCAAGGAGCGCATCCGTGCGGGCGAGGCCTTCCAGGTCGTCCCCTCCCAGCGCTTCGAGACACCGTGCACGGCAAGCGCGTTGGACGTGTACCGGGTCCTCAGGGCCACGAACCCGTCGCCGTACATGTACCTCTTCCGGTTCGACGGCTTCGACGTCGTCGGCTCGTCCCCCGAGGCCCTCGTCAAGGTCGAGGACGGACAGGCGATGGTCCACCCCATCGCCGGCACCCGGTGGCGCGGGGCGACCCCGCAGGAGGACCAGGCCCTCGCCGACGAACTGCTCGCCGACCCCAAGGAGCGCGCCGAGCACCTGATGCTCGTCGACCTCGGCCGCAACGACCTGGGACGGGTCTGCGAGCCGGGCTCGGTCGAGGTCGTGGACTTCATGTCCGTCGAGCGGTACTCCCACGTCATGCACATCGTCTCGACGGTCACCGGAAAGGTCGCCCAGGGCCGCACCGCCTTCGACGTCCTCACGGCGTGCTTCCCGGCGGGCACCCTCTCCGGCGCCCCCAAGCCCCGCGCGATGCAGATCATCGACGAACTCGAGCCCTCCCGGCGCGGGTTGTACGGTGGCTGCGTCGGCTACCTCGACTTCGCGGGCGACTCCGACACGGCCATCGCCATCCGCACGGCCCTGCTCCGCGACGGCACGGCCTACGTCCAGGCGGGCGCCGGCATCGTCGCCGACTCCGACCCCGTCGCCGAGGACACCGAGTGCCGCAACAAGGCCGCGGCGGTGCTGCGCGCGGTGCACACGGCGAACCGACTCGGGCAATAGGGCGCTTCTCATACGAACCCCGGGTGACGGTTCGCCCGGGGTTCGGGCGATAGTGGAGTACGTGACTGCCGTACCGCACCCCCGTTCCGAAGCCGCAGGACCCGCCAGGGCCGGCCGCCTCAGCCTCGCCGTAGCACTGCTGTCCGGCGCGCTCGGCGCCGCCGTGGCGCTGCTCGCGACCCGCCAGCAGTGGTCCCAGGGCACCGCCACGGTGGCCGGCGGCGACTTCCCGCTGACCGCCACCGGCAGCGACGTCACCGGCGTCCCCGCGGCCCTCGCCATAGTGGGCCTCGCCGCGCTCGTCGCCGTCTTCGCCGTTCGCAGGGCGGGCCGCTTCGCGGTCGCCGCGCTGCTCGCGCTCGCCGGCGCGGGGATCGTGGCCGCCTCCCTGTTCGGCGCGTCCGACAGCTCCGCGCTCGACGAGCAGGCCGCGAAGGCCTCCGGCGACGCGTCGGCGACGGTGACTGCGCTGAGCCACACCGCGTGGCCGTACGTCGCCGCGGCCGGCGGGGCGCTGATCCTGCTGGCCGGGTTGCTCGCGCTGCGGTACGGGCGGCTGTGGCCTGCGATGTCCGGTCGGTATGAGCGGAGTGGGGCGCCGCGTCCCGTCCGTAGGCCGAAGGCGGTCGATCCTGACCGGCCCGAGGAGATGTGGAAGGCCCTGGATCGAGGGGAAGACCCCACAGGGGCGTAGCGGTCGCGTGGAAGCTGCGGGCCGGTGGGGGCTTGTCGCGCCCGCGCGGCGGTAGCCGCAGATCAGATACAGCCCCGCGCCCCTTAGGTTGGTTGGACCACCCCCGATCACTTTGTCCGCGCGCGTGCGGAACAATGGATGCTGAGCGTCCGGCTCAGACACGTTTACAGCAACGAGGAGCAAGTCATGGCGGGCAGCAGCCACGGTCACACCCCGGCCGCCTGGACCGGTGTCACTATCGCCTTCATCGGTTTCTGCGTCGCGGGCGCCTTCATGGTGCTGGCCGAGCCGCTGGGATTCTGGGCGGGCATGGTGATCGTGGTCGCCGGTGGCATCATCGGCTGGATCATGAGCGCGATGGGTCTGGGTATGCCGAAGGACGCACACAAGGCGCTCGTGACCTCGGCGCAGACCGAGAGCTGATCGCCGTACGGCAGTCGCGTACGACTTCTCGAGGGGCGGCCCCGTGCCGCCCCTCACGCGCGTCCGGGCCCGGGCGGGGCACAATGCGAGGCGTGAACGCCGACAGCCACAGGGTGACGCCGTACGCGGCGCGGGCGGGCCGCCTGGCCGTGCCCGCGGGGATCCTCGCGGCCGTCGCCGGGGCCTTCGCGTACGTCGCCGCCGTGGACCCCAACGAGCCGGGCCACTACCCGGTCTGCCCGCTGCTGCGTCTCACCGGCCTGTACTGCCCGGGCTGCGGCGGACTGCGCAGCGCGCACGCCTTCGCCCACGGGGACTTCCTGACCGCGCTCCAGGCCAACGCGCCCGCCGTGCTCGGCTATCTGGGGTTCGCCGTGCTGTGGACCGTCTGGGTGGTGCGTACCGCGCGCGGACGACCGCTGCGGCTCGATCTCGGGTCCGTGCACCTCTGGACGGTCGGCGTATCGCTGCTGGTCTTCACCGTTGTCCGGAACCTGCCGTTCGGTGGCTGGCTGCATCCTTGATCAATTGGCGAACGTCCAGGTAGTGGGACCGGCGTCAACCGGATGTGAGGCCTACGCCTTCCTCCGGATACCATCGAAGTGACCACCTGTTCTCACTGGTCGCTGGAACTGTCAACCGTCTGGAAGGGGGCCGCTCGCGTGAGTGTGCTCGACGAGATCATCGACGGAGTCCGTGCCGACCTCGCGGAGCGGCAGGCGCGCGTCAGCCTCGACGAGCTCAAGGAGCGCGCTGCGAAGGCTCCCGCCGCCAAGGACGGGGTGGCCGCGCTGCGCGGCGACGGCGTCAAGGTCATCTGCGAGGTCAAGCGCTCCAGCCCCTCCAAGGGCGCGCTCGCCGCGATCGCCGACCCGGCCGGGCTCGCCGCGGACTACGAGGCGGGTGGCGCGGCCGTCATCTCCGTCCTCACCGAACAGCGGCGCTTCGGCGGCTCGCTGGCCGACCTGGAAGCCGTCCGCGCGCGCGTGGACATCCCGGTCCTGCGCAAGGACTTCATCGTCACGTCGTACCAGCTCTGGGAGGCCCGCGCGTACGGCGCCGACCTCGCCCTGCTGATCGTGGCGGCCCTCGACCAGCCCGCCCTGGAGTCGCTCATCGAGCGCGCGGTGTCCATCGGACTCACCCCGATCGTCGAGGTCCACGACGAGGACGAGGTCGAGCGCGCGGTGGACGCCGGTGCCAAGGTCATCGGTGTCAACGCCCGCAACCTCAAGACCCTCGAGGTCGACCGCGGCACCTTCGAGCGCGTCGCCCCCGAGATCCCGGACCACATCGTCAAGATCGCCGAGTCCGGCGTCCGCGGCCCCCACGACCTCATCGCCTACGCCAACGCCGGCGCCGACGCGGTCCTGGTCGGCGAGTCCCTGGTCACCGGCAAGGACCCGAAGTCCGCGGTCTCCGACCTGGTCGCGGCGGGCGAGCACCCGGCCCTGCGGCACGGGCGCAGTTGATCTTTCGATAGGCTTGTTCCGATGACGCTCACCATGACACCCACGGACAGGTACGCCCGCCTCGCGCGTGGCTGCCGCCCCCGTGGCTGCCGCGCCCCCGCACGCAGGGTGCACGGCAGGCGTGTGCGCTACGTCATCGGGGACGAACCCGGGCAGGTGAACGGCATGCGATGGCAGCGCCCCGTCAGGGGCGCGGGGAACTGCGCGACCAGCCACAACGGTCCCGCAGTCCACTGACCATCCCTGCCCCCACGGCGATCAGTGCTGTTCACACACCACTCACCGTGAGGTTCACCCATGCCCAGCGAGTTCTTCATCCCCGACCCCGAGGGTCAGGTCCCCAGCGCCGAGGGCTACTTCGGCGCGTTCGGCGGCAAGTTCATCCCGGAGGCCCTCGTCGCCGCCGTGGACGAGGTCGCCGTCGAGTACGACAAGGCCAAGCACGACCCCGAGTTCGCCCGCGAGCTCGACGACCTGCTCGTCCACTACACCGGCCGCCCCAGCTCCCTCACCGAGGTGCCGAGGTTCGCCGAACACGCCGGTGGCGCCCGGGTGTTCCTCAAGCGCGAGGACCTCAACCACACCGGCTCGCACAAGATCAACAACGTGCTCGGCCAGGCCCTGCTCACCAAGCGCATGGGCAAGACCCGGGTCATCGCCGAGACCGGCGCGGGCCAGCACGGCGTCGCGACGGCCACGGCCTGCGCGCTGTTCGGCCTCGAGTGCACGATCTACATGGGTGAGATCGACACCCAGCGCCAGGCCCTCAACGTGGCCCGGATGCGAATGCTCGGCGCCGAGGTCATCGCCGTGAAGTCCGGCAGCCGCACACTGAAGGACGCGATCAACGAGGCGTTCCGCGACTGGGTCGCCAACGTCGACCGCACGCACTACCTCTTCGGCACGGTCGCGGGGCCGCACCCCTTCCCGGCCATGGTCCGCGACTTCCACCGGGTCATCGGTGTCGAGGCCCGCCGGCAGATCCTGGAGCGGACCGGCCGGCTCCCCGACGCGGCCGTCGCCTGTGTCGGCGGCGGCTCCAACGCCATCGGCCTGTTCCACGCCTTCATCCCGGACGCCGACGTACGCCTCATCGGCTGCGAGCCCGCCGGGCACGGCGTGGAGACCGGCGAGCACGCGGCGACCCTGACCGAGGGCGAGCCCGGCATCCTGCACGGCTCCCGTTCCTACGTCCTTCAGGACGAGGAGGGCCAGATCACCGAGCCGTACTCCATCTCGGCCGGTCTGGACTACCCGGGCATCGGCCCGGAGCACTCCTACCTCAAGGACAGCGGCCGCGCCGAGTACCGCGCGGTCACCGACGACGCGGCCATGCAGGCACTGCGCCTGCTGTCCCGCACCGAGGGCATCATCCCGGCCATCGAGAGCGCCCACGCGCTGGCCGGTGCCCTGGAGGTCGGCAAGGAGCTCGGCAAGGACGGGCTGATCGTCGTCAACCTGTCCGGCCGCGGCGACAAGGACATGGACACGGCCGCGCGCTACTTCGGCCTGTACGACACCGACGCCGCCGTCGCGGCGAACGAGGCCGGCACCGGCGCGGAGATCGAGGGGGACGCCAAGTGAGCGGCAACATCCAACTGCTGTCCGACACCCTCGCCGCCGCCAGGGCCGAGGGACGCTCCGCGCTCATCGCCTACCTCCCGGCCGGGTTCCCGACCGTGGACGGCGGCATCGAGGCGATCAAGGCCGCCTTCGACGGCGGTGCCGATGTCGTCGAGGTCGGTCTGCCGCACAGCGACCCCGTCCTCGACGGCCCCGTCATCCAGACCGCCGACGACATCGCCCTGCGCGGCGGCGTCAAGATCGCGGACGTGATGCGCACGGTCCGGGAGAGCCACGAGGCGACCGGCAAGCCGGTGCTCGTCATGACGTACTGGAACCCCATCGACCGCTACGGCGTCGAGCGCTTCACCGCCGAGCTGGCGGAGGCGGGCGGTGCCGGGTGCATCCTGCCCGACCTGCCCGTCCAGGAGGCGGCCCTGTGGAGGGAGCACGCCGAGAAGCACGGGCTCGCCACGGTCTTCGTGGTCGCGCCCAGCAGCAAGGACGCGCGGCTCGCCGAGATCACCGCGGCGGGCAGCGGCTTCGTCTACGCCGCCTCCCTCATGGGCGTCACCGGCACCCGTGAGTCGGTGGGCGCGCAGGCCCAGGACCTGGTCGAGCGCACCCGTGCCACCCGCGCCGACCTGCCCGTCTGTGTCGGGCTCGGGGTCTCCAACGCCCAGCAGGCCGCGGAGGTGGCCGGCTTCGCCGACGGTGTGATCGTCGGCTCGGCGTTCGTGAAGCGGATGCTGGACGCGCCGGACGACAAGGCCGGCGTCGAGGCCGTCCGTGAGCTCGCGGGTGAGCTGGCGAAGGGCGTGCGCGGCCAGGCGTAGCAAGGTCGGACATTTCGTACAGGTCACTCGAACGGGTGGACCTGGGACCGGGGAGGCGCGCTGCGCCTCCCCGGTTCGTTCTGCGGGTGTGAGCGAGAAGAACCGTGAGGGAAAGCGCACCGCCCGCGAGCGGCTGGCGGTCGAGCGTGAGAAGCAGAAGGCCGCGGAGAAGCGGCGGCGAACGCTGATCGTGGGCGCGAGCGTGGTCTGTGTCCTGGGCCTCGCGGCGGTGATCGGAGTGGTCGCCGCCAACGCGGGCAAGGACGACGGCAGCGACTCCGCGGGCCCGGTCGTGGTGCCCTCGGGGGCCAACGGCGACGACAACCTGGCCCTCCCGGTCGGAAAGGCGAGCGCCAAGTCCTCGCTCACGATCTGGGAGGACTTCCGCTGCCCGGCCTGCAAGTCCTTCGAGGACGCCTACCGCTCGACCATCCACGAGCTGACGGCGTCCGGCGAGCTCAAGGTCGAGTACCACCTCGCGACGATCATCGACGGCAACATGGGCGGCTCCGGCTCCCGCAAGGCGGCCAACGCGGCGGCCTGCGCCCAGGACGCCGGCAAGTTCACGGCGTACCACGACGTGCTGTACGAGAACCAGCCGCAGGAAACCGACGACGCCTTCGCGAAGAACAGCAAGCTCATCGAGCTGGCGAAGAAGGTCGACGGCCTGGACACCGCCACGTTCCGCACCTGTGTCGAGGACGGCACCCACGACAGCTGGGTCACCAAGTCCGCGGCGGCCTTCCGCAACGGCGGATTCAGCGGCACCCCCACCGTCCTCCTCGACGGCAAGAACATCTACCAGGACCAGACCATGACCCCGGCCAAGCTGAAGAAGCAGGTGCAGGAGGCGAACAAGGGGTAAGAGTTCCGACCTTCCCGTTATGGACCCGTAGCCGGGCTGCCTGCCGTGGGCGGCGCCCGGCACGGTAGCGTCGGACCTGCCATGGAACTTGCCTATATTCCCAGTCCGTCGCACGGGGTGTACCACCTCTTCGGCGTCATTCCGCTGCGCGGCTATGCGTTCTGCATCATCATCGGCGTCTTCGTTGCCGTCTGGCTCGGCAACAAGCGCTGGCTCGCCCGGGGCGGGCGGGCCGGCACGGTGGCCGACATCGCTGTCTGGGCCGTGCCGTTCGGTCTGCTCGGCGGTCGGCTCTACCACGTGATCACGGACTACGAGCTGTACTTCAGCGCGGGCCGTGACTGGGTGGACGCCTTCAAGATCTGGGAGGGCGGTCTCGGCATCTGGGGCGCGATCGCGCTCGGTGCGCTGGGCGCCTGGATCGGCTGCCGCCGCCGGGGCATCCCGCTGCCGGCCTACGCCGACGCCATCGCCCCCGGTATCGCCCTCGCCCAGGGGATCGGACGCTGGGGCAACTGGTTCAACCAGGAGCTCTACGGGCGGGAGACGGACCTTCCGTGGGCCCTGCACATCACGTCCTCGACGGACGGCCGGGTACCGGGCTACTACCACCCGACCTTCCTGTACGAGTCCCTGTGGTGCATCGGCGTCGCCCTCCTCGTCATCTGGGCCGACCGCCGCTTCAAGCTGGGACACGGACGGGCGTTCGCGCTGTACGTCGCCGCGTACTGCGTGGGCCGGTTCTGGATCGAGTACCTCCGCGTCGACGACGCCCACCACATCCTGGGCCTGCGCCTGAACAACTGGACCGCGCTGGTCGTGTTCCTGCTCGCGGTGGCCTACATCGTGGTGTCGGCGAAGAAGCGGCCCGGCCGCGAAGAGGTCGTCGAGCCGAACGCCGACGGTCCTGACGGTGAGACCGCGGACGAGGGCAAGGCCGTGGACGCCGACTCCGCCGACGCCGCGGAAGACACCGAGGCCAAGGCCGAGACAGCGGACGAAGCCGAGGACGAGGCCAAGGACAAGGACGAGGCCGGGTCCGCGAAGAAGACCTGACAGTCTGTCGTACGACGACGAGGGCGCCCGGAGATCTCCGGGCGCCCTCGTCGTGTGTGCGGGCGTCAGTCTCTTCGGGCCAGCGTGAGTGTGCGCTGGGCTGCCGACACCACCGCCGCGTCGATGAATCTGCCGTCCGGGAGGGCCTGGGCGCCCTGTTGTGCGGCCGCTGCCTTCACCACCGTTTCGGCCTCCTGGATCTCCCGCTCCGTCGGGAGGTAGGCCCGTTCGATCACCGGGAGCTGGCGGGGGTGGATCGCGGCGCGGCCCAGGAAGCCCAGGGCGCGTCCGTGGGCGCAGGAGGCCGCGAGGGCTTCGAGGTCGCGGACGTCCGGGTGGACCGACTGGGGTGGGGGAGGCAGGCCGGCCGCTCTCGCCGCCACGACGACACGGGAGCGCGACCAGTCGAGGCCCCTGTCGTCCCGTACGCCGAGGTCGGCGCGGAGGTCCGCCTCGCCGAGGGCGATACCGCGCAGGGCGGGATGGGCGGTGGCGATCGCGTAGGCGTGCTCGATGCCTAGTGCCGACTCCAGGAGGGCGTACAGCGCGACCACGCCCGTGGCGGCCACGGCGGTGATCTGCTCCGGGGAGATCACCTTGGGCAGGCGGAGGCCGGCCAGGCCCGGGAGGGCGGCCAGAGCTTTCAGGTCGGTCGCGGCGAAGGGGGTGTCCAGGGCGTTCACCCGGACATGGATCGGGTGGGAACGGGGCTCGGAGAGGAGTTCGGCGGTGGCGTCCCGGGCGTAGGCCTTGCGGTCGGGGGCGACCGCGTCCTCCAGGTCGATCACCACGACGTCGGCGCCGGCCGTCAGGGCCTTCGCCACCACATGTGGGCGGTCGCCCGGGACGTACAGCCAGGTGACCGGTGTCGTCATACCGCGCCCTCCTCGCGCAGGCACGCCAACTCGGCCTCCGACAGGCCGAGTTCGGTCAGGACCTCATCCGTGTCCGCGCCGTGCGGGCGCCCCGCCCAGCGGATGCCGCCGGGGGTGGCGGAGAGCCGGAAGAGGACGTTCTGCATGCGCAGGGGGCCCAGTTCCGGGTCGGCGACGGTGGTGATCGTGTCGAGGGCCGCGTACTGGGGGTCAGTCATCACGTCCCGTACGTCCTGGACGGGGGCGACCGCCGCCTCCGCCTTCTCGAAGGCCGCCAGGACCTCGGTGCGGGTGCGGGCGGCGATCCAGGTGCCGACCGCCTCGTCGAGGACGTCGGCGTGGCGGGCCCGGTCGGCGCCGGTGGCGAACCACGGCTCGGCGGTCAGGTCCTCGCGGCCCACCAGGCGCATGACGCGCTCGGCGACCGACTGGGCCGAGGTGGAGACGGCGACCCAACTCCCGTCCGTGGTGCGGTAGGTGTTGCGTGGGGCGTTGTTGGCGGAGCGGTTGCCGGTGCGCTGCTGGACGTAGCCCAGCTGGTCGTACCAGGTGGGCTGGGGGCCGAGGACGGCGAGGATCGGTTCGATGATCGCCATGTCCACGACCTGGCCCTCGCCGGTGCGGTCCCGCGCGGCGAGGGCCGTCATGACCGCGTACGCCGTCGCGAGGCCCGCGATGGAGTCGGCGAGGCCGAAGGGCGGGAGGGTCGGGGGTGCGTCGGGTTCGCCGGTGATCGCGGCGAAGCCGCTCATCGCCTCGGCGAGGGTGCCGAAGCCGGGGCGATGGGATGCGGGGCCGAACTGGCCGAAGGCGGTGACCCGGGCGAGGACCAGCCGGGGGTTGGCGGCGGAGAGTTCGTCCCAGCCGAGGTCCCACTTCTCCAGGGTGCCCGGGCGGAAGTTCTCGATGACGACGTCCGCGGTCTCGGCCAGGCGCAGCAGGGTGGCGCGGCCGCCCGGCTTGGAGAGGTCGAGGGTGATGGTGCGTTTGTTGCGGCCGAGGAGCTTCCACCACAGGCCGATGCCGTCCTTGGCGGGGCCGTGGCCGCGGGAGGGGTCCGGCTTGGTGGGGTGCTCGACCTTGACGACCTCCGCGCCGAAGTCGCCGAGCATCGTGGCGGCCAGGGGGCCGGCGAAGAGGGTGGCGAGGTCGAGGACGCGGAGGCCGGTGAGGGGTGCGGCCCGGTTCATGAGGCGAACTGCTTGTCGATCTCCGGGCGGTACGGCATCGACGTCGAGGCGCCGGCCCGCTGGACCGAGAGGGCCGCCGCCGCGGCCGCCCACTCCAGTGCCTCCTTCATGGGACGGCCCTCGCCGAGCGCCACCGCGAGGGCGCCGACGAAGGTGTCGCCCGCGCCGGTCGAGTCGAGGGCGGTCACTCGCGGGGCGGGGACGGTGAGCGGTTCGGCGTCGCGGGACATGTACAGGCTGCCCGCGTCGCCCAGGGTGACGACCACCTCCGGCACCTCGTCGAGCAGGGCGATGGCCGCCGAGCGCGGGTCGATGCGGCCAGTGAGGGTGGTCGCCTCGTGCTCGTTGGGGACCAACAGGTCGGTGGCGGCGAGGAGTTCGATGGGCAACGGCTGGGCGGGGGCGGGTGTGAGGATCGTACGGACGCCGTGCGCGCGGGCCGCCTCGGCGCCCGCCACGACCGCGGCCAGCGGGATCTCCAGTTGGAGGAGGAGGGCGTCGGCGCCGGCGATGAGGCTCTCGTCGCCGGGGGCGAGGTGGTCGACGGTGCCGTTCGCGGCGGGGATCACGACGATCGCGTTGCCGCCCTCGTCGTCGACGACGATGTGGGCGGTGCCGGACGCGCCCTCGATGGTGCGCAGATGGTCGGTGTCGACGCCGGAGTGTTCGAGGGTGGAGCGCAGCTGGGTGCCGTGGGCGTCGTTGCCGACCGCGCCGATCATCGAGACGGTGGCCCCGGCGCGGGCCGCGGCGATGGCCTGGTTGGCGCCCTTGCCGCCGGGGATCGTACGGAACTCCCGTCCTGTCACGGTCTCTCCGCGCTGCGGGGCCTTCGCGACGTAGGCGACCAGGTCCATGTTCGTGCTGCCGAGTACGGCGATGTGGGTCATGGGCGGGAAGCCTCCACGTGGGTGAGGTGGGCGAGGGCGTCGAAGCCGGTGCCGTCGAAGTCGGCGACGGAGGTGGCGAGTCGGTTCTTGAGGGGGGCGGTCCAGCGGTCGGGGAGCCGCTCGGGGTCGCCGGTGAGGAGGGCGGCGATGCTGCCCGCGGTGGCACCGTTGGAGTCGGTGTCCCAACCGCCGCTCACCGCTTTGCAGATGGAGCCGGTGAAGTCGCCGTCCGCGTGGGTGAGGGCGGCGGCGATAAGGGCGGTGTTGGGGATCGCGTGGACCCAGTGGTGGGTGTGGGCGTAGGTGGCGTGGAGTTCGTCCACGACCTCGTCGAAGTCGGCGGTCTCCGCCGCGAGTCGGATCGCGTGCCGGATCGCCTGGGAGAGGCGGGAGGCCGGGGGGATCACGGTCAGGCCGGTGCGCAGACAGGCGTGGATGTCGTGGGTGCCGGTCGCCGCGCCGGCGATGGTGGCCGCCGTGAACATCGCCGCGTAGACGCCGTTGGCGGTGTGGGTGAGCGTGGCGTCCCGGTGGGCCTGCTCCGCAGCGGCCGCCGGGTCGCCGGGGTTGGTCCAGCCGTGGACGTCGGCCCGGATCAGGGCGCCGATCCATTCGCGGAAGGGGTTGCGGTGGCGGGCGGTGTGCGGGGGTTCCAGGCCCAGGAGGAGGTTGCGGTAGGCGATGCGCTCGGCGGTGAAGGTGCGGCCGGCGGGGAGTTCGTCGAGCCAGAGGGTCGCCACGTCCTGGGTGGTGAAGGCCCTGCCGTGGCGGCGCAGCAGGAGCAGGTTGAGGAGGGGGTAGTTGAGGTCGTCGTCCTCGGGCATGCCGTCGATGTTCTCGGCGAGGGAGGTGGGTGCCGAGCGGCGGTTCCAGGGGTGGGACCGCAGGAGTTCGGCGGGGACGCCCCGGGCTGTGAAGTAGGTGTTCAGGGGCCAGTTGCCGGTGGATCCGGCCAGTTGGCGGATGGCTTCGAGGGGGAGCTTCTCGACGGGCTTGCCCAGCAGACAGCCCACCGCGCGGCCCAGCCAGGCCGCTTCCAGGGCGAGGGCACGACTGCCCGCGGCTCGAGCCGGCGCGGGCCAGTCCGGGCAGCAGGCCTTGATCTTCTCCAGGTCGGTCGGCTCCCGGCCCGCCAACCTGCTGGGCAGGTCCGCCAGTTCGTCCAGCAGGTCTCTCGCGAGTTGTCGTAGGTACCTCGACGGCTGGTCGGGGGACGCTCCCGCTCGCAGCGGGGCCTCCTTGCCGCCCGCCGCCTTCCACCGTGCCGCGATCACCGTTGCCTCGCGGCCGTCCAGGGCCGCCTGGCGGAGCTCGTGGCCCAGCAGGTCCTCCGGCTGGACCCAGGTCAGTCGGTGCATCTCGGGCCGCCGATCTCGGCGAAGGCCGACTCGTGGGCCCGGCGGCGGCGTACGTCCCGTTCGAAGATCTCCCGGGTCACCTCGGTGAGCGTCGTCGCGGGTTCCCACAGGTCCAGGCGGCTGGCCTCGGACACCGTCTTCGCCCAGTCGTCCGGGGGCGGTGAACCGAGGGCGCCGGCGATCGCGCCGGTCATCGTCGCGATCGAGTCGCAGTCCCGTCCGTAGTTCACCGCTCCCAGCACCGCGTGCCGGTAGTCACCGCCGGCCACCAGCAACATGCCTAGGGCGACGGGGAGTTCCTCGATCGCGTGCAGACGGGAGGGGCGGCGGGCGCCGAGGGAGGGGGCACGGTAGTCGGGGCCCACCGTGTCGTAGGGGGCGACCGCTTCCCGCAGGGGGGTGAGCGCCGACTCGAAGTCCGTGTGGTCGTGCGCGACTTCGCAGACCCGTCTGATCGCTTCCCGGGTGCCGTCCTTGGCCAGGGAGAGACAGGCGGTGACGACCGACTCCGGGGTCGCGTTCGGCCGGCACGCCGCCGCCACCGCCGCCGCGAAGACTCCGGCCGCCTCCCGGCCGTACGACGACTGGTGGGCGCCCGCGATGTCCAGGGCCTCGGCGTAGGCGGTCCGTGGGTCCGCGGCGTTGACCAGGCCCACCGGGGCCATGTACATGGCCGCACCGCAGTTGACGATGTTGCCGACGCCCGCTTCGCGGGGGTCGACATGGCCGTAGTGGAGCCGCGTGGCCAGCCACTTCTCCGCGAGGAAGACGCGGTGCAGGGGGAGGGCCTCCTGTTCGAGCTCCGGGATCCAGCGGGGGTTCGTCATCAGGTCGGGGACCAGGTGGTCGGCGATCGCGTACGCGTCCAGGTGGTCGCGGACCCGGGCGTAGACCCTGATCAGGGCGTGCGTCATCAAGGTGTCGTCGGTGACGTGGCCGTCGCCCTTGTGGTACGGGGCGATGGGACGGGCGGTGCGCCAGGCGTCGCCGTTCCAGGGGCCGACGATGCCGTGGACGCGGCCGGCGTGGCGTTCGAGGATCTGGTCGGGGGAGTAGCCCTCCACCGGGCCGCCCAGGGCGTCGCCGACCGCCGCGCCCACGAGGGCGCCGGTGATTCGGTCCTCGATATGGGTTTCTGAAGCTTTGGGCGTCATGCCCGAATCATCCCCCCGGTGGGGGCGGTTGTGTGGCTTCCAGGAGTCCGGCGAGTTCCACGAGGTCGGTGCCGGTGAGACGGGGCAGGGCGCAGCCGGAGAGGGTGCGGCAGGCGTCCCGCCAGGTGGCGGGGATCGCCTGTCCGCCGCTCAGAGCGCCGGTGAGGGCGCCGGTCAGGGCCGGGGCGGAGTCGGCGACCCGGGAGAGACAGGCCGCCGCCGGTACGGCTTCGGCGATGCGGCCGTTCGCCGCGGTGGCCAGGGCGAGGGCCACCGGGACCGTTTCGGCCGCCGCGATGCCGTAGCTGTAGACGTGGTCGACGATTTGGTGTTCGAGGAGGGGGATCAGGGCGAAGGCGCTCTCCGCGTCGCGGGCCAGTGCGAGGGCGTGGCGGGCGTTGCGGCCGATCTCGGTCTCCGGGGGGAGTTCGGTGAGGGCGGCGGCGGTGCAGGCCTGGATGTCGGCGCCGGTCAGGGCGAGGGAGACGGCCGCCGCCATCGCTCTCGCGCCGTGCACGCCGTCGCCGTCCTGGGTGTAACGGGCGTCGAACTCGGCCAGATCCGCGGCGAGTCGGGGGCTGCCGGGGTGGGCCGCCGCGAGGACGCAGGCGCGGACGCAGGCCGCGTCGTCGAAGTAGTGGGGGTTGTCGTGGCCGGTGGCGGGCGGGCGCAGGCCGGTGGCGAGGTTGCCGAGGCCTGCCCTCACGGAGATACGGGCGCGCAGGGGGAGTACGGCGGACTCGACCTCCGGGGCGCGGTCGGCCGCCGCGGCGACTTCGCTGGCGAGCGCGTTCCAGGTGAGGTCGATCGCGGCTCTTGTACGGCGTGCTCGGCTCAGGTCGCTGAGGACGGTGTCGTCGCCTGCGCGCAGGAGGGCTTCGGCGGCGAAGGCAGCCCATTCGGCGTCGTCGGAGGGGCCCAGGCGGAGGGGTTCCGGGGGTTGGTTGAGGGCGATGGGGACGGGGAGGGTGGTGGTGGCGTTCTGTTCGGCGAAGGTGTCGAGTTCGCGGGTGAGGCGGCGGGTCCAGTCGGGCATGCGGGCGGCTCGGTGGCGGGCCGCGGGCCAGCCGGCGGCGTCGCCTGCGGCGAGTCCTAGGAGGAGGCCTTCGATACGCCGGGGGCCTGTGGCGGGGTCGCTGACGGACATAGTCGCCCCCGCCGCCCCTACCCGTTCCCGTCCTCCAGGGGCTGCCGCCCCTTCGACCCCGCCTCCAGGGGGCTCCGCCCCCTGGACCCCCGTCGGCCCTGAAGGGGCCTCGTCCTCAAACGCCGGACAGGCTGAAAGATGCGGGCTCATCGGATCGCCCCCGGCTCCTCGTCCGCCGCCAGCGTGAAGGCCGTCGGGTCCGGGGGCGGCCAGGGTGTTTCCGTGTGGGTCGGGTCTGATTCTCGTAGCGCTTGTGTCAGGCGGTCCGCCACGTCCAGTACGTGGTGGCCCGCCATCGCCGGGAGGCAGCTGCCCTTCGCCGGGCCGATGGCCACCGCCCAGTCCGCCGGGATCGAGGAGGCGCCCCTGGTCGCGCCTGCCAGGGCGCCCGCCACCGCTGCCGTCGTGTCGGCGTCGCGGCCCATGTTGACCGCGGTGAGGACCGCCTCGACGAAGTCGCCGTCGGCGGCCGCGTAGGCGCCGAAGGCCAGGGCCACCGCCTCGGGGGCCAGGTCGGTCCAGGGGTAGCCGCCGATCACGACCGCGGAGCGGACCGCTCGTTCGCCTCGGTGGGCGACGGCCACGGCGCGGCGGAGTGAGCGTGCCGTCCAGGAGTCGTCCGGGATCACGGCCAGTGCCGATGCCACCACGGCGATGGTGGGGGCGCCGGCCATCGCCGCGGCCACGCCCGCCGCCACCGCCTGGCCGCCGTAGATGCCCTCGCCGTCGTGGCTCACCGAGCCGTCGATCGCCACCAGCCGGGCCGCCTCCGCCGGGCGGCCCGCCGCGAAGACGCCGAAGGGGGCCGCCCGCATGGCCAGGCCGTCGCTCCAGGCGTGGCGGTGCTGGGCGGAGATGGGGGCGGCCAGGCCTCGGCGGAGGTTCTCCAGGGTGCCGCGTTCGCTGAAGCCGGCGCCTCGGAACGGGCCCTCGTCCCGGTCCGCGATCCACTCGTGCCAGGCCGCCTCCACGTCCGCCGGAGTCAGTGCCGAGCCGTGGCGGGACAGCAGCAGGCCCGAGAAGATCGCGTACTCCGTGTCGTCGGTGCCCGCGGGGCTCTCCGCCACGTAGCCCGTGATGCGGCCCCAGCGGGCCCGGATCTGCGAGGGCTTCATGTTCTCGGCGGGGGCCCCGAGCGCGTCGCCGACCGCCAGGCCCAGCAGTGCGCCGCGGGCCCGCTCGCGGAGTCCGGTGGCGTCCCCGGGGGCCGGGACCGAGGGAATGCAGGCGATGGATGCCATACGGGGCCTCTCCTCCGGAGGCTCCGCACAGCGCGCGGGGCCTTTGCGGATGTGTCCCACCGGCGCGCGTCACCAGAGCATCAGGGGGCACAGCATCACCCGGTCGACATCTGAGCGGCCTCCCGATCGTATGCGCATTCGACGGTAAAGCCGCAGGTTAGCCCAGCCTTTCCTTTCTGGCGGGCGGGAATTCCGGAGCGTAGAGTCTGGTTGTCAAGGATTAGAATCAGTCCAAACTCAGCTTTGGCTTAGCTTGGTTTAGCTTCCTGGGGGATCCCGCATGGCCATCATCGAGACCGAGGCGCCGCTGCACGAGGCGCACCGTGACAACCACACGCACCGGGATGTGAACGGCGGCTGGCTGCGGCCCGCCGTCTTCGGGGCGATGGACGGGCTGGTGTCCAACCTGGCCCTGATGACCGGTGTCGCCGGAGGGTCGGTGGGGCAGCAGGTGATCGTGGTGACCGGACTCGCCGGGCTGGCCGCCGGTGCCTTCTCCATGGCCGCCGGTGAGTACACCTCCGTCGCCTCGCAGCGGGAGCTCGTCGAGGCCGAGCTGGATGTCGAGCGGCGGGAGCTGCGGAAGCATCCGCAGGACGAGGAGGCCGAGCTCGCGGCGCTCTACGAGGCCCGGGGTGTCGAGCCGTGGCTCTCCCGTGAGGTCGCCAAGCAGTTGTCGCGCGATCCCGAGCAGGCCCTGGAGATACACGCGCGCGAGGAGCTCGGGATCGACCCCGGGGATCTGCCGTCGCCGCTGGTCGCCGCCGGGTCCTCGTTCGGGGCGTTCGCGCTGGGGGCGCTGCTTCCCGTGCTGCCGTATCTGCTCGGTGCGAGCGCGCTGTGGCCGGCGGTGCTCGTGGCCCTCGTCGGACTGTTCGCCTGCGGTGCCGTGGTGGCCAAGGTGACGGCGCGGAGCTGGTGGTTCAGCGGACTGCGGCAGCTCGCTCTCGGCGGTGCCGCGGCCGGTGTGACGTACGCCCTGGGCAGCTTGTTCGGAACCGCCGTAGGATAGGTCGACTGGAACTTATGCGTTGGGCCGTATAAGTAGCCGTTACTCACTGGTTTCGAACGCTTAACCACTGGGCATGAGCCGTAAGCGCTGTGGGCAATGACGCCTGCCGCGCACCCGCGAGGTGGACGACCACGTCTGTCTCGCCCTGGATCGGCGGACACTGATCTGTCTCGTTCGGTCCCACACACTTCAAGCCATGTGCGCGATACCCGCGTCGCGACCCCGTGGCGTCCGCATGTTGGAACGGAGTATCCGGTTCCCGAGATCCGCTCCATCATGTAACCTGCACGAAATTTTGCACTTACGCAGAGGGCCAACGTCGTCCCTTCGCAAGTTCACATGCCACTTGAGACGACGACGGGAGAGCCGATGCGTACGCCGCGCCAGCCGTCCCAGCACTCCGCGAATGGCCAGAAGTGGTCCTTCATGGATGCTCGCCCTGCTGCGCAGGGTATGTACGACCCCCGCAACGAAAAGGACGCCTGTGGCGTCGGTTTCGTGGCCACCCTCACCGGCGAGGCGAGCCACGCGCTGGTCGAGCAGGCGCTCACGGTTCTGCGCAACCTGGAGCACCGCGGTGCCACCGGCTCCGAGCCCGACTCGGGTGACGGCGCGGGCATCCTGACCCAGGTCCCGGACGCGTTCTTCCGCGAGGTCGCCGGGTTCGAGCTGCCCGAGGCCGGTGCGTACGCCGTCGGTATCGCCTTCCTGCCCGAGGAGGGCACCGAGGACGCCGTCTCACGTATCGAGACGATCGCCGGCGAGGAAGGGCTCACCGTTCTGGGCTGGCGTGAGGTTCCCATCGCCCCCGAACTGCTCGGCGCCACCGCCCGGTCGACGATGCCCGTCTTCCGCGAGGTCTTCGTCGCCGACGGCTCCAGCGCGGGTATCGAGCTCGACCGCAAGGCGTTCGTGCTGCGCAAGCGTGCCGAGCGCGAGGTCGACGTCTACTTCCCCTCGCTGTCCGCGCGCACGATCGTCCACAAGGGCATGCTGACCACCGGCCAGCTCGAGCCCTTCTTCCCGGACCTGTCCGACCGCCGCTTCGGCTCGGCCGTCGCCCTCGTCCACTCGCGCTTCTCCACGAACACCTTCCCGTCGTGGCCGCTCGCGCACCCCTACCGCTTCGTCGCGCACAACGGTGAGATCAACACCGTCAAGGGCAACCGCAACTGGATGGTGGCCCGCGAGTCGCAGCTCGTCTCGGACCTGTTCGGGAACGACGACAAGGCGCTGGACCGCGTCTTCCCCGTCTGTACGCCGGACGCCTCCGACTCGGCGTCCTTCGACGAGGTGCTGGAGCTGCTCCACCTCGGTGGCCGCTCGCTGCCGCACTCCGTGCTGATGATGATCCCGGAGGCGTGGGAGAACCACGACTCCATGGACCCGGCCCGCCGCGCCTTCTACCAGTTCCACTCCACGATGATGGAGCCCTGGGACGGCCCGGCCTGTGTCACCTTCACCGACGGCGTCCAGGTGGGCGCGGTCCTCGACCGCAACGGCCTGCGCCCGGGCCGCTACTGGGTCACCGACGACGGCCTCGTCGTCCTCGGCTCCGAGGTCGGCGTCCTCGACATCGACCCCGCCAAGGTCGTCCGCAAGGGCCGCCTCCAGCCCGGCAAGATGTTCCTCGTCGACACCGCCGAGCACCGCATCATCGAGGACGACGAGATCAAGGCGCAGCTCGCCGCCGAGGCCCCCTACGCGGAGTGGCTGGAGGCCGGCGAGATCGAGCTCTCGGACCTGCCCGAGCGCGAGCACATCGTGCACACCCACGCCTCGGTCACCCGCCGCCAGCAGACCTTCGGCTACACCGAGGAAGAGCTGCGCATCATCCTCGCGCCGATGGCCAAGACCGCCGGCGAGCCGCTCGGTTCGATGGGTACGGACTCGCCGATCGCCGCGCTGAGCGAGCGTCCGCGTCTCCTCTTCGACTACTTCACCCAGCTGTTCGCGCAGGTCACCAACCCGCCGCTGGACGCGATCCGCGAGGAGCTCGTCACCTCGCTGCGTTCCTCGCTGGGCCCGCAGGGCAACCTGCTGGAGCCGACCGCCGCGTCCTGCCGGACCGTCACCCTGCCCTTCCCGGTCATCGACAACGACGAGCTCGCCAAGCTCATACACATCAACGCCGACGGCGACATGCCCGGCTTCAAGGCCGCGACCCTCTCCGGTCTGTACCGGGTCTCCGGCGGTGGCGACTCCCTCGCCGCGCGCATCGACGAGATCTGCGCCGAGGCCGACGCCGCCATCGACAACGGCGCCCGGCTGATCGTCCTGTCGGACCGGCACTCCGATGCCGAGCACGCGCCGATCCCGTCGCTGCTGCTGACCGCGGCCGTCCACCACCACCTCATCCGCACCAAGCAGCGCACCGAGGTGGGCCTGCTGGTCGAGGCCGGTGACGTCCGCGAGGTCCACCACGTCGCCCTGCTGATCGGCTTCGGCGCCGCGGCCGTGAACCCGTACCTCGCCATGGAGTCGGTGGAGGACCTGCTGCGCGCGGGCACCTTCCTGAACGGCATGGAGCCCGAGCAGGCGATCCGCAACCTGATCTACGCGCTCGGCAAGGGCGTCCTGAAGGTCATGTCCAAGATGGGCATCTCGACCGTCGCCTCCTACCGCGGCGCCCAGGTCTTCGAGGCCGTCGGTCTCGATACGGCCTTCGTCGAGAAGTACTTCAACGGCACGGCCACCAAGATCGGCGGCGTCGGCATCGACGTCATCGCCAAGGAGGTCGCCGCCCGGCACGCCAAGGCGTACCCCGCCTCCGGCATCGCCCCGGCGCACCGCGCCCTGGAGATAGGCGGCGAGTACCAGTGGCGCCGCGAGGGCGAGCCGCACCTGTTCGACCCGGAGACGGTCTTCCGCCTCCAGCACTCCACGCGCACCGGCCGCTTCGACATCTTCAAGATGTACACGGACCGGGTCAACGAGCAGTCCGAGCGGCTGATGACCCTGCGCGGGCTCTTCGGCTTCAAGTCGGACCGTCCCTCGATCTCGATCGACGAGGTCGAGCCGGCCAGCGAGATCGTCAAGCGCTTCTCCACCGGCGCCATGTCGTACGGCTCCATCTCCAAGGAGGCGCACGAAACCCTCGCCATCGCCATGAACCAGTTGGGCGGCAAGTCCAACACCGGTGAGGGCGGCGAGGACCCGGACCGGCTGTACGACCCGGCCCGCCGGTCCAGCATCAAGCAGGTCGCCTCCGGCCGCTTCGGTGTGACCTCCGAGTACCTGGTCAACGCGGACGACATCCAGATCAAGATGGCCCAGGGCGCCAAGCCCGGCGAGGGCGGCCAGCTGCCCGGCCACAAGGTGTACCCGTGGGTCGCGAAGACGCGTCACTCGACGCCGGGCGTGGGCCTGATCTCCCCGCCGCCGCACCACGACATCTACTCCATCGAGGACCTGGCCCAGCTGATCCACGACCTGAAGAACGCGAACCCGCAGGCGCGGATTCACGTGAAGCTGGTCTCCGAGGTCGGCGTCGGCACGGTCGCCGCGGGTGTCTCCAAGGCGCACGCGGACGTCGTGCTCATCTCCGGCCACGACGGCGGCACGGGCGCCTCGCCGCTGACGTCCCTCAAGCACGCCGGTGGTCCCTGGGAGCTCGGTCTCGCGGAGACCCAGCAGACCCTGCTGCTCAACGGCCTGCGCGACCGCATCGTCGTGCAGACCGACGGTCAGCTCAAGACCGGCCGTGACGTCGTCATCGCCGCGCTGCTCGGCGCCGAGGAGTTCGGTTTCGCGACCGCGCCGCTCGTCGTCTCCGGCTGCGTCATGATGCGCGTCTGCCACCTGGACACCTGCCCGGTCGGCATCGCCACCCAGAACCCGACGCTGCGCGACCGGTTCGCCGGCAAGGCCGAGTACGTCGTGAACTTCTTCCAGTTCATCGCCGAAGAGGTCCGCGAGATCCTCGCCGAGCTGGGCTTCCGCTCCATCGAGGAGGCCGTCGGCCACGCCGAGACCCTCGACGTCGCGCGGGCCGTCGACCACTGGAAGGCGCAGGGCCTGGACCTGGCCCCGCTCTTCCACGTGCCCGAACTGCCCGAGGGCGCCGCCCTGCACCAGGTCATCGAGCAGGACCACGGTCTGGAGAAGGCGCTCGACAACGAGCTCATCAAGCTCGCCGCCGACGCCCTGGCCGCCGACTCGGCGACCGACGCCCAGCCGGTGCGCGCCCAGGTCGCGATCCGCAACATCAACCGCACGGTCGGCACCATGCTCGGCCACGAGGTGACGAAGAAGTTCGGTGGCGCGGGCCTGCCCGACGACACCATCGACATCACCTTCACCGGCTCCGCCGGCCAGTCCTTCGGCGCCTTCCTCCCGCGCGGTGTCACGCTGCGCCTGGAGGGCGACGCCAACGACTACGTCGGCAAGGGCCTCTCCGGCGGCCGCGTGATCGTCCGTCCCGACCGGGGCGCCGACCACCTCGCCGAGTTCTCCACGATCGCGGGCAACACCATCGCGTACGGCGCGACCGGCGGCGAGCTGTTCCTGCGCGGTCGTACCGGTGAGCGCTTCTGCGTCCGCAACTCCGGTGCGCTGGTGGTCTCGGAGGGCGTGGGCGACCACGGCTGCGAGTACATGACCGGCGGCCACGCGGTGGTCCTGGGCGAGACGGGCCGCAACTTCGCGGCCGGTATGTCCGGCGGTATCGCGTACGTCATCGACCTGAACCGCGACAACGTCAACGTGGGCAACGTCGGCGCGGTCGAGGAACTGGACGACAGCGACAAGCAGTGGCTGCACGACGTGGTGCGCCGCCACGCGGAGGAGACCGGCTCGACGGTCGCCGAGAAGCTGCTCGCCGAGTGGGACACCGCCGTGGAGCGCTTCAGCAAGATCATCCCCAGCACGTACAAGGCAGTGCTCGCCGCCAAGGCCGCCGCCGAGCAGGCCGGTCTCTCCGAGACCGAGATCACCGAGAAGATGATGGAGGCGGCGATCAATGGCTGACCCGAAGGGCTTCCTGAACCACGGCCGTGAGGTCGCCAAGTCCCGCCCCGTCGACGTACGTCTGAAGGACTGGAACGAGGTCTACGTTCCGGGTTCGCTGCTGCCGATCATCTCGAAGCAGGCGTCCCGCTGCATGGACTGCGGTATCCCGTTCTGTCACAACGGCTGTCCGCTGGGGAACCTCATCCCCGAGTGGAACGACTACGCCTACCGCGAGGACTGGGCGGCGGCTTCGGAGCGGCTGCACGCGACGAACAACTTCCCCGAGTTCACGGGGCGGTTGTGCCCGGCTCCCTGCGAGTCGGCGTGTGTGCTCGGCATCAACCAGCCCGCCGTGACCATCAAGAACGTCGAGGTCTCGATCATCGACAAGGCGTGGGACAGCGGTGACGTCGAGCCGCAGGCCCCCGAGCGCCTGTCCGGCAAGACCGTCGCGGTCATCGGCTCGGGCCCGGCGGGCCTGGCCGCCGCCCAGCAGCTCACGCGGGCCGGCCACACCGTCGCCGTCTACGAGCGTGCCGACCGCGTCGGCGGACTGCTCCGCTACGGCATCCCCGAGTTCAAGATGGAGAAGCGGCACATCAACCGCCGCATCGAGCAGATGCGCGCGGAGGGCACCCGCTTCCGTACCGGGATCGAGATCGGCCGCGACCTCAAGGCGACCGACCTGAAGAAGCGGTACGACGCCGTCGTGATCGCCGCCGGTGCGACGACCGCGCGTGACCTGCCGGTGCCGGGCCGCGAGCTCAAGGGCATCCACCAGGCCATGGAGTACCTGCCGCTGGCCAACAAGGTGCAGGAGGGCGACTTCGTGGCGCCCCCCATCACCGCCGAGGGCAAGCACGTCGTGGTCATCGGCGGTGGCGACACCGGCGCCGACTGCGTGGGCACCGCCCACCGCCAGGGCGCGGCCTCGGTCACCCAGCTGGAGATCATGCCGCAGCCCGGCGAGGACCGTGCCCCGCACCAGCCGTGGCCGACCTTCCCGATGCTGTACAAGGTCACCTCCGCGCACGAGGAGGGCGGCGAGCGGGTCTACTCCGTCTCCACGACCCACTTCGAGGGCGACGAGGACGGCAACGTCCAGTGGCTGCACCTCACCGAGGTCGAGTTCATCGAGGGCAAGCTGACCTCGAAGCCGGGCACGGAGCGCAAGATCCCCGCCCAGCTGGTCACCCTCGCGATGGGCTTCACCGGCACCGACCGGGAGAACGGTCTGGTCGAGCAGTTCGGCCTGGCCCTCGACGAGCGCGGCAACATCGCCCGCGACGCCGACTTCCAGACCAACGTCCCCGGCGTGTACGTCGCCGGTGACGCGGGCCGCGGCCAGTCGCTCATCGTGTGGGCCATCGCGGAGGGCCGCTCGGCCGCCCGCGGTGTGGACCGCTTCCTGACCGGCGCCAGCGAACTGCCGGCCCCGATCCGCCCGACGGACCGCTCCCTGATGGTCTGACGGCTCGTCAAAAAGCCCTGACCGGCTCAGAGAACGTCCCGTACAAAGGCGTACGGAACACTGACGGCGCCCGCCTTCCTCGTCCCCGACCGGACGGAAGACGGGCGCCGTCGCATGCCGTCAGCCCGAACCGGCCTCCAGGCCCTCGAACTCCACGGTGGCGTCCTCGGTGTACGCGCCCACCCGGCCCTGGAGATAGGGGCGTTCGGCGTCGGTGAAGTCCACCAGTGGCTTGCCGCCCACCGACACCTTCAGCTCGGCGCCGCGCTGCTCCACCGCCACCGACGACCAGTCGCCCACCGGGAACTCCTCGTGCCCCGTGGCCAGGAACCGCTGCCCGCCCGGATACGCCGGGTCCCGCTTGCCGAGCTCCCAGCCGTTCGGCTTGAGGGTGATGTAGTAGAAGTGCTCCGCGTCGGTGTACGCCCAGACCAGCCACGGCACCTCCCACGGATTGGGGTGCGGGATGCGCAGCTGCTCGACCGTCCGCATCCGAGCGTCGAGCCGTACGTCGTCGTAGGAGGCGGTGCTGACGACGAGCCCGGCATGGGTGGTGCCGGGGTCCTCGGCGGGCATCGGGGACAGGGTCAGGGAGTCGTCGTCGCCGGTGTTGGTGCCGTGGCCGTTGAACACCGAGGTCCAGCGGCCGTGGGTGGAACCGTCGGCCCAGGGAGCGGTCCGTGGTGGCTCGGGGTCCGAGCCGCACTGGCTCAGGGTGACGGACAGGACGACCGCCAGCCCGAGCGCCAGTGCCACTGCGGCGACGATCCGGCTCCTGCGCCCCGGCGGGGGCACCGACGGTTCTCCGGACGGCGGCCCCGGCGGACGCGCCGACCGGATCCCCGTCCGGAAACCCGTCCGGATCCCGGTCCGAAGTCCCTGTGGAATCAGGGGGATTCGGCCGCGGGAGCGCAGGAGTGACGGCGTCATGCCGTCGAGTATGGCCCGGATGCCGTCAGACCGACCGGGACATCGGCGGCGAAGTCCTCCGCCAGTTGGGCCAGGATCCGGCGCGCGGCCGTGCCGTCGCCGAACGGATTGCCCGCGTCCGCCATCCTGCGGTACTCCACCGGATCGTCGAGGAGCCTCTCCGCCCAGGTCACGATGGCCTCCGGGTCGGTGCCGACCAGCCGGGCCGCCCCGGCCTCGACCGCCTCGGGCCGCTCGGTGGTGGTCCGCAGCACGAGCGAGGGCTTGCTCAGGCTCGGGGCCTCCTCCTGGATGCCGCCGGAGTCGGTGAGGACGAGGTCGCACTCGGCCAGGGTGGCCGCGAAGTCCAGGTAGCCGAGCGGTTCGACGAGGAAGATGCCCTCGTGGTCGCCGAGTTCCGGCAGTAACACGTCCCGCACGGCCGGGCTCTTGTGCAGCGGCAGCACGATCTCCACGTCCCCGCGCCGGGCGAGCCGGGTCAGCGCCCGGCCCATGCCGCGCATCCGCTCGCCCTGGTTCTCCCGGCGGTGCAGGGTGACCAGGATCCGCTTGGGGCCGCCCTCCCGGCGGACCGGCCCGTTCGGATCGATGCCGGGAGCCCGTGCCTCACGGTCGGCCTGATCCGCCGGAACGGACCTGGTGGCGGTGCGGAACGCGGAGGCTCCGGTGCCCTCGGCCAGCACCCACAGCAGGTTGTCGATCACCGTGTTGCCGGTGGTGAACACCTGCTCCTCGGCGACGCCCTCCTCGGTCAGATGCCGGGCCGCGGCCTCGGTCGGGGCGAAGTGCCAGCGGGCGATACGGCCGATGAGGCTGCGGTTGAGCTCCTCCGGAAAGGGGTTGTCGATGACACCGGTACGCAGACCGGCCTCGACATGGGCGACCGGGATCTTCTCGTAGAAGGCGGCCAGCGCGCCGGCCAGCGCGGTCGTGGTGTCCCCCTGCACCACGACCAGGTCGGGGCGCTGCTCGCGCATGACCCCGCCGAGCTCCCGGACCAGCCGGGCGGTGAGGTCGGACAGCTGCTGCCGGCTGCGCATCACGTCGAGCGCGATCCGTACGTCGACGCACAGCATGCCGAGCATCTGGTGGAGCATCTCGCGGTGCTGGCCGGTGGTGACGACGATCGGTTCGAACTGCGGACCGGCGGCCATCGCACGGGCCACGGGGGCCAGTTTGATCGCTTCCGGCCGGGTGCCGAGCACCAGCATGGCGCGCACGGGCACGGCAGACGGGTGTGTGGACATGGGTGCCCCCCTTGGGCATGCGTGATCGACACGACGATCACGTGAGGGTGATGAGAGGTACTGCGGTGATGGGAGACGAGGACCCGCGCGGGGATCGGGCGCGGCCTGAATGTCCTCAGGTGCGAGCGGTCTTGAGCCAGCCCCGCTGGCCGGTGAGCAGCCGCCAGAATCCCCACCAGCCGGCGGCGAACCAGATGTAGCCGTAGAAGACGAAGACATGGGCGAGCAGCACCGAGCGCACCAGCCCCAGTTTCCGCTCGCGCTTGGCGTACACGAAGCCGTACGCGTAGGCGGCGGTGAACGAGAGCAGGTAGGGGCCGAGCAGCCACATGGGCGAGACGAGGGGCTGTCCGGCCTGGACGGAGGCCACGGTGGTGGCGCCGACGGCGACGAGGAAGGACAGCGGCAGCAGCGAGGTGAGCAGGATGAGCACCGGGCTGGAGAGGTGGTACAGCAGGTCGAGCGCGGCCCGGGTGGGCACGTCCCTGAGGATGAGCGGGACGAGACCGGCCGACTGGAGATGGCCCTGGAACCAGCGGGAGCGCTGGCGGATCAGCCGGCGCAGGCTGAGCACGGCCTGCTGGGAGACCGCGGCGGTGGTGCAGTGCTGGTTGGTCCAGCCCTTGGCGATCAGCCGTACCCCGAGGTCGAGGTCCTCGGTGAGGCTGTCGCTCCAAGGCCCGTCCCCGTCCAGGGTGTTGAGCGCCGACAGCCGCATGAACTGTCCGTTGCCGCCCATGCCCACGCTGCCGATGGAGCGGCGGGCGCTCTGGAAGACGTCGCCGTAGACCACGAACTCCATGTCCTGCATGCGGGCGAGCAGTCCGAGGTGCCGGTTGTACATCCGGACGCAGACCTGGACCGCGCCGGTGCGCGGGTCGTCGAAGTACGGGTCGACCGACTGCACGACGTGCGGGTCGAGCCGGCCGTCCGCGTCGACCACGCAGAGGACCACGTCCGCGGGGTCGTGGCCGGCCAGCAGACCGGATTCCCGCAGGTGCCGTACCCCGTCGTTGAGCGCGGCGCCTTTGCCTCTGCGGGCGTTCGGCGGAGTGCGCCGGTGCAACCTGACCAGGGTCGGGTGGGCGGCCAGGGCGATCTCGGAAGTTCGGTCGTCGGAGCCGTCGTCGATCACCAGTGCCATGAAATTCCGGGCGGGCAGCGAAGTGATCCGCGCGAGGCTTTCGGAAAGCACTTTCTCCTCATTGAGGCAGGCGAGGAGAAATACATAGAACCGGTCTCTCCGGTCTGTTCGGGAACGGCGAATTCTGCGCCTGGACAGCAGATAGAGGCTGGTGTTGTAGCAGCCCGCCATTATGATCAAGGTGACGCTCGACCACAGGAGCAGTTCAGTGATCATGGTTGCTCCCGGCGGTGGCCTGCGCCTTTTGGGCCTGGCGGCGCAGCTTTATCCGGGCGAGCAATATCAGACAGGCGGTCAGGCAATAGAGTATGAATCCGGCCCCGGCCGTCGCCTGCAGGGCTTTGGCCAAAGGTAGCCCGGGCACGGCTTCTGGCGCGGCCATCGCCCCTGCTAGAGGCAGTAGAGCCCCCAGGGCGGGTCGTCCGTACATTGTCCCCCCACACATTTCACAGCGCGTCCCCATCGCGCGAAGGTGAACGTAGCAGACGTCGAGGGCGAGTCTGAAGACTATTCGGAAAAAGGACATGTCCGATCTTCCAGTAGCGTCACCTGGTGCTCCGGGAATTCACCCTTCTGCCCATTGACACCCTTCGTGGCCGTCATAAGAATCGGTGACTTCCTGTTGTGAAAAACCTTTGCCAAGGATTGGCAAAGTGGGGGGAATGATCGTGAGACCAATGATCCGTCCTCGGAGACGAGGATTCCCGAAGTTTTCCGTGATCCTTCTTCTGGTCGCCGCCCTGCTGAGCGGCACTTTCCTGGCCGCGGGCGCCCAGGCCGCACCCGGCGGGGACCGGCCCGGCCACGAGAACGTCGGTGGGAAGTCCGGACTGAGCCGCGTCGACCTCAAGGGCTGGGCGAAGGCGCAGCTCAAGGCCGACCGGGCCCGGCACACCAAGCAGCGGCAGAAGGCGTCTCCGGCCACGTTGTCGGCCGCGTCCGCCTTCCCGGTCCAGACCGCGTCGGCCGTGACCCGGCAGGCCACCCTGCTCGGGGCCGCCGACGTCGCCGCCGCGGCCGACCCGGCCACGCTCGTGCTCTACGACACGGCGGGCCCCTACGGGCAGTTGGGCGAGCTGTACGCCATGGCTGCGGCCAACCTCGCGGGCCACTTCGGCACGGTGACCGCCAAGCCCGTCCAGCAGTACACCGCCGGCATGGTGAACTCGTACGCGGCCGTGATCTACATCGGCTCGACCTACTACTGCTGCGACACCCCGGACGCCGTCCCGGCCGCCTTCTACCAGGACGCCTCCACCACGACCAAGCCCGTGATCTGGATGGGTGCCAACATCTGGAACATGGCCAACTCCGTCGGCGTAGCCCAGTTCACACAGAAGTACGGCTGGGACCCGACGACGTCGTACTACGAGGACGGCGGTTCGATCGGCACCGTGACACAGGTGACGTACAAGAACCAGGCCCTCACCCGGAAGATCCCGGCGGGCCAGGACGGTGGCGTGCTCCGCCCCAACGTCCTCACCGGGCCCGGCTACCCCGCCGTCACCAGGCTCGCGGAGGGACTGGACACCTCCAACACGCACACCTTCGGATGGGCCGTGCGGTCGTCCAACCTCACGTACATCGGTGAGATCCCCTTCGCGTACGTCTCCGAGAGCGACCGGATCATCGTCCTGGAGGACCTCCTCTTCGACGCCCTCGCACCGGCCACCACGGAACGGCACCGCGCGCTGCTGCGCCTGGAGGACATCAGCCCCAACTCGGAACCCTCCGAACTGCGGGCCATGGCCGACCTGTTGCAGTCGGAGAACATCGCGTACGGCATCAACGTCATCCCCGTCTACACCGACCCCAACGGCACCTACAACAACGGCGTCCCGGAGACGGTGACGCTCGCGCAGCGGCCGCAGGTGGTCAACGCCCTGAAGTACATGCTGGCCCGGGGCGCGGTCCTGATGAACCACGGCTACACCCACCAGTACGGCAACGTCGCCAACCCCTACAACGGGGTCACCGGCGACGACTTCGAGTTCTACCGGGCCCACGTCGACGCCTCGGACAACGTCGTCTACGACGGCCCGGTCGCCGGGGACTCCACCGCCTGGGCGCAGGGCCGGGTGACCAGCGCGCTCGCCGGGTTCGCCGCCGCGGGCCTGCCGAAGCCGACCCTGTGGACCACCCCGCACTACGCGGCATCGGCCACCGACTACCAGGTGTTCGCCGCCAACTACGCGGCCCGTCTGGAGCGTTCGCTGTACTTCTCCGGAACGCTCAGCGGCAACTCCGCCGGACCCAACGTGTTCATCGGCCAGTTCTTCCCGTACGTGGTGAACGACGTGTACGGAACCAAGGTGCTGCCGGAGAACATCGGCAACTACGAGCCGGACGCGTACAACAACCATCCGCCACGGCTGCCGGCCGACCTCATCGCCTCGGCCAAGGCCAACCTGGCCGTCCGCGACGGGTTCGCCAGCTTCTTCTACCACCCGTACTTCCCGACCCAGCCGCTCAAGGAGACGATCGACGGCATCGAGGCCCTGGGCTACACCTTCGTCAGCCCGACGAGCCTGTGAGGGCAGCCGCCCCGAGGAGGAGGGTCGTCGCCGCAGCCGCGGTGGCGACCCTCCTCGCCGCCGGATGCACCACCGTCGGCACGGATCCCAAGCCCGGCGAGGGGTCTGCCGTCATGCGCGGCATCACCCTGCCCTCCTGGTACCGCAGCGACTACGACAGCCCGGCCGCCGACCGCTATCTGCGCGGTATCAGGGCCACCGGCGCCCGCTGGATCACCCTCACCCCGACCTGGTACCAGAACCGCCCGACCGACTCCGTCATGCACACCACCGAGGAGACCGCGAGCGACGCGAGCCTGCGCCGGATCGTGCGCCGCGCCCACGCCCTCGGCCTCAAGGTGATGCTCAAACCGCACATCGACCTGCCCGGCGACCAGGACCGCGCCGACATCCGGCCCCGGGACCGCCGTGCCTGGTTCACCGCGTACCGCCGCTTCATCACCCACTACGCCGACCTGGCCGCCGGCACCGGCGCCGAGCAGCTCGCGGTGGGCACCGAACTCGCCGGGGTCTCCGGCGACCACACCGCCTGGAAGGGTGTCATCGAGACGGTCCGCGACCACTACGACGGCCCCCTGACCTACGCCGCCAACTACGACGAGTACCGCGCGATCCGCTTCTGGAGGTCCCTCGACCTCATCGGCATCGACGCCTACTGGCCGCTGTCCGACACCCCCACCCAGGACGTCGGCCGGCTGCGCCGCGCCTGGCGGCAGATCCGCGAGGAACTCGCCGCGTACGCCCACGACCAGGGCCGCCGCATCCTGTTCACCGAGGCCGGCTACGTCAGCCAGCGCGGCTCGACGACCGCCCCCTACGCCTGGGACGTCAGCACCCGCCCCGCGCCCGCCGAACAGGCCGCCGCCTACCGGGCGTTGCTGGAGACCTTCACCGGCCGCCGCTGGTGGGCCGGGGTGTGCTGGTGGATGTGGGACGACTGGCCCGACAGCGGCGAGACCCCGGCGAGGCTGGCGTACACCCCGCACGGCAAGCCCGCGGAGGAGGTGCTGCGGGCGAAGTGGGGTGCCTCCGCTACGGCACCCTGAACGTCTCCCCGTACACCTGCCACGTCAGCGGCGTCTGAAGGTCCAGTTTCCCGTCGTACAGGAAGCGCCGCTGGGCCGTGTCGACGCGGGTGGTGTCGATGTCCGCCTTCCTGCTGCGCATGGCCTGCTCGCGGATGTCCAGGAAGATGTCGAGGTAGGCCTTCTCGGAGCCGCCCTCGGAGGGCAGGTCGGCCTCGTGGAGGGCGCGTTCGCGCAGGCCGTAGAAGCTGGTGGCGTTGGTGCCGGGGCCGTGGAAGACCATCGCGTCGTAGTAGACGAACTGACCGAGCGTGCCCAGGCCGTCGAGCTTGGCGAGGCGGACCGCCGGGTCGAAGTAGACGCGGTCGCGTTCGGCGTCCTGGGCCTCGCGGAAGGCCGCCACCCTGGCCTCCGCCTTCCAGGCCTTGGTGAAGCCCGGGCCCAGGCCCTCGTGGGAGTCCGTGCCGTCGACCTCGCGCAGGGCGGGGAGGTAGCGGGCGAGGCCGTTGCCGGGGTGGGCCTCGGTGTAGCGCTCGACGAGGGTGAGCAGGTCGTGGGTGCCGGTGCAGAAGCCGATGATGCCCGCGGTGTAGCCCTGACCGTCCCCGATGTCCTCGATGTAGCCGTAGGCGGAACGCCAGTCGAGGGTGGAGTTCTCGGCGCTCGCCACGATCTGCTGGGCCAGCTCCTTCTTGGCGGGCGCGGCGAGCCCGGCCGGCAGCGCGGCGAGCGCCTTGTCGTCCGCCGCCCGCTCCTCCTCGGCCCTGCTCTTGGCCTCCTCGCGGGCCGACTGGGAGGCGGACACCGTGGGCCGCGCCGGGGCGTCCGCGGAGTCCGTGGGGCCGAGGAGGTACACCGCGGCCGTGACGGTCACCGGAACGGCGGCCGCGTACAGCAGCACTCGCGCTCGTCTCACTGGGTCAGCTCCGAGATTCTCCACACCGACAGGGCCACGAGCACCGCCAGCAAGGCCACGCACGCGGCCGCCTGGAGCAGACCGCGCTTCGGTCCCCGGGGAGCGTACGCGTAGGCCAGCGTCACCGCGCCACCCGTGAGCAGGCCGCCGAGGTGACCCTGCCAGGAGGTGAGGCCGGCGGAGAGCAGCAGCCACAGGAGCAGGATCGCGATGAAGCGGTTGACCGCCCGCATGTCGGCGTCCATCCGCCGGGCCATGACGTAGTACGCGGCGCCCAGGCCGAAGATTGCCCCCGACGCGCCCAGGGACTCCGTCCCGGGGTCGGCGAGGAGCAGCTCGGCCACGGAACCGCCGACCGTCGCCAGCAGGTAGAGCGCCAGATAGCGGACCCGGCCCAGCGTCGGCTCCACCACCCGCCCGAGCTGCCACAGCGCCGCCATGTTCATCACGATGTGCAACAGGCCGAACGTTCCCTCGGTCGGCTCCAGATGCAGGAACCCACTGGTCAGCAGCCGCTCCCACTGCCCCGCCACCACGCCCTCGGCGTGGAAGTCGGACGGGTGGGAGGACTGGTAGACGTAGTGGAGGCCGTCCGGGCCCACCAGACCGGCGGCCAGCATCGCGAAACGGTCCACGATCTGCGGGCGGACCACCTCGGCGACGTACGCCAGGACATTGAGCCCGATCAGGACGTACGTCACCAGCGCCACCGCCGAGACCCGCCCGCCGACGACCGTACGGGCCTGGCGGACGGACCGCGCGCCCTCCTTCACGCACTCCGGGCACTGGTGGCCGACGGAGGCCTCGCGCATGCAGTTCGGGCAGATGTACCGGTCGCAGCGGGTGCAGCGGACATGGGACTCCACCTTGGGATGGCGATAACAGGTGGTGAGGGTGGACTCGGGTTCCACGGCCGCGGCTCCTCGGGAGATGAGACGATCTGTGAGCCGGTGGGGACGGCGGCGAACAAAATAGCGAACGGCTGTGAAGAGAGCGAAGGCGGGGGAACATGGCGGCGATCAGTCTGACCAAGGTCGAGGAGACGGCACCCGCGCTGGTCAGCCTCTACAAGAGCGCGGGAGTCTCACTGCGCAAGCACGGGCTCGACGGGCTGCGGGCCGCGGTCTACCTCGTCGTCGACTACTCCGGGTCGATGAAGCCGTACTACAAGGACGGCAGTGTGCAGGCCCTCGCCGACCGGGTGCTCGGGCTGTCCGCGCATCTCGACGACGACGGCACCGTGCCGGTGGTGTTCTTCTCCACCGACGTGGACGCCGAGACGGAGATCGCGCTCGCCGACCACCAGGGGCGAATCGACCGGATCGTGGCCGGGCTCGGGCACATGGGCAAGACCAGCTACCACCTGGCGATGGACGCGGTCATCGACCACTACCTGGACAGCGGCTCGCGGGAACCGGCGCTCGTGGTCTTCCAGACCGACGGCGGGCCGATCAACAAGCTCGCCGCGGAACGGTACCTGTGCAAGGCGGCGAAGCTCCCGCTGTTCTGGCAGTTCATCGGGTTCGGGGACACCCGGAGCAAGCAGTTCGACTATCTGCGCAAGCTCGACGAGCTGTCCGTGCCGGACAAGCGGGTCGTCGACAACGCCGGGTTCTTCCACGCGGGGGCGGAACCGCGGAAGGTGTCCGACGCGGAGCTGTACGACCGGATCGTGGGCGAGTTCCCGAAGTGGCTGGTGGCGGCGCGGGCGCAGGGGATCGTCCCGCCGGGCGTCTGAACCGGCGCCTGAATCGGCCTCCGAACCAGCGGCCGGGAAGCGGCCCTTCCCGTTGGCTTGGCCGCGTCGTCGTGCCACTCTGAAAGTGATCCGACGACGGAGGCGACGGCCCATGGACGGCGCGCGATCGGTGAACGGGACACGGGGGCGGACCCCCGCCAAGGGCGAGAAACTCGCCGACTGGGCGGACGGGCGGCTCGGTCTGTACGGGCTGGCCAAGGCCAACATGCGCAAGGTCTTTCCCGACCACTGGTCCTTCATGCTCGGCGAGGTCTGCCTCTACAGCTTCCTCGTCATCATCCTCACCGGCATCTACCTCACCCTGTTCTTCGAACCCAGCGGCGTCGAGGTCGTCTACAACGGCTCCTACGAGCCCCTCAACGGCATCGTGATGACCCGCGCGTTCGAGTCCACGCTCGACATCAGCTTCGACGTGCGCGGCGGACTGCTGATCCGGCAGATCCACCACTGGGCGGCGCTGGTCTTCGTCACCGGGATGCTGGTGCACATGATGCGGGTGTTCTTCACCGGCGCCTTCCGCAAGCCGCGCGAGGTCAACTGGGTGTTCGGCTGGACCCTGTTGATGCTCGGCATCCTCACCGGTCTGACCGGCTACTCCCTCCCCGACGACCTGCTCTCCGGCACCGGCATCCGCTTCGCGCAGGGCGCGATCCTGTCGGTCCCGATCATCGGGACGTATCTCTCCTTCTTCCTGTTCGACGGCGAGTTCCCGGGACACGACATCATCCCGAGGCTGTTCCCGATCCATGTACTGCTGCTGCCCGGGATCATGCTGGGCCTGGTGGTCGCGCATCTGATCCTGGTCTTCTACCACAAGCACACGCAGTACCCGGGGCCCGGCCGCGACGAGAAAACGGTCGTCGGGATGCCCTTCCTGCCGGTCTACACGGCCAAGGCGGGCGGCTTCTTCTTCCTCGTCTTCGGGGTGCTGGCGCTCATGGGCGGCCTCGCCCAGATCAATCCCGTGTGGGCGTTCGGCCCCTACCGGCCGGACCTGGTCACCACGGGCGCCCAGCCCGACTGGTACCTCGGCTTCTCCGAGGGCCTGATCCGGGTGATGCCGGGATGGGAGATCAGCGCCTGGGGCCACACCCTGGTGCTGGGTGTCCTCATCCCCTTCTCGCTCTTCCCGCTGATCCTGCTCGCCCTCGGCGTCTATCCCTTCGTCGAGGCGTGGATCACCGGCGACAAACGCGAGCACCACATCCTGGACCGGCCGCGCAACGTCCCCGTGCGCACGGGCCTGGGCGTGGCCTGGCTGAGCCTGTACGTGGTGCTGCTGATCGGCGGCGGCAACGACATCGTGGCCACCCATCTGCATCTGTCCATCAACGCCATCACCTGGTTCGTCCGGGTCTCCTTCTTCGTGGTGCCGGTGCTCGCGTTCCTCGTGACGAAGCGGATCTGTCTGGGACTTCAGCGCCGGGACCGGGACAAGGTGCTGCACGGCCGGGAGACGGGCGTCATCAAACGGCTGCCGCACGGGGAGTACGTCGAGGTCCATGAACCCCTCGCGCAGGAACAGCTGCACACCCTCACCCAGCACGAGCAGAACCCGCCGTACGAGATCGGCCCCCTGGTCGACAGGAACGGGGTGCGGCGGCCGGTGACGGTCTCCCAGCGGGTGCGGGCGCGGCTGGCGTACGTGATGTTCGGGCCTCAGACACGGATCGCGAAGCCGACGGCGGAGGAGTACCGGCAGCTCACCAGCGGCGACCACCACTGAGGAGGACGGCGGCCCGGCACTCGTCCGGGGTGCCCCAGGCGGTGCGCAGGGCGCGGGCCTTGGTCAGCCACAGCGACAGGTCGTACTCCGCGGTGTAGCCGATCGCGCCGTGCAGTTGGAGCGCGGTGCGGGCGGTCCGGTACGCCGCCTCGCACGCCGTGACCTTGGCCGCGGCGACGTCGCTCTCGGTCAGCGTGAGCGCGGCGCCGAGGACGAGGGGGCGGGCGAACTCCAGGGCGATCTTCGCGTCGGCCAGTTGGTGCTTGACGGTCTGGAACGAGCCTATGGGGGCGCCGAACTGGGTGCGCTGCTTCACATAGGCGACCGTTCTGTCGAGCAGGGCCAGGCCCACGCCGAGGGCCTGGGCGGCGGTGGTGAGACCGGCCAGGAGGAGGGCGGAGGCGAAGGGCGGGTCGACGGCGAGGAGTTCGCCGGTGCGGGGAGTCTCGTAGAGGCGCCGGGCGGAGTCGAGGGAGGGGTGCAGGGGGCCGGGCGGGGGAGCGAGGCGGAGTTCGGCGGGCGCCGGGTGGGGCGGGAGGGTGAGGGTCAGCCGTAGGTCCGCCACGTCCGCGTCCAGTGCGTACGGTCCGGTCGCCAGGGTCGCCGTCGACTCGCCCGACGCCAGCGCGGGCAGCAGGCGCTTGGCCGGGTCCTGGTCCTCCAGTCCGGCCAGCAGTGTCGCGACCGCGACCGTCTCCACCAGCGGGCCGGGCACCGCGTGCCGCCCCAACTCGATGAAGGACAGGGCGAGTTCCACAGGGCGGGGCCCCAATCCCCCGTGCGCCTCCGGCATCGCCAGCGCGAAGACGCCCGCCTCGGCGACACGGCGCCACAGCGCACGGCCGCTCCCGTGCTCGCCGCGGCTCCAGTCCCGGATCACCGACGGCGTGTCCGAGGACGTCAGGAGTGCGTCCAGCGAGGCGGCGAAGGCGCGTTGCTCGGCGTCGAGGAGGAACCGCATCACCGGCGTCCCTTCGGCAGACCGAGCAGGCGCTCGGCGATGATGTCGCGCTGGATCTCGTTGGTGCCCGCGTAGACGGGGCCGGCGAGGGCGAAGACGTAGCGCTCGGACCAGTCCGTGTCCGCCAACTCGCCCTCGGGGCCCAGGAGGTCGAGGGCCGTCTCGTGCAGCGCTATGTCGTACTCCGACCAGAACACCTTGTTCAGGCTGGACTCCGGGCCGAGCAACTCGCCGTCCAGGACGCGGGAGGCGGCGGCGTAGGTGTACAGCTCGTAGGCGCGGGCGCCGATCAGGGCGTCGGCGACGCGGGCGCCGGTGTCGTGGGGCCGGTCCTCGCCGATCCACAGCGCCGCGAGTCGGTTCGCCGCCGCCAGGAAACGGCCCGGTGAGCGCAGCTTCAGCCCCCGCTCGTTCCCCGTCGTCGACATCGCGATCCGCCAGCCCTGGCCCGGCTCGCCGATCACGTCCTCGTCCGGCACGAACACCTCGTCGAGGAAGAGCTCCGCGAAGGCCGGTTTGCCGTCCAGGCGGGCGATCGGGCGGACCGTGACACCGGGGGCGCGCAGGTCGAACATGAGGTACGTCAGGCCCTGGTGGGGCTTTTGGGTGTCCGGGTCGCTGCGGAACAGGCCGAACGCGCGGTCCGCGAAGGCCGCCCGGGACGACCACGTCTTCTGGCCGCTCACGAGCCAACCGCCGTCCGCGCGGATCGCCTTCGAACGCAGGGACGCCAGGTCCGAACCCGCCTCCGGCTCCGACCAGGCCTGCGCCCAGACCGCCTCGCCGCTGGCCATCGGCGGCAGCACACGCGCGCGTTGCTCCTCCGTGCCGTGGTCGAAGAGCGTCGGGGCGAGGAGGCTGACGCCGTTCTGGTTGACGCGGCCGGGGGCGCCCGCCGCGTAGTACTCCTCCTCGAAGAGCAGCCAGCGCACCAGCCCCGCGTCCCGCCCTCCGTACCGCGTCGGCCAGTCGACCACCGACCAGCGGTTCGCGGCCAGTTCGGCCTCCCACGCGCGGTGCGCCGCGAATCCCTCCTCGGTCTCCAGGGAGGGCAGTGGCTCCGGCGGCACACGGTCGGTGAGCCATGCGCGGGCCTCGGCCCGGAAGGCCTCCTCTTCCCGCGTGAAGGCGAGGTCCATCGGCGGCAGCCCTTCGACGATGCTTCCCTAACAAGTGTTTGGTAGGTTAGCGTGGCCCTATGACAGGCGTCGAGAGTCCGGCGTACGAGCCGGGGCGCGGGCTGCTGAGCGGGCGCACCGCCGTCATCACCGCGGCGGCCGGTGCCGGCATCGGCGGTGCCACCGCGCGGCGGTTCCTGGAGGAGGGCGCGCGGGTGCTGATCAGCGACGCGCACACACGCCGGCTCAAGGAGTACGAGGCCGAACTGGCGGCCGAGTTCGACGCGGGCTCGGTGACCGCGCTGCCCTGTGACGTGACCGACGAGACCCAGGTGCGGGCGCTGTTCGAGGCCGCCGTGGAGGAACACGGCCGACTGGACGTCGTCGTCAACAACGCGGGGCTCGGCGGGACCTCGGACCTCGTCGACATGACCGACGAACAGTGGTCCCGGGTCCTCGACGTCACACTGAACGGCACCTTCCGGTGCACCCGGGCCGCGCTGAGGTCGATGCGGGAGACCGGCGGCGGCGTGATCGTCAACAACGCCTCCGTCGTCGGCTGGCGCGCGCAGGCGGGACAGGCGCACTACGCCGCCGCGAAGGCCGGCGTCATGGCGCTGACCCGGTGTGCGGCGATGGAGGCCGCCGCGTACGGCGTGCGCGTCAACGCGGTCGCGCCGAGCCTCGCCATGCACCCGCACCTGGTGAAGGTGACCACTCCGGAACTGCTGGAGGAACTGACCGCGCGGGAGGCGTTCGGGCGGTACGCGCAACCCTGGGAGGTCGCCAACGTGATCGTGTTCCTGGCCTCCGGCTACTCGTCGTACATGACCGGTGAGGTCGTCGCCGTCAGCAGCCAACATGCCTAGGGCCAGAATGATGTCGTGCCGACCAAGAAGAAGCCGCAGGTGACCCCCGCCGCGCCCGCCCGTCGCCGGGAACTCCTCGACACCGCCGCCGAGGTCTTCGCCGAGCAGGGCTACAACGCCACCACCGTCCGGAAGATCGCGGACCACGCGGGCATGCTCGCGGGCAGCCTCTACTACCACTTCGACTCCAAGGAGTCGATGCTCGAGGAGATCCTGCGGACCTTCCTCGACGAGCTCTGGGACGGCTACGACGGCGTCCTCGCCGCCGAACTCGGGCCCCGCGAGACGCTGGAGGCCCTGGTCACCGAGTCGTTCCGGGAGATCGACCGGCACCGCGCCGCCGTCGCGATCTACCAGAAGGAGAGCAGACAGCTGGTCGCGCAGGAGCGGTTCGGCTTTCTCGCCGACTCGCAGCGCAAGTTCGAGAAGGCGTGGCTGTCCACGCTGGAGCGCGGGGTGGCCGCCGAGGTGTTCCGGGCCGACCTCGACGTCCGGCTCACCTACCGCTTCGTGCGCGACACGGTCTGGGTCGCCGCGTCCTGGTACCGGCCCGGTGGACAGCACAGCCCGGAGGAGATCGCCCGGCAGTACCTGTCGATGGTGCTGGACGGGATCGCCGTACGTGAATAGCCGTTGATGTGCCCTTAACCGCAAGGGAGTTGCTGCCATGGCCGAGGCCTACATCGTCGAAGCGGTCCGGACGCCCGTCGGGCGGCGCAAGGGAGGACTCAGCGGGGTACATCCCGCCGACCTCGGCGCGCATGTGCTCAAGGAACTGGTCGCGCGGGCGGGGATGGACCCGGCCGCCGTCGAGGACGTCGTCTTCGGCTGTCTCGACGCCGTCGGGCCGCAGGCCGGGGACATCGCGCGGACCTGCTGGCTGGCGGCCGGGCTGCCCGAGGAGGTGCCGGGCGTGACCGTGGACCGGCAGTGCGGCTCCTCGCAGCAGGCCGTGCACTTCGCGGCGCAGGGCGTGCTGTCCGGTACGCAGGACCTGGTGGTCGCCGGTGGTGTGCAGAACATGTCCCTGATACCGATCGCCTTCGCGACCCGGCAGGCCGCCGAGCCACTGGGGCTCACCCAGGGCCCGTTCGCCGGGAGCGAGGGCTGGCAGGCGCGGTACGGGGGCAAGCCGGTGAACCAGTTCGTCGGCGCCGAGATGATCGCCGCGAAGTGGGGGATCAGCCGGCAGGACCAGGAGGAGTTCGCGCTGCGGTCCCACCAGCGGGCGGTACGGGCGATCGACGAGGGGCGCTTCGGGCGGGAGACCGTGGCCTACGGGGACGTCACCGTCGACGAAGGGCCGCGCCGGGACACCTCGCTGGAGAAGATGGCCGCGCTGAAGCCGGTCGTGGAGGGCGGCACGGTCACCGCCGCGTGCTCCTCGCAGGTCTCCGACGGGGCGGCGGCCATGCTGCTGGCCTCGGAGCGGGCGGTGCGCGAGCACGGGCTCACTCCACGCGCGCGCGTGCACCACCTCTCCGTGCGGGGCGAGGACCCCATCCGGATGCTCACCGCGCCCATCCCCGCCACCGCCCACGCCCTGAAGAAGACCGGCCTGACCATCGACGACATCGACCTCGTCGAGATCAACGAGGCCTTCGCCCCGGTCGTCCTCGCCTGGCTCAAGGAGACCGGGGCTGACCCGGAGAAGGTCAACGTCAACGGGGGCGCGATCGCGCTGGGGCATCCGCTGGGCGCGACAGGGGTCAAGCTGATGACGACCCTGCTGCACGAACTGGAGCGCACGGGCGGGCGGTTCGGACTCCAGACGATGTGCGAGGGCGGGGGCCAGGCGAACGTGACGATCATCGAGCGGCTCTGAGGCTCTCCATCACCTCCTCCGCCTCCTTCATGATCCGCTCCACCAGCTCCGCGCACGACGGCAGGTCGTCGATCACCCCGGCGACCTGCCCGGAGGCCATGACCCCGAGATCCGTACGGCCGTCCACCATCGCCGACCTGAGCAGCATGGGCGTGTTCGCGGCGAGGAGGACCTGGCTCCAGGTGAGGTCCTTGCCGTGTCTGAGGGCGAGGCCGTCGCGGAGCATCCCGCGCCAGGTGAGTCCGGACAGACGCCGGAAGCCGGCCGCACGGCGGATCGCTCGCAGCAGGGACCTCGCGCGGCCGGAGCTCTCCAGCTCGGCCACCAGATCGGTGCGGAGCATGCGGTGCGGCAGCCCGTCGACCGCCCGGGTCACCGTCACGTCCCGCACCGTCGCCGCGAGGTAGCGCGCCTTCACCGCGTCCGGCACCGTCGAGTCCGACGTCAGCAGGAACCGCGTACCCATCGCGACCCCCGCCGCCCCGTACGCCAGCGCCGCGACCAGGCCCCGCCCGTCGAAGAAGCCCCCGGCGGCCACGACCGGGATGTCCACCGCGTCCACCACCTGCGGCAGCAGTACGGTCGTCGCCACCTCGCCGGTGTGCCCGCCGCCCTCTCCGCCCTGCACGATCACCGCGTCCGCCCCCCACGCCGCGACCTTCTCGGCGTGCCGGCGGGCCCCGACGGACGGGATCACGACGAGGCCCGCCTCCTTGAGCTCGGCGATCAGCTCGGCGGAGGGCGCGAGGGCGAAGGAGGCGACCCGTACGCCTTCCTCGATCATCAGGCGCACCCGGTCGCCGGCGTCCGTCGCGTCGGCGCGGAGATTGACCCCGAAGGGCGCCTCCGTACGGGACCTGACCTCGCGTACCGCCTCCCGCAGCTGGTCGAGGGTCATGGTCGCCGAGGCCAGGATGCCGAGCGCGCCCGCGTTCGCCGTGGCCGACACCAGACGGGGGCCCGCGACCCAGCCCATGCCGGTCTGTACGAGCGGATGGCGGACGCCGACCAGCCGGGTCAGTGCCGTGTCCATCAGACGGCGACCTCCCTGACGCGGACGCCGGCCGGGTCGAGCACCTCTCGGATCAACTTCAGCTCGTCCGTGCTCGGTTCACGGGTGTACGGCACCTCTTCCGGGACGGTCAGGGCGAAACCCGTGGCCTCCGCAACCTGTTCGACGCTCACCCCCGGGTGCAGCGAGGCCAGCCGCATCGAGTGGTCCGGCGTGGCGAAGTCGAAGACGCCGAGGTCGGAGACGACCCGGGGGATGCGGTGATGGCGGGCACCGATGCCGGCCGCGTGGTCGTAGCCGACCCCGCAGACCATGTCGACCTTCTCCACGAAGACCCGCCGGGAGTGCCGGGGCACCCAGTAACTCGTCGGGTTGTTGAGGGTGTTGACGGGTGCGCCCCGCACCCCGAGCAGCTGCCGCTTGGGCTGCGCCCAGTCGCCGATGCAGGAGATGTTCTGGTTGCCGTAGCGGTCGATCTGGCTCGCGCCCATCATCACGTGCCGCCGGCCGCGCGTGACCAGGGCCAGGTGCTGCCGGTAGGGCAGCCAGCCCTCCACGGTGCCGTCCGGGCGGACCAGCAGTGCCTCGCCGTCGGTCAGCAGCAGGTCCGGTGCGAAGGTGAGCCGGGCGAGGCGGGCCCCGACGGAGGGGATCAGGCCCATGGGGCTCGCCAGGATCTCGCCGCCGTCCCGCCAGGCCTCGGCGCAGGCGATCACGCAGTACTCGGCGCGGGTGGGCGCCGCAAGGGAAGCGGTCACGATCCCTCCTCCAGGTACCGCGCCGCGAACTCCGGCCACGGGGTGGTGGCATACGCCTTCTGTGCGGCCTCGTCCCGGCCGTAGTCCGGCGCGCAGGACGTGAAGTGCGCCCCGTTCGGCGCCTCCACGACTCCGGTGACGGTGTGCCGTTTGATCAGCAGGGACTGCGGTGCCGCCTCCTTCGTCAACTCGGCGGTGTCGACGAGCCGTTCGCACGAGACGTACGCCGTGTCCGCCGCCTCGCAGAAGAGGTCGTCGAAGTACGGGTCCGGGCCCAGGTACTGACCGTTGCCCAGCCGGTCGGCGCGGTTGACGTGGACCAGGGCCGCGTCCAGGCGCAGGGCGGGCATCGCCACGAAGGACTCCCCGTCGTCGTACGGCGAAGTCACCGTCCGCAGGCCGGGGTTGACCCGCATGACGTCCGAGCCGAGGCCCGCGCGCACCGGGAGGAAGGGCAGGCGGTGCGCGGCGGCCCGCAGCCCCCACATGAACATGGCCTCGTCGATCTCCGTCAGCTCGAAGTCGCCGCGCTCGCGGGCCGCGCGGTAGTGCGGCTCCAGGGGGATCGAGTCGAGGGTGACGAAGGCCGCCACCAGTTTCCGGATCCGTCCGGCGGCGGCGAGCATGCCGACGTCCGGGCCGCCGTACGAGACGATCGTGAGGTCGGTGATCTCCGACCGCAGCAGGGCCCTGACCAGGGCCATCGGCTTGCGGCGGGAGCCCCAGCCGCCGATGCCGAGGGTCATGCCGCTGTGCAGCCGGGACACGGCCTCCTGCGCGGTCATGGTCTTGTCGCCCATCTAACGGCCCTCCTTCCCGAACCTGTCGCGGATGCGGTCGGCCACCCCGGAGGTGCTCGCCTCGTAGGTGAAGCCCTGCTCGAAGCGGTAGCTGCGATGCACGTCGACCGGGTCGACGCCGTTGATGGCGGCCTTGGCGAGACGGAGCAGCTCTCCGTCCTTGGCGGCGATCTCGCGCGCCAACTCCAGTGCCGCCGCGTGCAGTTCGGTACGCGGTACCACCCGCCACACCGACCCGTGCGCGTGCAGCTCGGCCGCGGTCGCCGTGCGCGAGGTGAAGTACAGGGCCCGCATGAGGTGTTGGGGGACCAGTCGGGCCAGATGGGTGGCCGCGCCGAGCGCGCCCCGGTCCAGCTCGGGCAGTCCGAAGGTGGCGTCCTCGCTCGCCACGATCGCGTCCGCGTTGCCCACCAGGCCGATCCCGCCGCCCAGGCAGAAGCCCTGCACCGCGGCCACCACGGGTACCTCGCAGTCGTACACCGCCGAAAAGGCCGCGTAGCAGCCGCGGTTGGCGCCGACGAGAGCCGAAGGGCCCTGTGCCTGGATCTCCTTGATGTCCACGCCCGCGTTGAACCCCCGGCCCTCGGCGGCCAGCACCACGCACCGCACCCGAGGGTCACGGCCCGCCGAGCGCACGGCGTCGGCGAGGGCGAACCAGCCGTCCACCGGCAGGGCGTTCACCGGTGGGAAGTCGACCGTGACGACGGCGACGCCGTCCTTTTCGGACCCCTTTTCCGGGGACGAGGTGGAGACACTCATGGAAGCATCAGCTACCTTTCCACCAAACGTTTGTTAGGTGGAGGGTAGCGGCGAATGGAGCTCAAGGGGAAGGTCGCGGTCGTCACCGGCGGTACGCGGGGAGTGGGTGCCGGGATCGCGCGGGCGCTCGCGGGCGCGGGGGCGCAGGTCGTGGCGTGCGCGCGCCGGGCGCCCGAAGTGCCGCTCGACGGCGTTGAGTTCGCCCCGCTGGACGTGCGGGACCCGGCCGCCGTACGCGCCTTCTTCACCGCGCTGCCCCGCCTCGACGTCCTCGTCAACAACGCGGGCGGCGGACCGTACCGGCTCCTGGCGGACGCGGACGCCGAGCGGCACGCGCGGGTCGTCGAGCTCAACCTCCTCGCCCCGCTGACGGTCTCCCTCGCGGCGTACGAGCACCTGAGGCGGTCGACGGGCTCGGTCGTCATGATCGGCAGCGTCAGCGGCAGTCGTCCGTCGCCCGGATCGGCGGCGTACGGGGCGGCGAAGGCCGGACTGGAGAACCTCGCCCGGTCGATGGCGGTGGAGTGGGCGCCGGACATCCGCGTGAACACGCTGGTCGTCGGCATGGTGCGCACCGAGCTGGCGCACCTCCACTACGGCGGCGCGGACGGGGTCGCAGCCGTGGCGTCCACCGTCCCGCTCGGACGGCTGGCCGAGCCCTCCGACATCGGCGCCGCCGCCGTCTTCCTCGCCTCGGACGCCGCCGCGTACATCACCGGGTCCTCGCTGCTGGTGCACGGGGGCGGGGAACGGCCGCTGTTCCTGGACGCGGCAACTGCCAACAAGGAGACGTGAGATGAGCGGAATCTGCGACGGCCGGGTCGTCGTCGTCACCGGAGCGGGCCGGGGCCTCGGCCGGGCCCACGCGCTCGCCTTCGCGGCCGAGGGAGCGCGGGTCGTGGTCAACGACCTCGGAGTCGGACTGGACGGCTCACCCGGCGCCGACAGCCCCGCCGCCCAAGTGGCCGCCGAGATCCGGGCGGCGGGCGGCGAGGCCGTCACCCACGGCGGCGACATCGCCACGACGGAAGGGGCCCGCTCCCTGATCACCGCCGCCCTGGACACCTACGGCCGGCTCGACACCCTCGTCAACAACGCCGGATTCCTACGCGATCGGATGCTCGTCAACCTCGACGAGGAGGACTGGGACGCGGTGACGCGGGTCCACCTGAAGGGCCACTTCCTGCCGCTGAAGCACGCCGCCGCGTATTGGCGGGCCGAGGCGAAGGCGGGGCGCATGCCGGTGGCGCGTGTGGTCAACACCAGTAGCGGAGCAGGGCTGTTGGGGTCGGTCGGGCAGGGGAACTACAGCGCGGCCAAGGCGGGAATCGTGGGCTTGACGCTCGTCGCGGCCGCTGAGTTCGCGCGGTACGGCGTCCAGGTCAACGCCATCGCCCCGGCGGCCCGGACCCGGATGACGGAGCGGGCGTTCGCCGAGACCATGGCGGCCCCGGACTCGGGCTTCGACGCGATGTCCCCGGAGAACGTCTCGCCGCTGGTGGTGTGGCTGGGGTCGGAGGCGAGCGCGGGGGTGACGGGGAGGGTCTTCGAGACGGAGGGCGGCCGGATCACGGTCATGGAGGGGTGGAGGGCGGGACCGAGCGTGGACAAGGGGGCGAGGTGGACACCGGCGGAGGCGGGGGAGACGGCACGGGAACTGCTCGGCCGGGCGGAAGCGCCGGGACAGGTCTACGGGGCTTAGGGGGACTGACTCAGGGGCGCGGGGAACTGCGCGACCAGCCCCCACGAGCCCGCGGACAACGACGCACCTCTTACGTGTCGCACTCCAACACCGTCCGACACAACCCACACCGCGCCCGAACCCGCCCCCGCACCGGCACCCTGATCTTCTGATGACAGGTAGGACAGGGAAAGGAAACCCGCAACCCCCCGGCACCCCCGTCGGGCGTGAACGCATAGGACGCCCCGGACTGCGGAACATGAGCACGCCGATCCCGCGCATACCGCCGCCGCCCAGCCCAGCCGGCAGCGGTGAGCGGAGGCTGCTGCTCGTCCTCCCGCGCCTTCGCCATCCCCTTCACATACGCTGTGTAGGCCTGCGGACTGGTGAACCAGACCGACGGATCCTCGCCGAACACCAGCGCCCGCTTGGCCAGCACGTACCCGAACTCCTCCGGCGTCAGATACCCCAGCTTCTGCGAGGACGCCGAGTCCTCCCGGTACGCGTCCAGCAGCAGCCACCCGGCGCCCAGGTACGTCGTCGCCGTGTCCGTGAGGATCTCGTTCTCCGGGAGCCCCGGGAACGACAGTCCGAGCCGGTGGAGGTAGACATGCATGACCTCGTGCGCCAGCGCCGCCCCGATGTCCCGTCGATGGGTCCGGAAACGGTCGTTCAGCTCGACGAAGTACTCGGGCCCCGCGGCCAGTTCGACGTTGGCCGCGTGGGTCATCTCTCGGAAGCCGACGATCAGCCGGGCGTCGGGGAGCCGGTAGTGCCGCACCAGCTCGCGGGCGACGCGCTGTGCGCCCAGATGGAGATCGTCGGTGTCGCAGAAGGCCACGTCGGCGGGGGCCACGCTGGTCGAGAACGTCTGGACGGTGTCGTAGGACAGCCGTTTCCAGAGCGCGGTGATCGAGGCCCGCACCGTCTCCAGGTGCGGGTAGCCGTGCTCGACCGGTCCGTCGTTCGCCACGCCCGTACCCCCAAGACGCCCTGAACCCGCTTCCACTCTACGAGGGTGCGAGCGGATTTTCCCCGGTCGGACGGCCGGCCTGGCATACTCCCGGCCGTGATCATCGAACCCGGAGCTTCTTTGACGGTCGGCGGCAAGGACGATGCCCTGGAGCAGCGTCTCGACGACGAGCTGACCGCCTTCAACGCCGAGGCGACCGGTGCCGGGACCCCGGCGCCGCTCACCGTCCGGGTCAGCGACGCCGACGGGGAGCTGGTCGGAGGGCTCACCGCGTGGATCTGGGGTGCCTGCTGTGCCGTGGACATGCTCTGGGTGCGCACGGACCAGCGGCACGCCGGCTGGGGGAGTCGGCTCATGCGCGCCGCCGAGGAGGAGTCCGTGCGGCGTGGCTGCACCGAGATGATCGTCTCCTCCTTCACCTTCCAGGCCCCGGACTTCTACAAGGGGCTCGGTTTCCGCGAGACGGGCCGTACCGAGGGCATCCCCGGTGGGCACCAGGACGTGCATCTGCACAAGGTCATCGGCTCCTGAGGTACGGCGCTCGCGTGGCCGTTCCCGAGAGCTCCAGCACCCACACGTCGTTGCCGCCCTCTCGCAGCACCGGGCCGGGGACGTACAGCGTGTGCTGGGGGCCCATGGACCAGTAGCGGCCCAGGTTGAAGCCGTTGATCCAGACGAACCCCCGGGTCCAGCCCGGTAGTTCGAGCACCGCGTCACCCACGCCCCGCACGGTGAGGGTGCCGCGGTAGAGGCCGGGAGCGCCCTGACCGTCGTACGGCTGGAAGGGCACGCCCGAGATGTCCTCCAGCGCGTCCAGCCGCAGCCCACGCGCGCGTACCCCGTGCAGATACTGCCGTTCGTGCAGCAGGCCCCCGGTGATCCCCTTCGGCTCACCGGTCCGCGGGCCGTAGTTGACCCGCCCCAGGGACTCCACCCACAGCTCCACGCGCGCGTGCCCGGCGACGGGCTCCTCCAGCCGCTCGTCCTCCTCGGTGAGCACCCCGGCCCGCTTCCCGTCGACGTACACCACTGCCAGGTCGCGCAGCCCGCGTGCGATCAGCGGGTACGGCTGCCGGGGCCCCGGAACCGTCACCTCGTACCGCACCAGGCCCCGGTCCACGTCCAGTTCCTCGAAGGTGGGCGGCACGGGGGTCGTGGTCTCCGGGCCGCCGAGTGTCGCCAGTACGTCGGTCAGGGGGGCCCAGCCGGTCAGGTCCATCTCGGCCGGGGTACCCAACTGTGCGGGGGCCGGAGGGAGTTCCGGCAGTGGGTCGTCGGCGTACTCGGCGAGTACCTCACGAAAGCGCCGGAACTTGTCGGTGGGGAGGCCGAATTCGTCGATCGGCGCGTCGTAGTCGTACGACGTCACGTCCGGCTCCAGCGGGCCGTCGTGCAGATCACCGCCGCCCCGGTTCGCCCCCGCCCACCCCGCGAAGCTCGTCCCGCCGTGCGCCATGTAGAGGTTCACGGAGGCCCCGCACTCCAGGATCTCCCGCAGGGCCGCCGCCGCGTCCCCCGGATCCCGTACGACGTGCTCGGCGCCCCAGTGGTCGAACCAGCCGCACCAGAACTCCATGCACATCAGCGGGCCGTCCGGGCGGTGCCGGCGCAGGGTCTCGAAGGCCACGCGCGCGTGGGAGCCGAAGTTGACCGTGGCGAGGACACCCGGGAGCGAACCGCCGGTCAGCATGTGGTCCTCGGGGCCGTCGGAGGTGAAGAGCGCAGCCGTGACGCCCGCGTCCCGCAGGAGGTCGGCGAGCCATCGCAGATAGGCCGCGTCCGAGCCGTAGCTGCCGTACTCGTTCTCGACCTGGACCATGATCACCGGACCGTCGCGGTCGATCTGCCGGGCCACGACCTGGGGCAGCAGCCGGCGGAACCAGCGTTCGACGTGCCCCAGGTACTCCCGGTCGCCGGTGCGTGGCCGGCCCGTCAGCCAGTGCGGCAGGCCGCCGTTCTCCCACTCGGCGCAGATGTACGGCCCCGGCCGCACGATCGCCCACAGCCCCGCCTCCCGGGCCGCGTCCAGGAAACGACCGAGGGCCTCCACATCGTCGTAGGCGCCCGGTCGCGGCTCGTGCAGGTTCCACGGGACGTAGGTCTCCACGCAGTTGAGGCCCATCGCCCGCAGCATCGCCAGCCGGTGTCCCCACTGCGCCTCGTGCACCCGGAAGTAGTGCAGCGCGCCGGACAGCAGCCGCACCGGCCGCCCGTCCAGCAGGAAGTCCGTGTCCCCCACCGTGAACTCGCTCATACCCCTCACCCTCGCCTCTGGCGCAGGTCAGGGTCCATGGACAAAGATCGGCGCAGCTTGGACGGAAGGAAACGGAAGGGGGCCTTCGATGTATCAGACCTGGATGCGGTTCCTCACGCCCGGCCCCGCCCACCACCGCCTCGGCCTCGTCTGTCTCGGCGTGGGCCTCCAGTACGGCGCCCTGCCCACCGTGGGACCGCGCACCCTGGACCACCATGTCGCCGTCGTCATCAGCGCCGGCGGCGGCTGGTACGAGGACGCGCGCGGCCGGCGTACCACCGTGACCGCGCCCGCGCTGCTGTGGCTCACCCCCGGCGTCCCGCACCACTACGCGCCCGACCCCGGCACCGGCTGGGACGAGGGGTTCGTCGACTTCACCGGGCCCGCCACCGCCACGTACACCGAACTCGGCTACATCGAGCCCGACCGGCCCGTCGTGCCCCTCTCCGACGCCGCCGGACCGCGTGCCGTCATCGGCCGTATGGCCCGCGCCGCGCGCCGCGACAATCCCCTGCTGGAGGTCGAGACCGGCGCCGCCGTGCACGAACTCCTCGTGGCCCTGCGCCGCGCCCGCGCCGACCTCGCCCCCGACGGCCACCAGGTCCTCAAGGCCCTCGCCGACGACGCCTGCAAGCCGATGACGGTCGCCGACCACGCCGCCCGGCACGGCATGACCCTCGCCGAACTGCGCACCGCCGTCCGCCGCGGCGCCGGATGCAGCCCCAAGGACTACCTGCTCGGCATCCGCCTGGGCCGCGCCAAGGAACTCCTCGCCGCCACCGAACTCCCCGTCGCCGCCGTAGCCCGCCGCGTCGGCTACGACGACCCCGCCTACTTCTCCCGCCTGTTCACCCGCCGCGTCGGCACCGCCCCCGTCCGCTTCCGCGCCCAACAGGGCCGCACCGTCCCCGGTGGCTGGAGCGACCGGGTACCCGACCCCGACGATCCACCCCGGCTGCCCGGGACCGGTGCCCCGTGAGGGGCCCGCTGTCGGCTGTGCTGGTCCGGTGCGTGTTCGGGCCTGGTAGGGCCGAGCCGTGTCCGGGGGCGGTCGGAGTGGCCGGGCGCTGGCTCCGGGCAATTCGCCGCGGTTGCCGCCCAGGTGCGCTTCGCGTTCAAAGGCGGTGTCGTGTCCGGCGTCCGGAGCGACCGGGCCCCCGGCTCCGACGATCCGCCCAGGATCCCCCGCACCGGTCCACGTAGGCTGGTCCGCCATGACCACCAGCAACAACGGAACCGGTGACGTCGACCCCGCCGTGCGCGAGGAACTCGTCCGGCTGCGCGACAGCATCGACAACATCGACGCCGCCGTCGTCCACATGCTCGCCGAGCGCTTCAAGGCCACCCAGCAGGTCGGCCTCCTGAAGGCCAGACACCAGCTGCCGCCCGCCGACCCGGCCCGCGAGGCCCGGCAGATCGAGCGGCTGCGCAGCCTCGCCGAGAACGCCAAACTCGACCCGGCGTTCGCTGAGAAGTTCCTCAATTTCATCATCGCCGAGGTGATCAGGCATCACGAGCGGATCGCCGAGGACGCCGTCAACGGCGGCCCGTCACAAGGGGACTGACCTCGGTCGACGGCATGGGGGAGTGACAGGCGGGCCCGCGGGAGGCATGCTGCGCTGTGCACTCCTTGTCAGCTGGCGAGCACTCCCCGTCAGCTCTTCGGACATAAGCTGGTTGTCCCATGCGGGAGGGACGTCGGGCCATGCCGTCGGATGCCAAGATCCTCATCGTCGACGACCACGAGGACACGCTGTACGCGCTGGAGAGCGCCCTCGCCCCGCTGGGGTACCGGCTCAGCCGCGCCACCAGCGGCGACGAGGCGCTCAAGCAGGTGCTCCGCGGGCAGGTCGGCCTGCTCCTCCTCGACGTACGGATGCCCGGCGTCAGCGGCCTCGACGTGGTCCGCTACATGCGCCGCCTGGAACAGACCCAGCACATCCCCGTCATCCTGCTCACCGGCTTCGGGACCGACCACGAACTGACCTCCACCGCCTTCGGGCTCGGCGTCGCCGACCTGATCATGAAGCCCATCGACCCCTGGGCGCTGCGCACCAAGGTCCGCTACCTCTACGACGGCTACCGGCGACAGCTCGCCCTGGAGGAGGAGATCCGCGAACTGCGCGCCCTCGTCAAGGACCACGGCGAGGCCCACGACCGCCCCGTACGCCCCGCCCTGCCCCACCCGGACACAAGGGTCCCGCTCCAGCGCGCGGAAGGGGCGCGAGGGGGCAGTCTCGAACAGGACCGGACATAGGCCGCGTACCGATCCGCCCCTGTGCCCGACCGGTCCCATCAGGCAGCATGTCCTGCATGTCCGTACTGACGCGCGACGAAGCGCAGACCCGTGCCAAGCTCCTCGACGTCCACCGGTACACGATCGACCTCGATCTGACGACCGGGGACGAGACCTTCGACTCCCGCACCGTCATCCGCTTCACGGCGCGCACGGACGGGGACACCTTCGTCGAGCTCAAGCCCGCGGAGCTGCGTTCCGTCACCCTCGACGGACAGCCCCTCGACCCGGACAGCCTCGACGCCGAGCGGCTGCCCCTGAAGAACCTCACCGCCGGCGAACACGAACTCCGCATCGACGCCGCCATGCGCTACTCCCGCACCGGCGAGGGCATGCACCGCTTCACCGACCCCACCGACGGCGAGACCTACGTCTACAGCAACCTCTGCATGGACGACGCCCCGCGCGTCTTCCCGGCCTTCGACCAGCCCGACCTCAAGGCCGTCTTCGAGCTGACCGTGCAGGCCCCGGAGAACTGGACCGTCCTCGCCAACGGCATCGCCGAACACCTCGGCGAGGGCCGGTGGCGGACCGCACCCACCCCGCTGATCTCCACCTACCTCGTCGCCGCCGCGGCCGGCCCCTACCACTCCGTCACCACCGAACACCGCGGCCTGCCCTTCGGCCTGCACTGCCGCCGCTCGCTCGCCCCCTACCTCGACGCGGACGCCGACGAACTGTTCGAGGTCACCAAGCAGTGCTACGACCGCTACCACGAGAAGTTCGAGGAGCCCTACCCCTTCGACTCCTACGACCAGGCGTTCGTCCCCGAGTTCAACGCCGGCGCCATGGAGAACCCCGGACTGGTCACCTTCCGCGACGAGTTTGTCTTCCGCTCCGCCGTCACCGACACCGAGCGCCAGACCCGCGCCATGGTCATCGCCCACGAGATGGCCCACATGTGGTTCGGCGACCTCGTCACCCTGCGCTGGTGGGACGACATCTGGCTCAACGAGTCCTTCGCCGAGTACATGGGCTACCAGACCTGCGCCGAAGCCACCCGATTCGCCGACACCTGGACCGACTTCGGCGTGGCCCGCAAGGCCTGGGGCTACGAGGCCGACCAGCGCCCCTCCACCCACCCCGTCGCCCCGGACCCGGAGCTGGTGCCCGACACCGCGTCCGCGATGCTCAACTTCGACGGCATCTCCTACGCCAAGGGCGCCTCCGCGCTACGGCAGTTGGTGGCCTGGCTCGGCGAGAAGGACTTCCTCGCCGGCATCAACACCCACTTCGCCCGGCACCGGTTCGCCAACGCCACCCTCGCCGACTTCATCGACTCCCTCGCGAGCAGCACCGAACGCGACGTCCACGCCTGGGCGGAGACCTGGCTGCGCACCACCGGAGTCGACACCCTCAAGCCCGAGGTGACCCGCGGCGACGAAGGCGTCCACACGCTCCGCGTCGAGCACCGCGGCAGCCGCCCGCACCGCATCGCCGTCGGCCTCTACGACCAGGACGTCACCGACGAGGACCGCCGGCTCGTCCTGCGCGAACGCCTCGACCTCGACATCCCGCAGAGCGCACCCCAGCCCATCGGCAAGCGCCCGGCCCTCCTGCTCCTCAACGACGGCGACCTCAGCTACGCCAAGGTCCGCTTCGACGCCGGCTCCTTCGACACCGTCCGCGCGAGCCTGTCCGGGCTGCCCGACCCGCTCACCCGGGCCGTCGTCTGGAACGCCCTGCGCGACTCGGTCCGGGACGGCGAACTGGCGCCCACCGCCTACCTGGAGGCCGCCCGCACCCACCTCCCGCACGAGACCGACCTCGCCGTCGTCCAGGGCGTCCTCGCCTTCGCCGCCGTGCAGGTCGCCGGGCGCTATGTGACCGCCGAGGAGCGCCCCGCCGCCCTCACCACCCTGACCGGCCTGTGCCGCGACCTGATCCGCCGCACCGAGGACGGCGACAACCCCGGCCTGCGCCTGATCGCCGTACGCCACTTCATCGACGTCGCCGCCCACCCCGACACCATCGCCGCCTGGCTCGCCGACGGCACCGTGCCCGGCGGCCCCGAGCTCGACCCCGAGCTGCGCTGGCGCGTCCTGGCCCGGCTCGCCGTCCTCGACGCCACCGACGAGACGGCCATCGCCGCCGAACTCGACCGCGACCCGTCCGCCACCGGCCAGGAGGGCGCCACCCGCTGCCGGGCCGCGCTGCCCGACGCGGCCGCCAAGCGCACCGCTTGGGAGGCCATGTTCGCCCGCGACGACCTGTCCAACTACCTGTTCATCGCCACCGCGCAGGGCTTCTGGCAGCCCGAACAGGCCGAACTCCTCCAGGAGTACGTCCCGCGCTACTTCGAGGACGCCGTCGCCCTCGCCGCCCGTCGCGGCCCCGCCATCGCCGACGCCGCCGGCCGCTGGGCGTTCCCCGCGCACGCCGTCGACGCCGACACCCTGAGCCACGGCGAACGGTGCCTGCGCGACGCCGAGCCCATCCCGGCCCTGCGCCGCAAGCTCGCCGACCAACTCGACGACCTGGCACGGGCCCTGCGGGTACGGGAGGCCTAGGACCTCAGACGTAGGCCGTGGTTGCTCCCGGGAGACGACGCGGGAAGGTGATCGTCCGTTCTAGGCTCGAAGGGCCAAGGACGACCAACCCTGGGAGACAGACCCGTGATCTTAGTCACCGGCGCCACCGGAAACGTCGGCCGTGTCCTCGTCGACCGGCTCCTCGCCGCAGGCCGACCCGTACGCGCCCTCACCCGCGACCCGCAGCGGGCCGCACTGCCCGACGGGGTGGAGGTCCAGCGCCTCCACCCCGACGCGTCCGCCTTCGAAGGCGCCACCAAGCTCTTCCTCTACGTCCAGGCGGCGAACGCCGACCTCCTCGCCGCGGCCCGCACGGCCGGCGTCCGGCACGTCGTGCTCCTGTCCGCCGGATACGTCAAGGAGGGCGCCGACGACCACAACCCGCTGCGGATCATGCACGCCGACGCCGAACAGACGGTCCGCGACAGCGGCCTGGACTGGACCTTCCTGCGCCCCCACGCCTTCGCCCTCAACGCCCTCCAGTGGGCCGGCCAGATCCGCGCCGGCGACACCGTCCGCGGGGTCTACCCCGGCGCGATGAGCGCGCCCATCCACGAGGACGACATCGCCGCCGTCGCCGAACGCGCCCTCCTCGACCTCGGCCACGAAGGCGCCGCCCACGTCCTGACCGGACCCGGGGCGACCAGCAACACCGACCAGATCGCCGCGCTCGGCCGCGCCCTCGGACGCGACCTGGAGTACGCCGAGGTCCCGCCGGAGCGAGCCGGCGCCGAGCTGTTCCCGCACATGCCACCGCAGCTGCTCCAGTTCCTGCTGAAGAGCTGGGACGCCTCCGTCGGCCGGGCCCCCGAGATCACCGACACCGTCGAGAAGATCACCGGCGCCCCCGCCCGCACCTTCGAGCAGTGGGCCCGGGACCACGCCGCGGCCTTCCAGGGCTGATCTCCAATACGTTTTCCCCGCACGGAAGTACCCCCTTTCGGGTCTGGTTCGTTGAACTTTTCGGGCGCGCCCACGCAACCGCGTACAAGCTGGGACCATGCGCACTCCGCCACTGGCCTCAGGCCCCGAAGGCCCCCGCGCCCTGCACCCGTTGCTCGCGACCGTCCTCGACGCGTTGCACGACGGCGCGCGCGAGCGCGGGGGCCCACTGCCGTCGGGAGGCCCGCAGGCGGTCGCGGAACGGGTCCGGGCCGCGGTCGGCGAGGTACTGCCCGACGAGGGCGACCCGGAGGCGCTACGACACCTGGTGCGGACCCTGGCGGCAGGCTCCGCCGACCCGGCGGACCCCTTGTGCGCCGCCCACCTCCACTGCCCACCCTTGGCGGTAGCGGCGGCAGCCGACCTGGCGGCGAGCGTCCTCAACCCTTCCCTGGACTCCTGGGACCAGGCCCCGGCGGCCTCGGAGCTGGAGCAACTGCTGACACGGGCACTGGCGAACGAGGTCTACACGGACGTTCCTAGGGGCGCGGGGAACTGCGCGACAAGCCCCCACCGGCCCGCAGCCGACAACGCACCGGACGCCGTGGCAACAACCGGCGGCACGGAAGCAAACCAACTCGCCCTCCTCCTGGCCCGAGAAGCCCTGGGCGCCGGCACCCGCCTGATCTGCGGATCCAACGCCCACCACTCCCTGCCCCGAGCCGCCTGGCTACTGGGCCTCCCCGACCCGGTGACCGTCCCCGCCCCCACCGGCACCCTCGACCCCGCCGCCCTGGACACCGCACTCACCGACCTCCCGGGCCCCCACCTCGTCGCCGCCACCGCGGGCACCACAGACGCCGGCCTCATCGACCCCCTCCCCGACATCGCCGCCCTCTGCCGAACCCACCGCGCCCGCCTGCACATCGACGCGGCCTACGGCGGGGGACTCCTCTTCAGCGACCGCCACCGGGACAAGCTCACCGGCCTCGACGCCGCAGACACCGTGACTCTCGACCTGCACAAACTCGGCTGGCAACCGGTCGCCGCCGGACTCCTCGCCGTAAAGGACCCCCGCGACCTCGCCGCCCTCACCTACCGCGCCGACTACCTCAACGCCGACGACGACACCGAGGCCGGCCTCCCCGACCTCCTCGGCCGCTCCCTGCGCACCACCCGACGCCCCGACGTCCTCAAGATCGCCGTCACCCTGAAAACCCTCGGTCGCACGGGACTCGGCCGACTCGTCGACCAAGTCTGCGCCCGGGCACAGGAGTTCGCCGGCCTCGTCGCGGACCACCCCCGCTTCGAGCTCCACGACGCGCCCACCATCAGCACGGTCCTGTTCCGGCCCGTCCCCGCCACCGACGACGACATCGCCGCCGTACGCCGAGAACTCCTCACCGACGGCCGCGCCGTCCTCGGCCGGGCCCGACTCGACGGCCGGCTCTGGCTCAAGGTCACCCTCCTCAACCCCCACACCCGGCCCGACGACCTGGCCGCACTCCTGAAGATCGTGGAAGGAACCCCCCACCGATGACCCCCACCCCTCCCCACCACGAGCCCGACGCACCCCGCGACCTGGTCGGCATCGGCATCGGGCCCTTCAACCTCTCCCTCGCCGCGCTCGCCCACCCCCTCGCCGAGCTGGACACGGTCTTCTACGAACAGCGGTCCGCCTTCGACTGGCACCCGGGCCTCCTCATCGACGGCGCCCGCATCCAAGTGCCCTTCCTGGCCGACCTGGTGACCCTCGCCGACCCCGCCAGCCCCTGGACCTTCCTCAACTACCTCAAGAGCCGCGAGCGGCTCTTCCCCTTCTACTTCGCCGAGCGCTTCCACATCCAGCGCGCCGAGTACGACGCCTACTGCCGCTGGGTCGCCGAGAACCTCCCCGGCCTGCACTTCGACCACCAGGTCGACGCCGTCCGCTGGAACCCCGAACGCGACGTCTTCGAGGTCGACTTCACCCAGCTCGACGCCGACGGAGAGGCCGAAGCCCTCGGCCGGACGTACACGAGGAACATCGTGCTCGGTGTCGGCACCGAGCCCTACGTCCCGGAACCGCTCAAGCCCCTCGTCGAAGCCGCCGGCGTGCCCGTCATCCACGCCGCCGACTACCTCGCCCACCGCGACGCCTTCCTGCGCGCCGAGCACGTCACCGTGGTCGGCACCGGACAGTCGGGCGCCGAGGTCTTCCTCGACCTGCTGCGCACCCGCCCCGCGGGCCGGGAGGGCCTGCACTGGCTCGGCCGCACCGAGGCGTTCGCCCCCATGGAGTACTCCAAGCTAGGCCTGGAACACTTCACGCCCGACTACACCCGCTACTTCCACGCCCTGCCCGAGGCCGAGCGCGACCGGCTCGTCGCCTCCCAGTGGCAGCTCCACAAGGGCATCGACGCCGACACCATCGCCGCCATCCACGACGAGCTGTACCGGCGCACCCTGCACGGCGGCTGGCCCGACACCGTGCTCACCCCCGGCGTCCGCGTCCGCACCGCGGGCCGGGTCGCCACCACCAAGGTCGAACTCCACCTCGAACACATCGAGCAGAACACCCGCTCCCGGCTCACCACCGACGCCGTGGTCCTCGCCACCGGCTACCGGGAACGCCCCCTGGACCGCATCCTCGCCGGACTCGACCCCTATCTGCGCCGCGACAGCCGTGAACGCCCCCGCGTCGACGAACAGTTCAGACTCGTCCTCGACCCCTCCGTCACGGGCGCCCTCTACGTGCAGAACGCCGAACGCCACACCCACGGCGTCGGCACCCCCGACCTCGGCCTCGCCGCCTGGCGCAGCGCCACCATCCTCAACTCCCTGACGGAGAAGGACCCTTACCCGCTGCCCGGCCGAACGGCCTTCACCACCTTCGGACTCGACCAGCAGCCCCGGGTCCCGGCCGCCCGCCAGGCCCCGGCACTGCTCGCCCCACTGTCCGAAGGACGCTGAACACACCGCCGGCGCCGGTGCGTTGGATCTCACACCGGCGCCGGCGACCCACCCCTGTCGGCCCTAGAAGACCGGCGTGCCGTTCCGCGTGAGCTTCCAGTCCGCCGACGCGAAGTCGGCCGGATTCAGCACACCCTTCGCGGTCACCCACTCCGCGATCCGGGTGCGGATCTCGGTCGACTCCGCCCACAGCTCGGTCGCCGAGGCCACGTGCGGGAACGCGCCGCCGCCGTTGGCACGGTAGTTGTTCACCGCGAACACGAACTTCTGGGCCTCGTCCAGCGCGGCACCGTTGTAGGTGAGGTTCTTGATCCGCGAACCCGCCGCCTGCGCGATGTCGATGTCGTACGAAAGGCCCGACACGTAGTCGTAGTTGTAGTCCGGCCGGCCGCCCGCGTTCGTGAGCTTCTCCACGTCGATCGCGGCGTCCGCCGCGGTCTGCACGAAGTACTCCGCCGAATACTCCAGGTACGCCTTGAGCTGTGCGCCCGTCATCAACTTGGCGACCAGCGTGTTGTCGAACACGTACAGGCTGGAGAGATCCCGGATCGTCACGTCGCCGGCCGGGATCTCCGAGGTGCGGGAGAACGGCGAGGCCTGCGCGATGACCGGCAGCGAGGCGTACTCGGTGCTCGCCAGGGCCGCCTTGACCACGTCCTCCTGGACCTTGGTGATCAGGTCGATGATCGGGGCGTCCTTGTACCGGGCCTCGACCGTGGTCAGGGTGTCGGTGGCCGTACCGACGACCTGGTTGACGTACTCCACGACGATGTCGTGGTCGTCCTTCAGCAGCTTGGTGATCTTCGGGTCGTCCGCGACCGTCCTGGAGTCCCGCACGGTCGCCTTGACCGACTCGACCGTCCAGCGGCCCTTGGCGAAGACCAGCTCGAAGTCGAAGAGGGACAGGCGCTGCGCGTAGCAGAGCGGCTCGGACAGGACGACCGTCTTGCCCGTCTTCTCGTTGGTGACCAGCAGCTCGGCGATCTCGGTGTGCGCGTGGCCGACCAGGATCGCGTCGATGCCGGGCACCTGCTGGGCCACCAGCGCCGCGGAGTTCTCGATGTACGGCAGCTGGTCACCGTAGGAGGAGGTGCCCGAGGAGCCGGAGTGCGCCGAGACGACGACCACGTCCGCGCCCATCGACCGCAGCTTCGGCACCCACTTCGCGGCCTGCTCCTCCAGGCCGGGGAAGACCAGCTTGCCCTCGACGTACGCCTTGTCCCAGATCGCGATGCCGGGGTTGGTCAGGCCGAGGACCGCGACCTTGACCGGCGGGAGGCCGGGCGGGCAGATCTTCTTGATGAAGTAGGGCGGGAAGGCCGGCTTGAGGGTCTTGGCGTCCAGCGCGTTCGCGCCCAGCAGCGGGAAGTCGCACTGGTCCTCGAACTTGCGGAGCGTCTCGATGCCGTAGTTGAACTCGTGGTTGCCCAGCGCCACGGCGTCGTAGCCGATGGCGTTCATCGCCGCGGCCATCGGGTGGACCGGGCCGCCGGGGGCGGTGATCGGGTCGACCTTCGCGTAGTAGTACGTCAGCGGGGTGCCCTGGATCGTGTCGCCCGCGTCGATGAGCAGCGTGTTGCGGCGGCCCTTCTCCGCACGGACCTGGTTCACCAGGGTCGAGACCCGGGACAGGCCCTTCGCGTTGCCCTTGGCGTCCGTGTACTCGGCGTCCTTGAAGTAGTCCCAGTTGAAGATGTTGCCGTGCAGGTCGGTGGTGCCCATCACCGTCAGGGAGTACCGCTTCGCGGGCTTCGGCTTCCTGGCGGCCGACGCCTCCGCGGCCTCGGCCGCCGGAGCACCCACGGCACCGGCCAGCGCGACGCCCGCACCGGTCACGGCGGACTTCTCCAGGAACTTCCTGCGGTTCAACGGCATGTCTTGATCTCCTCGGGGAACGGTCAACGACGCGCGTAGATTCTGACCCGCGCACGGCGAGCGGCAACACCCCCTCCAGGTTTCGATCTGATGACCCGGACTGTGACTTTTCCCGCCGTCAACCAGTCAAGAAGTGACAGAGTGGGTCGTATGACCACCCCTTCAGCGGACGACCCTCAACCCTTCGTGCCCTACGGCACCCCCGACGCCCCCCGCATCGCCGTCCGCGGCGAGGCCCACCTCGAAGTCGACCCCGAGATCGCCCGCATCGGCGTCGGCATCACCGCCCGCGGCAAGGACCGCCGCGCCGCCCTCGACGACCTCGCCCGCCGCAACACCACCGTCCTCGACCTCATCAAGACCTACGGCGACGCCGTGGAGCGGCTGGAGACCGGCGCCTTCTCCATCACGCCCGAGCTGAAGGAGAAGGGCCGCGGTGAACGCGTCCACGCCTACCACGGCCACGTCCATGTCACCGCGGAACTCACGGACTTCGCGGCCCTCGGGGAACTCACCACACGACTGGCCGACCTCGACCTGACCCGTGTCGACGGACCCTGGTGGGCGCTGCGCACCGATTCCCCGGTCTACGGCCAGGCGCGCCGGCAAGCGGTTCGGGAAGCGGTACAGCGGGCGCGGGAGTACGCGGAGGCGCTGGGTACGTCACTGGCGGCACTGCTGGAACTGGCCGACACCGACGTGGGGGACGCCCGACCGGGCTCGCGGCCGGGCCGGGTGCGCCGCTTCTCCCTGCTCGGCGCCGAAGAGGACGACACCGCGGCGCCCCTGGACCTGGAACCCCAGCGCCAGTACGTCCGCGCCCAGGTCACCGCCCGCTTCACCATGGCGCCGCCGCGGCTGTGACAGCACCCCGAGACAGCACCCCGAATTCGCGAACGGGAACGCTCATCGGAGCACCCCGCCGCACAATTCAACCCTTGTCAACAGCCTTTCACTCAAAGGTTGTTGAGTAGTCACCCCCGACCAAATCGCTACCCGTCGGTAAGGCCTAGGGTCGAATCATGCGCCGAGCAAAGATCGTCTGCACCCTGGGCCCCGCCACCGACTCGTACGACCAGATCAAGGCACTGGTCGAAGCCGGAATGGACGTGGCCCGCTTCAACCTCAGCCACGGCGGTCACGCCGAGCACGAGGAGCGCTACCAGCGCGTCCGCAAGGCCTCCGACGAGACCGGCCGCAGCGTCGGGCTCCTCGCCGACCTTCAAGGCCCGAAGATCCGCCTCGGCCGCTTCACCGAAGGACCCGTACTCCTTGAACGCGGCGACACCTTCACCATCACCGTGGAGGAGGGCGCGGAGGGCGACCAGCGCCAGTGCGGGACGACGTACGCCGGACTCGCCGAGGACGTGAGCGCCGGCGAGCGCATCCTCGTGGACGACGGCAAGGTCTGCCTGGAGGTCACCGCCGTCGACGGACCCCGGGTCCGCACCGCGGTCGTCGAGGGCGGCATGGTCTCCGACCACAAGGGCCTCAACCTGCCGGGCGTGGCGGTCTCGGTGCCCGCCCTGTCGGACAAGGACGAGGCGGACCTGCGCTGGGCCCTGCGCACGGGCTTCGACGTGATCGCGCTGTCGTTCGTGCGCAGCGGCCGGGACATCGAGGACGTCCACCGCATCATGGACGAGGAGGGCCGCCGTCTCCCCGTCATCGCCAAGGTGGAGAAGCCGCAGGCCGTCGACGCGATCGAGGACATCGTCGCGGCCTTCGACGGCATCATGGTCGCCCGCGGCGACCTCGGCGTGGAGATGCCGCTGGAGCAGGTCCCGATCGTCCAGAAGCGCGCGATCAAGCTCGCCAAGCGCAACGCCAAGCCGGTCATCGTCGCCACCCAGATGCTCGACTCGATGATCGAGAACTCCCGCCCGACGCGCGCGGAGGCCTCGGACGTGGCGAACGCGGTCATCGACGGCACGGACGCGGTGATGCTGTCCGGCGAGACCAGCGTCGGCAAGTACGCGATCGAGACGGTCCGCACGATGGCGAGGATCGTCACGGCCGCCGAGGAGGACATCCTCGCCAAGGGCCTGCCGCCCCTGACCGAACGCAACAAGCCCCGCACCCAGGGCGGCGCGGTCGCCCGCGCGGCGGCGGACATGGGCGACTTCCTGGGCGCGAGGTTCCTCGTGGCCTTCACCCAGTCGGGGGACACCGTGCGCAGGCTGTCGCGCTACCGCTCGCCCATCCCGCTCCTGGCCTTCACCCCCGAGCCGGCCACCCGTTCCCAGCTCAATCTGACCTGGGGAGTGGAGACCTTCCTGGGCCCCAGTGTCGACTCCACGGACGCCATGGTCGACCAGGTGGACGAACTCCTGCTGAAGTACGGCCGTTGCCAGAAGGGCGACATCGTGGTCATCACGGCGGGATCGCCGCCCGGGATCCCCGGGGCGACGAACCTCGTCCGCGTCCACCACATCGGAGTGGACGACAAGTAGTCCTACGGCGTCACGATGGCGAAGTCCGCCGTGGGCGTCACCACCACCGACAACAACTTGGTGAGCAGCGTGACGTCCCCGGACGTCCGGATCGTGCCCAGCCCCTTCCCCGCGAGCAGTTGCAGCAGCTGGACCTTGTCCATGGTGAGCGTCAGCTCGGCCGAGGGGGAGGGGGCCGCGTCGACGGTGTAGGTCAACACCCCGTGCCTCAGCCGGAGATGCCAGTACTTGCCCTGGCCGGGCAGGTGCCAGTCGACGGCGACGTCCAGATCCCAGGCCCTCGGCCCGTCGATCCGCACGGACATGGCGTCGATGAGCTGATCGACGGACAGGGCGGCTTTGACGTCCGTGCTGTCGGAGGTGGTCTCGGGAGCCCTGACGCCTTCGCGCAGTTCCATGGCTCCCGTGAGGTAGAAGTTCCGCCACACCGCGTTCTCGGTCGCGTGGGCGAGCTTCTCGTAGACCTCGGCGAGGAGCCGCTTCGCCTTGCGCTGCCCGGGGTCGGCGAAGACACAGTGGTTGAGGAGCGTGGCGGCGAACCGCAGATCGCCGTCGCGGACGAACGAACGGGCGGCGGAGAGCGCCCGCGTCATGCCGCCGAGCGCCTTGACGTACCGCTTGGCCTCGGCGACCGGCGGATGCTCCCACAGATGGGCCGGGTTGGCGTCGAACCACCCCATGTACCGCTGGTAGATGCCCTTGACGTTGTGACTGACCGATCCGTAGTACCCGCGGTTGGCCCACACCTCGGCGAGCGCGGGCGGCAGCCGGAACTCCTCGGCGATCTCGCGGCCGGTCATCCCCGCGTTGATCATGCGCAGGGTCTGGTCGTGCAGATAGGCGTACAGATCGCGCTGTGCTTCGAGAAGGGCGACGATCTCGTCGTTCCCCCAGGTCGGCCAGTGGTGCGAGGCGAAGGCGACGTCGGCGCGACCGGCGTAGAGCCCGATCGACTCGGTGAGATAGCCGGCCCACTGCTTGGCGTCGCGGACCTGGGCGCCGCGCAGGGTGATGATGTTGTGCATGGTGTGGGTGGCGTTCTCGGCCATGCACACGGCGCGGAGTTCGGGGAAGAGGAAGTTCATCTCGGCCGGGGCCTCGGTGCCGGGGGTCATCTGGAACTCGATGACGACACCGTCGACGGTCTCGCGCTGCCCGGTCGTGGAGATGTAGGTGGTGGGTTCGAGCAGCCCGACGGTTCCGGTGGAGATGTTCTGCCCGAGACCGCAGCCGATCTGCCCGGCCGGGCCCGTGTCGAGGTGGGCGCCGTACATGTAGATGGAACGGCGGGTCATCGCGGTTCCGGCGAAGACGTTCTCGGAGACGGCGTGCTCCATGAACCCGGCGGGGGCGAGGATCGGCACGTCGCCGGCGCCGTCGGGGAGGACCCCTCGGCAGCCGCCGTAGTGGTCGACGTGGGGGTGGGTGTAGACGAGCCCGGTGACGGGCTTGTCGGCGACGTGGTCGCGGTAGAGCTTGAGCGCGGCGGCGGCGGTCTCGGCGGAGATGAGGGGATCGATGACGATGACACCGGTGTCGCCCTCGATGATCGTCATGTTGGACAGGTCGAGTCCGCGGACCTGGTAGATCCGGTCGGTGACCTTGTACAGCCCCTGCTTCCGGGCGAGTTGGGACTGCCGCCAGAGGCTGGGGTCGGCCGTTTTCGGCGCGGGCCCTTCGAGGAAGTCGTAAGCGTCGTTGTCCCAGACGACTTTCCCGGCGGAGTTCTTGACGACCCCCGGCGTCAACGCGGCGACGAATCCCCTGTCGGCCGCCTTGAAATCACCGTCGTCCGAGAAGTCCAACCCGTCGATATCCATCGCACTGTTTCCCCTCGCTCCCGCGTCCCGCCCGAAAGCGACCGCGGATTCCGGACTCAGGGCAACGGCAGCGGCGGCGGCACCGGTGGCCGCGGCGATGAGACCGCGTCGGTTCATAGGAGTCATGCGGCCGAACATCGCTGGCCGGGTCGAGGCCGGTCAATGGATGCCCGGGGATTTGGGGCAGGTCCCAGTGGGGCGGGGTCCGGGTTGTGACGCGTCACGTTGCGGGGGCAGTGTTGAAGAGTGATCGCCGAGACACGCAGCAAAAAGCGGATGCTCACGAGAACGCGAACAACCGCCGGGAAAAGGCGACCTTGGAATGGGAGGAAAAGTACCCCGGGTCGGATTCGAACCGACGCTGGATGGTGTTTGAGACCATTGCCTCTACCGCTGGGCTACCGGGGCGCCCTTTAAAATAAAGGTAGACGGTCACCCGCCGTGCCCCCACCTTACCGCAGCTGGGTACGCTCTTGTCAGCAGCACCCCTGCCCCGATCAAGGAGCCCCCGTGACCGCCCCCGAGTCGCCCCAGCCCGTAGACGCGCCCGACGACGACAAGTCGCACGTGCCTCCGCTGACGACCCGTGTCGTCATCGCCGAGGACGAGGCCCTGATCCGGCTCGACCTCAAAGAGATGCTGGAGGAGGAGGGCTACAACGTCGTCGGCGAGGCCGGCGACGGTGAGCAGGCCATCGAACTGGCCCGTGAGCACAAGCCGGACCTCGTGATCCTCGATGTGAAGATGCCCAAGATGGACGGCATCTCCGCGGCCGAGAAGATCGCCGAGGAGCGGATCGCCCCCGTCCTCATGCTCACCGCCTTCTCCCAGCGCGACCTCGTCGAGCGCGCCCGGGACGCCGGTGCCATGGCCTACCTCGTCAAGCCGTTCAGCAAGAGCGACGTCGTGCCGGCCATCGAGATGGCCGTGTCCCGGTTCACCGAGCTGAAGGAGCTGGAGGCCGAGGTCGCCGACCTCACCCTGCGCCTGGAGACCCGCAAGCTCGTCGACCGCGCGAAGTCGATCCTCCAGACCGAGTACGGCCTGACCGAGCCGGCCGCGTTCCGCTGGATCCAGAAGACCTCCATGGACCGCCGGATGTCGATGCAGCAGGTCGCCGAGGCCGTCATCCAGGACGCCGACGAGAAGAAGTCCGGCAAGAGCTGACCCGCCGGGCACCCCAAGCGTGAGGCCCGCGCCCCCAGCAGGGGGCGCGGGCCTCGTCGTATCACCGCGAGGAGCTAGTCCTCGCCGAGGTACGCCTTGCGGACCGACTCGTCGTGCAGCAGGTCCTGGCCGGTGCCCGAGAGCACGATGTTGCCGACCTCCATCACATGGCCGTGGTTGGCCAGCGACAGTGCCGCCTGGGCGTTCTGCTCGACGAGGAGGATCGTCGTGCCCTGCGACTTCAGCTCGGAGATGGTCGCCATGATCTTCTGCATCATGATCGGGGACAGCCCCATCGACGGCTCGTCCAGCATCAGCAGCTTCGGCTGGGACATCAGGGCCCGGCCCATCGCCAGCATCTGCTGCTCACCGCCGGACAGGGTTCCCGCGGCCTGCTTCCTGCGCTCTCCCAGGATCGGGAACAGGTCGTAGGCGCGCTGGATGTCCTTCTCGATCCCCGCCTTGTCGTTGCGGAGGAAGGCGCCCAGCCGCAGGTTGTCCTCGATGGTCATGCGGGGGAAGATGTGCCGGCCCTCGGGGGAGTGGGCGAGCCCCAGGGAGACGATCTCGTGGGCCGGGGTCTTCTTCAGCGACTTGCCGTCGAACTTGATCTGCCCGCCGACCGGCTTGAGCAGACCCGACAGCGTGCGCAGCGTCGTCGTCTTGCCGGCGCCGTTGGTGCCGATGAGGGTGACGACCTCGCCGGCCTCGACCTTGAACGAGATGCCCTTGACGGCCTCGATCTTGCCGTAGGCGACCCGGAGGTCCTCGACTTCGAGCAGTGCGGTCATCGGTCGTTCTCCTTGCCGGGCGCGGCGTCCGACGGGGCGTTGGCCTCCGCCGCCTCGACTTCCGCGACTTCCTCGTCGCCGGGGGCGTCCTCGAAGGGTTCGCCGAGGTAGGCGGCGATCACGCGCTCGTCGCCCTGGACGGTGGCGCTGTCGCCCTCGACGAGCTTCTCGCCCTGGACCAGCACGGCCACGCGGTCGCAGAGGTTGAAGATGAACCGCATGTCGTGCTCGATGACGAGGACGGCGATGCCCCGGTCCCGGATGGCGAAGACCAGTTCCTCGGTCGCCCGCGTCTCCTGGGGGTTCATACCGGCCGTGGGCTCGTCGAGCAGGAGCAGACCCGGCTCGCTGGCCAGCGCCCGCGCGATCTCCAGCTTGCGCTGCTCGCCGTAGGGCAGGTTGCGGGCCAGGTGCTCGGCCTTGTTCGCGAGGCCGACGAACTCCAGGAGTTCCATGGCGCGTTCGCGTGAGGCCTTCTCGGCCTTGTGGAAGCCGGGGCCGCGCAGCAGCGCGGACCACAGGCCTTCCTTCGTCCGGGTGTGGCGGCCGACGAGCACGTTCTCCAGGACCGTCATGTTGGCGAACAGACGGATGTTCTGGAAGGTGCGGGCGATGCCGGCGGCGGTCACCTTGAACGACTTCGGCGGCAGGACCGTGCCCTTGTAGCGGACCTCGCCCTCGGTGGGGATGTAGAGGCCCGTCAGGCAGTTGAAGAAGGTCGTCTTGCCGGCGCCGTTGGGGCCGATGAGGCCGACGATCTCGCCGCTGTTGACCTGGAGGTCGACGTTGCGTACGGCCGTGAGGCCGCCGAAGCGCATCGTGACTCCGCGGGCGTCGAGGACGGTCGTCCCGGTGACGGTGGTGGTGTCGGTGGTCATGTGTCAGGCCCCTGTCTTGCCGAGGACTGCGGGCGCTTCGGCCTCTTCGTGGAATTCGAGCTGGCGGCGCCGGTTCGGGATGAGGCCCTCGGGGCGGAAACGCATCAGGAGGATGAGGGCGACACCGAAGGCGAAGAGCTGGTAGTTGGCCATGAACTGAAGTTTGGCCGGGATGAGGTAGAGCAGGGAGGCGCCGACGAGGGGGCCGGCGATGGTGCCCATGCCGCCGAGGACGACGGCGGCGAGGAGGAACGCCGAGTTGGGTGGGACGGGTCCGGCGAACTGGTACTGCTCGGGGGTCACGGTGTAGGTGACGTGGGCCTGGACGGTGCCGGCGAGGCCGGCGAGGGTGGCGCCGAGGGCGAAGGCGATGAGCTTGACGCGGAAGCCGTTGATGCCCATGGCGAGGGCGGCCGTTTCGTCCTCGCGGATGGCGATCCAGGCGCGGCCGATGCGGGAGTCGCTGCTGCGTCGGAAGACCACGACGACGACGAGGGTGATGAGCAGCATCAGCAGGAAGTAGTTGGCGAAGCGCGCGATGCTGAAGCCGGCGATGTCGTGGGTCTGGCCGAAGTCGAAGCCGAGGATGTTGAGGTTCGGGATCGAGGCGATGCCGTTGGAGCCGTTGGTGACGTCGGGGCCGGAGGTGCCGTCCATGTTGAGGACGGTGATGCGGAAGATCTCTCCGAAGCCGAGGGTCACAATGGCGAGGTAGTCGCCGCGCAGTCGCAGGGTGGGGGCGCCGATGAGGACGCCGAAGACCATGGCGACGGCCGCGCCGAGGAGAGCGGAGGCCCAGAAGGGCCATTGGACGCCGAGCGGTGAGGTGGGGGAGCCGGAGACCAGGGCCGCGGTGTAGGCGCCGACGCCGAGGAAGGCGACGTATCCGAGGTCGAGGAGGCCGGCGAGGCCGACGACGATGTTCAGGCCGAGGGCGACGGTGGCGAAGATGAGGATGTAGACGCCGAGGGTCGCGTAACGGTCGTCGGACTGGGTGAAGGGAAAGGCCGCGGCGGCGACGAACGCACCGATCATGGTGACGTTGCGGTGCTTCGCGGTGATCCCCGAGACCCGGGCCACGAGCCCGGCCTTGGAGACGGCGGCGAAGAGGAAGCCGACGGTGATGAGGAAGCCGATGAAGAGTTCGTCGTACTCGGTGCCGATGCCGTAGGTGAAGACGGTGAGGCCGACGGCGAGGGCGGCGACGATGATCAGGATCTCGGCGTAGGCCGGGAGCTGGGGTGCCTTGCCGGGGGTGCCGGAGGCGATCGAGGCCTTGAAGACGGACCAGTTGTGGCGTCCGCCGTGCTTGAACTGCTCCCAGCCGGTGTCGTCCGGGTCGATCGGGTCGGGCTCCGGGCGGGTGAAGGGCAGGGAGAAGGCGCCGAGGACTGCGGCGAGCGTGGCGATGGCGACGATGTAGCCGCCGGGCTCCAGGTTGACGACGCCGCCGAGGTCGGTGCTGATCGCGATGACCGTGTACCAGGCGGTGGCGAAGGTGCCGAGCGCGGAGAGCTTGATGGCGCTGTCGGCGCCGGCGGGGGTGAGCCAGCCCAGGCCCGGGACGCCGTAGGAGGCGAGGCCGAAGAGCGTGGTGAGGGCGCCGCCGATGAGGACGAGGATCTGGAGGCCGCCGGGGTAGCCGTAGACGGTGAGGTCGCCGGGGAACTCCGAGGTCCAGGTCCAGGCCATGAAGGTGGAGATGACGGCGAGGGCGCCGCCCGCGGTGGCGAGGGCGCGGCCGATGTTCTCCGGGAGGCCGATGAGGCCGCTGGTGTTGCCGTCCTTGCTGACGGGGGCACCGGTGGTTTTGGTGGTCTGTGTGGTCATCGGTGTCACGCCCTGTCAGCGACGCGCTCGCCGAGCAGGCCCTGGGGCCTGAACAGGAGTACGAGGATGAGGAGTACGAAGGCCCAGACGTCGGCCCAGGACTGGCCGCCGAGCTTGTCGAAGCCGGGGACGTCGGCGATGTAGGCGGTGGCCAGGGTTTCGGCGAGGCCGAGGACGACGCCGCCGATCATGGCGCCGTAGATGTTGCCGATGCCGCCGAGGACGGCCGCGGTGAAGGCCTTGAGGCCGAGGATGAAGCCCATCATGAAGTCGACCTGGCCGTACTTGAGGCCGTAGGCGACGGCTCCGACGGCGGCGAAGGCGGCGCCGAGGGCGAAGGCGATCACGATGATGCGGTCGGTGTTGACGCCCATGAGCTTGGCGGTGTCGGGGTCCTGGGCGGTGGCCTGCATGCCGCGTCCGGTGCGGGTGCGCATCACGAAGTAGGCGAGGATGCCCATGCTGATGGGGGCGGCGATGAACAGGAAGATGTCACCGGTCTGGATGGTGACGTTGCCGATCTCGAAGGGGCCGCCGTCAATCTGGGGGAACGTGATGGGTGACTTGGCGTCGGGGTACCAGGCCCAGACCGCCTGCTGGAGGGCCAGGGAAAGGCCGATGGCGGTGATGAGGGGCGCGAGGCGTGGGGCGGTGCGCAGGGGGCGGTAGGCGAACCGTTCCGCTCCTACGGCGACGGTGACCGAGACGATGATGGCGCCCATGAGCATCAGGGGCAGGGCGATCGCCATCGAGGTGCCGTCGGGCAGCACGTACAGGTAGACGGTGACGGCACCGAATCCACCGGTCATGAAGATCTCGCCGTGGGCGAAGTTGATGAGCTGGACGATGCCGTAGACCATTGTGTAGCCGATGGCGACGAGCCCGTACATTGCTCCTAGTAGCAGGCCGTTGACCAGCTGCTGCGGCAGTTCGTTCACCGCATGTCCTCCGAGACTTCGGATGTTCGACGGATGTGTGGCCGGGTGTGTGGCCGGATGGGGCCGGATGCGAGTCCGCGCGGGGCGCCAGTGGAACAGCGCCCCGCGCGGCTCGATCAGTTGGTGCTGCGGGTCTCTATCAGCCTGTGTAGGTGCCGGACTTGACGGCCTTCCAGGCGCCGTTCTCGACGGCGTAGACGGTGAGCTGCTTGTTGGTGGCGTCACCGTACTCGTCGAAGGAGACCTTGCCGGTCACACCGTCGAAGGAGACGTTCTGGACGGCCGCGGTGATCTTGGCGCGGGCGTCGGACGGGAGCTTGCCGTCGTTGTCCTCGACGACCTTCTTCACGGCGAGGATGATCGACCAGGCGGCGTCGTAGGAGTAACCGCCGTAGGCCGCGTACTCCTCCTTGTAGCCGCCGGCCTTGTAGTCGGCGACGAACTGCTTGGCGGAGTCGAGCTCCTCGACGGGGGCGCCGACGGAGGTGGCGAGGTCGCCGGTGCTGTCGGCGCCGGCCAGCTCGATGAAGGTCGGGTCGTAGATGCCGTCACCGCCGACGAGCGGGACCTTGGCGCCCGCGGCCTTGATCTGCTTGCTGAGCGGGCCGGCCTGCGGGTACTCGCCGCCGTAGTAGACCACGTCCGCGCCGGAGCTCTTCACCTGGGTGGCGACGGCGGAGAAGTCCTTGCTGGCGGGGTTGATGTGCTGGGTGCCGACGACCTTGCCGCCGAGCTTCTTGAACTCTGCGGTGAAGGTGGAGGCGAGACCGGCGCCGTAGGTCTTCTTGTCGTCGATGACGAAGACCTTGGTCTTCTTGGCGTCGTTGTAGACGTACTGCGCGGCGAACGGGCCCTGGATGGCGTCCGTGGTCGAGGTGCGGAAGTACGACTTGTAGGTGCGGACCTTCTTGTTCTGCCAGTCGGCGCCCTGGGTGAGGCCCGGGCCGGTGTTGGCCGGGGAGACCTCGACGAGGCCGGCGTCGTCGAAGACCTTCTGCATCGACTCGGCGACTGAGGAGTTCAGCGGGCCGACGACGCCCATGACGGACTTGTCCGCGACGAGCGTGGAGGCGTTGGCCTGGCCCGAGGAGGGCTGGGCCTGGTCGTCGAGGGCCTTGATCTCGAAGGTGACGCCGTCGACGAGCTTCTGCTTGTTGGCGGTCTTCGCGGCGAGGTCGACCGAGTTCTTGATGCCGAGACCCAGCGCGGACAGGTCGCCCGTGAGGGGGGCGTCGACGCCGATGACGACCTTGGTGCCGCCCCCGGAGTCCGAGCCGCCGCCGTCGTCGTCACGCGAGCCGCAGGCGGTGAGGGTGAGTGCTCCCGCCGCCAGCGCGGCGGTGATGCTGATGAGCGAACGTTGACGCACGATTCGTCCTTTCACTGGCGGCGCTTCCCCCTGGAAGCGGCCGAGTCGTTGCGCTGGCCCGAGGTGACAGTCCGATGGCGCGGTGACTGGGCGTGACTCTAAGCGTGTGCAGGGAGCGTGGAGGAGGGTCTGGCCGAGGCTGTGACGCTCTTGTTATGACACGTCGTAATGCAGAGCGGTACTGAGTGGGTGGAACAGTGGAATTCAGCCTGATTCGCCCGGTCCGCATTGTGAGAACCCGCAGGATCCGACCAGGTTCGTTCAGGCGTCTCGGGGGTTTTGGTAATTACCTAAAACCGTTGCTGCAGGCGACTTGTAAGGCCTCTGAGAGCTGCTGGGCATAGCGCTGCCCGAGGATGAAACTGTGAACTTCTATTGCGCGCGTATTACGTAGAGTTACGTCGAGGAAAGGCAGCCCGGCGTTCCACGGCACTTTCCTGCACTGGGTCACATGCATCGTGACGATGATCTTGCGGCTCGATCCCGCAGGGGTCCGGAAAGGGGCCGCCGGGGCCGACTTCACGGACAGACCGGCGTACGGCTGGGATATTCGGGTCACGCTGACCGGGGGGCCCGCCAGGACGTTCAGCTCCACCCCGAAGCTGAAGCTCCGCTCCGGCGCGCCCTCGGGCGTGGGCTCCCAGCTCAGGTAGTGCAGGTCGGTGACCTGGGAGGGGTAGGGCGGTGGGAGCGGCGCGGGCGGCTGGGGGCGGGTGGCGTACAGATAGCCGCCGCCCGCGAAGAGGACGGCGGCCGCCAGGGTGGCGAGGACCGCGCGCCGGTGCCGCTCGTGGAACTCGGCGAGGCGGCCTCGCGGACGGTCGGGGAGCGGGGCGTCGAGGACGTCCCACGCGTGCGTGCCGTCACCCGGCTCCACCGGGCCCACGCCGCTCACGGCCCGGTCCCCGCGCGGTCGTACGGTGAGCGCCTGGTGCCGGCGCCCGGCAGGCCCGCACCGCCCCGGAGCGCCGGGGCTCCTCCCGTTCCCATGCCTCGACGCTAGGCCCAGGGGGAGGCCTCGGGCCAGAGGCCGTCACGGCGTGGCGTCACGTTCAGCCGGTCGCCGCGACATGGGCGCCGTCGCCGGGGTTCACGTCCCGCAACAGACACGTCAGCCGGGCGGTGCACACCCGCCGCCCCTCCTCGTCACTGATCACGATCTCGTACGTCGCCGTCGAGCGCCCCCGGTGCACGGGCGTGGCCACGCCGGTCACCAGGCCCGAGCGCGCCCCGCGGTGGTGCGTGCAGTTGAGGTCCACACCCACGGCGATCTTGGAGCTGCCGCCGTGCAGCATCGAGCCGACCGAGCCGAGCGTCTCGGCGAGGACGGCGGACGCGCCGCCGTGCAGCAGCCCGTACGGCTGGGTGTTGCCCTCCACCGGCATCGTGCCGACGACCCGGTCCGAGGACGCCTCCACGATCTCCACGCCCATGCGAGTGCCGAGGTGCCCCGCGGAGAACAGCGCCGGCAGGTCTACGCCGAGCGCGGCGTACTCGTCGATGACCTCTTGCGGGAACTTCACGTGCTGCTGCTCGCCCATGGGGCCCGGCTCCGTTTCGTCGGGATCGCTCGCTCGACTGAGCAAACGCTCAGTCGGTCGCCGATTGTTCCAGACGGACCACGACGGACTTGCTGGCCGGGGTGTTGCTGGTGTCGGCGGTGGCGTCCAGCGGCACCAGGACATTGGTCTCGGGGTAGTAGGCGGCCGCGCAGCCCCGTGCCGTCGGGTAGTGCACGACCCGGAAACCGGGCGCCCGGCGCTCCACGCCGTCCTTCCACTCGCTGACCAGGTCCACGTACGAGCCGTCGGCGAGCTTCAGCTTCCGCGCGTCCTCGGGGTTGACCAGGACCACCCGGCGGCCGTTCCGGATGCCGCGGTAGCGGTCGTCCAGGCCGTAGATCGTGGTGTTGTACTGGTCGTGCGAGCGCAGCGTCTGGAGCAGCAGGCGGCCCTCCGGCAGCTCCGGGTACTCCACCGGCGCGGCGGTGAAGTTGGCCTTGCCGGTGGCCGTCGGGAAGCGGCGCTCGTCGCGCGGGGCGTGCGGGAGCGTGAAGCCGCCCGGGTGGGCCACGCGCGCGTTGAAGTCCTCGAAGCCGGGGACCACGCGCGCGATGCGGTCACGGATCGTGGCGTAGTCCTTCTCGAACTCCTCCCACGGGGTGCGGGAGTCGGAGCCCAGCACCCGCCGCGCGAGACGGGCCACGATGGCCGGCTCGGACAGCAACTGCGTGCTCGCGGGCTCCAGCCGGCCGCGGGAGGCGTGCACCATGCCCATGGAGTCCTCGACGGTCACGAACTGCTCGCCGCCGCCCTGGAGATCGCGCTCGGTGCGGCCCAGGGTGGGCAGGATCAGGGCACGCGCGCCCGTGACCGCGTGCGAGCGGTTGAGCTTCGTCGACACGTGCACGGTGAGCCGGGCCCGCCGCATGGCCGCCTCGGTGACCTCGGTGTCGGGCGAGGCGGAGACGAAGTTGCCGCCCATCGCGAAGAACACCTTCGCCTCGCCGTCCCGCAGCGCCTGGATGGCCCGTACGACGTCATAGCCGTGCTCGCGCGGCGGCGCGAAGCCGAACTCCTTCTCCAGGGCGTCCAGGAAGGCGGGCGCGGGACGCTCGAAGATGCCCATCGTGCGGTCGCCCTGCACGTTGGAGTGACCGCGGACCGGGCACACGCCCGCGCCCGGGCGGCCGATGTTGCCGCGCAGCAGAAGGAAGTTGACCACCTCGCGGATGGTCGGCACGGAGTGCTTGTGCTGGGTGAGACCCATCGCCCAGCAGACGATGGTGCGCTTCGAGTCGAGCACCATGGCGAGGGCCTGCTCGATCTCCGCGCGCGTGAGGCCGGTCGCGGTGAGCGTCTCGTCCCAGTCGGCGGCGCGGGCCGCCTCGGCGAACTCCTCGTAGCCGTGCGTGTGCTCGTCGACGAAGGACCGGTCGACCGCGCCCTCCGTCTCCAGGATCAGCTTGTTGAGGAGGCGGAAGAGCGCCTGGTCGCCGCCGATCCGGATCTGGAGGAACAGATCGGTCAGGGCGGTGCCCTTGAGCATGCCCTGCGCGGTCTGCGGGTCCTTGAAGCGCTCCAGGCCCGCCTCGGGCAGCGGGTTGACGCTGATGATCTTCGCGCCGTTCGCCTTGGCCCGGTCCAGGGCGGAGAGCATCCGGGGGTGGTTGGTGCCGGGGTTCTGGCCGGCGACGATGATCAGGTCCGCCTTGTAGAGGTCCTCCAGCAGGACGCTGCCCTTGCCGACGCCGATGGTCTCCGACAGGGCCGAGCCGGAGGACTCGTGGCACATGTTGGAGCAGTCCGGCAGGTTGTTGGTGCCCAGCTCGCGCGCGAACAGCTGGTAGAGGAAGGCGGCCTCGTTGCTGGTACGGCCCGAGGTGTAGAAGAGGGCCTCGTCGGGGGAGCCGAGGGCGGCGATCTCCTCGGCGACGATGTCGAAGGCACGCTCCCAGGTCACCGGCTCGTAGTGGGTGCCGCCTTCGGGGAGGTACATGGGGTGCGTGAGCCGCCCCTGCTGTCCCAGCCAGTAGCCGCTGCGGGTCGCGAGGTCGGCGACCGGGTGCGCGGCGAAGAACTCCGGGGTGACCCGGCGCAGGGTGGCCTCCTCGGCGACCGCCTTCGCGCCGTTCTCGCAGAACTCCGCCTTGTGCCGGTGGTCCGGCTCCGGCCAGGCACAGCCCGGGCAGTCGAAGCCGTCCTTCTGGTTCACCCGCAGCAGGGTGAGCGCGGTGCGCCTGACGCCCATCTGCTGCTGCGCCATCCGCAACGTGTGCCCGATGGCGGGCAGCCCCGCCGCCGCGTGCTTCGGCTCGGCGACCTCCGGAGCGTCCTGAACGGGATCACCCTTGGGCGGCTTCGTGGCCATCGCACACTCTCCTTCGCACACACATGTGAGGTACGTCTCCGATCCTCGCACGCGGCGGTGACAACGGCGTTCGCCGGGAGTGGGGGAGGCCGAGGGGGTGGGCTCGGGTCGAGAGCCGGCGAAAAGGGTGCGGGCTCGGTCGGGAGCCGGGGAGAAGGGGTGCGGGCTCGGTCGGGAGCCGGCGAGCCGACCTTTCGGTGAACACGGTCTGCCGACGGCCGGCCTCGGAGGGTCACACAGGTGCCCAACTCCTCGGCCCGGTCGAGCTTTCGCCGTGGCCGCCGGCGAGGCCGCGCCGGCGCGAGGGCGGTGCCGAACCGACCTGAGCCCCGGATGGCGGCCGACTGTCAGTGCGGCGTGGCAGGATCGGGGTCGTGGCAGAGACAGCAGCGAAGCAGACCGACAACAGCCCCGGCGGCACCCGCCCGCGCCTGATGCTCATGGACGGGCACTCGCTGGCCTACCGCGCGTTCTTCGCGCTGCCCGCGGAGAACTTCACGACCGCGACGGGCCAGCCGACGAACGCGATCTACGGCTTCGCCTCGATGCTGGCCAACACCCTGCGCGACGAGTCGCCCACCCACTTCGCGGTGGCCTTCGACGTGTCCCGCAAGACCTGGCGCTCCGAGGAGTTCACGGAGTACAAGGCCAACCGCTCCAAGACCCCGGACGAGTTCAAGGGCCAGGTCGAGCTGATCGGCGAGCTGCTGGACGCGATGCACGTGTCGCGGTTCGCGGTCGACGGCTTCGAGGCCGACGACGTCATCGCCACGCTCGCCACCCAGGCCGAGGCTGCGGGCTTCGACGTGCTGATCGTCACCGGCGACCGGGACTCCTTCCAGCTGGTCTCCGAGCACACCACCGTGCTGTACCCCACGAAGGGTGTCTCGGAGCTGACCCGGTTCACCCCGGAGAAGGTGTTCGAGAAGTACGGCCTGACGCCCGCCCAGTACCCCGACTTCGCGGCCCTGCGCGGTGACCCGTCCGACAACCTGCCGGGCATCCCCGGCGTCGGCGAGAAGACCGCCGCGAAGTGGATCAACCAGTTCGGCTCGTTCGCGGACCTCGTGGAGCGCGTCGAGGAGGTCAAGGGCAAGGCCGGCCAGAACCTCCGCGACCACCTGGAGGCGGTCAAGCTCAACCGCCGCCTCACCGAGATGGTCCGCACCGTCGAGCTGCCGAAGACGGTCACCGAGCTGGAGCGCGCGCCGTACGACCGCAAGACCCTCGCGATGATCCTCGACACCCTCGAGATCAGGAACCCCTCACTGCGCGAGCGGCTGCTGGCCGTCGACCCGGGCGCCGAGGAGGCCGAGCCGACCCCGGCCGCGACGGCCGGCGTGGAGCTCGACGGCACCGTGCTCGGCACCGGTGAGCTGGCCGGCTGGCTCGCCGAGCGCAGCACCGGCACCCTCGGCGTCGCCACGGTCGACACCTGGGCGCTGGGCGCCGGCTCGGTCGCCGAGATCGCCCTCGCGGCGCCCGGCGGAGCGGCCGCATGGTTCGACCCCACCCAGCTCGACGAGGCCGACGAGACGGCGCTCGCCGGCTGGCTGGCCGACGCCGAGAGGCCCAAGGTCTTCCACAACGCCAAGGCCGCGATGCGGGTCTTCGCCGAGCACGGCTGGAGCATCGCCGGCGTCTCCATGGACACCGCGCTCGCCGCGTACCTCGTCAAGCCGGGGCGCCGCTCCTTCGACCTGGACGCCCTCTCCCTCGAGTACCTGCACCGGGAGCTGGCTCCCGCCGCCACCGCCGACGGCCAGCTCGCCTTCGGCGCGGACGACGGCGCCGAGGCCGAGGCCCTCATGGTGCAGGCCCAGGCCATCCTCGACCTCGGCGAGGCCTTCGAGGCCCGCCTCCAGGAGGTCGGCGCCGCGGATCTGCTGCGCGACATGGAGCTGCCCACCTCCGCCCTGCTGGCCCGTCTCGAGCGGCATGGCATCGCCGCCGACCGGGCGCACCTGGAGGCCATGGAACAGATGTTCGCCGGAGCCGTCCAGCAGGCCGTGAAGGAGGCCCACGCGGCCGCCGGACACGAGTTCAACCTGGGCTCGCCCAAGCAGCTCCAGGAGGTCCTCTTCGGTGAGCTGGGCCTGCCCAAGACGAAGAAGACGAAGACCGGTTACACGACGGACGCCGACGCCCTCGCCTGGCTGGCCACCCAGACGGACAACGAACTGCCGGTGATCATGCTCCGGCACCGTGAGCAGGCCAAGCTCCGCGTCACCGTCGAGGGCCTGATCAAGACGGTCGCCGCGGACGGCCGTATCCACACCACCTTCAACCAGACGGTCGCCGCGACCGGCCGTCTGTCGTCCACGGACCCCAACCTCCAGAACATCCCGGTCCGCACCGATGAGGGCCGCGCGATCCGGCGCGGCTTCGTGGTGGGCGAGGGCTTCGAATCCCTGATGACCGCGGACTACAGCCAGATCGAACTGCGCGTGATGGCCCACCTGTCCGAGGACGAGGGCCTCATCGAGGCGTTCACCTCCGGCGAGGACCTGCACACCACGGTCGCCTCGCAGGTGTTCGCCGTCGAGCGGGACGCCGTCGACGCGGAGATGCGCCGCAAGATCAAGGCGATGTCGTACGGCCTGGCGTACGGGCTGTCCGCCTTCGGCCTCTCCCAGCAGCTGAACATCGAGGCGGGCGAGGCGCGTGCCCTGATGGACACCTACTTCGAGCGCTTCGGCGGCGTCCAGGACTATCTGCGCCGCGCGGTGGACGAGGCGAGGGCGACGGGCTACACGGCGACCCTCTTCGGCCGCCGCCGCTACCTCCCGGACCTCAACAGCGACAACCGCCAGCGCCGCGAGGCCGCCGAGCGGATGGCCCTCAACGCGCCCATCCAGGGCACGGCGGCCGACATCGTCAAGATCGCCATGCTCGACGTCGACAAGGCCCTGCGGGCGGCGGACCTGTCCTCCCGCATGCTGCTCCAGGTCCACGACGAAATCGTCCTGGAGATCGCCCCGGGCGAGCGCGATGCGGTCGAGGAGCTCGTCCGCCGAGAAATGGCGAACGCGGTCCACCTGCGAGCCCCGCTCGACGTCTCGGTGGGCGTGGGCCCGGACTGGGAGTCGGCAGCGCACTAGCCCGCGGCGCGGGCGCGGCGAGCCCCACGGTCCGCGGTGGAGCCCGCTCACCAGGCCCGCTCCACCGCGACCGGCCGCAGGGGTCGAAGGGGGCGGAGCCCCCTGGGGATGGGACGGGTAGGGGCGGCGGGGGCGAGAACTCCACCGCCGCCCCCCGTCACCCACGTGGTCCCCGACAACACGCCCCCCGTCCCCCCGGCCCGTAAAGATGCCGACATGGGTATACGCACGCTCCACCGCCAGACGGCTCCGGCGCAGGCGACCACCGATGCGACCGCGTCCACCGCACCCCCGTCGGTCCCGTCCTTCTCGGCAGCGGCCAGTACCGCCCGCATCCCGACCGACCTGGTGACCGCACTGCGCGGCACCGCGGCGGGCCTGCGCCGACGGCTCACCCGGCGGCCGGACTGGCGCCGCTGCGCCGAGCAGGCCCGCGGTTATCTGGCGCTGCTCCTCACCGCACTGCCGCGCTCCCGCCAGGTCCGGACCATCACCGTGTTCATCGCGACCGCGGCGACCGTCACCGACCGCCTCGACGGCTCAGCTCCCGGCCAGGACCGGGCAGCGGGACCGGACGCCACACCCTGACGCCCACGGCGTACACCAGCACCCCCAGCACCAGCCCGGCGCCCACTCCGAAGCACAGCGTCGGGATCAGCTCCCACGGCTTCGCGGTGGACCCCCAGTAGTCCCACCACCGCGAGGCCCGCTGCACCGCCCCGACCAGCGCACAGCCACCGATCACGACAGCGGCCCACAGGCGGTCCCGCCCGGACAGCGAGGGCACCCCCACCGGCTCGCCGGAGGGCGCCCGGCGCAGCGCGTACGCCACGAAGGCGCCGATCACGACCGCGGCCGCCGCCGAACTGCCGTACTGGAGGTACCAGTACAGCGGCGAGCCCGCGATCGTGTCGCCCAGGACGGGGAACAACCGCATCCCCCACCGGTCGTGGTGCGTGAACGCGTCCCACACGACGTGCGTCAGCGCGCCGAGCGCCGCCGACACGTACCAGCGCAGTACAAGCGACAGCCGGACACGCGCGCGTGGCGCCCCGCAGCGCAGCAGGCCGGCCACCCGTCCCTGTCGCCGCGTCGGCAGCAGGGCCACCAGGGGTTCGCGGATCAGGAGCCACAGCCCCACCAGCGCCCACGCGACGAGCACGTCGACCGTGAAAACGCCCGGGAACGAGTGGGTGAACGCTCCGAACTCCATCGCCCCGGACAGGGCACTCGCCGCGAAATAGGTCATGTCGGGTGCGAAGGAACCCGCCACCAACACCGACGGAACGAGCGAGCTCCGGCCGGTTCCGTCGGTGCGTAAAGCGGGCAGTACTGCGGCCGCGTGGCTCAGCGTGAACGGCAAGAAGGCCCCCGGTTTCGGTCTGGTCGGACCGGCCCAGTATGGCCAACCGGTGAAAACCGGGCGCGAACAGGTGCCCGCGCAAAGCAAGTTGTCGTAGGGTCGCCTGGGTCACCGCGCGGGGAGCGCGGTCGAACAGCGGAACCGAACTGAAGTACACGGCACTGAATAGCTCCACGAGGGCAACCCGCACCGCGGGTCGATCGTCACACCATGGCGAGCACGTCGGTCGGAGACGGGCGCTCGGGCGTCCACGGGAGGGGTTCACTTTATGTCGGCGCAATTCGGCAGGAGGCTGCGCAAGGGAGCGGTGGCCACCACCGTCGCCGCGGCGGCCGTCGCGGCACTGTCAGCGTCCCAGGCGCCCGGAGTGACGGTCGACGGCGACGGCAGATCGACCACCGCCGACTCCCAGCCCACCCCCGACGGGGATCCCACCGAGAGCGCGACCGGCAACTCCCGGTACTACACGGACCTGCCGCCGCTCGACAGCCCGAAGCCCTCGCCGACCATCGGCACCCCCGCCGCCTCGGGCGCGACCGAGGCCGGCATACCCGCGACCGTCCTCGCCGCCTACAAGCAGGCCGCGTCCTCGCTCCAGGCGTCCAAGCCCGGCTGCAACCTGCCCTGGGAACTCCTCGCCGCCATCGGCAAGGTGGAGTCCGGCCAGGCCCGCGGCGGCCGCGTCGACGCGGACGGCAACACCATCGGCAAGATCCTGGGCCCGAAGCTGAACGGCAACGGCTTCGCGCACATCAGCGACACCGACGACGGCGCGTACGACGGCGACAGCGTCTACGACCGGGCCGTGGGCCCGATGCAGTTCATCCCGTCCACCTGGGAGTGGGCCGGCCGCGACGGCAACGGCGACGGCAAGAAGGACCCCAACAACATCTACGACGCGGCGCTCGCGGCCGGCCACTACCTGTGCCGCTTCGGCTGGGACCTGTCCACCCAGGCCGACCTCAACCGCGCGATCCTCAGCTACAACAACTCGCAGGATTACCTGAACACGGTCCTGTCGTGGCTGGAGTACTACCGCAAGGGCACGCACGAGATCCCCGACGGCACGGGCACCCTGCCCACCACCCCCAGCGACGACAACAGCGGCGCGAGCCCCACGCCGTCGCCCCAGGACCCGTCGACGCCCAGCTCACCCAGCACGCCCGGCAGCAACACCCCGAGCCCCACCCCGCCGCCGTCGGAGAGCCCGACCCCGCCGAGCACGCCCACCCCGACGCCCACGCCGACGGACACGGTGCACCACCTCGAGGACGCGGGCACCGCGAAGCTCACCGCGGAGGCCGGGGACACCTTCACCAAGCGGATCAGCACCCGCGCCGAGACCTCGGCCGGCAAGGCCGTCGGAAAGGTCCGGATCCGGTTCACGATCGTCGGCGACACCGACACCACGTTCACGGGCGGTGAGAGCGTCGCCACGGTGGTCACCAACAGCTCCGGCGTGGCCGTCGCGCCCACCCTGAAGGCGGGGGAGGAGACGGGCGAGTTCACCGTCCGCGCCACCGTCGTCGGTCGCTCGGTCACCGGCCTCGACTACACGGCGACCGTCACCGAGCGCGTCGCCGACACCCTGGTGCGCACCAGCGACACCGCGCTCACCTGTGTCCCGGGCGGCGAGTTCGCCGACCAGGTCGAGGTGAAGGCGACCGACAACGGCGCCGTCGCGGACGGCGTCGCCGCCACCGCCACCCTGATCACCTCGGCGGACGACGCGACCGAGAACACCAAGGGCCCCTACTTCAAGGACGCGGACGGCAAGACCGTACGCACCCTCAAGGGCCTGGAGACGGACGCGAACGGCCTGCTCAAGCTGCCGAAGCTCTACTCGGACGACACGACCGGCACGTTCCTGCTCCGCATCAACACCGCCGGCGGCGCGACCCTCACCGTCGAACTGACCGTGGCGGCCGCCGAGACCTCGGCCTCCCCGAGCCCGTCGGCCAGCCCCAGCGCGTAGCACTTCGCACGTCCCGTACTGCCCGCACTGTGCGCATTTCTCGTACGACCACGGCGGCGCCCTTCCACGGAGGGGCGCCGCCGTCGTGTGCGACGTGTTCTCATCTCGCCCACCCGTTGCTACGGTGCCGGACCTGACGACCTATCAGTTCCTGTCCGTCGGGAGGCCCGCATGCGTGCCCTGATCGCCGCCGCGATCGGCCTGGCCGTCGCGCTCGCCCTGGTCCTCACGATCACCGCGATGGGCTCGCCGACCGGCAAGACGTCCCCGAAGCCGCTGCTGACGACGGTGCCGTCACACCCGTGACCGCCCGGGAGGGAGGCCGAGATGCGCCGTAAGGCCAGCCTGATCCTGCTCGCCCTCGCCGTGTTCTTCGCCGCACTGTCCCCGATGCTGCGCTGGTACGCCTTCCCGCGCCTGGCCAAGATCCCGCCGGGCCAGTACCAGGACATGGTCCTGGAGGCCAAGGACGCGACCCTCATGGACAACTCCATGCAGGTCAAGAAGGTCTCCAAGGTCACCATCGTGCAGACCCTCAAGGGCAACGTCGAGGCCTCCGAGAAGATCGAGAAGTCCCTCGGCCGGGACGTCGTCGTCTGGGACGGCCTGTCCTACGCCCAGGGGCCCGACGGCCAACAGGTCGCCTACATTCCCGAGCGGTACATCTTCGACGCCCACACCCAGGAACCGATCCACGCCACCGGCGAGATGGTCGACGGTGACCCGGTCAAACGCGAGGGCCTCGAGTTCAAGTGGCCGTTCCTGACCGAGAAACGGGACTACGAGTACTTCGACGCCCAGACCCGCACCTCCAGCCCCATCCACTACAAGGGCACCCAGGACTTCCGCGGCCTGGAGGTCTACTACTTCGAGCAGACCATCCCCTGGACCCAGGTCAAGTGGCCCAAGAAGCTGCCCATCGCGGGCGTCACCCCCGAGCAGCTCGCCAAGACCGGCACCACCCGCTGGTACACCACGGTCCGCAAGTTCTGGGTCGAACCCGTCACCGGCGCCCCGGTCTACGGCGAGGAGATCCACCGGGAGGAACTCCGCGGCGGCACCCTCCTCGGCGACCGCGACAAGGTGACGGCCTTCGCCGGCCACGTGAAGATGCGCGAGGACTACATCGAGCACACCGTCGACCTCGTCAAGTCCAACCGCACGCTGGTGCTGCTGATGACCTCCTATCTCCCCTGGGGCTTCGCGACCCTGGGCGTCCTCCTGCTCGCCCTGTCGCTGTACCTGGAGGCACGCAGCCGCCGCCCGGACGAACCCGAACCCGCCACCGACTCCGAACCCGAACCGGTCACCGCCTGAGCCGCGCGTTGGTGTGCCGCGTCGGCTCGGCGCTCGCCGGGTCCTCGGGCCAAGGGTGCTTCGGATACCGGCCGCGCAGCTCCGCCCGTACGCCCTTGTAGCCGTCCTTCCAGAAGGACGCCAGATCGGCGGTGACGGCGACGGGGCGTCCGGCGGGGGAGAGCAGATGGACGAGCAGCGGCACCCCCGCGACCTCGGGCGAGGCGTGCAGCCCGAACATCTCCTGCAACTTCACCGCGAGAACGGGCCGTTCGGGGTCCGCGTAGTCGATCCGGATTCTGGACCCACTGGGTACGGTGATCCGCTCGGGGGCGAGTTCGTCGAGCCGCGCCGCCTCGCCCGCGGCCCACGGCAGCAGCCGTCCCAGCGCGTCCCCCGCGTGGATCCGCGCCAGGTCGGCCCGCCTCCGCGCGCGGCTCAGCTCCGGCTCCAACCACTCGTCCACGCGCGCGTGGAGCGACACGTCGGAGACATCCGGCCACGGCTCACCGACCCGCAACCGCAAGAACGCCAGCCGCTGCCGCAGCACCTCGGCCTCGGGCGACCAGCGCAACAGCCCGAACCCTTCCTGCCGCAACCCTTCGACAAGAGCGTCGCGTACGAGAACGGGGTCCGCGTCCTTGAGCGGCCGCACCGTCAGCTCGATCGCCCCCAGCCGCTCAGCCCGCCGCGCGACGACGTCCCCGTCGGCCCAGTGGACCTCGTCCCGCTCGTCGAGCAGCGCCTGTGCCGCGCGCCGCGCGGTGCCCTCGTCCACCACCGCGCCGAGTTGCACGCGCGCGTGCCCCTTCCCGACGGGCCGGTCGGCGACGGCGACGGCGATCCAGGGGGTGCCGCGCAGTGCGCTGCCGTCACGCACCTCCGCGCGCGTGCCGGACACCATGAGATGCGAGCCGCCGTCGGCCTTGGCGACCCGCTCGGGGAAGGCGAGGGCGGCGACGAGCCCGGCGAGGGCGTCATCGGGGAGAGAGGACGAGCGGTCCGACTCGGGCGCGAGGGCCTGAAGGCGCCGTACCTCCGTCCGCCAGCGCCCCGCGTAGGCGTCATTTCCACGCCGGGCCGTCCGTACGGCGGCGGCCAGATCGTCCCCGTACTCCCGCGGCGGCTCCTCACTCAGCAGGGCGACCACCTCGGCCGCCGCACGGGACGCGCCCGCGTCCAGCAGGGCCCGCCCCAGCCGCGGGTGCACCCCGAGCCGGGCCAGCCGTGTCCCTCGCTCCGTGGCCCGCCCGGTGCCGTCCACCGCGCCGATCGCCGAGAGCACACTCCGCGCGGCAGCCATCGCACCGGCCGGCGGCGGATCCAGCAGCGCCAGCCCGTCGGCGTCGGGATCGCCCCAGCAGGCCGTCTGGAGGGCGAACGCCGTCAGGTCGGCCACCTTGATCTCCGGGGCCGGGAACAGCGGCAGACGGGCGTCCTCCGCCTCCGCCCAGCACCGGTACACCGCCCCGGGCGCCTCCCGCCCGGCCCGTCCCGCCCGCTGCCGGCCCGCCGCCCGCGAGGCCCGTACCGTCGTCAGCGCGCTCAACCCACGCGCGTGGTCGACGCGCGGCTCCCGCGCCAGCCCCGCGTCCACGACCACCCGTACCCCGGGGACCGTCAGCGAGGACTCGGCCACCGCCGTCGCCAGCACCACCCGGCGCCCCGCCCCGGGCGCCAGTACCGCGTCCTGCACGGCCGCCGGAGCCCGCCCGTGCACCTGGAGCAGTTCGACGTCACCGAGGCCGCCGAGCTGCCCGGCGACCCGCGCGATCTCGCCCACACCGGGCAGGAAACACAACACGTCCCCCTCCCGTTCGGCCAGCGCCCGCCGCACCACCGACGCCACATGCGTCAGCAGCACTGGATCCACCCGCATCCCGTGCGGCGGCCGCACCGGCCGTACCGGGGGAGCCCAGACCACCTCCACCGGATGAGAGACGCCCGCCGCCTCGACCACCGGAGCTCCGCCCAGCAGCCGCGACCAGCCCTCCGCGTCGGTCGTCGCCGACGCGGCCACCAGCCGCAACTCCGGCCGTAGCGCCTGCCGTACGTCCCACAGGAAGGCCGCTGCGGTGTCCGCGTCCAGATGCCGCTCGTGACACTCGTCCAGGACCACCACGTCGACGCCCGCGAGCTCCGGGTCGCGCTGAAGGCGCTGGAGCAGCACACCGGTCGTGACGACCTCCACGCGCGTGTGCCGCCCGACGACCCGCTCCCCGCGCACGGTGTACCCGACGCTCGCGCCGACCTTCTCGCCCAGCAGCCACGCCATCCGCCGGGCCGCCGCGCGCGCCGCGATCCGCCGGGGCTCGGCCACGACGACCCGCCGCGCGGGTGCGCCGGCCTCCAGAAGACCCGCCAGGGCGAGCGGCACGAGGGTCGTCTTGCCGGTTCCCGGCGGCGCGACGAGGACCGCCGTGCCGTGCCCCTCCAGGGCGTCGGCCAGCCCGGGCAGGGCACCGCGGACCGGAAGGGCGTCCAGAGCGTCGTAACGGATCACATGCTCAGTCTCGTACGCACACGAAGATCGCCGAGCCCGGGATCAGATTCCCGCGCAGCGGCGACCAGCCGCCCCACTCCGAGGTGTTCCAGACCGGCCACTCCGGCTCGACCAGGTCCACGAGGCGCAGGCCCGCGGCCACCACGTCCCGCACCCGGTCGCCGACCGTCCTGTGGTGCTCGACGTACACGGCCCGGCCCTCCTCGTCCTGCTCGACGTAGGGCGTGCGGTCGAAGTACGAGGCGGAGACGGACAGCCCCTCCGGGCCGGGCTCGTCCGGGAAGGCCCAGCGGATGGGGTGGGTCACCGAGAAGACGAAACGGCCGCCCGGCCGCAGCACCCGGCGCACCTCCTTAAGGACCAGCACCGGGTCCGCCACGAACGGCAGCGCCCCGTACGCCGAGCACGCCAGGTCGAAGGAGGAGTCCGCGAAGGGGAGGGCGCCGGCGTCGGCGCACACCAGAGGGAACGATCCTCCGATACGCAGGGCGTGCTGGAGCTGGCGGTGCGAGATGTCGAGCGCGACCGGGCGGGCGCCCTGGGCGGCCAGCCACCGGGAGCACTGGGCCGCCCCGGCGCCGATCTCCAGGACGTCCCGGCCCTTCAGCTCCTCCGCCGGGCCGAGCAGCTCGGCCTCCACCTCGTCCAGGCCCTCGGGACCCCATACGAAGCGGTCGTCGCCGAGGAACGTGCCGTGCTCGATCTGGTACTCGTCCGCGTTGCGGTCCCACCAGCCCCGGTTGGCCCGGGAGCTTTCCGTGACGTTCGCCTCACGCCGGACGGCTTCCGGCTCGTCATCGTGCGGGGACTGCGGCTCGGGCGATACGGGCTCTTGGATGATCGGCTCCCTCGTCGTACTCTTCCGTCCAACCCGTCGCGGCGACCGTCACGAAAGGGACGCCATCGCGCCCGCGTGGCCTCGTGAGACAGGTTTTGTGCCGGGTATGCGGCGATCCGCCCCGGGTGTGCGCCTTCGCGCATTGACCCTGTCCGGCTGCCCCCGTATGCTACAAGTTGCGCTGCGGGCCTGCGCACCTCAGACGTAGCAGGCTGCGCTCGCATCTGTTGTATGTCCCCTCGGTTCTCGAGGCGTCATCACCAGTTCGCTGGTGGGACGCTTCCTTGGCTGTCCGGCTTCTTCAGAGCGATACGGGCTCCCGGCGTAGCAGTACCTACGACCTTCTGTCCGTAACCGGAGCCCTTTCCCACATGACGAGCAGCACCGAGACCACCGCCACCACCCCGCAGGTTGCGGTCAACGACATCGGTAACGAGGAAGCCTTCCTCGCCGCGATCGACGAAACGATCAAGTACTTCAACGACGGCGACATCGTCGACGGCGTCATCGTGAAGGTCGACCGGGACGAGGTCCTGCTCGACATCGGTTACAAGACCGAAGGCGTTATCCCGAGCCGCGAACTCTCCATCAAGCACGACGTCGACCCCAACGAGGTCGTCGCCGTGGGCGATGAGATCGAGGCCCTTGTCCTCCAGAAGGAGGACAAGGAAGGCCGTCTCATCCTGTCCAAGAAGCGCGCTCAGTACGAGCGTGCCTGGGGCACGATCGAGAAGATCAAGGAAGAGGACGGGATCGTCACCGGTACCGTCATCGAGGTCGTCAAGGGTGGTCTCATCCTCGACATCGGCCTCCGCGGCTTCCTTCCGGCCTCCCTGGTCGAGATGCGCCGTGTCCGCGACCTCCAGCCCTACGTGGGCAAGGAGCTCGAGGCGAAGATCATCGAGCTGGACAAGAACCGCAACAACGTGGTCCTGTCCCGCCGTGCCTGGCTGGAGCAGACCCAGTCCGAGGTCCGCCAGACGTTCCTCACGACCCTCCAGAAGGGTCAGGTCCGCTCCGGTGTGGTCTCCTCGATCGTCAACTTCGGTGCCTTCGTGGACCTGGGTGGCGTCGACGGTCTGGTCCACGTCTCCGAGCTGTCCTGGAAGCACATCGACCACCCCTCCGAGGTTGTCGAGGTCGGCCAGGAAGTCACCGTCGAGGTCCTCGACGTCGACATGGACCGCGAGCGCGTCTCCCTGTCGCTGAAGGCGACCCAGGAAGACCCGTGGCAGCAGTTCGCCCGCACGCACCAGATCGGTCAGGTCGTGCCCGGCAAGGTCACGAAGCTGGTTCCGTTCGGTGCGTTCGTCCGCGTGGACGAGGGCATCGAGGGTCTGGTCCACATCTCCGAGCTGGCCGAGCGCCACGTGGAGATCCCGGAGCAGGTCGTCCAGGTCAACGACGAGATCTTCGTCAAGGTCATCGACATCGACCTCGAGCGTCGCCGGATCTCGCTGTCGCTGAAGCAGGCCAACGAGTCCTTCGGTTCCGACCCGGCCTCGGTCGAGTTCGACCCGACCCTCTACGGCATGGCCGCGTCGTACGACGACCAGGGCAACTACATCTACCCCGAGGGCTTCGACCCCGAGACCAACGACTGGCTCGAGGGCTTCGAGTCCCAGCGTGAGGTGTGGGAGAACCAGTACGCCGAGGCGCAGACCCGCTTCGAGCAGCACCAGCAGCAGGTCATCAAGAGCCGCGAGGCCGACGCTGCCGCCGCTGCCGAGGGTGGCGACGCTGCCGGCGCGGCTCCGGCCGCGGGTGGCGGTGGCGGTTCGTACTCCTCCGAGGGTGCGGACACCTCTGGTGCCCTCGCTTCGGACGAGGCGCTTGCCGCCCTGCGCGAGAAGCTGGCCGGCGGCCAGAGCTGATCGCCCACTGAGCACCAGCTCCTGACTGAGGGGCCGTACCTTTCGAGGTGCGGCCCCTCAGCCGTGTCCGCCCGCGCCGACAGGCTGCTCACGCGTGCGACCGGCGCCCACCGGGTACGTATCCAGCACGGCCGTACGAGCACGGCCGCACCGAAGGCCGTCGACGCCGACCGCGCCCTCGCTGCCCCCGCCCGACATCCCCTCGACGGCCGGAACCCCCTCCCCTCTCACGCCATCCGCCCGCCCACGCGCGCGTGCCGTTCTCGTGACGCGGTGGAGCGAGTCATGAGAACCCAGTAAGAGGTGCCTGATCAGAGCCGTGGGCGGGAATGCCCACGTCTCAGGGCGCGTTGTGCAGTACGAACACGAGGAGGAGCGGTCACTGTGCTTGATCCGCAGGGTTTGTACGCATGGGAGCCGAAGGGCCTGGCAGTCGTCGACGTGGCGCTCGCCCAGGAGTCGGCCGGCCTTGTCATGCTCTACCACTTCGACGGATACATCGACGCGGGCGAGACCGGCGACCAGATCGTCGACCGGCTGCTCGACTCGCTGCCCCACCAGGTCGTCGCCCGGTTCGACCACGACCGGCTCGTGGACTACCGCGCCCGCCGCCCGCTGCTCACCTTCAAGCGCGACAGCTGGACGGAGTACGAAGAGCCCACCATCGAGGTGCGGCTCGTCCAGGACGCCACCGGAGCGCCCTTCCTGCTGCTGTCCGGACCCGAGCCGGACGTGGAGTGGGAGCGCTTCGCCGCGGCCGTCCAGCAGATCGTGGAGCGGCTCGGCGTCCGCCTGTCCGTGAACTTCCACGGCATCCCCATGGGCGTCCCGCACACCCGTCCCGTCGGCCTCACCCCGCACGGCAGCCGCACCGACCTGGTGCCGGGCCACCGCAGCCCCTTCGACGAGGCGCAGGTCCCCGGCAGCGCCGAGGCGCTCGTCGAGTACCGCCTCATGGAGGCCGGCCACGACGTCCTGGGCGTCGCCGCGCACGTGCCGCACTACATCGCCCGCTCCCCGTACCCGGACGCGGCGCTGACCGTGGTGGAGGCCATCACGGCGGCGACCGGCCTGGTCCTGCCGGGTATCGCGCACGGCCTGCGCACGGACGCCCATCGCACCCAGACCGAGATCGACCGCCAGATCCAGGAGGGCGACGAGGACCTGGTCGCCCTCGTCCAGGGTCTCGAGCACCAGTACGACGCGGCGGCGGGCGCCGAGACCCGGGGCAACATGCTCGCCGAGCCGGCCGACATCCCGTCGGCGGACGAGATCGGACGGGAGTTCGAGAAGTTCCTGGCGGAGCGGGAGGGCGACAGCTGAACCCTGTGGGGCGCCGGCACCGGCACCCCTGGGGCCCGCCCGGCGGATCAGGCCGACCGGACAGGCCCTAAGCTGCGGCTCATGCTGAAGGTGGGCCTGACCGGCGGGATCGGCGCCGGCAAGAGCGAGGTGTCCCGGCTGCTCGTGGAGCACGGGGCGGTGCTGATCGACGCGGACCGTATCGCGCGCGAGGTCGTCGAGCCCGGTACGCCCGGGCTGGCGGCGGTCGTGGAGGCGTTCGGCCGGGAGGTGCTCGCCGCCGACGGCGGCCTGGACCGGCCGAAACTCGGCTCGATCGTCTTCGCCGACCCCGAGAAGCTCGCCGTACTGAACGCGATCGTGCACCCCCTGGTCGGCGCCCGCTCCCGTGAGCTCGAATCGGCCGCCGCCCCGGACGCCGTCGTCGTCCACGACGTCCCGCTGCTCACCGAGAACAGCCTCGCGCCGCTCTACGACGTCGTGATCGTCGTCGACGCGAGCCCCGATACCCAGCTCGACCGCCTGGTCAACCTGCGTGGCATGACCGACGAGGACGCACGCGCGCGGATGGCCGCCCAGGCGACGCGCGAGAAGCGCCTGGAGATCGCGGACATCGTCATCGACAACGACGTACCCCTGGACGACCTGCGGCGCCGCGTGACGGGCGTATGGGCCGATCTCGTACGACGAGCCCGCGCGTCGCAGGACGCGTCCCGCACGTCTCAGGAATAGCAGCCCCCCGTCCGGGCGTTGAACCCTTCCAGTGAGGGAAGGACTCTGCCGTGCCCCAGACCAGCGGTTCGACCGGACGTACCCCGGAGACGCATGTCATCGACTTCCGCGCCGCCGAGCAACTGCTCGCCGCGCGGGATCCGCAGGGCGCGGTGAAACTGCTCGACCAGGTCATCGCCGCGCACCCCGAGAACACCGCCGCCCGCCTGCTGCGCGCGCGTGCCTTCTTCGCGGCCGCGCAACTGCGGCCCGCCGAACTGGAGTTCACCATCGTCCTGGAGCGCGAGCCGGACAACGCGTTCGCGCACTTCGCGCTCGCCCGCACCTACGAGCGGCAGGCCCGCCCCGACCAGGCCAAACGCCACTTCCGGCTGGCCGCCGCGCTGGACCCGAACCCGCAGTACCTGAAGGCCGCGCGGTTCGAGTCCTGAGGCGCTTTCGGGGCTACCGGTTCTCCGGCGGCCGATAGGGCGGGATGCCGGGGCCCGGCTGGTAGTGCGGGCCCTGGCGGATGTGCCGCAGGATCAGCGTGAGATCCACGGTGATCACCAGCCACAGCACCCCGCAGGCGACGGCCCACCCGGGGCGCCCAGCGAGCGCGAACGCCGCCGTGCCGAAGACCGCCCAGACCAGCCCCCACACGCTCAGCCAGAAGCGCGCCCGCAGTGCACTGCGCGCGGTCGTCGGCTCACTGCCCGTACGCATCGGGATCACCACTCCTTCTTGAAACGTACTCTTCGGTGCGACGTTCACCAAAAGCCCCGACCCGGGGGAGGGCCCTGTGATTCCGGACGCCTACGAGCTCGCGGAGGTGCTCCTCGACCTCGCGGTACCCCACGCGGACATCGACGAACTGATCACCCTGCGCCGCACCCTGGCGGCGGACGCCGGGCTGATGCGGCTCCTGGAGGAGTGCGCCGGGGAACTCGTGCGTGACATCGGGGAGATCGTCGAGTACGGCGACGGGCTCCAGCTGGGCCAGCGGCTGGAAGAGGTACCGGAGGAGCTGCGCCGGTTCTTCGCCGCGTACGTGTTCGTCGCGGCCCTTCCGCACACGCGCGCGTACCACCACGCACGCGGGATCCCCGCCGACGTCTCCCGGCGGACCCTCACCGACCTCGGACGGAACATGGCCGTCCACCGCAGACGACACGGCACGGGAGGAGTGCAGTCGCCGCAGTGGCTCACGCTCCATTTCCGCGGTGAGCTCTACCAGTTGGGGCGGTTGCAGTTCCAGCGGACGAACCTCTGGCAGCGCGCGGCATCGGTGCTTGAGACGGCGGGTTTCGACGGGGCCCCCGGCATGCCCTGCCTGGACATTCACATCCCCGGGTTCCTCGGTCCGCTCACCCCGGCGGCCTGCGACGACTCCCTGGCGCTGGTCCGCGCGTTCTTCGCCGCACACCACCCCGAGGAGCCGTACCGGGCGGCGATGTGCCACTCCTGGCTGCTCGACCCGCAGCTGCGGTGGTATCTGCCCGCCGACTCCAACATCGTCCGCTTCCAGAAGCGGTTCCGGATCGCTCACCAGGACCCCGAGCCGGCCGACACGGAACCGGTCCAGTTCGTCTTCGGGGACCCGGGACTCCCGGTGGCGGGGCTGCCGCGGCGCACATCGGTGGAACGGGCCGTCGGAGACCATCTGCGGGGCGGCGGCCACTGGTACATCGGGCACGGGTGGCTGCCGTTGTAGCTCGGTGGTGGCTCGCATGTAGCTCGTACGGGCGAAGGTGTTCGGTCGGGGAACGGCCGTGCGGATGCGGGCCGTTGGACGGGCATGGAGATGAAGATGCGTGAGGGGTACGAGGGGACCGGACCGGGCGCCATCACTCCCGACGGCTGCGCGGTGGAGCTGTACGCGCGGCTGCCGGTGCGCGACGAGCCGGACATCATCGCCGCGGCCGTGCCGGCGGGGGCGCACATCCTGGAGCTGGGCTGTGGTGTGGGGCGGATGACCCACCCGCTGCTGGAGCGGGGCTTCACGGTGACCGCGGTGGACGAGTCGCCGCAGATGCTGGAGCGCGTCCGCGGGGCCCGCACGATATGCGGCCCGGTCGAAGGGCTCGACCTGGGCGAGACGTTCGACGTGGTGATGCTCGCGTCGTTCTTGGTGCACGCCGGCGACATCGAGGTGCGGCGGGGGATGCTGCGGGCCTGTGCCCGGCATGTCGCGGAGGGCGGGTGCGTGCTGATCCAGCGGGAGGGCGCGGACTACCACACGAACCTGCCGCGCGAGCGGATCGATCCCAGCGGCTACACCGTCCGGATGCTGTCGGCGGAGCCGGTCGGCGACGGGGTGAACTCGGTCCGCGCGGAGTACGAGTTCCCGGACGCGGTGTGGACACAGACGTTCCTGGCACGGCCGTTGACGAAGGAGCAGTTCGAGGAGGCGCTGGAGGAGGCGGGGCTGCGGGTGGACAAGTACCTGACGGAGGACGGAACTTGGGTCCGGGCGGTGCCGGTGGGGGTGGCGGTGGCCGGGGCGATGGACAAGGCGTAGATTCGCGATCCGCTCGGCGATGAGTTCTGGCGTGGGGGTCGGTCTACCTCTGTGAAAGCACTACGGACCGCTTCCCACAGGAGACCCTGATGTCCGAGACCACCCTCCCCGCCACCACCGCCGCCGCATCCGCCCAGTCCGGCACCGTGGTCGCCGAGTCGGCCACCGCCCGTGGTCGCCGGGCCCGGATCGCACTGCGCGCCCTTCAGATCGTGCTCGCCCTGTTCTACGCCGTCGCCAGCGCGCTGCCCAAGCTCATCGCGCACCCCTCGGCCTCCGAGGGCTTCGCCGAGATGGGCTGGGGGGACGCCGGGATGTACACCATCGGCGCGCTTGAACTGGCTGGTGCCGTCGCGCTGTTGATCCCGCTGCTCCAGTCGGTCGCCGCGGTGGCGCTGAGCGCGCTGATGGTGGGCGCGTTCGTCGTCCAGGTCTCCGTCTTCGACGGGGAGAACGCCGCGACCCCGCTGATCCTCATCGTGCCGCTGGCCCTGATCGCCCGGGCTCGCCGGGAACACAACGCACGGCTGCTGGGGCTGGTGCGAGGGCGCGCCTGACCGGGAGGTCGGCATCGACGCACAGGGCGATGGCGTCCGGAGGGCCTGAGGGCCTTGCCCGGACGTCGTCGCCGTGTGCGTGGGATGTGCGAGGGGCGGGTGGGGGCGTCCGTGGAGCGCCGAGTGCCCGGTCAGTGTCCGGCGGAGGGTCCGCCGAACCCCCGCAGGCGTTCCATGTCCCGGCGGTCGCGCTTGGTGGGGCGGCCCGTGCCGCGGTCGCGGATGCCGGCGGGGGCGATGTTCTCGCGGGGCGGGGGCGGGGGGCTGTTGTCGATGTAGCACTGGGCGGCCACCGGGGCGCCCACGCGCTTGCGGATGAGGCGCTTGACGACGACGATCCGCTCGCGGCCCTCGTGCACCAGGCGGACCTCGTCGCCGACGCGGAGGGAGTGGGCCGGCTTGACCCGGTCGCCGTTCACCCGGACATGACCGCCCTTGCAGGCGGCGGAGCCGACGGAGCGGGTCTTGACCAGGCGTACGGACCAGATCCAGCTGTCGACGCGGACGCTCTCGCCGTGCTGCGGCCCGGCGGCCTCGGCGGCGGCGACCGCGGCGGCCGTGGCCTTGGCCTCCGGGTTGGCAGCCGTGGTCTCGGCCTCCGGGTTGTCGCGTACGTCGGTCTCCGGACCCGTCGCACGGGTGCCGGGCAGGTGTGTCGCGTCGGTGTCCGCGCCGTCAGCAGCCATGACCCGACCTTAGCCCTTCGTGCAGAGCCGCCCCGACGGAATTTCGCCCCGCCCGGGCCGCCCCGGACGCGCTCCCGAGACTGTTGCCCCGGGACCGCGGGGCGGGTCGAGGAACGGCGAGGGAGTCGGCCTCGCCGGGGCGGCGGGGACGTGGGCCGGGGCGGCGGGGGCGTGGGCCGAAGCGGTCCGGGCAGGGTCGTACGGTGGTGGCATGGACGCTCTCGCCGACCTCGACCGGCGTATCGCGGGCTGTCGTGCCTGCCCCCGGCTGGTGGACTGGCGGGAGGAGGTCGCGCGGACCAAGCGGGCGGCCTTCGCCGACGAGACGTACTGGGGCCGGCCCGTGCCCGGTTTCGGGCCGGCTGATGCCCGGGTGCTGATCGTCGGGCTCGCCCCGGCCGCGCACGGCGGCAATCGCACCGGCCGGATGTTCACCGGCGACCGGTCCGGGGACGTGCTGTACCAGGCGCTGTACGACATCGGCCTCGCCTCGCAGCCGACCGCCACCGGCCTGGGCGACGGCCTGGAGCTGCACGGCGTACGCGTGACCTCACCCGTGCACTGCGCACCGCCCGCCAACAAGCCCACGCCGGGGGAGCGGGACACCTGTCGTCCCTGGCTGGTCCAGGAGCTGAGGCTGCTGCGGCCGACCCTGCGGTCCGTGGTGGTGCTCGGCGGCTTCGGCTGGCAGGCGACTCTGCCCGCGCTGGCGGAGGCCGGGTGGAGCGTGCCCCGGCCGCGGCCCGCGTTCGGGCACGGGGCGCGGGTGCCGCTCGACGGCATCGAGCTCTTCGGGTGCTTCCACGTCAGCCAGCGCAACACCTTCACCGGCCGGCTGACCCCGCGGATGCTGCGGGACGTGCTGGGTGCGGCGGCGGGCCTGCGGTAGGGGCCGGAATTGAGGGGACCGGGCCGTCGCGGGGGAGTTAGGGTCGCTGGATGCCTCTCTACCCGGACATCGAACCGTACGACCACGGCATGCTCGACGTCGGTGACGGCAACCGCGTCTACTGGGAGACCTGCGGGAACCCGCGGGGCAAGCCCGCGGTGGTGCTGCACGGCGGGCCCGGGTCCGGCAGCGGGCCGTACTTCCGGCGGCTCTTCGACCCGGCCGCCTACCGGATCGTCCTGCTCGACCAGCGCGGTGCCGGGCGTTCGACGCCGCCGGCGAGCGCCCACGACACCGACATGAGCGTCAATACGACCCCGCACCTCATCGCCGACCTGGAGCTGCTGCGGGAACACCTCGGGATCGAGCGGTGGCTGGTGTGGGGGGTGTCGTTCGGATCGGTGCTGGGGCTGCGATACGCGCAGACGCGTCCGGCGGCCGTGTCCGAGCTGGTGCTGACCGGGGTCGCGACCGGTTCGGATGCCGAAGTCGCCCTGCTGACCAGGGGACTTGGGCAGATCTTCCCGGACGCCTTCGAGCGGTTCGTCGGTGAGTTGCCCGCCCGTGAGCGGTCCGGGAACCTCGCGGCCGCCTACAACCGGCTGCTGGAGTCGGCCGATTCCGAGGTGCGGGCGCGGGCGGCGCGGGCCTGGACCGACTGGGAGACGGCGACCATTCCGGCGCCGCCCAGGTCCGTCGAGCGCTTCGAGGACCCCGGGTTCCGGATGGGCTTCGCCCGCACGGTCACCCACTACTGGGGCAACGGCCACTTCCTGGACGAGGACGGTGCCGTCCTGCGCGACGCGCCCCTGCTCAAGGGAGTGCCCGGCACGCTGGTGCAGGGCAGCCTCGACTTCGGCAACCTCGCCGGAATCGTCTGGCGGCTCCATCACGCCTGGCCGGGCAGCGAGTTGGTGGTGATCGACGAGGTCGGGCACAACGCGGGGGCGCCGGGGGTGGCCGAGGCGATGGTGGCGGCGACGGACAAGTACGCACGCCTTTAAGGGAGACGGACAAGTACGGGCGCCTTTAAGGGAGTTGGTCTTCCCCGAACAGCTGCCGCACCGTCGACTCGTAGTTGGTCCGCACGTGCGCGAGGGCGTGCGCGCGGGCCCGCTCCGGATCGCCGGACGCGATCGCCTCGTACAACTCGCGGTGCTCGACGAGGAGTTGGGGCCACTCCTCGTTCCGCCGGGTCAGCCAGCGCAGTCGGCCTGCGACCGGTTCGAGGGCCTCTATCAGCAGGCTGTTGCCCGCCATGGCCACGATGCGGTCGTGCAGTCGGCTGTTGACGTCGGTGATCGTCTCCGCGTCGCCCGCCTCGGTCGCCGTGGCCGCCCGGTCGAGGAGCTGCTCGACCTCGGCCAGGTCCTCAGGGGTCGCGCGGGCCGCGGCCAGGGCGGCGGCGTACACCTCCAGCGCCTCGCGCAGCTCGAAGAGCTCCTTGACGTCCTTCGGGGTCAGCCGCCGTACGACCGTGCGGCGCGGCGTCTCGAAGTGGACGAACCCCTCGGCGACCAGCGCCCGGATCGCCTCACGGACCGGCACCCGGGAGACCCCGAACCGCTCGGCCAGCTCCCGCTCGACCAGTCGGTCGCCCGGCCGGAGCCCGCCGGCGATGATCTCCTGTCGCAGAGTGGCCAGGACGCGTTCGCGGACGGCGCCCAGAGGTTCGATCTTCGTCGTGGAGCTCATGGGGCAATCTTCGCCGACTCCGGAAGTGTTTTACGGAGCGTTAACGAACACGACATCGGTCAGAACGCTTGACGAGAGGACTATGACCGCAGTTTGGTATACCAAACGGCCGTCATCCTCCTCCGTCCCCGTTCCTGGAGGCCCCCGTGTCCCTTGCCGACCACGCCGAAGCCACCGGCGCGCCAGCGTTCGTCCCCGATCCCCGCCTCACCAACGAAGACCTCGCGCCCGCCGACAAGCGGAACTGGAAGGTCTTCGACCTCTTCGCCATGTGGATGTCCGACGTCCACAACCTGGGCAACTACACGTTCGCGGCGGGCCTGCTCGTCCTCGGCATGAACGTGTGGCAGGTCTTCACCTCGCTGCTCGTCGGCTTCGTGATCATCTACGTCGGCATGAACTGGATGGGCAAGATCGGCCAGCGCCACGGTGTGCCGTTCCCCGTCATCAGCCGCATCAGCTTCGGCGTCTGGGGCGCGAACATCCCGGCCCTCATCCGGGCCGTGATCGCCATCATGTGGTACGGCATCCAGACCTACCTGGCCTCCGTGGCCGTGAACGTGATGCTGCTGGCCGCCTGGCCGGGCCTGGAGTCCTGGACCCACAGCTCCTTCCTCGGACTGGACGCGCTGGGCTGGGTCTCCTTCCTCTCGCTGTGGCTGATCCAGGCGCTGATCATCAGCCAGGGCATGGAGTCGGTACGGAAGTTCCAGGACTTCTGCGGACCCGCGATCTGGATCGTGATGATCGCGCTGGCGGTGTGGGTGCTTTCGAAGGCCGGTTGGACCATCTCCCTCACTTCCACGCCGCACCCGGTCTCCGTCGGCGAGCAGTGGCGGCAGTGGTTCGGCGCGATCGGGCTGATCCTCGCCACGTACGGCACGCTGATGCTCAACTTCTGCGACTTCTCGCGCTTCGCCCCGGACTACAAGACGGTCCGCCGCGGCAACTTCTGGGGCCTGCCCATCAACTCCACCGCCTTCGTGGTCGTCTCGGTGATCGTCACGGCCGGTTCCCTGGAGGTGTTCGGCGAGGCCATCACCGACCCGGCGGAGCTGGTCGCCAAGGTCGGCAACACCTGGATCCTCGTCCTCGGCGCACTGACCTTCGCCATCGCCACCATGGGCGTCAACATCGTCGCCAACTTCGTCTCCCCGGCGTACGACCTCGCCAACGTCTGGCCGCAGAAGATCACTTTCAAGGTCGGCGGCATGATCAGCACGGTCGCCGCGCTGCTGGTGACCCCCTGGAACCTCTTCTCCAACCCCACGGTCGTCAACTACTTCCTCGGCGGCCTCGGCGCCTTCCTGGGCCCGTTGTTCGGCGTGATCATGCTCGACTACTACTGGGTCAAGAAGGGCCGCGTGAACGTGAACGAACTGTTCGACGCCACGCCCGGCTCCCGCTACTACTACCGCAAGGGCGTCAACCCCAAGGCCCTGTGGGCGTTCCTGCCGGCGGCGGGCGTCTCGGCGGTCCTGGCCCTGGTGAAGACGTTCAGCGACGTGGCCCCGTACTCCTGGTTCATCGGCACCGCCCTGGCGGCCGGCCTGTACGCGGTCCTGTGCCGGAGCGAGCGAACGGCTCCCGAAGCGGTGGAGGTCTGATCGGAGTGCGGATCGTCGTCACCAACTGCAACACCACGCAGGAGATGACCGAGGAGATCGTACGAGGTGCCCGGGCCGCCGCAGGCCCGGGCACCACCGTGACCGGGCTGACGCCGAGGTGGGGGCCCGAGTCGGCCGAGGGCTGGCTCGACAGCTACCTCTCGGCGGCCGCGGTCATCGACCTCCTGCGCACCTACGAGGGTCCCGACTACGACGCCGTCGTCATGGCGGGCTTCGGTGAGCACGGCCGGGAGGGCGTCCGGGAGCTGCTGGACGTCCCCGTCGTCGACATCACCGAGGCGGCGGCCCATCTGGCGTGTCTGCTGGGCAGGCGGTACGGGGTGGTCACCACCCTGGAGCGCTCGTGCGGCCAGATCGAGGACAGCCTGGAGCTGGCGGGCGTGGGCCGGAACTGCGCCGCCGTCGTCGGCACCGGCCTGAGCGTCCTCGACCTCGGCGACACGGACCGCACCGAGGCGGCGTTCCTCACGGCCGCCGAACGGGCCCGCGCCGCCGGTGCCGAGGTGCTGGTGCTGGGTTGCGCCGGGATGACCGGGCTCCAGCGGGTGGTCGGCGAGAAGCTCGGGCTGCCGGTGGTCGACGGGGTGGGCGCCGCCGTGAAGCTCGCCGAGTCACTGGTGGGGCTGGGGCTGCGGACCAGCAAGGCGGGCGGATATGCGCAGCCGCTGCCTAAGGGGAGGGCTTGGGGGAGAGGGGTGGAGTGAGGGGAGGGGGTGGGGCGAGAGGGAGTGAGGTGAGAGATGTGGGGCTGGGGCGAGGGGTCTGAGGCGAGACGGGTGGCGTGAGTGGCTCGTGGCGGTCGCCGTCCGGCTCGGGGTCCGCCCGGCTTCGGCCGCCGCACGACTTCGGCCTCGGCCCGGCTTCGGCTTCCGCCCGGCTTCGGCCGCCGTCAGGGTGATCCTGGGGCGACCTGTCCGGTGGTGCGTTCGGTCGGGGGTGGTGCGGTCGGAGACTCCCGTCAGGACGAGTCGCCTCACGGCGGGAACGGAGTCGCCCCATGGTGTTGACCTGGCTGTCCACGGTCCGGGCCTCCCGAAGATCCGGAGCGACGGCCCGCACACTCCTCGCCGCCCTGCTCACCGGCCTGTGCTGCACGGGTGCGTCGAGTGACCTGCCCGAGCCGTTCTGGACCGACCCCGACTCCCGGGCCGCTCAGCAGGCGGCCGAGTGGCGGCGCGAAGGGCGGGCCGTGGACGCCGCGCTGATGGACCGGATCGCCGCACGGCCCCAGGCGGAGTGGCTGCACGGACCCGGCCCCGGCCCCCTGGTCCGCGCCCGCACCACGGCAGCCGCGCAGGCCGGCAGCGTCGCCGTACTGGTGGCCTACTACATCCCCCACCGTGACTGCGGCCAGTACTCCAGCGGCGGTGCCCCGAGCGCCGCCGCCTACCGTGCCTGGGTCGACGAGTTCGCCGCCGCCCTGGGCGACCGGGGCGCCTACGTGATCGTCGAACCGGACGCCGTCGCCCAGGCCGTGGCCGGCTGCGCCGGAGTGGTGGCGAGCGACCGCCACGCCCTGCTCGCCTACGCCGTCGACCGCTTCACCCGCAGCCCGCACACCCGGGTGTACCTCGACGCCGGGAACTCCGGCTGGATCCCGGAGGCCTGGCGCCTGGTCACCGCCCTGCGCGCATCGGGCGTCGCCGGGGCCGACGGCGTCGCGCTCAACGTCTCCAACTTCCAGACGAACCAGGCCAGTTCGACGTACGGGGACGAACTGTCGCAGTACCTCGGCGGCAAGCACTACGTCATCGACACCAGCCGCAACGGCAACGGCCCGTACACCGAGGCCGACGCCGAGTCCTGGTGCAACCCACCCGGCCGCGCCCTCGGCGAGCCGCCGACGACGGACACCGGCAACCCACTCCTCGACGCCTACCTGTGGATCAAACGGCCCGGCGAGTCGGACGGAACGTGCCGGGGCGGCCCACCGGCAGGCCAGTGGTGGCCGTCGTACGCACTGGAGTTGGCCCGCAACGCCCGTGCCTGAAGCCGCCCCTGTCCTACGGCCGCCAGACGTATCGCACGTCCGGCTCCCGCTCCTCGTTGCCACTGCCGTCCGTGCGCTCGACGGCGACGAAGCCGTGCCGCTCGTAGAAGCGGTGGGCGGGCTTGTTGACCTGGAAGGTCCACAGGTGCAGGCCTTGTGGGCTGCGTTCCTTCGCGAGGGTGACGAAGCGGTCGCCGAGGCCGCGGCCGCGCCAGTCGGGGGCGAGATAGAGCTGGGAGAGGAGGTCGTCGTTCAGCACCATCACCCCGACGATCCCGTCCGCGTCCGCGACCCAGGTCTCCCGCAGCGGCACGACCACCTCTCGGAAGTAGTCCCGTACCTCGTCGTCGGAGCGCGGTCGGACGACCGTCGGCAGCGCGGCGTCGAAGGAACGCAGCCAGACGTCGGCCGCCGCCGCGGCGTCAGGGGCGGTGGCGCGGCGCAGCGTGACCCCTCCCGATCCGGTCTTCATCGCGCCTCCTCCGGGACCACGGCCGTCGCTGTGATCTCCACCAGTTGCCCGGAGTACCCGAGGCAGGCCACCCCGAGCAGCGTCGAGGAGTGCGGCCCCGTGCTGAGTCCGGACGCCTCCACGACCTCCCAGACGGCGGAGAGCACCGAGGTCTCACTGCTCACGACGTACACGTCGGTGTACAGGACGTGCGCCAAGTCGCTGCCGATCGCCCGCAGTTGCTCCTGAAGGTTCGCCAGCACCTGCTCCGCCTGCCGCACCGGGTCCCCCTCGCCGACGATCCTGCCCTCGGCGTCGAGCGGTACGGAACCGGCGAGGAACGCGAGCTTCGTGCCGGCCTCCACCACGGAGGCGTGGGAGTAGGTGGGCGGTGGGAAGAGGGCCGGGGAGGTGACACGGCGGATCACGAGGACTCCAGTGCTGGACGGGCGACGCGACGGACAACCTCGCGATCATCCAAGCCGCTCTCCCGGGCCGCCACCCGATTTTCCTCCCGGCGGCTTCTCCACCTCACGACTCCTCCCTCTCCGCCGCGTCGCCGTCTCTCGCAGGCCGGACCGGTCCGGCCGTAGCTCTCCGGCCGGACCGGAACTCATGGCTCTGCTCGGCCGCCTCCACCCGCTCGAGTCGGTAGAGCCGCACCGGCGGCGCGGCGCGGGCGCGCGGATCGACGCTCAGTCGGTCCGGTGGCCCGAGCAGCCGGTGCACCAGGCCCCCGGTCGTCCACCCCCGCAGCCGCAGGCCGGCCAGGGAGACATACCGTCGCCCGTCCTCCTCGTACTCCCCGCGAACCGTCATCGCTGCCTCCCCCGTGATGGCACTCCATGACTTTCTGTCATGACCTTCTGCCATGACTCTCTGTGACGACGTATCCCATTGAAGCGCGACCCACTGACAATGGCCCACGACGGACGGGGCCTGTGGATAACCACTCGACAGCGCGGCCCCGTGGGTGTCAGCCTCACGCCATGCGCGACAAACATCTGGGACGTTTCACCGCGGCGGACTTCTAGCGCCGCACCGGACACTCCGGTGGGCCGCGGAAGGTCTGCCATGTCACGCACCGTTCATCACGTCCCCAACAGCCGCCGCACCCTGCCCGCACGCTGGCCGCTCGGCCTGCACGGCCCTTGGACGGGCCATACCGTCACCGAACTCCGCTATTCCGGAGCAGAGTTGGCCCGTTCCGCGCGCGAGGGCCGCCGTCCGGCGCCGAGGTTCGCCAGGCGGAGCTTCACCTCGTACACGTACTCCCGCGCCGTGAACGAACGCCGGTACAGCCCCTACGAGCGTCAGGCCAGGGCCGCCCTCCAGGGCTTCCGCACGGCTGCCCGACGGCACCTGCGGGCGGCTCCTTCGGGCGAGCTGCTGTCGTGGGCCGAGGGTCTGGACCATCCGCCGACCCGCCACCGGCATCGCGATCTGTGGGAGGCCTGACCGTCGTAGGGGTGAGCGACCTGCTCGCCGGCGAGAGCCGCTTCAGTCCCGGGTGCTCTCAGGGCTGAAGCGGTCCCGTGGGGGTGGCCGCCATCGGGGAGCGTGGTGCCGGGAGGTTGATCAGGTCGCTGACGTCCGCCACCTCCTGGAGGGTTCGCGCCAGCGAGACGAGGGTTCGGCGTACCTCGCCGATGCGCTCGCGGAGTGCGTCCGCATGCTCCCACTGCTGCTCCCACGCCACCGGGTCCTGCCCTTCCGGCCGTTGGGACTCGTACGCCGTCAGCCGCGGATGCCAGGTGGCGAGCAGCGGACGCAGTACGCGGTTGAGGACCGTGACGGCGAGGACGCCGAAGCTGACGTGGCCGGGGGCCAGGGGAGGGGCGACCTCGGGGCCGTAGCGGCGCAGGATCTCGCGGGTGGTCTGGAAGAAGGAGTAGAGGGACGACAGCGCTTCGCGCAGGAAGCCTTCTTCGGGATCGAGCTCCTCGACCGACACGCGGGTGACGAGCTCCAGGTACAACTCCCAGGCCGCGCTGCGCTCCGCGTCGGCCGGTTCCCAGGTGCCGGTGATGTCACCGACGAACGGGATCGCCAGCCTGGCCGTGACCTGCGTCGGACCGCTCGGTCGACGCCGCTTGCGCTGCCTGAATGCCATGATCACTCTCCTGGGTACCCACAGTAGGGCAAGTCGGCTTGGGGGACGACCGGTTCGGATGCCACGGCGATGTGGAGAGGGTTTGTTGGCGCGTCGAGCCCCAATCCGAAAGCGAGTTCAGTCGGTGGGAGTCGACGACTGTCTGTCCGGCGGGACTTCGGGTGTGATCCGCGGACGCGTGTCACGTCGTCCAAGCCGCGAGCCGGGCGCCTTCATGTCCACTCCGTCGACTGCCAGAAGATCGCAGGGGTGTCACGGGACCGTGTAGCGGCGGGTGTGCCCGTCTGTGAGCGCGTAGGTCGTCGTGAGGTATGGGGTCAGACCGCCGAGCAGCTGCGCGGCGGCCAGGGTGGGCCTCGCGACGTACTCCTTCGCCCCCGGGTTGTTGTCCAGGTCAACCGTATAGCGGGCCCCTGACAGCGTCTGCCGAATGCCGGCTCACATGAGCGGGCCAGGCCATGGCCGAATCGCGCTCTTTCGTCACAGAGAGTCCCGCTGCACCCTTCGACCAGGGGCGATACGGCGATTCAGCGGGGTCTAGGGGGAGCCGCGATGGTCGAGCCGATCTACATGCCTGTTCTGCCGATGCGGCGAGACGCCTGGAACGCCTATGCGCAACTGGACTTCCGATTACGGCGACGGATCGCGCCCTTGTGGACGCTCGTCCCGCACTCCGGTCGGGAGCGCACCCGGGGCGAGCCGTCCTCGCCGGACTGGGACAGCGACCAGAGCGCACTCGACCGCTGGCTCACTCTGCGTACGGACCAGCTGATCGAGGCCATGGACGGCAGGTTCGGCTGGGTGGACGCCACTCATGTCGAAGGCAGCATCCACGGATCCGCGGCGAGCCTGTGGCGGCTGATGACCCGCAGTCGACTGAGGCTGGTGACCGGCCCCGAACGGGACCCACAACTCCAGCGCTACGCCGCCGATCTCGCCTTCCTGAGCGGCCGAGGCATGGGCATACGCCTCCTGGTCGACGCCCCACCGGACGAACTCCGCGCGGCAGAGCTGCTGAGCCTGATCAACCGGCTGTGCCTCCCCCCGTCGGCGGTCGACCTGATCCTCGACCTCGGAGCAGTCCCGGACGCCGCGGAGTCGGGCAAGACGGCCATCGCGGCTCTCGATGTGCTGGGTGCGCCGGCCCCCTGGCGTACGGTCGTTCTGACGTCCGGCGCCTTTCCCCGCGTGCACGACCTCCCGGGCGCCGAAACCGCCTACGTCGCCCAGCGCCATGACCGGCACGTCTACGGGGCGGTGCGTGCGGCCCGACCCGAGTTCCCGAGAACCGTGGTCTATGGGGACTATTCGGTCGAGCATGCGTTCAGCGCGAACATTCCCCATGTACGGGCGCCAGGCCCTCCGTGGGGCGTGATGCGCTACACGGCGCCGGACGGTTTCATGATCGGCCGGGTCCCCACCCGGGGCAACGAGCGCGTCGACCGTGTCCGGGCCATGGCGCGCTGGATCACGGAGTCCGAAGCGTTCCGCGGCGCCGACTACGGCGACGGCGAGGACTGGTTGCACGAGTGCGCCCAGGGAGAGGGCTCCAAGGGCTCAGGGAATGCGGAGACTTGGATCAAGGTCGGGCACCTTCAGCACATGAACTTTGTGATGAACCAGCTCATCGCTGCGGGGTAGTCGCCGACGACGGGAACGCTGCACTCCCGGCGTCACGCGGCATGACCAGCTGCCTGGCCGAATCGGCCCTGTTTTCGGGCTTGTTCGGTCCGGAGACACTCACGGAATGGTGTACCGATGCCGTGCCCAGAAGCCCGACGGCAGGCTGTGCAAGAACCGGGTCTCGGGCCCGGACGTACGCTGCCGTTTTCACGTAGGTCTACCGGCGGGGCGAGTGACTTCACCCCCGCGCTCCCGTCGGTCGGGGCGCGCACCTCGACCAGCACCCGCCCGTACCCGTCGAAGCACACCCAGGCGTAGGACGCCACGGGTGGCGACGGTTTCTCGTCCGCGACGCGCGACCCCCGCACCCCCACCGCCATCGCGTGAGCGCCGCCGCCTGGAAGAAGTAGCCGGCTTCTGCGCGGACACCCTTAAGGACGGTGGCGCAGCGGCCATCGCGGACCGCGCCTCCGCTTACGTCTCTGATGCGACCTGGAAGGCGCTCGTCAAGAAACACCGAAGGAAGGGATGTGACGACCTCGCGGAACTGGCGCGGGCCATCCTCAAGGGCAAGGAACAGCTGCACGACGCCGTGGCCCGGACGGCCGGCGGCCTTCTGGGGCTGCTGAGTCGCCCTCGCATCGAGCGGGTCTTCGCCCAAGAGCTCGCACGTCGCATTCCCCTCCCTTGGGACGCCCAACTCGCCGCCGCGGCACGCGGTCTGCAGATCGCCGGGATCTACGTCTGCCTTGTGGGAAACCGGGACCTCACCGACTGCGCCTGTCTGCGCGACGTGCTCAAAGCTGAGGGGAAGGAGCGGGTCAAGAAGCTGGTCCAGGCGGGTGTGGAGGACTGGAGGTCGTTGCCCGCCAGGATGTCGGATGCGGTGGGTGAGGGGTGATCGCTGTTCGGGTGGCAGGCGAGTCGGTAACTCATCAGTGGGGTATGAGGGTTGGGATAGGGTGTCCGTCGCGCTCTGTCGACACCGCTGGGTCGGAGCAGGTGACTCGGCGTGGTGGAATCCGGAAGCTCGGGGGCATCCATGGATCCGTTTCTCCTCACCTTGGCCGGGACGGCAGGGACGACCGTCGTCACTCTTTTTGTCGGCGAGGGCTGGCAGCAGGCACGTGACGGGGTGGTGGCGGTCTGGCGCAGATTCCGTCCGGAGGCCGCCGGTGACGTGGAGCGGGAGCTTGAGGCCTCCCGGCTCGCCGCGTTGGAAGGCGACAGCCCGGAGACCGCGAACCGCCTCGAAGGCCACTGGATCGGACGGTTCGCCGGACTGCTCGGAGAGCATCCCGAAGCGGCCGATGAGCTGCAAAGGCTGCTGGACCGGCTGAGTGAGGGCTCGGGCGGTCAGGCGATCACCGGAGGCGTACACATGCAGGCACGGGCCGACGGCAGCAGCCGTATCTACCAGTCGGCCCGGGACCAGCACATCACCGAGCGATGAGCGGACTGGAGAACCGGGGCGGCGACGGCCGCGGAAAAGCTGATGCCTGGGCACGCGCGTCGGAGAACGGCCAGGTGTATCAGTCCGGCCGGGACCAGCATGTGACGCACATCTACATCACGCCGGAAGCCCGGGGACAGGCCGCGCACGAGGCACGCGAGCGTGCCGACGGCGTGGTCCAGGTGCTGACCCGCACGGTGGGAGAATGGGCGGCCCGTTGCGCGGAGTTGGAAGAACAGGTCGAGAGGGCGAGGGCCGAAGGACGGGCCGAGGCCCAGACCGAGTTCGCCGGACGGTTGAAGGACGCCGAGCTGCGCGTCATGCGGGCCCAGCGGGTGATGCGCGAGGCGGAGGAGGCACGAGCGCAGGCCGAGGTCCACCTGGCCCAGGCACAGCAGGAGCTGGCGCTTCAACGCCGGGCCGCGGAGCGGGAAAGCACCACAAGTGTGCCGATCCCGTCATCCGAGGTGGTGGGGGAGGACCAGGAGACAGAGCAGTTCGCCCAGCTCATGGAACAGGCGGAGCTTCAGCTGGGGGCAGTCCGGGACGAACTGCGGTTGCTGAGCGACGAGGTGCAGTCGCGCGGAGCGGATGGTCAACCGACCGTCCTGGTGGGGGAGGCCGTGGAGAGCGGCGTCACGGAGGAGGGCGCCGAGTCGGCCACGGGCGGGATCGAAGCCGACGGCGCGGCAAGTCGTCCGGCGCGAAGGCGTTCAGTACGTCCCCGGGGGGAGCCCCGCACCCTCCGGGTCAGGCTCGTGGGCGTCGTGGGCTACTTCGCCATCGCGCTTCCGCTGCCGATCGCGGGATCCGCGATTCACCTCATTCACTCGGCGGAGAAGCCCCCAGCGGTCGTGTGGAGCGTCGGATTCGATGTGAGCGTCGTGGTGATCAGCCTGCTGATTTCTGCCACCCTGTTCGTCGTTCTGACACAGGCGCAGGGCTGGTCGGATGTCGCTGTGTTCCTGGCGTTTGTCGTACACGCCACGGCGGGGGTCGTTCTCTTTGTCAGTGCCACTGTGATGGATCCGGACACTTTGCCGCCGCTGACGGCGGTCGGCCGTTTCGTTGCGGAGTACTTGGGCCCACTGTGACCGAGAGGCCACGACGTTCATCGCGCCCTGCGCGGCACCCCGTCGGCCGGCCGCTCCGGCCGGCATACCCGACGCGGATCCTGCCCGCTTCCGTGATCAGCCGGAAGTGGATGCGTCCGGGACTGGGCTGGTAGCGGACATGCAGGGCTGCCGTGTTGAGGCGTAGCAGCTCGGCGCGCGAGCCGAGGAAGCCGCGGCCGATCGTCTGGTGGTGCGAACGGGGATCTCCGTGGCGAGCCACGGCTGCTCGGCCTCGGCGTCCGCGTCGAGGAACGCGGCGACCGCGGACCCCAGATGGTCTTGAGGACCTCGATCTCCTGAGCGAAACGCAGCCGGTCTCGTAGTCGACCACCGAGGGCTTGATGACCTTGACGGCCGCCGGCTCCCCGCCCGGGGACTCCCCGAGATGGACCTGGCCCATTCCGCCATGGCCGATCCGGCCGAGGGGAGTGGCGGCTCGGATAAATATGTCGCCGTGCGGCCGGTGCCCGCGTACGCTCCCGGCGGCTTCCAGAACCCACCCGACTCGTTGAAGGGACCGACGTGCCCGCCCTCCCCGACCCCGCCCTCCCTGACTCCGTCTTCCTCGACGCCACCGCCGACCGCCTCGCCGCGCTCCCCACGGTCCAGGCAGTGGCCCTCGGCGGCTCCCGAGCTCAGGGAACACACAGGCCCGACAGTGACTGGGACCTGGCCGTCTACTACCGGGGTGTCTTCGACCCAGCCGACCTGCGTGCCGTCGGCTGGGAGGGCGAGGTGTCTGAGGTCGGTGGCTGGGGTGGCGGCGTGTTCAACGGCGGCGCGTGGCTGACGATCGACGGGCGACGCGTCGACGTGCACTACCGCGATCTCGACGTCGTGGAGCACGAGTTGACGGAGGCGGAGGAGGGACGCTTCCGGGTGGAGCCACTGATGTTCCATCTGGCCGGCATCCCCAGCTACCTGGTGGTGGCGGAGCTGGCGATCAACCGAGTGCTGCGCGGAGAGTTGGCGCGCCCGGCGGTATACCCGGAGAAGCTGCGCCAGGCCGCCCCCGAGCGCTGGCTGGGTACCGCCCGCGCCACTCTCGCCTACGCCAAGGCCGCGCATGCCCCCGCCGGACGCGTCACCGAGGTCGCCGGCGCCGTCGCCACGGCCGCGGTCCAGTCGGCCCACGGTGTGCTGGCGGCGCGGGGGGAATGGGTGACCAACGAGAAGCGGTTGCTGGAGCGGGCGGGGCTACGGGACATCGACGCGGTCGTAAGGAAGTTGAGCGTCGATCCTGAGGAGCTGACCGCGGCCGTCGCCGAGGCGGAGGCACTGCTCGTCGCCGCGTGATCAGTCAGCCGCTGCCCTTCCCCAGCACCAGCCACACGGTCGTCGTCAGCGTGCAGACGAGCGCGACGACCGTGCCGAGCGTCGCCAGGCCCGTCTTCTTGTCCGGAAAGAGCTCACGCCCTGTCCGACGCAGGCTCGGCCGTACGGCGAGAGAGCGGACGCGCTGCCACTTGTGCTGCTCGTAGTGGCAACCGCGCGGCAGACCACGGGCGTTGTTCCGGCAGGTCTGGCCCTCCTTGCGGATCTTGGCGCCGCAGGGGACCGGAGCCTGGAAGAGGAACCAGAAGAGGCTGAGCCCGAAGAGAACGGTCAGGCCGATCGGGCCGATGTCGGTCGACACCCAGGCGGTGATTGCCACGACCAGGGTGGCGAGGCCCCAATAGGGCAGAACCCTGTGCCAGGTCATGCCGTGAAGGTATGCCTGGACGGCGGTCGTGGACAGGCGCGGGTTGCGCCATGTGGGAATACTTCCACGCTCATGTCGGCGGCCGGACGCGAATAATCCTTCGAAATGCGACCGTTGTCGCTGCTACCGTCCCTGACGTGGCGAAACTCAATCAGATCATCGCAGTAGAGAAAGGCGTCAAGTCCAAGGCGCACCAGGACCTGACGGCCGCTCACCACGGGCTGCAGAAGCCCGCGTTGCTGGCCGGTATCTCCCGTACCTACCAGCCGAAGGACGAGGAGGGCGAGCAGTTGCCGCCCGAGTCGACCCGGGTGCAGGTGAAGGCCGAGGACGTGTTGCGGGAGACCGCGGCGACGCTGACGCGGCTCTTCGATGTGACCGCCACCAAGGACTGGGCCAACTGCGCCGCACGCGCGGACGTGAAGGTGGACGGGCGGGTGCTCGTCGCCGACGTGCCGGTGTCGTACCTGCTCTTCCTGGAGAAGCAGCTCGTCGATCTCAACACGTTCGTACGGAAGTTGCCCGTGCTCGACGCCTCCGAGGGGTGGGTGCAGGACCCTTCCACGGACTCCTGGAAGACCGAGCCGGTGCGGACCCTTCGTACGAAGAAGGTCCCCCGCAACCATGTGAAGGCCGAGGCGACCGAGAAGCACCCCGCTCAGGTCGAGGTCTACTACGAGGACATTCCCATCGGATACTGGACCACCGTGAAGTTCTCCGGTGCGCTTCCGGCGCGGCGGGTCAATGAACTCCTCGACCGGGTCGAGAAGTTGCAGCAGGCCGTGAAGTTCGCCCGTGAGGAGGCGAACGGCGTGGACGTCGTCGACCAGCGGGTCGGGGACGCCGTGTTCGGTTACCTCTTCGGGTAATCTCAGAGAATCCCCGGTCCTTTGCGGCCGGGGTGCGCGAGGAGCGCAAGCTGAAACTGAAGCTTGTCGTGACTGCGCGGTTCCAGTGGAGGTTCGAGCCCTCCCCGCGGCACTCAATTACACGCCGCGGTAGCCCAATTGGCAGAGGCAGACCGCGATCAATCTCAGACTCTTGCTCCAGATTCAGTATTCGCCGTCGATCGCCGGATCGACCGGGCCCAGGCCCAGGGCGTCGAGATGCTGGTTCAAGTCCAGTCCGCACAGCTCGATGTGCGGTGGTCCAAAGGCAGGACGCGACGACATTACGACTGATCTGGGTTCTCAAGTGTGCCGGCGTGCGAAATGGACGGCATTCACAGGGCCCGGGGGCAGGCTACGCCCTCGGGCCCGCTCCTTTTTTCCGGAGGCCCGCCGCGAGTTGCGTTCATAAAGAACTCGCCTCTCCGGCCAACCGTCACATCCCCGAAATACAACGGCCCCATCTCCTCCAACACCCCCCTCTACCGTGGACCCCGACAGCCCGGCCACCGTCGCCCGAAGGCTTACCCCGCCCTCGTCCAGTCGACAGGAGCCCTGTGTCCCGCGTTCTCGCTCTGCCGCCCTGGCTCGCTCATGCCCTTCGTGCTCAGCGTGGTCCCGTGCCCTGGAGTGCCGTGGCTCGGGGGGCGCTGGCTGCCGGGCCTCTGTTGGGTGTGGCCGTGGCCGGGGGGTGGGTCTCGCTCGGGGTGGTTGCCGCCATCGCGGCCATGCTCGCCGGGATCAACGACCGGCCGGGCGGTCGGCGGGTGTCCGTCAAGCGGATCGGGGTGCCCGCGCTCGCCGGGGCGGGTGGGCTGTTGCTGGGGACGTACGCCGGGGGGTCGCTCGAGGCAGTTGCCCTCACCCTCGTACTCACCGGGCTCGGTCTGGTCGCAGGTGGCATGAGTGCGGTCGGGCCCGTCGCCTCCGCGGCCGGTACGCAGGTGCTCGTCGCCGCCGCGATCGGGGCCGGGATGCCGTTGCCGGAACCGGGGTGGCAGCGGGCGCTCGCCTATCTCGCCGGTGCCGTGTGGCTGCTGGCGTTGCGGCTGGTCCTGCCCACTCCGGGCTCGCTCGCCGGGGACTTCCGGTTCGACGGGGAACGGGAGGCGGTGGCCGCGGTCTACGACGCCGTCGCCGCACTTCTCGACGCCGTCGGCACCGCGCACGCCACCACTCGGCGTGCCGCGCTCACCGCCGCCCTCGACCATGCCCAGGACGCCCTCGCCGGGCCCCGGTTGCGCCGGTACGCCAGCTCCGCGGCCGAGCGGCGGCTGCACGCGCAGTACGCGGCCGCGCTGCCGCTCGGCGAGGCCGCCACCGCCCTCGCCTGGGCGGAGGAGGCGGTGCCGGCGAGGGCGGCGGAGGGACCCCGGCGCCTCGCCGCCGCCGTACGCGAGAACTCGCACACCGGGCCGCTGCCCGCGCCCTCGCGGTCGGCCCCCGCGCTGCGCGCCCTCGACGACGCGCTGCTGCATGCCGCGGAGGCCTTCGACCAGGCCGAGGGGAGCGATCTGCACACCCGCAGGCGCACCGGACGGGATCTGCTCCGCGCCGTCCTCGGGGTCGGCGGGCGGGAGTACGGGCTGCGGGTCGCCCTCTGCTTCGGGGCCAGCGCCGCCATCGCCCAGGCCCTGCACCACTCCCACTGGTACGGGGAGCACGAGCACTGGTACTGGCTGCCCGCCACCGCCGTCTTCCTCGTCAAGCCCGACCTCGGACCGCTCGCGTCGAGGGTGCTGTGCAGGGCGGCCGGGACCGTGCTCGGGGCGCTGGTGTTCGCCGCCTTCGCCGCCGTACTGCCCCGTCCCGAAGGGCTCATCGCGCTCGTCGCCGTCAGCGGGGCGCTCATCCCCGTCGCCACCCGGCACTTCGCCGCCCAGACCGCCGTCGTCACCGTCCTCGTGCTGGCCCTGGTCATGGTCGGCGGCGAACCGCAGGCCTCCGCCGGACGGATCGGCGAGACCCTGCTGGCCTGCGCGCTCGTCCTCCTCGTCGGCCATCTGCCGATGCCGGGGCAGCGGGCCGGGGGAGTGCGGGCGAGGCTCGCGGCGGCGAGCGGCGCCGCGCAGGCGTACCTCGACCACGTACTGAGCGGCTCCGACGACCGTGCCGCGCGCTGGACCCTGCGCCGCGAGGCGTACCGCACGCTCGCCGAGGCCCGTACCGCCATCGCCGTCGCCGCCGCCGAACTCCCCGCGCTCGCCCGGCACTCGGAGGGCACGGGCGACATCGTCGTCACCCTCGAACAGCTCGTCGACACCACCACCGCATGTGCCGTCCACCTCGACGACTCGGGCCGCATCGACTCCCGCTACACCCGCAGGCTCGCGGAGTTGGCGGAGGAGCTCGCGAAGGGGCGCGAACACGCGCGGATACGCCTCCCTGAGCTGCCCCTCGCCGGCTGAGTCGCCGTTCCGGCCGAGTCAGCGTCCTAGTCGAGCCGTACCCACACCGGCGCGTGGTCCGACCCAGCCGCCCCCTGCCGCTCCGCCGGATCGGCCCCCACCGACGGCAGCCGTGGCGCGTGCTCGTCCGGCAGGCCCGTGCCCGCGGCGGTCACCCGGTGGACCGTCCGGTGGCTCAGCAGGATGTGGTCGATCAGTTCGCGGCGCCCGGAGTTGACGCGGGAGAAGCGGTGTTCGGCGGGGATCCTCGGGGCCACGTTCCACAGCCGTGCCGCGTCGCCGCCGTCCGGCCGGTCGAAGGCCGGAGTGCCGAGCTCTGAGCCGGGCGGGCCGAGGAGGAGCTGGGTGGTCGCCGCCTGCACCTCGTCGTTGAGGTCGCCCAGGACGACGACGTCCCGCGCGCGGCCGTCACCCTCCAGCAGTTCATCGGCCAGCGCGCGCAGTGCCGTCGCCTCGGCCGCCCGCCGGTACAGCGCGTACGCGCCGAACCGGGCCCGCTCGCCCTCGTCGCGCGGCTGGAAGCGGCCGCCGGGGTACGACAGCAGCTTGGACTTGAGATGGCACGCGGCCGCGCGCAGCGGACCGCCCGCCGTCGCCGCCTCCACCGCCAGGAAGCCACGGCCCGCCTCCGACACCGTGAGCTCCTTGTCGTCCGCCTGCACCGGGCGCAGCTTCGCCGGGAACCCCTTCGTGTCGTGCAGCACCTCCAGCGGCGCCCGGCTGAGGAAACCGACCCGGATGCCCCGGCCGTCCGCGTGCCGCGAGAGCGCGGTGTGCCAGTCGCCGCCCAGCATGCCGACCAGGTCCCGCAGCGCCTCCGGCTCCCCGACCTCCTGCACGGCGAGGAGCGCCGGGTCGAGTGCCGAGATCACGGTGGCGAGGGCGGCCAGCTTCGTCTCGTACGCCGCCTTGTCCTTGGGGCCGAACGGGCCTCCCGGCCGGTACAGGTTCTCCAGGTTCCAGGTGCCGATGAGCATGCCGGGCCCCCTTCCGGACGCGGTGGTGAGGTCAGCGTGCTCGTCCGGCCGGTCTCGCGACAGAGTCGGGACCGGATGCGCGGTTCGGCTCACGCGGTGCGACGACACCGTCGTACGTTGGCGGGATGACCGTCCCTCCCAACGGCCCCTCACCGACCGGCCTTCCGCCCGCCGACCTCGTCATCACCGGATGCACCGCTCTCGTGCACGACGATCAGGAGCGCATCGGGTTCGAGGAGAACGCCACCATCGTCATACGAGACGGAGTCATCGAGTCCGTCGCCGCCACCCCCGCGCCCGCGCCCGTGGAAGGACGGCAGCACATCGACGCCCGTGGCCAGGTCGCCCTCCCCGGTCTCGTCAACTGCCACACCCACGCCCCGATGGTCGCGCTGCGCGGTGTCGCCGAGGATATGCCCACCGAGGAGTGGTTCAACGACGTCGTGTGGCCGATCGAGTCCAACCTCACTGCGAAGGATGTGGAGTTGGGCGCGCGGCTCGCCTGCGCCGAGATGATCCGCGCCGGTGTCACCTGCTTCGCCGACCACTACTTCTCGATGGACGCCGTCGCCCCAGTCGTCGAGGAGTGCGGGCTGCGCGCCCATCTCGGCGAGGCCTACTTCTCCTCCCAGGGTCCCCAAGGCCGGGAGAAGTCACTGGAGTTCGCGCTACGACACCGGGGCGCCGCCGGTGGCCGCATCACCACGGCCCTCGCCCCGCACGCCCCGTACACCGTCGACGAGGCCGACCTCGCCGCCACCGCCGAACTCGCCCGCGAACACGGCCTGCCCGTCCATCTGCACGCCTCCGAGAACCGCGACCAGGCCGAGGTCAGCCTCGAACGGCACGGCGTCACCCCCATCGAGGTCCTGGTCCGCACGGGCATCCTCGACACCGACGTCCTGATCGCCCACGGCACCGGCATCCTCGACCGTGACCTGCCCGTTCTCGCGGGCGCCGCGGGCCGGGTCGCCGTCGCCACCGCGCCCCGCGGCTACCTCAAGTTCGGCTGGCCCTCCACCACCCCCGTACGGGCCCTGCACGACATCGGAGTCCCCGTCGGCCTCGCCACGGACGGCGCCGCCTCCAACAACTCCCTCGACGTATGGGAGTCCATGGCGCTCACCGCGCTCATCCAGAAGTCCACGACCGGCGACCCCCGCTGGCTGACCTCCCGCCAGGCCCTGCACCACGCCACACTCCAGAGCGCCCGCGCGGTCGGCCTCGGGGACAGCGTCGGCACCCTCGCACCCGGCCGCCGCGCCGACCTCGTCCTCGTCGACCTCACCGGCCCGCACACCCAGCCGGTCCACGACCTCGCCGCCACTCTCGTGCACAGCGCCCGCTCCTCCGACGTCCGCACCACGATCGTCGACGGCCGGATCCTGATGCGCGACCGCGAACTGCTGACCATCGACGTGGCCGAGGTCGTCGGGGAGTTGGGGGAGCGCATGCCCGCACTCCTCGACCGGAGCCACGGCAAGCGCATCCAGGACTACGACACCTAGAGCCCGACCCGGGCCGGAGAAGTTTCCCGAGCCGCCGATGAGTTTCGCCCGCGACACCGGTCATTACCCCGAACGGACCGTCGCAGCAGGAGGGGTCATGTCGCTTCCGGAGATCGTCTCGCGTGCACAGTGGCGCGCGGCGCGCGGGGAACTGCTGGTCAAGGAGAAGGCGGCGACGCGGGCGCGGGACGCGCTCAACGCGGAGCGGCGCGGGCTGCCCATGGTGGAGGTGGACACGGAGTACGTCTTCGAGGGCGGCGACGGGAAGGCCACGCTGCTCGACTTGTTCCAGGGGCGGGCCCAACTCGTCGTATACCACTTCATGTTCGCGCCCGAGTGGGACGCGGGCTGCCGCAGCTGTTCGGCGTTCCTGGACCAGATCGGGCATCTCGCGCACCTGAAGGCACGCGGGACGACGTTCGCGGCCGTGTCCAGGGCGCCGTACACGAAGATCCTGCCGTTCAAGGCGCGGATGGGCTGGACCCTGCCCTGGTACTCGTCGTACGGCGGCGACTTCAACCATGACTTCGAGGCGACCCTGGAGCAGGAGGGGGAGCTCTTCGAGCGGCCCGGCGTCAGCTGCTTCCTGCGGGACCGCGACCGGGTCTTCCACACCTACTCGACGTACGAACGAGGTCTCGACGGGCTCGGCTCCACCACCAGCCTCCTGGACCTCACCGCGCTGGGCCGGCAGGAGGAGTGGGAGGAGCCCAAGGGGCGCGCGTCGACGCTGGGGGCGCCTGCGGGGAGTGAGCGTGTCCGGTATCACGACGAGTACGAGGACTGACACGGAAGGTAGCGAAAGTGACCGGTAAGTAACCGGATTCTCACGCTTCGCGCCGAACCCGTGTCAGCTACGTCTCAGTCCCGCAACTGAGCGAGGCGTTCACCCTCCCCAGAGCGTTAACTCCTACAAGTACGACGCTTTCTGGAGGTGCAGGATGGTGAACGGGCGAACCGTGCTCGAACGCTTTCCCGCCGGTGGGCCGCGCGGATCGTGGCCCGCGGAGGAGTTCGCACACGCACGACGCGCAGAGGGCCTGAACGCCGAGGTCGTGATGGACCTGGCGACGGACGCGTTCCTGGTCATCGTGCGGGGTGACGCGGCCGCCGACGTGGTCGCCTGAGCACCCCGCCCAGATCGCCCAGCCCTGATCACCCCGCCCTGGGGACCTCGGCCGTGAACTGGCGCGCCTGGAGCGAGTACAGCTCGGCGTAGACGCCACCGGTGGCCAGCAGTTCCTCGGGCGTGCCGGACTCCACGAGACGGCCCTGCTCCAGGACGTGGACCAGGTCCGCGTGGCGCACGGACGCCAGCCGGTGGGTGATCAGGACCACCGTCTGACCGGTGCCCGCCAGGGCCCGGATCTTCTCGAAGACCTCCAGCTCGGCCCGGGCGTCCAGGGCCGCCGTCGGCTCGTCCACGATCAGGATGCGGCCGCGGCGGTACGCGGCCCGCGCGATACCGAGGCGCTGCCACTGCCCGCCGGACAGCTCGTGCCCACCGCTGAAGTGGCGGGCCAGCAGGGTGTCCAGGCCGTGCGGCAGATCGGCCACCACCTCCTGCGCCCCGGCCTCGGTGACCGAGGCGCTCATGCGCTCCTCGGTCAGGGGCGCGGCCGAGCGGCCGATCGCCACGTTGACCTTGGCGGTGAACGGCCACCGTTTGAAGTCCTGCGCGACCATCGCGATCCGCTCGGCGAGCAGCCGCCGGTCCGCGCCCGCCGCGTCCACTCCGTCCCACAGGATCCGGCCCCGGTCGGGCTTGTAGAGGCCCGCGAGCAGCTTCACCAGGGTGGTCTTGCCGGAGCCGTTCTCGCCGACCAGCGCCACGATCCGGCCCAGCGGGAGAGCCAGCGACACATCGTCCAGGGCGGGCCGCGTCGACTCGCCCGGGTAGCTGAACGTGACGTTCTCGAAGCGGATCTCCGCCGGGTCCTCGGGCAGCTCCCGCCCGCCGACCGGGATGGCCCGCTTCTCCGCCTCGACGTACAGCCGCTGGAGGTCTCCGACGAACAACGCCTCCTGGTGGAGCTGGTTCACCTCCAGGACCAGGCTGTCGAGGCTGCCGGAGCCCGAGCGGATCGCGATCACCGCCGTACCCGCCACCGACAGCGCCATCGCACCGGAGAGCAGCAGACCACCGAGTGTCGCGTACGTCGCCACCGTCGCCAGGCCCGTCCAGCACGCCGCGAACAGCCCGGTACGGGCCGCGAGCCGGGCCAGGCGCTCCTGCTCGGCCTCCGCGACCTCCGACATCGCCCGGAAGTGGTGCAGCAGGAAGGGGCCGACCCCGTGCACCCGGATCTCCGGCGCCGACTCCGGCTCGATGAGCAGATCGCTGAGGAGATGACCGGCCCGGGCGTGCTGCACCCAGGTGTGGAAGGACTCGTACCGTCTGCGGGCGTTGGTCAGGGCGCTCCACGCGCTCGGCAGGGTCATCGTGACCAGCAGCGGGAGCAGGGCCGGGTGCAGCACGGTCAGGACACCGGCCGCCGCGATCAGCGAGATCGCCGCGTTCATGACCCGGGTGGCGTAGGCGATCATGCGGCGCGCGGACGTGGCGCCGTACTGCGCGGTGTCGAGCAGCTTGTGGAAGGCGTGGTCCTCGATCGCGGCCAGCTCCACGGCGGCCGCCCGCTCCAGATAGCGCTCCCTCGCCACCCGCTCCACCTTGGGCTCCAGCCGGCCGGTGGCGTACGTCGACGCGGCGCGCAGCAGCGCGGAGACCAGCATGACCGAGGCCATGGCGACGAGGGCGGGGACGGCACCGCGCAACCGCTCCTCGATCGGACCGCCGGCGATCAGCCGCCCCAGCACGCTGTTCACGGCCAGCAGACTCACCGCCTGCGCCAGACCCCGGCCCGTCTCGGCGCCGAGCACGACCCGCGCGGCCTTGCGGTCCGCCTGCCAGGCCAGCCGGAAGCTGAGCGCTAGCAGTGCGGGAAGCTGCCGCAGCATGGCCCGGAAGCTCAGCTGGAGCCGGGCCTTGGAGTGGCTGTTCCAGCCCGCGTCGTAGCGCAGGGGGCCGCCGAAGAGCAGCTGCTCGGACTCGGAGACCTCGGGCCCCCCGACGTCCCGTTTCTTCCTCACCGTCGGCCTCCCCCGCTCGTGGACGCTCGTGGACGGAGGGCCACTATCGCGGGAGGGGGGTGCGGGGGGCAGGGCGCAGACGGATATGCCGGGACGCGCGGGCGTACGCCGTGGGCGGTGCGGGACGGGTTACGCGCTGATGGGGCGTGACCAGGTCGGGGTCGTCCCCGTCACCCGGCACAACGCCAGGTACAGCGGGATCGGCGGGGTGTACGGGAGCTCCCCGTCGGGGCGGTGGATCAGGTCGGGGGCCACCGGCGCGTCCGGAACGATCGCGCCGGTGGCGTACTGGGCGGGGGCGGGCCACTCCAGGGCGTAGTCCGAGTCGGACGGGACCAGCCACCACCAGTGCGTCTCATCGGCGTAGACGCACCCCACTCTGGGCAGCCGGGGCATGACCAGCGGGCCGAAGCGGGCGGGGATGGCGACCGCGTCGCAGCCCAGCGGGGCCGTCATGCCCTCGGGGACGGGAAGGCGGCGGGGTGCGGCCGGGGCGCGCAGGTCACGCCGGAGGCGGAGCAGCGTGTCCAGGGTCAGTACCTTGCCGCCGGCCACGGGCCTCACAGCCATGGGCCCCCCGTCCCGTGGCGCCGGGCTGTTCCGTGGTGTCGCTCCGGGTCGTGCAGGCGGGCCAGGTCGTGGTGGCACGCGGTGGTGTCGTCGTGGGGCCGGGTGGTTTCGGGGGCCCGTGCCGTGTCGTGGGGCCGGGCGGTTTCGGAGGTCCGTGCCGTGTCGTGGGCCCGTGGCGTGTCGTGCGGTCGCTCGGTGTGGTGGCCGCGAGTGTCCGCCTCGATGTGGTGGCCGCGCGTGTCCGGCTCGCCTTGGTGGTGGGCGTCGGCTTCGCCGTGGTGGCGTATGTCCGCCTCGCCGTGGTGGGCGGCCTCTTCGTGCCGAGTCGTTCCGTCGTGCCGGGAGGCGACTCCGTCGTGCGGGGCGTCAGTCCCGTGGTGGGGGGTGTCTGTGTCGTGCCGAGCCGTCCCGTCGTGCCGGGCGGTAGCTCCCTCGTGCGGGGCGGCAAGCCCTCCGTGCCGGGCGTCCGCCTCGTCGCCCTGGTCTTCCGAGCCGCCGGCCGGGCCGGGCTTCGGGCGGGCTCCCCAGCCGAGGTCGTTGCAGGGGCCGCAGTCGTGGCGGGGGGCGTCGGCCTTGCGTGGCAGTTCCGCCCAGACCAGCAGGCCGAAGCCGTGTTCATGGGCGCCCCAGGCGTGACAGAGGGCGTCGACGAGAAGCAGTCCCCTCCCGTGCTCCTCTTCACCGCGCTGCGTCGACGGGCGGGGTTCACCCGGCGCGCAACCCTCGTCACGCACGGCTATTCGCACCAGCTCGTCGCCGTCGTGCAGCTCGCAGACTATGTGGCTGCTCGCCGTGTGCACGATCGCGTTGGTGACCAGCTCGGTGACCACCAGGGCCGCCGAATCGCAGATGTCCTCGCAGACCGACCAGCCGTTCAGCCGAGCCCGCGTCAACCGTCTCGCCTGGGCCGGCGAACCCGGATGTGCGGCCAGCTCGAACCGGAATCGGCGCTCGGCAGCGGCCCCACCAGGAGTTACTCCCTCGGCGGCACCGAGGCTGTGGGGGCCTGCGGCGGCGTCTGTTCCTAAGGGCGCGGACGGAATCACGCTTGCCACTATCGCCCCGCCGTGAACACTTGGCAAGTGTCACTCTGAAAATTGCAGAGTGCTGTGTGACGGTCTGGAAGGCCGTGGCACACTGCTCGCAACAGCATGTCGAGCGGCGCCAGTTGAGATCACCGGAGATCCGACCAGGTCTTCGAATAGGTCTTCGAATGGCGCCGTCCGGCTGCCAGGATTCTTTTGCACAGGTTTTTACGGGTCCCCGGGCCCCGGGACGTCCAGGAGGTGGAGGGTGAGCGAGCCGCGGTCCGCGCCGACGGTCGGCCAGGTCGTCCTCGGCAGGCGCCTGCTGGACCTGCGCGAGCGCGCCGGTCTCAAGCGCGAGGAGGCCGCCAAGGTCCTGCGCGTCGCCCCCGCCACGGTCCGCCGGATGGAGATGGCCGAGGTCGGCCTCAAGATCCCGTACCTCCAGCTGCTCCTGAAGTCCTACGGCGTCTCCGAGGAGGAGGCCGACGCCTTCGTCGAGCTGGCCGAGGAGGCCAACAAGCCCGGCTGGTGGCAGCGGTTCCACGACATCCTGCCGGGCTGGTTCTCGATGTACGTCAGCCTCGAGGGCGCCGCCGGCCTCATCCGGTCGTACGACCCCCACTTCCTGCCCGGGCTGCTGCAGACCGAGGACTACGCCCGCGGTGTCCTGAAGTCCGGGGCGATCGGCCAGACCAGCCCGGAAGACATCGAACGGCACGTCGCACTGCGAGTACAACGCCAGGAACTGCTCACCCGTCCCGACGCGCCGCGGTTCTGGGCCGTGGTGGACGAGACCGCGCTGCGCCGCCCCGTCGGCGGCCCGGAGGTGATGCGTGCCCAGATCGACAAGCTGCTCGAGGCCACGAAGCTGCCCAACGTGACGCTGCAGATCGCCCCGTTCGCAAACGGGCCGCACCCCGGCACGTACGGGCCCTTCGTGCTGTTCCGATTCGCCGTGCCGGAGCTTCCGGACATGGTTTACAGCGAGTACCTGACCGGCGCCGTCTATCTCGACGCGCGCCCCGAGGTGGCGACCCATCTCGAGGTCATGGACCGCATGGCGGCGCAGGCCGCTACGGCACATCGCACGAAGGAGATCCTCCGGGATCTCCGCAAGGAGCTGTGAATGGATCGCATCAAGCCGCGCATACCCGTCTACAACGGCATGCCCGCACGGGAGTTGGGCAGTGAGGGCTGGCACAAGCCCTGGAGCGGCGGCAACGGAGGCAACTGCCTGGAGGCCATGAAGCTCGCCGACGGACGGATCGCCGTCCGTCAGTCCACCGACCCCGACGGCCCGGCGCTGATCTACACCACCGACGAGATGACGGCCTTCATCGAGGGCGCGAAGGCGGGGGAGGCGGACTTCCTGCTGTCGTGACGTGTTGGTCCGACGCCGCTCTGAACTTCCTTGTCGTAGTGCTTAATTGATGGATACTCGACCGATGGTCGATATCGACACGAGCAGGCCCCACCCCGCCCGGATGTACGACTGGTATCTCGGCGGCAAGGACAACTTCCCCGTGGACGAGGCGATGGGCCGGCAGATGCTGGCCCTCGATCCCAGGGTCCCGGTCATGGCCAAGGTCAACCGGGCCTTCATGCACCGGGCCACCCGATGGCTCGCCGGACACGGCATCCGCCAGTTCCTCGACATCGGCACCGGCATACCCACCGAACCCAACCTCCATCAGGTCGCCCAGGAGATCGCGCCCGACGCGCGCGTGGTCTACAGCGACAACGACCCGATCGTCCTCTCCCACGCCTCGGCCCTGCTCACCGGCACGGCCGAGGGGGCGACGGAGTACCTCCAGGCCGACTTCCGGGACGCGGCGGCGATCGTGGCGGGTGCGCGGAAGATCCTGGACTTCGAACGTCCCGTCGCGCTCTCGCTCGTTGCCCTGCTGCACTTCGTGTCCGACGAGGACGGCGCGCACGAGCTGGTCGGCCGGCTCCTGGCCGAACTGCCGCCCGGCAGCTACCTGGTGGCCAGCCACGCCACCGCCGACTTCACCCCCGAGGAGTCGAAGGCGGCCACCGAGAAGCTCAAGGCCGCCGGTGTCACCCTCGCCCTGCGCTCCCGCGCGGAGTTCGCCCGCTTCTTCGACGGCCTGGAACTGGTCGAACCGGGCGTGGAGGTACCCCAGTTGTGGCATCCCGAACTGGGGGATCCGGTACCGGGGCAGGACGACGGGGTGATCCCGGGGTACGGGGCGGTGGGGCGCAAGACCTGACCTGTGCCAGGGCAGTTCATTTCATTTCAGGTCGGATCGGGTCGGGGTGCTCAGAACCAGGAGGCGATGCGGCGCGGCGCGTCCACCACGCGGCTGACGACCACGACGGGCAGCGGCGGTTGTTCGGCCTTCGCGGGGCTCAGGTTCAGCCCGTACCAGATCTGCTCGATCGACGGCGGCCCGACCGCGAGGTTGCGCCGTACCGCCGCCGCGGACGACTCCTCGCCGGTGTGCACGAGATACGCCGCCGCCATCGCTCCCGTACGGCCGACTCCGGCACCGCAGTGCACGAACACGGGTCCGGACGACCGGGCGACGACATCGAGGAACCGCTGCACCTGCGCGGGCGTCGGGGTCTGCCCGTCACGGATGGGCAGTCGTACGACGTTCAGGCCGGCGTTCTTCGGGTTGGCGAGCTGGGAGGCGCTCAGGTCCTCGGCGCGGAGGTCGACGACGGTGGTGATGCCCATGCCGGCCAGTGCGCGGTAACCGGCGGGGGAGGGGGCGGAGCCGCGCCAGAGGCGGCCCTGGGTGTCGACCGGCTGGAAGTGGTTCACCCCCTGCACCGTGCGGGTCCCGGCCGGTGCCGGGGTGTCCTCGCGCATCAGGAAGGAGAGGGCCAGGATGCCTCCCGCGCCTACCGCCCAGAGGGCGAGGTAGCCGACGACGATGCCGACGAGGATCCGGCGGACGCGCCGCTGGAGCGAGCGGTCGGGGAGGGCGGGGCGGGGCAGGGTGGTGGTGATGACAGCCATGGGCGACCCGGGGGACTAGGGGACGTGGGCGCTTTGGCAAGGTAACACGTCACCCGATTGGCCGTCTTGTCCGTGTACGCTCGTAAATGTTGCCTTTATGTCCGCTTGGTCCCTCTCTTCGGACCCTTTCTCCGGTCTCTTTCTCCGGACCCTCTCTTCGGCCCCTTTCTTCGTGCTCCCTTCGGCCTTTCCTGGCGTCCTCCTCGTCGCCGATCAGTCGTCGTCGTCGGCGTCCGCGTCGCCGATGCCGACCACCGTGAGATGAGCGCGCTCCAGGGTCGCGTCCTCCAGGCAGCCGCGCAGCCGCATCCGGTCGTGATCGGTGAGCGCGGGCCGTACGACTCCCGCGTACAGACCGTCGCCCAGATCACCGAGCGTCGCGTGCCGCAGCGGTACGGACGTGGAGTCCCGACAGCGCTCCCAGACCTGCTCAGCGGCCAGCGACCGCCGCTGCTCCGTCGTGTCCGGGCCGCGCATCTCGACCTTGACGACCACCGAGGTCGCCGCGCTGTCGTTGGCGCCCTCGTCCCGGGTCTGGGTGAGGTCCGCGAGCCCCACGACGAGCCCGCCGAGCAGGGCGACACCGGCCACGCCGACCGCGGCCACCCGCACGGTCCGGGCCCTCGGCGGCGCGGCGGCCGGTGAGGGCAGGTCCTCCAGGTCGTCCGGTGCGGCCGGATCGGGTGCGGTGAGCACGGCCAGCCGCCCGGCGAGTCGCCGCTCGGCGGGCCGGGCCGTGGCCGAGGCGACGCGCTGCACCACCCAGGCCAGCCCGGACAGCAGTACGCCGGTGACCATGAGGACCGGCACGAAGACGTACGCCCGGTCCGCCGGGTCCTCCAGCCACCGGAACCGGGTCTCCTCCCGCTCCACGGCCGGCTGCCGGAGCCGGGCGAGCGCGTCCTCCTGGCGTGCCGCCTGCTCCTGCTGCCGCTGGTCGGACGCGCTCAGCCGCTCCTCGATACGGCTCAGCCGACCCAGCATCACGATGCCGAGCAGCATGACCTCGACGACCAGCAGCAGGACGCCGCACAGCATGGCCCGCTGCCACTGCCACCGGTACAGATAGACGACGAGATACGTCCCGGCCCCGGCCGCGGCCAGGCCTCCGAAGACGTACGCGACCCTCCTCATGGCGCGTCTCCCGGCCGTACGTCTCCCGGCCGTACGTCTCCCGGCCGTACGTCTCCCGGCCGTACGTCTCCCGGCCGTACGTCCTCCAGTCGTACGTCCCCGGCGGTCCCGTCGACGGTGAGACGGGAGCCGACCGGGAAGCGGTGCACGGCGTCGGCCGCCCCGACGACGGCGGGGACCTCGAACTCCCGTGCCAGCACCGCGAGATGGGACAGGGGGCTGCCGGTCTGGGCGACCAGCCCGGTGAGTCCGGGCAGCAGCGGGGCCAGCGCGGGATCCAGGGTCCGTACGACGAGCACGGGGTCCCGCGGCCGGGGACCCGCCCCGTCCCACACGGTCCCGACGGCCCGCCCGCCGGACACGCCTCGCATCCCGTCGCGGCCGTCGCCCGTCCGCTCGGCAACGACGACTCCGCCCTCCGTCAGCCGGAACGCGTCCGGCAACGGCGGCGACTCACCCTGCGGCTCCCGTGCCCCGAGATCGCCGGGCAGCGCCGCACCGTGCAGCACGGCGGCCAACTCCCGCCACCGCAGCAACCCGACCCGCTCCACGTCCAGCCCGACCCGCCGGGCCGCCTCCCGCACTAGCCGCACCTGGAGCTCCTGCACCCAGCGGATACGGAGGCGGAGGGCTTCGCGGGGTGGGAGGGGGGTGGTGGGGGGTGCGGGGGCGCTCTCGGTGGCGGCCGGGGCGCCTGACCCCGCCTGCGCCGCCTCGGCCTCGGGGCCCGCCGGCGCCGCCTCGACACCGAGGGTCGTCGGCTCCGGCAGGCGTCCGCGTCCGTGCAGGCTCGGTGAGGTGAGGGCCAGGATCACCGGGTTCTCGGCGATCGCCCGGTCGTCGGGAACGCCACGCGCGCGTGCCGTTTCCAGGGCGGCCAGTGCCGTGCCCGCTCCGGTCCGGCTCTTCGGTGGCTCGCTCAGCAGGGCTCCCGCGAGGGCCTCCTGGGCGTGCAGGGAGACCAGGGTCCTGCGGGTCCAGCGGACCTCCGCGACCAGGGCGGAGGCGGGGAGCGTGGACAGCCGTGGTATCTCCGCGAGGCGCCGGTCGACGTCCGCCATCAGGTCCGTCGCCAGACCCGGCAGCGCCGCGGAGAGGCGGCCCACCCGCCACGCCGCGCCCAGCTTGCGCGCCCCCGGCGCCGGGTTGAGCAGCGCCAGCCACCGGTGCCGCGGGCCGACGGCGCCGAGGAGACGCAGATCGGCGGCGGCCCGGCCACCGACCGTCGTGACCACCGGTACCGTCCGCAGCAGCCGGCGCGGCGCACTCCCGCCGATGTCGAGCGCGGCGGCGAGTCCACGGGTCATCGGCGCCACCCACAGGTCCTCCTCCAACGGCGCCAACTGCTCGGGCAGCGTCTCCGCCACCGGGCCGGGCCCGAGCAGCCGCGCCCCGTGCGGGGGCCGCGCCGCCATCGCCGTGATCGGGCGGCTCTGGAACAGCCACAGCCGACCGTCCGCGTCGAAGCCGAACTCGATGTCCTGCGGTCCGCCGAAGATCCGCCGGGCCCGCCGCGCGAGCCGCGCCAGCCGGACCAACTCGGAGCGGGTCAGGAGCGCGCCGCCCTCCGCGGGCTCCGTCCGCAGCAGCCGTCCCCGTCCGCTCAGCAAGTAGTCGGTGCCCGCCTGCTCCCCGCTGACCAGACTGTCCGGCCCGCCCCGCACAGCGCTCACCAGCATCCGGTCGGACCGGCCCTCGACGGGATCGGCGCCGAACATCACCCCGCCGACCCGCGCCGCGAGCATCGGCTGCACCAGCACCGCCATCGGTGCCGTGGAGCCGTCGGGCCGCGCCGCGGAGTCGAGCACGGTCCGCACCGCCGTAAGGAAGTCACGCCAGCCGCGTACATCGAGGACGGAGGCGAACTGGCCCGCCAGGGACGACTCCTCCGTGTCCTCCTGGGGCGAGGAGGAGCGGACCACGAGCGGGCGGGAGCCGCCCTCGGAGAGCTCGTCCCAGGCGCGCCGCAGGGCGACCGGGTCACCGCCGCCGTGGTGAGGGATCACGAAGCCGGGGAGCACGGGCAGCCCCGCACCGGCCGCGCGCGCGAGGTTCGCGGCCTTGGACCCGGCGCTGCCGGGCACCGCCGCGCCGGGTCGGTCGAGTGGGACGGCGGCCAAGGCAGGGGCGTCGACCAGACCGAGGGCCACCTCGCCCCGGGGCCTGTCCCCGTCTCGCGCACCTTCTCCGTGACGTTCGTCGAGCGTCGTCATCGCTCACCCTCCAGGACCGGCCGCCAACAGGGGGGACGCGCGGGGGTGGCCCTGCGCCTGACGGCGGAACGAAGGATGGGGCGAACCGCTGCCGGCCCCGCACCGGGCCCGACGGCAGCACACCTCCTGCTGCAATGATCCCACCGCAGCCGGGTTCCATGTCGGTCGGAACCCCACTTTTCGGGCGCTCGGAGAAGAATTACGAGCACCGGAGGAGCGCGCTCGGGGCGCGCTCCTGCGCAGGCAGTACGCCGAGGCTCCTCCGAGGGGAGGAGGCGGGGAGGAGACGGCGGAAAGACGGGAGGAGACGGCGAGGAGACCCCTCAGCCGGCCTCGGGGGGCAGCGCCCGGCACAGCGCGTCCAGCGCCGCCCCGTACGCGTGCTCCGAGGGCGTCGCGTAGCCGACGACCAGCCCGTCGTGCGCCGCCGTGCCGGTCCCCGGTGCCTCCCGCGCCGCCGTGCCGACCTCCGCCGTCCCCCGTGCCGCGTCCGGGTGCCGGAATTCGGCGAGGCCGTCCAGGGCGACGCCCGCCCAGGTGGCGGCCTTCACCGCGGACCGTTCGGTGCCCGGTGGCAGCCGCAGCACCGCGTGCAGCCCGGCCGCGACCCCGGTGACCTCGATGTGCGGCGCGTGCTCGGCGAGCGCGGCGACGAGCCGGTCCCGGCGGCTCCGGTACCGCTGCCGCATGCGCCGCACATGACGGTCGTACGACCCCGAGGTGAGGAAGTCGGCGAGGCTCAGCTGGTCGAGGACGCTCGCCCAGGCCTCCCGCTCGCCCTTGGCCGCGAGCACGCCGTCGACGTACCGCTCCGGCAGCACCATCCAGCCCAGCCGTACCGCGGGCGACAGGCTCTTGCTGACCGAGCCGACGTAGACGACCCGCTCCGGGTCGAGCCCCTGCACGGCGCCGACGGGCTTGCGGTCGTACCGGAACTCGCCGTCGTAGTCGTCCTCCAGCACCACTCCGTCACGCGCGCGTGCCCAGTCGACGACGGCCGTCCGCCGCTCGGCGTGCAGTGGCCCGCCGGTGGGGAACTGGTGCGCCGGCGTGAGCAGCACGGCCCGCTCCCGCGCCAACCGGCCCACGTCGGCGCCGTGTTCGTCCAGCGGCAGCGGTACGGTCCGGACGCCCGCGGCGGCGAGCAGTTCGCGGTGGAAGGGCAGGCTGTACTCCTCCACGGCCAACGGGCCGCGCAGGACCGGTGGGTGCGCGTCGAAGAGCAGCCGCAGGGCGTGTGCGAAGCCGGAGCAGATCACGATCCGGCCGGGCTCGGTACGCACGCCACGCGCGCGTGCCAGGTACTCGGCGAGTGCCTCCCGCAGCTCGATCCGACCGGCCGGATCGCCGGGGCCGAACACCTCGTTGGGCGCCTGCTGCAGGGCCCGCCGATAGGACGCCAGCCACGTCGCACGCGGGAACGTCGACGCGTCCGGGGTGCCCTGCCGCAGGTCGTGCCGCGGGCCACGCGCGCGTGGCGGCGTTCTGACGGGTACGCGCGCGTGGCCGCGCGATGGCTCCGCCCGTTCCGCGACCCGGGTGCCTGAGCCCTGACGGGCGGTGAGCCAGCCTTCCGCGACGAGTTCGGCGTACGCGTCCGCCACCGTGTTGCGGGCGACCCCGAGGTCGGCGGCGAGCGAACGGTACGGCGGCAGCCGGGTGCCGGGCGCGAGCCGTCCGCCGCGCACGGCCTCGCGGAGGGCGTCGATGAGGGCGGCCCGTCTGCTGCCCGGTCCGGAGAGCTCCAGGTGCAGGTCGGAGCCGATCCGCTCCGCGGAATTGACCCACGATTTCGCCATGGGAATGCACCCTACAGGGGGTCTTTCGCGCCCGTAGGTTAAGGGACATGACGACGAACACGAACACGAACACGACCGCGAACCCGAGTACCGCCGCCCGCCTGAACTTCGCGAAGAGCGCCCCCAAGGTCTTCCGCGCCCTCATCGGCTTCGACGCCGCCGCCCGCGCCGGTCTCGATCCGTCCCTGGTGGAACTGATCCAGATCCGCGCCTCCCACCTCAACCACTGCGCCTACTGCCTCCACATGCACACCAACGACGCCCGCAAGGCCGGCGAGAGCGAGGACCGGCTCCACATGGTCTCGGTGTGGCGCGAGGCCCGTCACTTCTTCACGGAACGGGAGCAGGCGGCGCTGGCCCTCACGGAGGCCGTGACGCTGGTGGCCGACGCAGGCGTCCCCGACGACGTCTACGCCGACGCGGCGGCCGTGTTCGAGGAGCAGGAACTGGCCCAGGTGCTCGCCCTCATCCTCACGATCAACACCTGGAACAGGGTGGCACTGGCGACGAAGAAGGTGGCGGGGACGGACGAGCGGGTCTGAGACCCGGTGAGACCGTCATCGGCGGGCACACCGTCGTCGGTCCCTCACACCGTCATCGGTCGGTCGAACGGGCCGATCGGAGCCGGGAGTTGTGAGTTCCCCGTCAGGTAGCGGTCGACGGCCGCGGCAACCGCCCGCCCCTCCGCGATCGCCCACACGATGAGGGACTGCCCGCGGGCGGCGTCCCCGGCGGCGAACACGCCCGAGGCACTCGTCGCGAACCCGGCGTCCCGGGTGATCGTGCCGCGCGGTTCCATCGCCAGCCCCAGCTGGTCGACGAGCCCGTCGTCCCGGTCCGGCCCGGAGAAGCCGAGGGCGAGCAGGACGAGGTCGGCGGGGAGCGTCCGCCCGGTGCCCGGGACCGGCCGCCGCGCCGCGTCGACCTCGGTCAGATGCAGCGACCGCACCTGCCCGTCGGCGTCACCGGTGAAGCGCAGCGTGGACGCCGCGAACAGCCGCGCGTCCGCGTCCGCCGCCGGGGCGGTCCGCAGGTCGCCGGCCTCCTGGTGCGCCGCCGACAGCCGGTAGATCTTCGGATACGTCGGCCAGGGCTCGGCGTCCTCGTCACGCTCGGCGCCCGGCTGGGCGTAGATGTCCAACTGCGTGACGGACGCGGCGCCTTCCCGCACCGCGGTGCCGAGACAGTCGGCCCCCGTGTCACCGCCGCCGACGATGACGACATGCTTCCCGGCGGCGGACATCGGGGAGCTCTCCAAGTCCCCTTCGCACACCCGGTTCGCCAGGGGCAGATACTCCATCGCCTGGTGGATCCCGGCCAACTCCCTTCCGGGCACGGTCAGTTCCCGCCAGGCCGTGGCTCCCGTCGCGACCACCACCGCGTCGTACCGCGTCCGCAGTTCCGCCGCCCCGACGTCCCGCCCGACCGCCGTCGACGTACGGAACTTCGTGCCCTCGGCCCGCATCTGCTCGATCCGCCGCTGGAGATGGTGCTTCTCCATCTTGAACTCGGGGATGCCGTACCGCATCAGCCCGCCGAGCCGGTCGTCCTTCTCGTACACCGCGACCGTGTGCCCGGCCCGGGTCAACTGCTGGGCCGCGGCGAGCCCGGTCGGCCCCGACCCGATCACCGCGACCGTACGTCCCGACAGCCGGTCCGGCGGGCGCGGCGGCGCGAGGCCCAGTTCCCAGGCCCGGTCGGCGATGGCGACCTCGACGTTCTTGATGGTGACCGCGGGCTGGTTGATGGCGAGCACACACCCGGCCTCGCAGGGCGCCGGGCACAACCGGCCGGTGAACTCGGGGAAGTTGTTGGTCGCGTGCAGCCGGTCCGCCGCCTGCCGCCAGTCGTCCCGGCTGACCAGGTCGTTCCACTCCGGGATCAGGTTCCCCAGCGGACAGGCGTCGTGGCAGAACGGGACCCCGCAGTCCATGCACCGGTCCGCCTGCTTGTTGATGATGGGCAGCAGCGCCCCGGGGACGTACACCTCGTCCCAGTCCCGGACCCGCTCCTCGACCGGCCGACGAGGCCAGTCCTGGCGAGGGGTGGTCATGAATCCCTTGGGATCGGCCATGGCCGTCTTCCTTGCGTGGGCATCCACGGGCCGTGCGTCATCGGCCCGCCGGCGGCACTCTTCCGGCCACGATACGTCCGGTCGACCGCTCGCGCAGAGTGGGGGACAGCGCTTTCCGGCGGCTCCGCGAGCCTCTCCCGGGCCCGTGCCGTGGCTACGTGCGGGGGGCTAGGTGAGAGCGAGCACGTACGACAGCGCCGCCGCACCCGAGGCGACCGTGCGGACGTGGTTCCAGTTCGTCCACTCGCGCACATACGTCGGCCAGTACGCAGCCGCTTCGGACGTCCCCGCGTCCAGCCTCATCAGGGTGTCGTTGCGCGGCACGTTCGCGACCATGGTCACGCCGAACGAGCCGAACAGATACAGCGCGCTGCCCAGCAGCAGCTCCACCGTCCCCTCGTCCGGCCACAGCACGAACGTCACCACGGCGATCACCGCGCACAGCACCGCCGACCCGGCGAACACGAGCATGAACGCGGGCCGCAACGCGGTCACGTTGATCGCCTTCATCGCGGCGACGCCCTGCGCCGGCGGCAGCTCGGCGAGCCCCTTCATCACGAAGGTCGAGAAGCCGCAGAAAACCCCGGCCACCAGACCGGTCCCGAGCACACCCAGCACCGTCAGTACGAAGTACGGTCCCTCGATCATGTCGTCAACTCCCGCATCGAGCCGAGATCCTGCCCGGCACCTACCGTCACCACAAGTGAATTCCCGTACGGGGAGGGTCACCATGGCCGAAGACCGCGGGCCCATACGCGAGCGTCCACAGTGCGCAGTCCTCGACCGACCGCCCCTCAGACCATCGACGCCCCCGCTCCGTCACGACGACGCTCCGCCACGACGACGCCGGCCAGAGGGCGCGGCATGGCCGTACACCACGGCGGAGCGGCTCGGTGGCGTGGCCCAGTTGGGCGGCTCGACGGCGTCCTGGTCGTGCGGCTCGGCGGCTCGGCTGGCAGGTACGGCTCGGTTGTGGTGCCGTACGGCCTCAACCGGCCTCGGCCCCCGTCGCCCGCCAGCCGCCCAGCACCGCCTCCACGGTCGGCGCGATGCGTCTCCGCGCCTCGGCGCGAGGCACCCCGCTCATCAGCAACTGGTCGTACGGCGTGTCCAGGTGCCGTACGGACGCCGCCACCGCCGAGACCACCGCCCCCTCGGACAACGCCCGCCCCGCCGCACTCCGCCCCACCCGCCCACTGCCCCGCACCGACGCATGCGCCGCGACGCCCAGCGCCCGCTCGACCGGACACCCCGGAAACAGCCGCCGTATCTCCGCCGCGAACGCGTCCGTGAACCGCACGTCCTCCGCCGCCCGCCGCCGGGCGTCCCGTACCCGGCGCCTTCGTCGTGCCTCGGCGTCCGCGAGACACCGCGCCTCGGCCCGGGCCAGCGCCGCCTCCTCGACGAGTACGCCCTGCCGCTCGTAGCGTGCCTTGCGCCGGTTGAACCGTACGACCACCGCCGACAGCGCGCTCTCCTCCCGTGCCCTGCGCGTCAGCGCCGTGTCCCCGCGGGCCAGGAACACCAGATGCCCGAGGTCGGCGCAGTCCAGACACCGCGGCGCCCCTTCCTCCAGCGCCAGCAGCGGCAACGGCCCGACCCGGCACTCGGCGCACTGCTTCCGTCTGAGGGGCTGGACGACGAGAAGCCCGGTGCGGTGCGGGGGAGTTGCGAGGCGAGCCATACGGCATTCATTCCCCTGAGCGAGCGGTCAACCACGGCCCCGCTCTGCTCGACACCGACCACCCATGCCCTTCCTCGACGCCGCCCGCGTCCGGCACGAGGCCCGCAACCCGGGTCTCTTCGCCGCCGTCGCGCCCACAGGCGGCCCCCGTCCTGTTCGGCGACTGACGCATCATGGGCCGTGTGCGACTCGAAGCGATCACCTGGGAGCGGCTCGGCGACGCGCTGGCCGATCGACTGCTCGACCTGAAGCCGGCCGACGCCGGCCCCTGGCCCCGCATCGCCTTCGACGGTGCCCCCGCGGCCCGCCCGCAGGATCTCGCCGAGCGTGTCTCCGAGGCGCTGCGGACACGCGGCCGCCCCTCGCTCGTCGTCGGCACCGAAGGCTTCCTGCGCCCCGCCTCGCTCCGCCTGGAGTACGGCCGCGAGGACGTGGAGGCTTACTACAACGGCTGGTTCGACACCGGTGCCCTGTGGCGCGAGGTCTTCGGCCCCCTCGAACCGGGCGGCGACGGCCGGGTCCTGCCCGACCTGTGGGACCCAGACACCGACCGCGCCACCCGCAGCCCTTATGTCCAACTCCCGCCCGGAGGCTTTCTGTTGCTGCACGGGCCCCTCCTGCTGCGGCACTGGTTCCCCTTCGACCTGAGCGTTCACGTCCTCCTTTCCCCGGGCGCCCTGCGCCGCCGCACCCCCGAGGCCGACCAGTGGACCCTGGAGGCCTTCGAGCGCTACGCGGACGAGACCGACCCCGCCGGGACCGCCGACGTGCTGGTGCGGGCCGACGACCCCCGGCACCCGGCGTGGAGCGGCTGATCCGGAGACCGCGCCGGAGAAGATCCATCAAACCGCTTTTATATGCGCGTGCATCTAACTAGGGTGGGTCGCATGACGACTCCCACGAGTGATCACCTCTCCTTCGACGACTCGGTCCGCACTCTCCTCGACGGCAAGAACTTCGCCAGCGTCGCCACCCTCGGCCCCGACGGCGCTCCGCAGAACTCGGTGGTCTGGGTCAAACGCGAGGGCGACGCCCTCCTCTTCTCCTCCATCGACAACCGCCAGAAGGTACGCAACCTCCGCCGCGACCCCCGGATCAGCGTCTCCGTCTACGACCTGGCCAACCCCTACACCTCGGTCGAGATCCGCGGCACCGCCGAGATCCTCCCGGACCCGGACAAGCGCCTCCCGTACGACCTCGCGCACAAGTACCTCGGCATCGATCCGCCCGCCGAGAAGGAGGACGAGGTCCGGGTGATCATCCGCGTCGTGCCTCGGAAGATCGTCGGTTTCTCGGCCTGAGCGACCGCGCGGTTCCGGGTGCGGGCGCCCGGCGGCGCGGCGAGAATGTAGGGCGCCGGGACCAGCGGCGCGCCCCCGCGCCGCGCCGGCCGTCCGGCACCGGGAGGTACTTCATGACCACCGCCGGAGACATCATGCACCGCGGCGCCCAGTGGATCCCCGCCCACGAGACCCTGGACCGGGCCGCCCAGCTGATGCGCGAGCTCAATGTCGGAGCCCTGCCCATCAGCGACGAGAACGAACGGCTCTGCGGCATCCTCACCGACCGCGACATCGTCGTCGGCTGCGTTGCCATGGGACACGACCCCGCCACCATCACGGCCGGCGAGATGGCCCAGGGAACCCCGCGCTGGATCGACGCGGACGCCGACGTCGGCGAGGTGCTCCGCGAGATGCAGGACCACCAGATCCGCCGGCTCCCCGTCATCGAGAACAAGCGCCTGGTCGGCATGATCAGCGAGGCCGACCTCGCCCGGCATCTGACGGAGGACCAGATCGCCACCTGGGCGGAGAGCGTCTACGCGAAGAGCTCCACGCGCTGACCCACGAGGGCCCTACGGGGGTGGGCGGAAGCCTGCCCCCGGCCCTTGCCTCGCCTCACCGTCGGCTCAGAGCAAGCCGTCGGCTCAGAGCCAGCCGTTGCGCCGGAAGCCGCGGTACAGCGTCAGACAGGCCACGGCTATGACGCCGAGGACCAGGGGGTAGCCGAACGTCCAGCGCAGCTCCGGCATGTGCTCGAAGTTCATGCCGTACACCCCGCAGACCATCGTCGGCACCGCGACGATCGCGGCCCAGGCGGTGATCTTCCGCATGTCCTCGTTCTGCGCGACCGAGACCTGGGCGAGGTGTGCCTGAAGGATGGAGTTGAGCAGTTCGTCGAAGGCGGCGATCTGCTCCTTGGCGCGCAGCAGATGGTCCGAGACGTCGCGGAAGTAGGCCTGTATCTCCGGGGCGACCGCTCGTATCGGCCGCGTGGAGAGCTCCTCGATCGGCCGGGCGAGCGGGGCCACGGCCCGCTTCAGCTCGAGCAGTTCACGCTTGAGCTGGTAGATGCGTCCCGGGTCGAGCCGTGCGCCGTTCGGAGAGAAGACGTCCGACTCGACCTGGTCGATGTCGGCCTGCACCAGGTCGGTGACGTGCAGATAGTCGTCGACCACATGGTCCGCGACCGCGTGCAGCACCGCGGCCGGCCCCTTGGCCAGCTGCTGCGGGTCGGCCTCCAGTTCCTCCCGCAGCGGGCCCAGCGAGCCATGCATGCCGTGCCGGACCGTGATCACGAAGTCCTCGCCGACGAACACCATGATCTCGCCGGTGTTCACGACCTCGCTCGTCGCCGTGAGTTCCTCGTGCTCGACGTAGCAGACGGTCTTGAACACCGCGAACAGCACGTCGTCGTACCGCTCGAGCTTCGGCCGCTGATGCGCCTCGATCGCGTCCTCCACGGCCAGCGGATGCAGCTCGAAGAGTTCGGCGATGCCCGCGAACTCCTGGTCCGTCGGTTCATGGAGGCCCAGCCAGACGAAACCGTCACCGTGCTTGCGCACCTGCTCCACGGTGTCGACCAGATCGCTGCCGCCCGGGACGCGACCGCCGTCCCGGTAGGTCACGCAGTTCACCACGGAGGAGCCCAGGGGTGACCGGGCCGGGTGGCTCAGGTCGACGCGTCGGCGTCGCCGCGCCAGCCGCGCCACCCTGCGGAGGCCACCGACCGTGCCGAGGCTCGTGACCTTCCGCAGATTCCCTGCCATGGACATCTGGATCTCCTTGCGTGGATCCCCGCTCACCGCATCTCTGCGCCCTGGCCGGCCAGTCTGCCAGGTCGGGGTGAGAGGCGTGTAAGCCTGTGGGAGCAGGACGTTCCGCTTTGTTCCCGCCTGTGGATGAAGGGCCTCGGCCGGTGTGACGGCGTGGTGGGCGGGGCCGGTTCCGTTCCGACGGGTCGGCGTTCCGGCGTTCCGGCGAGTCTGCGAGCTGGCGAGTCGGCGGGGGTCGTCAGGTCTCGGCGCGCCCGCCGTACCGTTGCGTCGTGGCACCGGAGCGTCGACCGCTACGGACAAGACGGACAACTGGGATGATCGCGGCATGATGCGAACCGACGGGTACCTCCTCGACAACCAGCAGGCTGAGGCCGCAGAGCGCTTCAACGCGTTCGCCGCCCTCTTCGACCCCACGACGTTCCGGCACCTCGAGGCGTTCGGTATCGGACCCGGCTGGCGCTGCTGGGAGGTCGGCGCGGGCGGTACGTCCGTCGTGTCCTGGCTGGCCAAGAAGGTCGGTCCGACCGGACGGGTCGTCGCGACCGACATCGACACCTCGCGGCTCGCCCCGGCCGCCCGCCCGCCGGTCGAGGTCCGCGTCCACGACGTGGGTACGGACGCGGCGCCGGGGGAGGGCTTCGACCTCGTCCACGCCCGGCTCGTCCTCGTCCATGTCCCGGACCGGGAGCGGGCGTTGCGGTCGATGGTCGAGTCGCTGCGTCCTGGGGGACGGCTTCTGATCGAGGATGCCGATCCCGCCCTCCAGCCCCTGACCTGTCCTGACGACCACGGCCCCGCCGAACAGCTGGCGAACCGGCTGCGCCAGGGCTTCCGCCGGCTCCTCGCCGACCGCGGCGCCGACCTCTCCTACGGCCGTCGACTCCCACGCCTGCTGCGCGAGGCGGGCCTGCGCCGCGTGGAGGCCGACGCGTACTTCCCGCTCACCTCGCCCGCCTGCGCGGCCCTCGAGTCCGCCACGATCCGCCAGATCCGCGACCAACTGGTCACCGCGGGCCTCGCCACGGACGCCGACATCGACCAGCACCTGTCGAACGTCGCGACGGGTTCCATGGACCTGGCCACGGCGCCGATGATCTCGGCGTGGGGGCGCAAGGCGTAGGGCGTAGACGCGAGACGTCGGGCGGCGCCCGGCAGCTGGGCGCGGGTGCCGGGCGGACGCGGCCTACGGGCGGTAGTTGCAACGAGCGATACCCGGTACGTGGCACCTGGCCCAGGCGTCAGCCGGACACGGTCGGTGGCCTCCCTCCCACCCGTTCCACCGCCATCGCCCCTGCCCGGCACCCCTCCCGTGCCGCCTCCTCCGGCTCCGCGCCCGTGAGGAGCGCGGCGAGGAAGGCCCCCGTGAACGCGTCGCCCGCGCCCGTGGTATCTCTGGGCGTCGCCGGTAGGGCCGGGACATGGGCGAGCACGGTGCCCGAGCGGGCCACCAGCGCACCCTCAGCCCCCAACTTGGCGACCACCAGCGGGACGTGGCGGCTCAACTTGGCCGCCGCGTCCGCCGCATCGGGCAACCCCGTCAGCAGACATGCCTCGTCACGGCTGGGCAGCAGGACGTCGACCCCTTCCACCAGCGTGAGGAAGCGGTCCACACCCAGGTCCACCAGGAACCCGGCCGACGCCGGATCCAGGCTCACCGGCACCCCACGCGCGCGTGCCGACACCAGGGCGGCCTCCACCAGGGCGCGGCTGGGTTCGGAGAACAGCAGGTAGCCCGACAGATGCAGCCGGGCCACTCCGTCGAGCAGCGTGTCCGACCAGTTGTCCGGCCCCAGCCGCAAGGCCGCGCCGCTGTCCGTGAGGAACGACCGCTCGGCGGCGGCACCGGTGTCCACAAGGCAGATCACCGTCCCGGTGGCCGCCTCCGGGTCGACGACGAGAAGGGGCCGTACTCCACAGACGGCCAGCTCCCGCTCGTGCCAGGCCGCCGCGTCCGTACCCACCCGCCCGAGCATCCGGACCTCGGCGCCGCCCCGATGTGCTGCCCAGCAGGCCACGTTGGCCCCCGCCCCGCCCGGCAGCGTCCGAATCGTGGCGACCGTGTCGGTGCCGGCGGCGAGCGGCCCCCGATGCCGGGCGACCACGTCCGTGACGACGTCACCGACGACCAGCAGCGCACCACCCGGGGCCGTTACGCCGCTGGGCTCAGCGGCCGCGATTCCGCCTCCAAGCCCTTGGGCGGCCCCTCCGCCTCCAGGCCGGCTGGCCGCAACGCCTTCCCCGGGCCCTGTGGCCACAACTCCGTCCCCGGGCCCCTCGGCCGCCGTTCCGCTCACGCCTCGGCCCAGGCCGCCGCGATCCGCCCCGCCAGTCGTACGTTGCCCCGTACCGCCGCAAGGTTGGCGCTCAGGGATGCGCCGTCGGTGTGCCGGACCAGGTAGTCGAGAAGGAACGGCGTGACCCCCTGACCGGAGACGCCCGCGTCCTCGGCCGCCCGCAACGCGTCCGCGAGCACGCGCGCGTGCAGTTCGGGATCCAACTGCTCGCTCTCGGGAACGGGGTTGGCCACGATCAGAGCCGACCCGGGCCCGTCGATGGCGTCCTGAGCCCGCATCACCTTGGCCACCTGTGACGGGCTGTCCAGCGTCCAGTCCACCGGATGCCCCGAGTCGGACAGGTAGAAGCCGGGGAAGCGATCGGTGCCGTACCCGGCCACCGCCACGCCCAGCGTCTCCAGCCGCTGCAGGGTCGCCGGCACGTCGAGGATCGATTTCACGCCCGCGCAGACCACCGTGATCCGCGTCCGCGCCAGCAGCCCCAGGTCCGCCGACTCGTCCTGCGTCACCGTCCACTCCCGGTGCACCCCGCCGAGCCCACCGGTCGCGAACACCCGTACGCCCGCCAGCGCCGCCAGCTGCGCCGTCGCCGAGACCGTGGTCGCCCCGCTCGCGCCCGCGGCGACCGCCAGCGGCAGATCACGGTGGCCCAGCTTGCGGATCCCGTCCTCGTTCGCGACCCGCTCCAACTGCTCCTTGTCCAGGCCGACATGAGGACGACCGTCCAGCACCGCGATGGTCGCGGGAACGGCGCCCTCCTGCCGTACGACGTCCTCCAGCTCCAGCGCCACCTGCAGATTCCGCGGCCGCGGCAACCCGTGCGCGATGATCGTGGACTCCAGGGCCACCACGGGTCGACGCGCGTCGACCGCTGCGCGCACTTCCTCCGACAACACCAGCACCACGCGCTTGCCTCCTGTCGATCGGTTCTCCCTGATCTCTGGCGGTCGGCACACCCGGCCAAACCCTTGCGGGCTGTGGGGGAGGACACCAGCCTGGGGACATGACGGACAACAGGACACGTCTCGACCATGTCGTCCTCTGGGTGCAGGACCCGGTGGCATCGGCCGCCTTCTACGAGAAGGCGGTCGGCATGACACCCCTGAGGCTGACCGACTACGCCGCGGGCGCGGAGCCCTTCCCCTCCGTACGGCTCAACGACGAGACCATCTTCGACCTCATGCCGTTCACCATGGCGGAACGCATGAAGATGCTCCCCGGCGCCACCGAGAGCTCGGGCCACCCCGTCAACCACGTCTGCCTGGCCCTGCCCGGCGACGACTTCCAGGCACTCCGCGTCCGCCTGGAGGAACAGGCGGTCCCCGTCTCGGACTTCTCCTACGACTCCTTCGGTGCCCGCGGCATGGCCCGCCGCAGCTTCTACTTCCGCGACCCCGACGGAAACGTGTTCGAGGCCCGGCACTACGACTAGCGGGGCGGGCGGTGCGGCGAGGGGGCCACACGCGCGTGGCCCCCTCCTCAGGCGTCAGACCGGGCGTACGCCGGCCAGCGCCCCGTGCGGGTCGAGCACGTACTTGCGGCTGGCGCCCTGGTCGAACTCGGCGTAGCCGCGTGGTGCGTCGTCGAGGCCGATCACGGTCGCGTTGACCGCCTTGGCGATGTGCACCCGCTCGTGCAGGATCGCCCGCATCAGGTTCCGGTGGTACGTCATCACCGGGCACTGTCCGGTGGTGAAGCGGTGACTCTTGGCCCAGCCGAGCCCGAGCCGCACCTTCAGCGTCCCGGCCTTCGCGTCCTCGTCGATCCCGCCCGGGTCGTCCGTGACGTACAGGCCGGGAATGCCGAGGGCGCCGCCCGCGCGCGTGATGCCCATCAGCGAGTTGAGGACCGTCGCGGGTGCCTCCGGGGCGTCCGGGCCGTGGGCCCGTGCCTCGAAGCCGACCGCGTCGACGGCGGCGTCCACCTCGGGCTCTCCGAGGATCTGCGCGATCTGCTCGTCCACGCCGCCTTGCGAGACGTCGACGGTCTCGCAGCCGAAGCTGCGCGCCTGGGCGAGCCGCTCGGGGTTGAGGTCGCCGACGATGACGACCGCGGCGCCCAGTAGCTGCGCGGACGCGGCCGCCGCCAGGCCCACCGGCCCCGCGCCGGCGACGTACACCGTCGAACCGACGCCGGCCCCCGAGCTCACCACGCCGTGGAAGCCGGTCGGGAAGATGTCCGACAGCATGGTCAGATCGAGCAGCTTCTCGCGCGCCTGGTCCCGGTCCGGGAACTTCAGCAGGTTGAAGTCCGCGTACGGCACCATGGCGTACTCGGCCTGGCCGCCGACCCAGCCGCCCATGTCGACATATCCGTAAGCCGCCCCCGGTCGGGCCGGGTTGACGTTCAGGCAGATGCCGGTCTTGCGCTCCTTGCAGTTACGGCATCGCCCGCAGGCGATGTTGAACGGCACCGAGACGATGTCGCCCACGTCGAGGGTCTCGACGTCCGGCCCCCGTTCGACGACCTCTCCGGTGATCTCGTGTCCGAGGACCAGCCCCTCGGGCGCGGTCGTCCGCCCGCGCACCATGTGCTGGTCGCTACCGCAGATGTTGCTGGCGAGCACCTTGAGGATCACACCGTGCCGGCACTTGCGGCCGACGTTCTCGCGTGCCACCCCCGGCCCGTCCTGGAGCTCGAGCGTGGGGTGGTCGATGGTCCTGACCTCCACCGCGCCCGGCTTGAGATACGCGACTGCCCTGTTCCCGGTTCCGCCCATGCGTGATCGCCGTCCCTTCGGCTCCGAAGTCTTCGGATGCCAGTGGCTGTGCGCATGGCGGAGTCTGCTACCGCGCAGGCCTTCCGACCAGCCGTCGCGCGAGCACCGGATGAGTCACCTCAGAACCCCGGACCGGACCAGCTGTGCCTCAGAAGCGCGGACCCGGATCGGCGCTTCTCGTTGGAGCTGCTCGGAGTGGCCAGGTCTGAGGGGAGCCGTTCGAATCGGCCAGGTCTCAGCGGAGCGGTTCGGATCGGTCGTCTCAGAAGAGCGGCTCCGGCAGCACGCCCTCCAGGGCGAGCAGCTTCCGCTTGGTCTCCAGGCCGCCCCCGAAGCCGCCGATGCCCCCGTCGCTCTCGACGACCCGGTGGCAGGGCACGACCACCGGCAGCGGATTGGCTCCCATCGCCGCCCCCACCGCCTGGGCCGCACCCGGCTGGCCGACCCGCCCGGCCAGGTCGCCGTAGCCCACGACACTGCCGTACGGCACCCCCGACGCCAGCTCACGCAGCACCTGACGGTTGAAGCCGGAGATCAGCGACCAGTCCAGCGGCAGCTCGAAATCATGCCGGGCACCCGCGAAGTACGCCTCGACCTGGCGTATCGCCTCGGCCAGCAGCGGCGAGCCGGGCTCCTCGACGGGCTCGCTGCCCAGCCGGGACGCCAGGCGGCCGAGCGCGCTGTCGCGCACCGCCTCGGTGGCGTGGAACACGACGTTGACCAAGCCGTCGCGGGTCGCGGCCAGCAGCAGCGGACCGATGTCGGTGCCCACGACGGCCCACACGACCTGCTGCTCGTACCGCCCATCGCTGTTCATGCGACCCACCGTACGACCCGCCACTGACATCGCCCGGGGAACAGGCTCCTCGGCCCTTTTCCCCAGGCGTGGACCGCGGCTCAGGACCCTTCCACCGCGTCCCGCACCACGTCCGGTGTGTTGGTGATGATGCCGTCGACGCCGTACCCGGCGACCCGCCTCGCGGACTCGGCGTCGTTGACGGTCCAGGTGAAGACCTCCAGCGGTCTGTCGTGCGCCCCCGTGAACGCCTGCACGGCGGAGACGTACCCGGCGGAGATGGTGCTGTAGGACGGGTTGATCTGGTCGGTGAACTGCGCGTAGTACGCCAGGTCCGCCACGTTGGGCGTACCGAGCAGGGCCGTCTTGATACGGGGTTTCAGATCGTGGACGGTCCGCACGCTGTCCGCGCTGAAGCTCTGCACGATCAGCTTCGACATGTGCCGCCGGTCGAGCCAGTCCTCGTTGGCGAGAACCTTCAGGGTCTGCTTTTCGATACCCGGGTAGAGCGCGGGGTTCTTGATCTCCAGGAGCAGCTTCTGGCGGTTGCGGTCGATCCGGTGCACGAACTGCTCCAGGGTCGGCACGCGCGCGCCCGCGTAGGCGGGACCGAACCAGCTGCCCGCGTCCAGCAGCGCGATCTCGGCGGCGGTGAAGTCCTTCACCTTCCAGGGCGCCCGGTCGGGGAAGCGCTCCTCGACATCGGTGGTGCGCCGCAGGTTGTCGTCGTGCAGGACGACGAGCTCGCCGTCCCTGGTGCGCTGGACGTCGTTCTCGACCCAGGAGATGCCCAGCTCGGCCGCCTTGTCGACGGCGGCGAGCGTGTTCTCGGGGGCATAGGCGGAGGCACCCCGGTGGGCGATCACCGTCGGTTGTTCCCCGACCTCGACGGCCCGTACGTCGGGGGCGGGGAGCAGAAGGGCGGCGGTCCCCAGGAGCGCGGTGGTCGTGGCGGCAACTGCGCGCGCGTGCATGCTGACTCCTTGCGTCGAGCTATCACGGACAGCTCAACTGTGACAGCAGAGGGTCAACAGCAGGGGGGTACAGAATGACCACAGATTGAATGGGGTTGCCCAACTCCGCTCACTGGTGCCGCACAACTGCGGCAAGGGCGTGTTTCTTTGCCGGAAAATCGTTCGACCATTCCGGTGGGAGTCATACTCTCTGCCTCAACCCTGACCGCTCGGGCGGCCCTGGGAGGGGGCGCTTTTCAGCACATTCCGGGACGCAAGAGGGTGGGAAGGACAGCCGCGCATGCAAGGCACGGTCGACGGATTCAGCTACGGACTCGTCACACCGCTGGTGGCCTACCTCATGGCCTGCCTGGGGGGTGCCCTCGGCCTGCGTTGCACCACCCGGTCCATGCTGGTCTCGAACTCCTGGCGACCAGGGTGGCTCGCCCTCGGCTCCGCGGCGATCGGCTCCGGCATCTGGACCATGCACTTCGTCGCCATGATGGGCTTCACGGTCAAGAACGCGCCGATCCACTACGACAAGCCGACGACGTTCGCGAGCCTGGGCGTCGCGATCGTCATGGTGGGGGTCGGGATCTTCATCGTCGGGTACAAGGGCGCGAGCGGGACGGCCCTGTTCACCGGGGGCACCATCACCGGCCTGGGCGTCGCCTCCATGCACTACCTGGGCATGGCCGGGATGCGGTTCAACGGAAAGCTGGAGTACAACACCCTCACGGTCGCCGCCTCCGTCGTCATAGCCATGTGCGCCGCCACCGCGGCCCTGTGGGCGGCCGGCCAGGTCAGAGGCTTCCTGTGGAGCGTGGGCGCGAGCCTCGTCATGGGGCTCGCCGTCAGCGGCATGCACTACACCGGCATGGCCGCCGTCAGCGTCCATCTGCACGGCGCCACCGGCGCCCCCTCCTCGGGCGACTCTCCCGCCGAACTGCTGGCGCCCATGATGGTCGGCCCGCTGGCCTTCCTGCTGATCGCGGGTGTCGTCGTGATGTTCGATCCGCTGATGGTCATGGGCAAACCCGACTGGACCCGCGTCGAGAACAAGCCCGGTATCCCGGCCCACGGCGACCTTCCGCACGCGACCCGCCGCCCCTCGATCCGCCCCCGCCGAGGCGTGAGCCACCGTAGCCCCCGCACCCCGCAGAACCGCTGATCCGACCGCGTTGTCAGTGGGGGGTCGTACGGTGGACTCCATGCGGCCCGTTTCCCAGATCGAACGCACGGTGGCGCCCTTCGAGGTCGTCAGTCCCTACCAGCCCAGCGGCGACCAGCCGGCGGCCATCGCCGACCTCGTCAAGCGCATCGGGGCCGGTGAGAAGGACGTCGTCCTCCTCGGCGCGACCGGCACCGGCAAGTCCGCCACCACGGCGTGGATGATCGAGAAGCTCCAGCGACCCACCCTTGTCATGGCGCCGAACAAGACCCTGGCCGCCCAGCTGGCGAACGAGTTCCGCGAGCTGCTGCCGAACAACGCGGTCGAGTACTTCGTCTCGTACTACGACTACTACCAGCCCGAGGCCTACGTCCCGCAGTCGGACACCTACATCGAGAAGGACTCCTCGATCAACGAGGAGGTCGAGCGCCTGCGCCACTCCGCGACCAACTCGCTGCTCACCCGCCGCGACGTCATCGTGGTCGCCTCGGTCTCCTGCATCTACGGCCTCGGTACTCCGCAGGAGTACGTGGACCGCATGGTCCCCCTCAGGGTCGGCGACGAGATCGACCGCGACCAGCTGCTGCGCCGCTTCGTGGACATCCAGTACACGCGCAACGACCTGGCCTTCAGCCGCGGCACCTTCCGCGTCCGCGGCGACACCATCGAGATCTTCCCGGTCTACGAGGAGCTCGCGGTCCGCATCGAGATGTTCGGCGACGAGATCGAGGCGCTGTCCACCCTGCATCCGCTCACCGGCGAGATCATCAGCGACGACCGTCAGCTGTACGTCTTCCCGGCCACCCACTACGTCGCCGGCCCCGAGCGCCTGGAGCGGGCGGCCAACGACATCGAGAAGGAGCTGGGCGAGCGCCTCACCGAGCTGGAGAAGCAGGGCAAGCTCCTGGAGGCCCAGCGTCTGCGCATGCGAACGACGTACGACCTCGAGATGCTCCGCCAGATCGGCTCCTGCTCCGGTGTCGAGAACTACTCGATGCACTTCGACGGCCGTGAGCCCGGCTCCCCGCCGAACACCCTGCTGGACTACTTCCCGGACGACTTCCTGCTCGTCATCGACGAGTCGCACGTCACCGTGCCGCAGATCGGCGCCATGTACGAAGGCGACGCCTCCCGCAAGCGCACCCTCGTCGACCACGGCTTCCGGCTGCCCTCCGCGCTCGACAACCGTCCCCTGAAGTGGGAGGAATTCCAGGAGCGCATCGGGCAGACCGTCTACCTGTCGGCCACGCCCGGCAACTACGAGCTCTCCCGCGGGGACGGCGTCGTCGAGCAGATCATCCGCCCGACGGGTCTCATCGACCCGGAGGTCGTGGTCAAGCCCACCGAGGGCCAGATCGACGACCTGGTCCACGAGATTCGCAAGCGCACCGAGAACGACGAGCGCGTCCTGGTCACCACCCTCACCAAGAAGATGGCCGAGGACCTCACGGACTACTTCCTGGAGCTCGGCATCCAGGTCCGCTATCTGCACAGCGACGTCGACACCCTGCGCCGTGTCGAACTGCTGCGGGAGCTGCGCTCCGGCGAGTACGACGTCCTGGTCGGCATCAACCTGCTGCGGGAGGGCCTCGACCTGCCCGAGGTGTCCCTGGTGGCCATCCTCGACGCCGACAAGGAGGGCTTCCTGCGCTCGGGCACCTCGCTGATCCAGACCATCGGCCGCGCGGCGCGCAATGTCTCCGGCCAGGTCCACATGTACGCCGACAAGATCACCCCGGCGATGGAGAAGGCCATCGACGAGACCAACCGGCGCCGGGAGAAGCAGGTCGCGTACAACACGGCGAACGGCATCGACCCCCAGCCGCTGCGCAAGAAGATCAACGACATCGTGGCGCAGATCGCCCGCGAGGACATCGACACCGAACAGCTGCTCGGGTCCGGCTACCGCAAGCAGAAGGACGGCAAGGCCGCCAAGGCCCCCGTGCCGGCTCTCGGCGGCAAAGCGGCCAAGGGCGCCAAGGGCAAGGCCAAGGAGGGCGTGCCGACCGACCGCCCCGCGGCCGAGCTCGCCGAGCAGATCGAGGAGATGACCGAGCGGATGCGTGCCGCCGCCGCGGATCTCCAGTTCGAGATCGCGGCCCGGCTGCGCGACGAGGTCTCGGAGATGAAGAAGGAGTTGCGGCAGATGCGGGAGGCCGGTCTGGCCTGACCGGCGCCCGACCCCGCTTCCCACGCGCTGTGTTGCAAGACCGACACAAAGTGCCGACCTGGGTAGCGGCACTGTCAGTGCCCCTCAGTAGGGTTCTGGTCAACCGCGCACTCCGCGGCAACAGGGGACAGTTCGAGAGGGGAATCAGCGCGTGACCGTCAACATGACCAAGGGTCAGGCCATCAGTCTTCAGAAGAACGACGGCGGCAGCCTGACTTCTGTGCGCATGGGTCTCGGCTGGCAGGCGGCTCCCCGTCGCGGCCTGTTCGGCTCGCGCACCCGGGAGATCGACCTCGACGCCTCGGCCGTCCTTTTCGCGGACAAGCAGCCGGTCGACGTCGTCTTCTTCCGCCACCTGGTGAGCGACGACGGCTCGGTGCGCCACACCGGTGACAACCTCGTCGGCGGTGTCGGACAGGGCGGCGACGACGAGGCGATCCTCGTGGACCTGGCGCGTATCCCGGTCCATATCGACCAGATCGTCTTCACCGTGAACTCCTTCACGGGCCAGACGTTCCAGGAGGTGCAGAACGCGTTCTGCCGTCTGGTCGACGAGACCAACGGCCAGGAGCTGGCCCGCTACACCCTCGCCGGCGGCGGCGCCTACACGGCGCAGATCATGGCGAAGGTGCACCGTACGGGCCCCGGTTGGACGATGACGGCCCTCGGCACTCCCGCCAACGGCCGCACCTTCCAGGACCTGATGCCGGCGATCCTGCCGCACCTGTAGGCCGCGTCGGCGGCACCCGACACCGAACAGCGACACAGGGGGACGAAGGCATGACGGCCGAGCTGGTGCGGGGGCAGAACCACCCGCTCTCCCAGGCCCGTCTCGAGATCCGGGTCTCGGCCGGCAAGCCGATCGTGGCCGGGGCCACGCTCAGCGACGAGCAGGGCAAGGTCCACGGCGTGGAGTGGGTGGCCCATCCGGGCGCACCCACCCTGCCCGGTCTCGAGGTCTCCCGGCAGGCCGCCGCCGATCACCGCCTCGCGGTGGATCTGGGCGCCATGCCGGAGGCCGTGCACCGGATCAGCGTGCTGCTCGCGCTGCCCACCGGGGTGGCGGGCCCGGCCCGCTTCGGCGGTCTCGCCGCCCCCTTCGTCGCGGTCACCGGCCTCGACGGCACGGAGGTCGCCAGCTACACCATCACCGGCCTGGAGGCGGAGTCGGCCGTCGTCGCCCTGGAGCTCTACCGCCGCCAGGACGCCTGGAAGGTGCGCGCGGTCGGCCAGGGGTACGCCGACGGCCTCGCCGACCTTCTCGCCGACCAGGGCCTGCCGGAGGCCCACACCCTCGCCGGCAGCATCAACGAGGCCGTGGCGCAGGGGTTGGCCCGCTCCGTACCGGCGCCGACGCGCACCGCCGACGGCGACCGCTCCCGGCAGACGGCCGCCCCGGCGCTCGGCTCCGACCAGGCGGGTACGGCCCCGCAGAGCCCCGTACCACCACAGCCGCCGATCTCTCCCTACGGTGGGCAGACATCCGGCCGGTCCACCACTCCGCACGGCGCGCAGGGCACCCCGCAGGGCTCCACGGACCCCGCCGCGGCCACCCAGCCGTCCGCACCCACGACGCCCACCGCGGGCGGCCCGGTCGACTACAGCCACCCGCGCCGACAGACCACCGCACCGCCGCCGCCCCCGCCGACCGCGCCCCCGGCGCAGCCCGGACAGCCCCAGCAGCCCGTCGCGGGGGACGCGACCGGCTGGTCCATGGACGAGCGGCTCTACAACCAGGTGTGGGGCATGTTCGAGGACCTGGCCCGCAGCACGGCCGCGTACCGCAGTGCCGTCGACTTCGCCGACTCGCGCATGGAGAAGGAACTCGACCAGGCCTTGTCCGACCCGCGCAGCCGGATCGGCGGCCAGGGCGACGCCGCGCGCGAGGCGGCCCGCGCCAAGCACGCCCAGCTCGTCGAGCAGGCCCAGGCGGTCCTCGACCGGGACCTCGCCCAGCTCGCCGCCGAGGCCGACGTCGTGGAACCCGCGCTACCGGCGGCGTACGCCCGCTGGGACAACCCCGTCTGGCACAACTACCGGGTGCCGATGGAGATCCCCATGGCCCTGCGCCTGGGCGACCTCCATCTGCCCGAGGCCCCGGCTGTCAGCATCCCGATGCTGGTCAGGCTGCCGCTGGAGCGCGGGCTGTGGATCGACAGCGGGCGGGCCGGCACGATCGACGGCTCGTTCACCGACTCCCATGAAGTCAAGCGTCTGGCCATGGACACCGCGGTGGCGATCGCGGCCCGGCTGCTCGCCGTCTACCCGGCGGGTGAGTTCGCCGTGCACGTCATCGACCCGGCGGGCTCGGGAGGTCAGGCGCTGGTGCCGCTGGTACAGCCCGGCGTGCTCGCGGGTCCGCCCGCCGTCGGCGCGGCGGGTGTGACGGACGTCCTCGCCCGGCTCACCCAGCGCGTCGATCTGGTGCAGATGGCGGTGCGCGGCGGTGCGTCCGACGCGCTCCCGCCCGGCTTCGACACCGCCGAGCAGCTGCTGATCGTCAACGACTTCCCGCACGGCTTCGACGACCGTGCCGTGACCCAGCTGCGCTACCTCGCCGACGAGGGCCCGGCGGTCGGCGTCCATCTGCTGATGGTCGCGGACCGCGAGGAGGCCTCGGCGTACGGCCCGTTGCTCGACCCGCTGTGGCGTTCGCTGCTGCGACTGACGCCGGTGCCCGACGACCACCTCGCCGACCCGTGGGTGGGGCACGCCTGGACGTACGAGCCCTCGCTCGTGCCGTCGGGCAGCCAGGTCCTCCAGCGGGTCCTCCAACTGGTGGCGGTGGCCCGTACCAAGCATACGTAAAGTCGCCCGACCAGGCACTTTGACCTTTCTTTTGCCAATCACTTTACCGTTCCTTGGTGATTGGGGTACGGTTGTCTTCACGGAGGGGAGTACTCCCTGTCGATGCGGCGTTCCCGTCAATACGGATCAGGCCATTCGGATCAGGCCTGAATCCCGGGGCGTCGGCCCACCCTGGGTGGAAGAGACCTCCGGCAGCGCGACGACGCTGGTTATTTGCCGTTACGTATTGCCGGAGGCGCAGTAATGGATGTTTCCGTGACCCTGTGGGTCCTGACGATCGTGGGCCTCGCCGCCCTGATCGCGGTCGACTTCTTCATCGGCCGCAAGCCGCACGACGTGTCCATCAAGGAAGCCGGAATCTGGACGATCGTCTGGATCGCCCTGGCCGGCCTCTTCGGGCTCGGCCTGCTCATCTTCGGCGGTGGCCAGGCCGGCGGAGAGTTCTTCGCGGGCTTCATCACCGAGAAGTCCCTGAGCGTCGACAACCTCTTCGTCTTCGTCCTGATCATGGCGAAGTTCGCGGTCCCCTCGCAGTACCAGCAGCGGGTCCTGCTCGTCGGTGTCCTCATAGCCCTGGTGCTGAGGGCCATCTTCATCGCCGCGGGTGCCGCGATCCTCGCCAGCTTCGCGTGGGTGTTCTACATCTTCGGCGCCTTCCTCATCTGGACCGCCTGGAAGCTCATCCAGGAGGCCCGAGCCGACGAGGAGGACGAGGAGTTCGAGGAGAACAAGCTCCTCAAGGCCGCCGAGCGCCGCTTCGGTGTCGCCGACCGGTACCACGGCACCAAGCTGTGGATCGAGGAGAACGGCAAGCGGATCATGACCCCGATGCTGGTCGTCATGCTCGCGATCGGCACCACCGACGTGCTCTTCGCCCTCGACTCCATCCCCGCGATCTTCGGCCTCACGCAGGACCCGTACATCGTCTTCACGGCCAACGCGTTCGCGCTGATGGGTCTGCGTCAGCTGTACTTCCTCATCGGCGGTCTGCTGCGGAAGCTGGTCCACCTCAGCTACGGCCTGTCGATCATCCTCGGCTTCATCGGCGTCAAGCTGGTGCTGCACGCCCTGCACGAGTCCGGCGTCCACGTCCCGGAGATCTCGATCCCGGTCTCCCTCGGCGTGATCTGCGGGGTCCTGATCGTCACCACGATCACCAGCCTCCGCGCTTCCAAGAAGCAGGCGGCGGCCGAGGCGGCGCAGGCGCAGAGCGATGGCGCTCCGAAGGACAGCATCGACGTCTGACCACGTCGGTCGTAGAAACAACCAGCACCGGGAGCGACTCGTGGCGAATTGCCGCGCACCGCTCCCGGTGCTTGCTTGGTTCTGTGCGCGTTCCCTGCCGGGGGACGCCGTGACCGGCGGAGGCAGTCATGAAGTTCGTGCAGATCATCGACTTCGAAACCGAGCGGCTCGACGAGATGGAGCAGCTGCTCGAAGACGCCAGGCAGCGCGGCGCGGGCCAGGAGGGTGGCCCCAGCCACCGCATCCTCCTCAAGGACCGTGACACTCCCGGGCGCTACCTCGCGGTGATCGAGTTCGAGTCGTACGAGGAGGCCATGCGCAACAACGAGCGTCCCGAGACCGCCAAGATGGCCGAGCAACTGGGTGCGCTGTGTACCCGGCCGCCCCGCTTCACCAACTGCGACCTGGTGGACTCGCGCGAGCTCAAGTAGCCCGTGCCCGTGGCGGGGTCCGAAACGGCCGGCGTGCGGGCCCCCGCCACCTTTGCGACGATCACCGCATGGTCACTCGGCTCAGGGCGCTCACCACCCAGTGGACGATCCTCGTGCCGGTGCTCGCGGTCGTGCTCCTGGCGTTCACCTGGGGGCGTGACCTGCCGGGCGCGATCGTCGCCCTGGTGACCGTGGTCCTCGCGGGCGCCGTCCTGGCCGCCGTGCACCACGCCGAGGTGGTCGCCCACCGGGTCGGCGAACCCTTCGGCTCGCTCGTCCTCGCCGTCGCCGTCACCATCATCGAGGTCGCCCTCATCGTCACCCTGATGGCCGACGGCGGCGACAAGGGTTCGACCCTCGCCCGGGACACCGTTTTCGCGGCCGTGATGATCACCTGCAACGGCATCGTCGGCATCTGCCTCCTGGTCGCCTCCCTGCGCCACGGCATCGCCGTCTTCAACCCCGAGGGCACCGGCGCCGCCCTCGCGACGGTCGCCACCCTCGCCACGCTCAGCCTGGTGCTGCCGACCTTCACGACCAGCAAGCCGGGCCCCGAGTTCTCCGGTGTGCAGCTGACCTTCGCCGCGTTCTCCTCGCTGGTCCTGTACGGCCTGTTCGTGGCGACCCAGACCGTGCGGCACCGCGACTACTTCCTCCCCATCACCCGCCAGGGCGAGGTCATCACCGTCGACGACCACGCCGACGCGCCGACCGCCCGCACCGCACAGATCAGCCTCGGGCTGCTGGGCCTGGCCCTGATCGGCGTCGTCGGTCTGGCCAAGGGTGTGTCGCCCACCATCGAGTCCGGGGTGGAGGCCGCCGGGCTGCCGCACGCCGTCGTCGGTGTGATCATCGCCCTGCTGGTGCTGCTCCCCGAGACCATCGCCGCGCTGCGCTCCGCCCGCCGCGACCGGGTGCAGACCAGCCTCAACCTCGCGCTCGGCTCGGCGATGGCCAGCATCGGCCTGACCATTCCCGCGGTCGCCCTGGCCTCCATCTGGCTCGACGGCCCGCTCGTCCTCGGACTGGGCTCCGCCCACATGGTGCTGCTCGCCCTGACAGTGGTCGTCAGTTCCCTGACCGTGGTGCCGGGCCGGGCGACCCCGCTCCAGGGCGGCGTACACCTGGTGCTGTTCGCGGCCTATCTGGAGCTGGCGATCAATCCATGACCGGCTCCGGCGCGGCGACCGCCGGCACCGGACGGGTCTCCGGCAGCAGCGCGAAACACCCCAGGCTCAGCAGCGCGATCCCCGTCAGATACGCCCCCACACCCCACGGCACCCGGCCGCCCTGCTCGGCGAGCGCCGTCGCCACGATCGGAGTGAGCGCGCCGCCCAGGACCCCGCCGAGGTTGTAGCCGACCGCGGCGCCCGTGCAGCGCACCCGCGGCTCGTAGAGCTCCGGCAGATACGCGGCGATCACCGCGAACATCGTGATGAACGCGAGCATCGCGCCCAGGAACCCCACGAACATCAGCAGCGGCTCGCCGGTCGAGAGCAGCGCGACCATCGGGAACATCCACAGGGCCGCCGCCGCACACCCGGTCAGACACAACGGCCGCCGCCCGTACCGGTCGCCGAGCAGCGCCATCACCGGGGTGAGCGAGCCCTTCACCAGGACCGCGGCCATGATGCAGGCCAGCATGACCGTACGGCCCACCCCCAGCCGTTCCGTCGCATAGGCGAGCGACCAGGTCGTGACGGCGTAGAAGAGCGCATAGCCGACCGCGAGCGCCCCCGCGGTCAGCAGGACGAGCCGCCAGTGGTGGCGGACCACTTCGACGAGCGGCACGCGCGCGTGGTCGTCGATCTCGAGGAAGCTCGGGCTCTCGGTGAGCGAGGAGCGCAGCCACAGCCCCGCCACGGCCAGCGCGCCTGCCGCCCAGAAGGGCACCCGCCAACCCCAGGCGGCGAACTGGGCCTCGGTCAGCGCCGCGGAGAGGACGAGCATCACGCCGTTGGCGAGCAGGAAGCCCACCGCGGGCCCGATCTGCGGGAAGCTCGACCAGAGGGCCCGCCGCTCGGGCGGCGCGTGCTCCGCCGTCAGCAGTACGGCTCCGCCCCACTCCCCGCCGAGGCCGAGCCCCTGAAGGAAGCGCAGCACGAGCAGCAGCAGGGGAGCGGCCACCCCGATCGAGTCGTACGTCGGTACGCAGCCGACCGCGACCGTGGCGCCGCCGGTCAGCAACAGCGAGGCCACGAGGACCGGCCGCCGCCCGTGCCGGTCCCCGATGTGCCCGAACAGCACCGAACCCAGCGGCCGGGCGACGAACCCCACCCCGAACGTGCCGAACGCGGCCAGCGTCCCCGCGAGCGGCGAGAACGTCGGGAAGAACAGCGGGCCCAGCACCAGCGCCGCCGCGGTCCCGTAGACGAAGAAGTCGTAGAACTCGATGGCGGTCCCGGCGAGGGAGGCGGCCGCGAGCCGTGGCATGGAGGGCGCCCTTACGGTGCGTGCATCGTGCATGCCGCGTCAACTACCCACGGTGACCACGGGTTACGGGGCGCGCGTGGAGGCGTGCCCTCCGGGTCAGTAGGTGACCGTGAGGCGCCGGGCAGGGCCGTCGACGCGGACGAGACCGCCGTAGGGGATGACCAGTTGCGGGTCGGTGTGCCCGAAGTCGACGTCGAAGACGATCGTGGCGTCGGGGGCGTACGCCCGCATCGCACGCAGCACCGCCTCCTGCTGCTCGGAAGCGTAACGGGCGGCCTCCTGCGGGCTGTTGGGCCGCTCGAAGGACCAGGTCTTGGCGCGGGCCATCAGGAGCGCGGAGAAGCGCTGGAGCAGGCCGCGCTCGCCCATGTTGCGCAGGGTGCGGAAGACCTCCGTGGCGCTGGGCAGTTCCTCCGAGGTCTCCAGAAGCAGCACCCCGCCGTCGTACTCGCTCGGGTCGCGTGCGATCTCGCGGTCGGCCATCAGGAGCCAGCCGAGGATCTCCAGGTTGCCGCCCCAAGTGCGGCCCTCGATCACTCGGCCGGGGTTCACCCAGGTCCAGCCGCTGCCGGGCTTGGTACCGGGCTCCGATGCGAAGGTCGCCGGGTCGGCCCAGTCGCGGTCGACGTCGTTCCAGCGGTCGGCGGGCCTCAGTTCGTACTCGCCGGAGGTGAACAGGGCGGCCCGTAGGGAGTCGGCGGTCAGCGGGTTCATGGCGCCCGGGCGGCCCAGCTCGCACATCACCGTCGAGCCGTGGAACCCGACGATCCCGGTGTTGCGCAGATACATCAGCAGGTTGGTGTTGTCGCTCGTCCCGAAGAACGGCTTCGGGTTCGCCCGGATCAACTCCCGGTCCAGATACGGCAGCACGGTGATCTGGTCGTCGCCGCCGATCGACGCGAAGACCGCCTTGACGGAGGGATCGGAGAAAGCCGCGTGGATGTCGTCGGCGCGCTCCCGCGGGCTCGTGCCCATCTTGCGCGTGGTCGGGTACTCGACGGGGACGAGGCCGTAGTCCTCACGCAGTCGCTCCAGGCCCAGTTCGAAGGGGCGCGGGAACAGCTCGGGCAGCCCGGCACCGGCCGAGATGACGGCCACGCGGTCACCGGGGGAGGGCTTGGGTGGGTACGAGATCGTCGCCATCCGAGGAGCGTACGGGCCTCCGTCCGCTCCGTGCACCGTGATAGACCGGGGTCTGAGCAGCGGTCTTCAACGGATCGCCCACCCGCTACCGGACCGGAGGAACCGTGCCCCGCACCCTGGCCCACGCCCCGATCATGATTCTCAACGGCCCCAACCTGAACCTGCTCGGACAGCGCCAGCCGGAGATCTACGGTTCCGACACCCTCGCCGACGTCGAGGCCCTGTGCGCCAAGACCGCGGCCGCGCACGGCGGCACGGTCGACTTCCGGCAGTCCAACCACGAGGGAGAGCTGGTCGACTGGATCCACGAGGCGCGCCTGAACCACTGCGGGATCGTCATCAACCCCGGCGCCTACTCGCACACGTCGGTCGCGATTCTGGACGCACTCAACACCTGCGACGGACTGCCGGTCCTCGAGGTCCACATCTCCAACATCCACCAGCGCGAGTCCTTCCGGCACCACTCCTACGTCTCCCTGCGCGCCGACGGCGTCATCGCGGGCTGTGGCGTGCAGGGATACGCGTTCGGAGTGGAGCGGGTGGCGGCGCTGGCGGGGACGGGACAGGCCGAGGCGTAAAGGGCGGTAAGTCCCGCCCTCCCGGTGGGCGCCTGTTACAGGGCGCCCTGCCTCGCCTACAGGCGCCCCGCCTCCACGATCCGCCGCAGGAAGCGCTGCGTGCGCTCCTGCCGCGGGTCACCGAAGATCTGCTCGGCCGTCCCGCGCTCCAGCACCACGCCTCCGTCCAGAAAACAAACCTGGTCGGCGACATCGCGGGCGAAGCCCATCTCGTGGGTGGCCAGCACCATGGTCATGCCCTCGCCCTTGAGATCGCGGACGACGTTGAGCACCTCACCCACGAGCTCCGGGTCGAGGGCGGCGGTGATCTCGTCGAGCAGCAGCAGCCGAGGGCGTACGGCGAGTGCGCGCACGATCGCGACCCGCTGCTGCTGACCGCCGCTCAGCCGGTCCGGGTACTCCGCGGCCTTCCCGCCGAGCCCGAGCCGTTCCAGCAGCTCCTTGCCGCGCTCCTCGGCCTCCGCGCGGGACACACCGTGCACCCGCCGCGGGGCGAGCGTGATGTTCTCCAGGACCGTCATGTGCGGGAACAGGTTGTACGCCTGGAAGACCACGCCGATACGGCGCCGTACCGTGTCCTGGTCCACCCGCGGGTCGGTGATCTCCTCGCCGTCCAGCCAGATCGCCCCGTCGTCGATCTCCTCCAGGAGGTTCGCGCAACGCAGCAGCGTGGACTTGCCGGAACCGGAGGCGCCGATCAGCGCGGTCACGGTGTGCGGGGCGACCTCCAGATCGACGTCCCGCAGCACGACCGTCTCGCCGAACGTCTTGCGGACGGACTCCATCCGCAGCACGGGTGCGTCGCTCATGTGGTCCCTCCCTGGGCCCGCCGGCGGTCCATCCGGGCCGTCACCCAGTCCGTGAACCGGGTCATCGGGATGGTCAGCGCGACGAAGACCAGGCCCGCGACGATGTACGGCGTGTAGTTGAGGCTGCGGCCCACGATGATGTCGGCGGCCCGTACGGCGTCCACCGCACCGCCGATCGACACGAGCCCGGTGTCCTTCTGCAGCGACACCATGTCGTTGAGCAGGGGCGGCACCTGACGGCGTACGGCCTGTGGCAGTACCACGTGCCGCAGCGCCTGCCGGTTGGTCAGGCCCAGCGAGCGGGCCGCGGCGCGCTGCGAGGGGTGGATGGACTCGATGCCGGCACGGAACACCTCGGCGACATAGGCCGAGTACGTCAGCGTCAGCGCGGTGCCGCCCAGCAGCACCGGGTCGACGGTCACGCCCTGGAGTCGCAGGGCCGGGACGCCGAGGACGACGATCATGAGGTTGATGATGAGCGGGAGGCCCCGGAAGAAGTCCGTGTAGGCGGCGGCCAGCACCCGCAACGGGAAGAACACCGGACCGCGCAGGGTGCGGGCGATGGCGATGAGCATGCCGAGGACGAGCACGGCCACGCCGCAGATCAGCAGCAGCCGGAGGTTGAGCCACAGCCCTTCGAGGACCTTGGGGAACGCCTCGCGCGCGTACTCCCCGTTGAAGAAAGTCTCCTTGGTGCGCGACCAGCCCGGCGCGTTCACCACAACCAGATAGAGGACGACGGTCGTGACGAGCGTCGAGAGCGCGGCGATCGCCGTGGCGCGGCGGGACCGGGCGCGCTTGTGGCGCTCCCGCTCGAGCCGCCGCTCGGAGGGCGTGTACGAGTCCTCCGAGTCCGGCGTCCCCGCGCCGGACTCGTCCTTCGTGAGCGTCACTTGAGCACCGGGGCGTCGACGGCGTCGGACAGCCACTGCTGCTCGATCTTGGCCAGGGTGCCGTTCTTCCGCAGGGTGTCGACGGCGTCGGTCACGCAGGAGGTGAGCGCGCTGCCCTTGTCGAGGACGAGGCCGAACTGCTCCGGCGTACCGCCCTGGTTCTCGAACTGGCCGACGATCTCGGCGTCCGTCACCTCGGCCGCGGTGATGTAGAACGCGGTCGGCAGGTCGACGACGATGGCGTCCACCTGGCCGTTCTTCAGGGCCGACTTGGCCTGGTCGTTCTTGGCGTAGGCGGCCGCCTTCCGACTCGGCTTCACCACGTCCTCGATGTAGTCGAGGCTGGTGGTGCCGACCTGGGCGCCCAGCTTGAGCCCCTTGAGGTCCGCGATGCTCGTCGCCTTCGCCCCCTTGGTGCCCTTGAGCGCGATGACGGCCTGGCGCACGTCGTAGTAGCCGGACGAGAAGTCCACGGCCTTCTTGCGCTCGGCGCTGATGGACACCTGGTTGATGTCGAAGTCGAACGTCTTCTCCCCGGGCGCGAACGCCTTGTTGAACGGAACGCTCTGCCAGACGACGGCACTCTTGTCGTAACCGAGCTGGTCCGCCACGGCGTACGCGACCGCCGACTCGAACCCCTTGCCGTTGGCGGGCTTGTCGTCCTTGAACCACGGCTCGTAGGCCGGCTCGTCGGTGGCGATCGTCAGCTTGCCGGAGGTCTCGGTGGCCAGCTTGCCCTTCGCGCACGTCGTGCCGGTCGACGACCCCGAAGGCTTGGCGGCCGAGTCCTCCTCCGGCTGCGGGGCGCAGCCGACGGCGGTGGCGAGCAGGGCTATGGTCGCGGCGGCGACGGCGCGGCGCAGTGTGCGGGGGGCGAGGTGCATGGCGGGAGATTGACAGCAGGTCGCCCTGTTTGTCGAGGTCACGACGGGATTTGTCCGCATACTGGGAACAGGTGTTGCGTTCTTGTGAACGCCCCCTGTGCGCGTTGCCGGGGCCGCCGGTCGAGGGCGGGGATCGGAAGACCGGCGGCCCGTGCCGCGCAGGAGCCGTCATCCTGTGCGGGGCTGCCACCAGTTGACCGCGCAACCATGTGCGCGGGGAGCGTGCGCAGGACATCGAGATGTGCGAACGGTTCACACGGGGCGCGTGCGAAGGCCTGCACGCCGGGGGCGTGAAGAAGCAGCGCGTGAAGGCGTGTTGCGCGCGGGGCGCGTGAGCATCAAGCGGGGCGCGTGCCCGTCGAAGCGCGCCGGGCGGGAGCCTGGAGGCCTTGCGCGCCCCCCCCGGCCGATCACCACCCGCGCGCGTGCCACTCCGGCAGCTGAGGGCGCTCCGCGCCGAGCGTCGTGTCGTTGCCGTGGCCGGGGTAGACCCATGTCTCGTCCGGCAGGACCTCGAAGATCTTCGTCTCCACGTCGTGGATCAGGCTCGCGAACGCCTCGGGATCCTTGCGGGTGTTGCCCACTCCGCCGGGGAACAGACAGTCGCCGGTGAACACATGGGGGTGGCCGTGCGGGTCGTCGTAGACGAGGGCGATCGAGCCCGGCGTGTGCCCGACCAGATGACGCGCGGTCAGCTCCACGCGCCCCACCCGGATCGTGTCGCCGTCGTCGACGAGGACATCGGTCGGCACGGGGATGCCGTCGGCGTCCTCCCGGCCCGCGTACGTACGGGCGCCGGTGGCCTCGACGACCCGGGCGAGGGCCTGCCAGTGGTCGCCGTGCTGGTGCGTGGTGACGACAGACGCGATGCCGTCGTCACCGATCGTGCCGAGCAGCGCGTCCGCGTCGTTCGCCGCGTCGATCAGCAGCTGCTCGTCGGTGGCCCGGCAGCGGAGCAGATAGGCGTTGTTGTTCATCGGGCCGACCGCGATCTTGGTGATCATCAGGTCCTTGAGCTCGTGCACGTCCGCCGGGCCGCCGACCGTCACCTGTCCGCTGTACGTCATGGCGGCAGCCTATAGCGGGGAGGGCGCGAGGGGGCTGCCGAGGTGCCCCGGCGGCCCCCTCGTGAATAAGCCCGTCCTCAGAGCGGCGGAAGCTCCGGCAGCCTGCCGCCCTCCACCCTCAGTGCCGACCCGTCCCGGCGCCCGGCGAGCCAGCCGAGCAGGTCGGCGGGGGAGCCGGTCACCGTGACCACGAGTGCCTCCGCCACCCGGCCCGTGGTCCACGCGTGCGTGTCGTCCGTCAGACGGGTCGGCGGTACGTCGGAGTGCCCCGTGAACCGCTCGGCGAGGAAGTCGATCTCCCGCAGCGCGAAGTCCGGGGGTACGTCCTCCAGCTCGTACCCGATCCCGAGGTCCACGTGGTGCAGCTCCACCTCCACCCAGCGCCGGAACGGCACGCGGGACGCCGAGTCGGTGACCCCGTTGCGCAGCTGCACGACGCGCGACCAGTCAGCCGGGACGGCGCCCGCCTCCTGGAAACGGGCGGCGCTGTCCCGGACATCCGTGAGCTGGACGTCCAGGGGGCGCGGAGCGTCGCGCTCGATGTCGGCGTCCCGGGCGTCGCCGGTGACGTACATGGGGCGGCCCTCCAAGACGTTCACGAGGGCGTCCGCGTTTCGGGCGAGGTGAGCCAGGACATGGCCGCGGGTCCACCCGGGGAGCCGTGACGGCTCGGCCACCGACGCGTTGTCCAGTTTGGCCGCTGCGGTGAGCAGCCGTTCCGTCGCGTCACGTACAGACGCCAGGTCATGCGCGTGATCAATCATGCTGCTGACACTAGCCCCGCCACACCTTTGGGTGAAGGTGGTGAAGCAGTGCCGCAAATCGAATGCACGTGCTATATGGTCGACAGCGGCGTCGGGCATGCTGGAAGGCCGGGGATTGTTATGCATCCGGGAATCCGACCGGCGTTGTCAGTGGCTCCCCCTAGTCTGAAAAAGCACGGGGGCCCCGCCCCTGTCACTTCTTCTCAAGAAAGGTGCGGACCGGCGTGGCCGACCGTCTCATCGTCCGTGGCGCGCGCGAGCACAACCTCAAGAACGTCTCGCTCGACCTGCCGCGTGACTCGCTCATCGTCTTCACGGGCCTGTCCGGGTCGGGCAAGTCCTCCCTGGCCTTCGACACGATCTTCGCCGAGGGCCAGCGGCGCTACGTGGAGTCGCTCTCCTCGTACGCCCGACAGTTCCTCGGCCAGATGGACAAGCCGGACGTCGACTTCATCGAGGGTCTCTCGCCCGCGGTCTCCATCGACCAGAAGTCGACCTCCCGCAACCCGCGCTCGACGGTCGGCACGATCACCGAGGTCTACGACTACCTGCGCCTGCTCTTCGCGCGCATCGGCAAGCCGCACTGCCCCGAGTGCGGCCGGCCCATCTCGCGCCAGTCGCCGCAGGCCATCGTCGACAAGGTCCTGGAGCTGCCGGAGGGGAGCCGCTTCCAGGTGCTGTCGCCGCTCGTGCGCGAGCGCAAGGGCGAGTTCGTCGACCTGTTCGCCGACCTCCAGACCAAGGGTTACAGCCGCGCGCGCGTGGACGGCGAGACCATCCAGCTCTCCGAGCCGCCCACCCTGAAGAAGCAGGAGAAGCACACCATCGAGGTGGTCATCGACCGTCTCACGGTGAAGGACTCCGCCAAGCGCCGCCTCACCGACTCGGTGGAGACCGCCCTGGGCCTCTCCGGCGGCATGGTCGTGCTCGACTTCGTCGACCTGCCCGCGGACGACCCCGAGCGCGAGCGCATGTACTCGGAGCACCTGTACTGCGCCTACGACGACCTGTCGTTCGAGGAGCTGGAGCCCCGCTCCTTCTCCTTCAACTCGCCCTTCGGCGCCTGCCCCGAGTGCACCGGCATCGGTACGCGCATGGAGGTCGACCCCGAGCTGATCGTCCCGGACGAGGACAAGTCCCTCGACGAGGGCGCCATCCACCCCTGGTCGCACGGGCACACCAAGGACTACTTCGGCCGCTTGATCGGCGCCCTAGCGGACGCGCTGGGGTTCCGGACCGACATCCCCTTCGCGGGCCTGCCGCAGCGCGCCAGGAAGGCCCTCCTCTACGGCCACAAGACGCAGATCGAGGTCCGCTACCGGAACCGGTACGGACGCGAGCGGGTCTACACCACGCCCTTCGAAGGCGCCGTTCCCTTCGTCAAGCGCCGGCACAGCGAGTCCGAGAGCGACGCCAGCCGTGAGCGCTTCGAGGGCTACATGCGCGAGGTGCCCTGTCCCACCTGTGAGGGCACACGCCTGAAGCCGATCGTCCTCGCGGTCACCGTCATGGGGAAGTCGATCGCCGAGGTCTCCGGGATGTCCATCAGCGACTGCGCGGACTTCCTGGGCGAGCTGAAGCTCAACGCCCGCGACAAGAAGATCGCCGAGCGAGTGCTGAAGGAGGTCAACGAACGGCTGCGGTTCCTGGTCGACGTAGGCCTCGACTATCTGTCGCTGAACCGCGCGGCCGGCACCCTCTCCGGCGGCGAGGCCCAGCGCATCCGCCTGGCCACCCAGATCGGCTCCGGACTCGTCGGCGTCCTGTACGTCCTCGACGAGCCGTCCATCGGTCTGCACCAGCGCGACAACCACCGGCTGATCGAGACCCTGGTCCGGCTCCGCGACATGGGCAACACGCTCATCGTCGTCGAGCACGACGAGGACACCATCAAGGTCGCCGACTGGATCGTCGACATCGGCCCCGGCGCCGGCGAGCACGGCGGCAAGGTGGTGCACAGCGGCTCCCTGAAGGAGCTGCTCGCCAACACCGAGTCGCAGACCGGGCAGTACCTGTCCGGCCGGAAGGCGATCCCGCTGCCCGACATCCGGCGCCCGCAGGACCCGTCCCGCCGGCTCACGGTGCACGGTGCCCGCGAGAACAACCTCCAGGACATCGACGTCTCGTTCCCGCTCGGGGTGTTCACGGCGGTCACCGGTGTCTCCGGCTCGGGCAAGTCCACGCTGGTCAACGACATCCTGTACACCCACCTGGCCCGCGAGCTGAACGGCGCCAGGAGCGTCCCGGGACGGCACACGCGCGTGGACGGCGACGACCTCGTCGACAAGGTCGTCCACGTCGACCAGTCGCCCATCGGCCGCACCCCGCGGTCCAACCCGGCGACGTACACCGGTGTCTTCGACCACGTCCGCAAGCTGTTCGCCGAGACGACCGAGGCGAAGGTCCGCGGCTATCTGCCCGGTCGCTTCTCCTTCAACGTCAAGGGCGGCCGCTGCGAGAACTGCGCGGGCGACGGCACGATCAAGATCGAGATGAACTTCCTCCCGGACGTCTACGTCCCGTGCGAGGTCTGCCACGGTGCCCGATACAACCGGGAGACCCTGGAGGTCCACTACAAGGGCAGGTCCATCGCCGAGGTCCTGAACATGCCCATCGAGGAAGCCATGCACTTCTTCGAGGCCGTCCCGGCGATCAACCGCCACCTCAAGACGCTGAACGACGTCGGTCTCGGCTATGTCCGACTCGGCCAGTCCGCGACCACCCTGTCCGGCGGCGAGGCGCAGCGCGTGAAGCTCGCCAGCGAGCTCCAGAAGCGCTCCACCGGTCGCACGGTCTACGTCCTGGACGAGCCGACCACCGGTCTGCACTTCGAGGACATCAGCAAGCTGCTGAAGGTCCTGGCCGGTCTGGTCGACAAGGGCAACACGGTCATCGTCATCGAGCACAACCTCGACGTGATCAAGACAGCCGACTGGGTCGTCGACATGGGCCCCGAGGGCGGCGCGGGCGGCGGTCTCGTCGTCGCCGAGGGCACGCCCGAGGAGGTCGCAGGGGTCCCCGCCAGCCACACCGGCAAGTTCCTGCGGGAGATCCTCGGCGCCGACCGGATCAGCGACGCGTCCTCGGTGAAGGCCCCGCGCAAGACGGCGGCCAAGAAGACCGTCGCGGCCAAGTCGACGGCGAAGAAGACGGTCACGGCCCGGACGGCCGTGACCAAGGCCACCGGCAGCACGGCGAAGAAGGCGGCCGGTGCCACGAAGAAGGCGGCCCCCGCGAAGAAGACGACGCGGGCCCGCAAGGCCTGAGGCCCGTGAGCGACAGGTCCTGAGAAATCCGGAAAAGTTCGGCGCCCCGTGGGAACTTCCCGCGGGGCGCCGGTCGTTGCAAGATCAGCCGCCCGATCCCTGCGGCTGCGACGCACCTTGACTCCTGAACAGTGGAATCAGCGGGAGGACCGCACCCGCCGCCTCTGCCTCACGATCGAACGTCCCTCACATGTCCCCGAGTTCGGAGGCGTACGGCGGCTCCGCCCCCGCCCGGGAGCAGGTGATCGCGGCTGCCCGCGCCGCGAATCGCAACAGCCTTGTCCAGCCGCCGGCGCCCAGTCCCAGGAGCGCCTCGGCGGACAGGGCGTCCCGGACGGACAGGCCGTGCAGCAGCGCCGCGTTCACCGTGTCGCCGGCCCCGATCGTGTCGACGACCTCGACCTTCTCGCCCGGCACGGAGTGCACCGAGCCGTCCCGGGTGAACGCGGTCAGACCGTCACCGCCCTGCGTGATCACGACGGCCGCGGGCCCTGCCGCGAGCCACTCGCGCGGAGTGCCGCCCAGCCACAGCGCGTCCTCCTCGGAGAGCTTGAGCAGCGACACCGACGGCAGCCAGCTCTTGAACCGGGCCCGGTAGGCGTCCGGATCGGGGATCAGCCCGGCCCGGATGTTGGGGTCGAGCGCGGTGAACACGCCCTGCGCGGCCGCGGTCCGCAGCAGCTCCTCGTAGGCGCTCGCCCCCGGCTCCAGGACGAGCGAGCAGGTGCCGAACGACACCGCGCGCGTGTCGGCCGGAAGCTCCGTGGGGGCCCTGAACAGGCGGTCGGCGGTGCCGTCGACGTAGAAGGAGTAGGCGGCCGAGCCGCTCCCGTCGATCGTGGCGACCGCCAGAGTGGTCGGCTCCGGACCGCGCTGGACCGCCGACACATCCACCGACGCCTGCCGCAAGCCGTCGAGCAGGGCCTCGCCGAATGCGTCGGACGACGTACGGGAGCAGAAGGCGGTGGGGGAGCCCAGGCGGCCGAGGGCGACGGCCGTGTTGTACGGGCCGCCACCGAGCGCCGGCGTCAGGCCCGCCAGGGCTCCCGTGCCCTGCGGTACCAGGTCGATGAGGGCCTCACCGGCGACGACGATCACGAACGGGTTCCTTTCTCGGGCTTACGGGGCCGCCCTGCGGCATGGAGCGACGAGGGCGACGACAACTGCCCCTCAGACAGAGGGAGTTCGGAAGCGGCGATCTCCTCGGGCAACGGCGGCCCGGGCGTCGCGGCTCCCTCGGGCGACTGTGGTCCGGTCGCCCCGGCGGCTCGCTTGGGCGACTTCCGTTTGGGCGCATCGGCTCCCTCGGGCGACTGCCGTTTGGGCACCTCGCCTGCCTCGGGCGTCCGTCGCTCAAGCGTCCCGGCTTCCTCGGGTGCCCCGGCTTCCTCCGGCGCCCGCCGCCCACGTGCCCCCGCCCCCTCGGACAGCCATCGCTCGGACGCCACCGCACCCTCCGGGCATCCGCACGAGGTGCGGTGCACGAAGTCGCAGGGGAGCCGCACCGTCTGGGCGGCCCGCTCCGGATCGGCCAGGCGTTCCAGGAGCACCCGCACCGCCTGGGCCCCGATCTCCCTGCTGGGCTGGGCGATCGCGGTGAGCCGGGGCGAGAAGAGGTCGGCCCAGGCGAAGTCGTCGAAACAGCACAGGGCGATGTCGTCGGGGACGGCGAGCCCGTGGTCGCGCAGGATGCGCAGCGCGCCGATGGTCATCGCGTTGTTGGCGGTGACGAGCGCCGTCGGCGGTTCGGCGAGGGACAGCAGGGCGGCCGTGGCCCGTTCGGCGCCGGCCGACGCGGAGTCACCGTGGACCACGAGCCCCGCGTCGTACGGCAGCCCGGCCGCCGCGAGCCCGTCGCGGTACCCGGCGATCCGCTCGTCGCTGGTGCTGAGCCCGGGCAGGCCCGCGACCAGCCCGATCCGTCGGTGACCGAGCCCGGCGAGATGGGCGACCAGCTCGCCCGTCGGTGCCGCGTTCTCGGCGCAGACCTGGTCCACGCGCGGCTCGGCGTCGACGACCCGGTCGAGAAGCACGGTGGGTACGGCATGGCGGCCGAGGTAGGCCAGCAGCTCTCCGGGGTCCACCGAGGGCGCGACGATCATGCCGTCCACCCGCCGCTCGTGCAGCAGTTGGACGACCTTGCGCTCATGGACGGGGTCGTCGTGCGGATCGGCGATGAGCAGGCTGTAGCCGTGCAGCAGAGCCTCGGCCTCGACGCCCTGGAGGATCTCCGTGAAGTACGGATTGCTGATCGCCGACACCGCGAGCCCGATCGAGCGGGTTCGGGAGGTCACCAGCGAGCGGGCGAGGGTGTTGGGGGTGTAGCCGAGCTCGTCGATGGCGTCCAGCACGGCCTGGCGGGTCCGGGGCAGGACCGGCCGCGTGCCGTTGAGTACGTGCGACACGGTCGCCACCGACACGCCCGCGCTGCGCGCCACGTCGGCCATGGTCGGCATGGAGCCCCCTCCCGGATCCCTTTCAGGCCGGGAACGTACCTCATCCGACGCCAGACGTAAACGCTTGCGCAAGCGTTTACGTCTCTCGGGAAGCCCGGGAAGCCCGGGAAGCCCGGGAGGCCGGGGGAGGCCAGAGGAGCCTGAGGAGCTCGGGGAGGCTGGGAAGCCTGGAGGGAAGCCGGGGGAACCCGAGGAACGTGAGGAACGCGAGGAGCTCGGGAGGCCAGGGGACCGCCGAGCTCCCGGCTCACTCCCAGTCCCAGCCGATCCCCACGATCCCCGTCCGCACGCGCGGCTCGACGATGTGCACCGACCGGTGGGTCCCGGCGAGTGCCAGCTCCTGGCGCCCGCTGCGCGGGGCCGCCGCCGAGTGCTGGGTGAACCGGTGGCAGCGGGCCGGCAGCGCGTTCTGGTCGAACCGCACCTGGAGCGCGTACTGCCCGCCGGACGGGCCGAAACCGCGGACGTACTCGCGGGAGACGCCGGCGGTGCCGTCCTCGACGCCGTAGCGGAACAGGTAGGTGTCGCCGGCTCGCAGCCGGGTGTCGAAGAGCAGCTCGGTCACGAGCACGCCGGTCTCGTGGTGGAGGCGGACCCGCCCCGTGCGGCAGTTCTCCAGGGCGTGCACCTGCATGCGCTCCGGCGCGCACCCCGGGTCGCCGTGGTGGACGGCCACGAAACGGTCGACGCCGTCCTTGTGGGCGCGCACGATGTGGTGCGACTCGCGCCCGAGGAGCTCCCGGCGCCCGCCTATCCGTACCCGCTCGTGGTGGCCGAGCGTGTGCAGCCCGCCGTCCGGCGGTGAGCCGAGCTCGGCCAGGAGCCGCTCCAGCACGCCCGAGGCCTCGACGAGGGACCGGTAGGAGCGGACGGCGGGACGCTGGCCGGGTGCGTGTGTGTCGGCCTCGGCGAGCAGTCGGATCAGTGACTCCTCCGGCAGTTGGAGGATCTCCTCCAGCGCCCGCACCGCGCGCAGCGACTCGGGGCGCTGCGGGCGCCGCGCGCCCTGCTGCCAGTAGCTCAGGCTCGTGACGCCGACCTTGACCCCGTAGCGCGACAGATGGTGCTGCACGCGCTGGAGCGGCAGTCCGCGGGCGGCGATCGCGGCCCGCAGGGCGACGTGGAAGGGGCCGCCTCGCAGGGCCGTGTCCAGTTCCGTGTCCGCGACGGCGGAGACGTCCCCGTGCTGTGTGGCGTGCGGCATGCAGGGGCCTTTCTGTGTGTTCGCGACGGCTGGTCAGACCGTTCGCGCGGATTCGCACCGGGGCCGCCCCGTCGGCGCCGGGGCGTCTTCACATCCGTAAGCCGTTCTTCACGGCCCCGAGTTCCCCCGCATTGAAGCGTGTTGACCAAGTCCCGACAACACCTCATGCCCAACAGGCGCGCACTCCTGACCGGTATGTGGCCGGGAAAAGTCAAGTCGGCGCGACCGAGCCGTCGTTGCCGAGCAGGTTTCTGATCGCCCGGGCGGACAGCGTGGACTTGTGCAGGAACCCGCGGGCCGGACTGGCCGCGACGAGCTCCTCGACGTCGTCCAGGGAGTGCGTGGAGATCAGGATGATCACGGACGAGACACGGCCGGCGAGCTCCACCGCGAGGTCGAAGCCGTTCTCCCCGTCGAGATCGAGATCCACCAGGACGATGTCCGGGGCCAGTTCCGCGGCCCGTGCGAGAGCCTCCGGGCCTGACATGGCGACGCCGACGACGGGTACCCCGTCGCGCTCCAGCAGAGTGCGCGCGGCCTCCAGGAACCGGATGCTGTCATCGACGAGAAGACAGCGCATGGACATGCCCCACAGGGTCCCAACGGGCGGATGATTGCGCTTTCCGGCTACCCGGAAAGAGTTGACGCGCGTTGCTTCCGGGCAGCTGGAATGTGCTGAAGTCCCTTGCCGGATCCGCCGGTTCCCGCTTACTCAGCGCAGCGGCATATCACCAGGGGTAGCATATGGGCTGCCCTGGGGTGGCCGCGCAAGTCCGGTCGAGTGGGGGTGCGCGATGAAGGCCTCGATCAGAAACGTCGGTACGGCTCGGCGTCATCGCGCCCTGGCCGTAGGGCTGTTGGGGATGGTCCTGCTGCTGGCCGCGTGCGGTGGCGGGGGAGGCGATGACGGCGACGGCAGCCGTGGGAGGGCGCGCGGCGACACGACCTGCGACGGGAAGATCGAGGGGACCGAGCATCTGACGGTGTGGTTCCACGCCGGACCGAGCGGTGAGCTGAGCACCTTGCGGAAGCAGGTCGCGGAGTTCAACAAGACGCAGAGGCAGGTACGGGTCCAGCTCGTCACCCTGCCCGAGCACCGCCCGTACACCGACCTGGTGGAGTCCGCGGCGGCCAGCGGCGACCTCCCGGACCTGCTCGACTTCGACGGCCCCAACCTCTACAGCTACGCCTGGTCCGGCAAGCTCAAGCCGATCGACTCCTGTGTGCCCGAGAGCGTCCGGGGTGATCTGCTGGCCTCGATCCGCCAACAGGGCACCTACGCCGGGAAGTTGTACGGCATCGGCACCTTCGACTCCGGGCTCGGGCTCTATGTGCGCCCCTCGGCGCTGAAGAAGGCCGGCATCCGCATCCCCGAGGGTGTCGACGACGCCTGGACCTCCGACGAGTTCACCGGCGTCCTGCGCACCCTCCGCAAGGCCGGCCACAAGACCCCCCTCGACATCGGGCTCGTCTACGCCAAGCCGGGCGAGGAGTGGAACACCTACGGCTTCGCGCCCGCGGTGTGGTCGGCGGGCGGCGAACTCATCGATCCGCGCACGTTCCGGACGGCCGACGGTTTCCTCAACGGCCCCGAGGCGGTCAAGGCGCTCACCACCCTGCAGAACTGGGCCGAGGAGGGGCTCGTGGAACCCGGCAGGACCGACGACCAGGCGTTCAACGAGGGCCGTAGCGTCATCTCCTGGACCGGCCACTGGTGGTACCCGGACTACAGCAAGGCGCACCCCGGGGACGTGGCGATCGTGCCGCTGCCCGACTTCGGCCGGGGCACCGTGACCGGGATGGGGTCCTGGCAGTGGGGTGTCACCTCGGGCGCGGCCGACGGAGACGCCGTCTGGCGCTTTCTCGCCTATCTGCTGAAGCCGGACCATGTGCACCGGATGAGCGAGGCCAACGGCGCGATCCCGGCCACACACAGCGCGGTGAAGCTCTCCACCGCGTTCGGCACCGGCGGTGCCGAGCACCTGTTCATCGAGCAACTGACGGGCGGTGTCGCCCGCCCCCGGCCGCAGACGCCCGCCTACCCGGCGATCACCGACGCCTTCTCCCGGGCCTTCGCCAAGATCATGTCCGACAGGGCGCCGGTGCGGGCCACGCTCGACGAGGCGGTCGAGGTCATCGACAAGGATCTGGCGGACCACCAGTACTACCCACCCACCGGGCGCTGAGGACCGGACGTGCGCGGCGGGCGGACGACACGCAGGGGGCGCTCCCCGCTCCTCTCCCGCCTGCGCGTCGGACGGAAGCTGATGCTGCTCGTGCTGCTGCCGGTGACCGGACTGCTGGCCTTCACCGCCTTCAGCGGGATCGCCCAATGGCAGGAGGCGAGGGATCTGCGTGCCTTCCACACCGCAACGGACGTCGCCGTCGCGCTCACCGGCGTCTCCGACGCCGTCGCCCGAGAGCGGATCACCGCCGTACAGGCCCGGTTGCGCCCCGGGACGGTCGCCCCGGCGCAGCGCGCGGCCGCCGAACGGGCCACCGACCAGGCCCTGGAGCGGGCCCTCGACCGGGCCGCCGGCCGGACCGGGCCCGACATCGCCGGAGACCTCGACGCCGCGGACCGCCGGCTGCACGCGCTGCGCGTCCAGACCGGCACCGCCTCGCTCACCGCGCGCGCTGTGGCCCAGGAGTACGCGGGCATCGAGGACGCCCTCCTCGACAACGTCACCACTCTCGAGTCGGAGACCCCGACCAGGGCCTCGGGCCGTGCCGCCGACGCCCACATCGCCCTCGTACGGGCCATCGAGGCCGCCGAACGCGAGCGCGCGGAACTCGCCATCCTGCTCGACGCCCCCGCCGGGCAGCACCCCACCACCGCCGGCCGCTGGCCCGCGCTGGAGACGGCCGAGCTGGACACGTTCCGGCAGTACACCTCGGACGAGCTGCGGGGTGAGCTGTACAGCACCGAGTTCCAGGCTCCCGGCCGGGCCGTCCGCCAGGTCCGGGAGATGCTCGCCGCTCCTGACCTCCCGAACGCCCGCCGCCCCTCGTACGACCGCTGGCTGGCCGACTCCAAGGCCCGCATCGACGCCCTGCGCGGCATCCAGGACCGGGCCGCGCGCGACCTCGACGTCACCGCCGCGCGCGACCGCCACAGCGCGGAGACCCGGGTCCGCCGCGACCTCGCCGTCTGCCTGGCCGTCCTCGGCGTCGTGACCGTCCTCGCGCTGGCCCTGCGGAGGTCCATCACCCGCCCCCTCAGCGAGGTCTCCGAGGGTGCGCGGGCCCTGTCGTACGGCGATCTCTCGTACGACATCCGCTACGCCGGCCGTGACGAACTCGGTGGTGTCGCCGACACCTTCCGCGAACTGCGGGTCACCACCGAGCGGTTGGCCGGCGAGATCCGGGCCATGAACACGGCGATCGACTCGGGCCGGCTCGAACACCGTGCCGACGTCGCCTCCTTCGAGGGCACCTGGGCCCAGTTGCTCGGCGGCATGAACGGCACCATGGCGTCGTTCGCGGCGGCCCACGGGCGGCGCGAGAAGGCCGAACAGGAGGTGGAGAGCATCTTCAACCTCTCCCTGGACCTGCTCTGCATCAGCGGCCTCGACGGCTACTTCAAGCGGGTCAACCCGGCCTTCGAGCGGACCCTCGGCTACTCGGGCGTGGAACTCCTGGCCAGGCCGTTCATCGAGTTCGTGCACGAGGAGGACCGGGACGGCACGCGCGTGGCCCTCGAACGCCTCGCGAGCGGCGTCGAGATGGCCGAGTTCGAGAACCGCTACCTGCGCGCGGACGGCACCGAGTGCTGGCTCCAGTGGAGCGCCCGGCCGGTTCCCGAGGAGGGCCTCATCTACGCCACCGCCCGTGACGTCACCGAGAGCCGCCGGGCCGCCCTGGAGCAGGCCGCGCTGCGCCGGGTCGCCACCCTGGTGGCCCGCGGCGCCCCGCCGCCGGAGGTGTTCGCGACGGTGGCGGAGGAGGTGGGCGCCCTGCTGCACACGACCGCGGCCGTGCTCCGGCAGGAACCCGACGGCAGCCACACGGTCCTCGGGACGGTCCTCGGCATCCCGGAGGAGCTGGAGCGGGAGACCCGCGAGGCGCGTCGGCAGGCGGGCTCCAAGGCGCTGCGCGAGATCTCCGGAACCCGGCGCGCGGCCCACGTCGGTCAGGCCGTGGGTGCGCCCATCGTCGTCGAGGACCGGCTGTGGGGGTTCATCCTCGCGGCCTCCCCGCTGGAGGTGCTGCCCGGGGGCACCGAGTCGCGGCTGGCCGACTTCACCGAGCTCGTCGCCACCGCCATCGCCAACGCCGACAGCCGCGACCAGCTGAACGCGTCACGCGCGCGCGTGGTGGCCGCCGCGGACGCCTCCCGGCGCCGGATCGAGCGCGATCTGCACGACGGGGTCCAGCAGCGGCTCGTCGCCCTCCAACTGGACCTGCGGCTCGCCGAGTCCCTGCTGACGAACCCGTCCTCGGAACTCGCCGAGCAGCTCGCCCATGTCGGCAAGGGCCTCGACGACGCCTTCCAGGACCTGCTCCAGGTGGCCCGCGGCATCCACCCCGCCATCCTCTCCAAGGGCGGTCTGGGCCCCGCCCTGCGCTCCCTGGCCCGCCGCTCCGCCGTCCCCGTGGAGCTCGACCTGGAGCTGCCCGTGACGCGCCTGCCGGAGCCGCTGGAGGTGGCCGCGTACTACGTCACCTCGGAGTGCCTCACCAACGCCGCGAAACACGCCCACGCGCGCGTGGTGACCGTCGAGGCCGGGATCCGCGACGACCGGCTGGAGATGGTCGTCCGGGACGACGGCGTCGGCGGCGCCGAACCCGGCCGTGGTTCCGGACTGATCGGGCTCATCGACCGGGTCGAGGCGATCGGCGGCAAGCTGGACGTCGGCAGCCCACCGGGGGAGGGCACGACCGTCACGGTGCGGCTGCCGCTGACCCCACCGCCGACGAACGTGTGACCGCCCGGGCGCACGCGGGGGAGTCGTCCGGGCGGGGGGACCCAGGACGGGGTGACGTCGCGTACGCGCCGGGCGGTCGTGGCGGACGGAGAGGCTGCCGTCCGGTCTCAGGGGCGGTGGGCACCGCCGAGCCGTGCCGACAGAAGGCGCTTGGCGCGCACTATGTCGGGGTCCCGGGGGTCGAGGACGTCGCCGAAGCCGTACGTGTCCTCGGCGGGGCGGACGCGGTTCGACCGCCTCCTGGGCTTCTCGATCCGTGTCCGCCGCATGTGTCGCAACCCTTCGGTCCCGCGACCCGCCGCCTCTCGCCCGAGGCGGCCGGTCCTTCTGCATCGCACTGGTACGAGCATCGCTCGCGCACGTCCGCGTGTCGTCACGGCAGGCCCCCAATTCCGCTTCCGGCTAGCCGGAACCCCGCCGGTGGGGCAGGCTGTTGGGCGCGCACGGATCGGTCGGGGCAAGGGGAGCCGGGACCATGGACGACGCAGCGCGGCAACGGGTGCGGGGACGGGTCGTCCTCGCCGACGACGACATCCTGCTCAGAGAGGGCCTGGCCAGCCTGTGCGAGAGAGTCGGGTACGAGGTGGTCGGCCAGGCCGGTGACGCCGAGCGGCTCCTGGAACTGGTCCACGAGAAGCGCCCCGACATCGCGATCGTCGACATACGGATGCCGCCCGACCACTCCACCGAAGGCCTCAAGGCGGCCCGCACGATCCGGGAACGCCACCCCGCCACCGGCATCCTCGTCCTGTCGGCGTTCGTCGAGGTCGAGGACGCCCTGGAGCTGCTGGCCGGCGGACGCGGGGTCGGCTACCTCCTGAAGAGCCGGGTCACGGTCGTCGACGAGTTCATCGAGGCCCTTGACCGCATCGGCAAGGGCGGCGCGGTCGTCGACCCCTCCCTGGTGAACGAGCTTTTCACGGCCCAGCGCCGCGGCGACCCCCTGTCCCACCTCAGCTCTCGTGAACGCGAGGTGCTCGCGCTCATGGCCGAGGGCCGCAGCAACGCCGGCATCGGCCGCCGCCTGTGGGTCACCGAGGGCACGGTCGAGAAACACGTCCGCAGCATCCTCGGCAAACTCCGCCTCACCGAGGACACCGACGACCACCGCCGGGTGCTCGCGGTACTCACGTTCCTGGAGTCCCACTAGGACGTGAGGGGGACATGAGAAGGTCGCCCGCGTGACGGAGACCTGGTGCGTGGACGGCGACGGCGATCCGGTGTCGGCCGTCGAGGTGACCGACCTGCTGCGGGCACGCATGGCCGTCGGCCAGCTGGAGACATGGCTGACCGGTTCCTCGGGACGCTTGCTCGCGTGGATCAGCAACACTGAGCGCGTGCTGGTAATGCTGCTCGACGACGCGGACGATCCCGGAGAGCACGCCGTCGACGCGTCGGCCACCGGCGTCAGCGGCGGTTTCGTGCTTGCGAACGGCCAGACCGACGCGTACCCGGACGCCGACACCGTGCCGCTCGCCGACGCGTTCCGCATCGTCCGCCACCTGCTCGGCACCGGGGCGCCGCCGGCCGGTACGGCCTGGGTCGTCGATCGCTGAACCCGGTGTCCCCGGCGTCGTCCACAGCCCCGTCGGACTGTCAGCCCCCGCCAGTAGGGTGTGAGACATGGCCGACCCCTCCAGCTACCGCCCCAAGCCGGGGCAGATCCCGGACTCTCCCGGGGTGTACAGGTTCCGCGACGAGCACCGCCGGGTGATCTACGTCGGAAAGGCGAAGAGCCTGCGCCAGCGTCTGGCGAACTACTTCCAGGACCTGGCGAGCCTGCACCCCCGCACCCGCACGATGGTGACCACGGCCGCGTCCGTGGAGTGGACGGTGGTGTCCACGGAGGTCGAGGCCCTGCAGCTGGAGTACTCCTGGATCAAGGAGTATGACCCGCGGTTCAACGTCAAGTACCGCGACGACAAGAGCTACCCGTACCTCGCGGTGACGATGAACGAGGAGTACCCGCGCGTGCAGGTGATGCGCGGTCACAAGAAGAAGGGCGTCAGGTACTTCGGGCCCTACGGGCACGCCTGGGCGATCCGCGACACCGTCGACCTCCTGCTCCGCGTCTTCCCCGTCCGCACCTGCTCCGCGGGCGTCTTCAAGAACGCCGCCCGCACCGGCCGCCCCTGCCTTCTCGGCTACATCGGCAAGTGCTCGGCCCCCTGCGTCGGCCGGGTGACCGCCGACGAGCACCGCGAACTCGCCGAGGACTTCGGCGACTTCATGGCCGGCCGGACCGGGACGTATCTGCGCCGCCTGGAGAAGCAGATGATGGAGGCGGCCGAGGAGATGGAGTACGAGCGGGCCGCCCGCCTGCGCGACGACATCGAGGCCCTGAAGAAGGCCATGGAGAAGAGCGCCGTCGTGCTCGCCGACGCGACCGACGCCGACCTCGTCGCGGTCGCCGAGGACGAGCTCGAAGCCGCCGTGCAGATCTTCCACGTCCGCGGCGGACGCGTCCGCGGCCAGCGCGGCTGGGTCACGGACAAGGTCGAGGAGATCACCACCGGCGCCCTCGTCGAGCACGCCCTCCAGCAGCTCTACGGCGAGGAGACCGGGGACTCCGTCCCCAAGGAGGTCCTCGTCCCGGCGCTGCCCGACCCCGTCGAGCCGGTCCAGGAGTGGCTCACCGGGCGCCGCGGGTCCAACGTCTCCCTGCGCATCCCGCAGCGCGGTGACAAGAAGGCGCTCATGGAGACCGTGCAGCGCAACGCCCAGCAGTCCCTCGTCCTGCACAAGACCAAGCGCGCCTCCGACCTGACCACGCGCTCGCGTGCCCTGGAGGAGATCGCCGAGGCCCTCGACCTGGACAGCGCCCCGCTCCGCATCGAGTGCTACGACATCTCGCACCTCCAGGGCGACGACGTCGTCGCCTCCATGGTCGTCTTCGAGGACGGCCTCCAGCGCAAGAGCGAGTACCGCCGCTTCCAGATCAAGGGCTTCGAGGGCCAGGACGACGTCCGCTCGATGCACGAGGTGATCACCCGCCGCTTCAAGCGGTACATCGCCGAGAAGGAGAAGACCGGCGAGTGGGTCGACGACGGTTCACAGGACGTCTCCCAGGACGACTTCCGGGACGCCTCCGGGAACACCCTCACCGAGGACAACGGCCGCCCCAAGAAGTTCGCCTACCCGCCCCAGCTCGTCGTCGTCGACGGCGGACAGCCCCAGGTCGCGGCGGCCAAGCGAGCCCTCGACGAGCTCGGCATCGACGACATCGCCGTCTGCGGCCTCGCCAAGCGGCTGGAGGAGGTCTGGCTGCCCGGCGAGGACGACCCGGTGGTCCTGCCCCGCACCAGCGAGGGTCTCTATCTGCTCCAGCGGGTCCGCGACGAGGCCCACCGCTTCGCGATCACCTACCAGCGGGCCAAGCGGGGCAAGCGGTTCCGGGCCAGCCCCCTGGACGACGTCCCGGGGCTCGGGGACGCACGCAAGCAGGCGCTTCTGAAACATTTCGGCTCGTTGAAGAAACTTCGGTCTGCCACCATCGACCAGATCTGCGAGATTCCCGGCATAGGCCGCAAAACGGCTGAGACCATCGCCGTGGCCCTCGCCCAGGCGGCACCGGCCGCACCCGCGGTGAACACAGCTACTGGAGAGATCATGGAAGAGGAACCCGGCACCATGGGTTCCGGTGGGGAGCCCGTGACGGCGGGCACCCCGGACGAACGACGGGGGCAGGAGACATGAATGTGAACGAGCACGACGAACAACAGGACCACACCGGAGACGGAGCACAGGTGAGTACGGGCACCACCGGCGACAGCGGCGGGATTCCCGACGCGGCCATCCCCGAGCTGGTGATCATCTCCGGGATGTCCGGGGCCGGCCGGTCGACCGCCGCGAAGTGTCTGGAGGACCTCGGCTGGTTCGTCGTCGACAACCTGCCGCCCGCGCTGATCCCCACCATGGTGGAGCTCGGCGCCCGCTCCCAGGGCAACGTCGCCCGGATCGCGGTGGTCGTCGACGTCCGCGGCCGCCGCTTCTTCGACAACCTCCGCGAGTCCCTCGCCGACCTCGAGGCCAAGCACGTCACCCGGCGGATCGTCTTCCTGGAGTCCTCCGACGAGGCCCTGGTCCGCCGCTTCGAGTCGGTCCGCCGCCCGCACCCCCTCCAGGGCGACGGCCGTATCGTCGACGGCATCGACGCCGAGCGCGAGCTGCTGCGCGAGCTGCGCGGCGACGCCGACCTGGTCATCGACACCTCCAGCCTCAACGTCCACGAGCTGCGCGCCAAGATGGACGCCCAGTTCGCCGGCGAGGAGGAGCCCGAGCTCAGGGCCACCGTCATGTCCTTCGGCTTCAAGTACGGCCTCCCGGTCGACGCCGACCTGGTCGTGGACATGCGCTTCCTGCCCAACCCGCACTGGGTCCCGGAGCTGCGCCCCTTCACCGGCCTCAACGAGGAGGTGTCGGCGTACGTCTTCAACCAGCCCGGCGCGAAGGAGTTCATCGACCGCTACTCCGAGCTGCTCCAGCTGATCGCCGCCGGATACCGCCGCGAGGGCAAGCGGTACGTGACGATCGCCGTCGGCTGCACGGGCGGCAAGCACCGCTCCGTCGCCACCTCCGAGAAGCTCGCCGCCCGTCTCGCCTCCCAGGGCGTGGAGACGGTGGTCGTACACCGGGACATGGGACGGGAATGACAGGACGTTCTCCGCGGCTGAGCAGGCTGCGCCGGGTCGTGCCCGAGGGGCGCGCGACCCGGCCCGTGGAGGCCCGCGGCGCCAGGCCGCGCCGCCGCGGTGCCCAGCCCAAGGTCGTCGCCCTCGGCGGCGGCATGGGTCTGTCCGCCTCGCTTGCCGCACTGCGCCGGATCACCGGCGACCTCACCGCGGTCGTCACGGTGGCCGACGACGGCGGCTCCAGCGGGCGGCTCCGCGACGAGCTGGGCGTCCTGCCTCCCGGCGATCTGCGCAAGGCGCTGGCCGCGCTGTGCGGCGACGACGACTGGGGCCAGACCTGGGCCCGGGTCATCCAGCACCGCTTCGAGTCCAAGGGCGACCTGCACGAGCACGCGGTCGGCAATCTGCTGATCGTCGCCCTGTGGGAGCAGCTGGGCGACCATGTCCAGGCCCTCGACCTGGTCGGCAAGCTCCTGGGCGCGCACGGGCGCGTGCTGCCCATGTCCGCTGTACCCCTGGAGCTCCAGGCCCTGGTCAAGGGGCACGACCCGGAGCGGCCCGAGGACGTGGACACCGTCCGCGGACAGGCGACCGTCGCCCTCACCCCCGGCGAGGTGCAGTCGGTGCACGTGGTGCCGCACGACCCGCCCGCCGTCCCCGAGGCGGTGGCCGCCGTCCTCGACGCGGACTGGGTGGTGCTCGGACCCGGCTCCTGGTTCTCCTCGGTCATCCCGCATCTGCTGGTGCCCGAACTCCTGGACGCCCTCAGCCAGACGAAGGCGCGCCGGGTGCTGTCGCTGAACCTCGCCCCGCAGCCCGGAGAAACCGAAGGCTTCTCCCCGCAGCGTCATTTGGAGGTTTTGGGACGACACGCCCCTAAACTCGCCCTGGACGTGGTGCTGGCCGACCAGGCCGCCGTGCCCGACCGCGACTCCCTGACCGATGCCGCCAAGCGGTTCGGCGCCGCGGTCGAGCTGGCGCCGGTGGCCCGGCCCGACGGGACCCCGAGGCACGACCCGGAGCTGTTGGCCGCCGCGTACGACCGTATTTTTCGGATGCATGGAAGGATCGGCCCATGGCGATGACGGCAGCGGTGAAGGACGAGATCTCCCGGCTTCCCGTCACCCGGACCTGCTGCAGAAAGGCGGAGGTCTCCGCCATTCTGCGGTTCGCCGGCGGCCTCCACCTGGTGAGCGGGCGCATTGTGATCGAGGCGGAGCTGGACACCGCGATGGCGGCCCGCCGGCTCAAGCGGGACATCCTGGAGATCTTCGGCCACAGTTCGGAGCTGATCGTGATGGCGCCGGGCGGACTGCGCCGCGGCTCGCGTTACGTGGTGCGCGTGGTCGCCGGCGGTGACCAGCTGGCCCGGCAGACCGGCCTGGTCGACGGCCGGGGCCGGCCGATCCGCGGGCTGCCCCCGCAGGTCGTCTCCGGGGCCACCTGCGACGCCGAGGCCGCCTGGCGCGGGGCCTTCCTGGCGCACGGCTCGCTGACCGAGCCGGGCCGTTCCTCCTCGCTGGAGGTGACCTGCCCGGGTCCGGAGGCCGCGCTCGCCCTGGTCGGCGCCGCCCGTCGGCTTTCCATCGCCGCGAAGGCCCGTGAGGTACGCGGTGTGGACCGTGTGGTGGTCCGCGACGGCGACGCGATCGGCGCGCTGCTCACCCGGCTGGGCGCCCATGAGTCGGTGCTGGCCTGGGAGGAGCGCCGGATGCGCCGCGAGGTGCGCGCGACGGCGAACCGGCTCGCCAACTTCGACGACGCCAACCTGCGCCGCTCGGCCCGCGCGGCCGTCGCCGCCGGGGCCCGTGTCCAGCGCGCGCTGGAGATCCTCGCCGACGACGTGCCCGAGCACCTCGCCGCCGCGGGGCGCCTGCGCATGGACCACAAGCAGGCCTCCCTGGAGGAGCTGGGCGCGCTCGCGGACCCGCCGCTGACCAAGGACGCCGTCGCCGGCCGGATCCGCCGACTGCTGGCGATGGCCGACAAGCGGGCCCAGGATCTCGGCATCCCGGGCACCGAGTCCAGCATCACCGAGGAGATGGCCGACAACCTGGTGGGCTGACCGGCCCGGCTGTCGCACCGTCGACCCGAACGTCGAACCGTCAAAAGGCCGGTGTCGCTGCTCCCTTGGAGTGACGACACCGGCTTTTACGTGTCTGTGAGGCCCCCTTGACTGGATCATGAACTGTCATGAGCCTGGCATCTGTTCGCTGCTGTGGCGGACCCACGCAAGGGGGGCACATGAGACGAAGAGCGAGACCGATCCTCGCTGTTGGCGCACTCCTTCTCGGCGGGGCGGGCATCGCGCCCATCGCCCAGGCCGCGGAGAGCGCGAGTTCTCCCGATCCCGACGAGGTCAAGGTCTTCCGGGCCGAGGTCACCAACAAGCAGGTACCCCTGCTGCTGGCGGCCGGGCAGGACGGCCACGAACTGAGCGAGCAGGTGCCCGCCAAGGGCACCGCGACGGTCGAGGTCTACCTCACCGACAAACAGGCCGACAAGCTGGAGAAACAGGGCGTCGACCTCACCGAGCACACCCTCTCCGCCAAGGCCGAGCAGCGCGTCGAAGCCGCCGCCGAGGGCGTGTACCGGCCGTACAGCGGGGCCGGGAACATCAAGGAGGAGATCCTCCGCACCGGACAGGAGAACCCCGGCCTCACCAAGGTCGTCTCCATCGGCAAGACCGTGAACGGCCAGGACATCCTCGCGCTCAAGCTCACCAAGAACGCGAAGAAGACCAAGGACGGCGCCAAGCCGTCCGTGCTGTACATGTCCAACCAGCACGCGCGCGAGTGGATCACGCCGGAGATGACCAGACGGCTGCTCCACCACTACATCGACAACTACAAGACCGACAAACGCATCAAGCAGATCGTCGACTCGACCGAGCTGTGGTTCGTCATCTCCGCCAACCCGGACGGCTACGACTACACCTTCCAGAACGACGACACCCGCCTGTGGCGCAAGAACCTGCGGGACAACAACGCCGACGGCAGTATCGCCGTGGGCGACGGCGTCGACCTCAACCGCAACTTCTCCTACAAGTGGGGCTACGACAACGAGGGTTCGTCACCCACCCCCACCAGCGAGACCTACCGCGGCGCGGGCCCGGGCTCCGAGCCCGAGACGAAGGCCATCGACGCCTTCCAGAAGCGGATCGGCTTCACGTACGGCATCAACTACCACTCCGCCGCCGAGCTCATCCTCTACGGCGTCGGCTGGCAGGTCGCCACCGACAGCCCCGACGACGTCCTCTACAAGGCGCTCGCCGGCACCCCCGACAACCCCGCGATCCCCGGCTACCGGCCGCAGGTCTCCTCGGAGCTCTACACCACCAACGGCGAGGCGGACGGCCACGCGTCGAACGTCAACGGCCTGGCGATGTTCACCCCCGAGATGTCGACCTGCCAGACCGCCTCGGGCATCGACCCGAACGACCAGTGGAACGCGGCCGACTGCCAGTCGGTCTTCAACTTCCCGGACGACGAGAAGCTGATCCAGCAGGAGTTCGAGAAGAACATCCCGTTCGCGCTCTCCGTCGCCGAGTCCGCCGCCCGGCCCGACCAGCCGAAGTCCTCGCTCGGCCTGAAGGCCGCCGACTTCACCCCGAAGACGTTCACCACGTCGTACTCCCGCGGCGCGGACCAGGAGGTCTCCGTCGTCGTACGCAGATCCGTGCGCGACAAGGAGCTCAAGTACCGCGTCAACGGCGGCCGTACGCATGACACGTCACTCAGGGCCTGGAAGGGCGGAGAGACGTACGGCGGTGACGACAACCTCTACTTCGACGAGTACCGCGCCAAGGTCGCCGACGGCGATCCGGGCGACAAGGTCGAGGTGTGGTTCACCGGCGAGACCAAGAGCGGAAAGCGCACCTCCAGCGAGCACTTCACGTACACCGTGGCCCAGCGGCCGCGCGCGGACACGCTCGTGGTCGCCGAGGAGGGCGCTGCCGCCACCCAGGCGCAGACCTACGTCGACGCGCTGAAGGCCAACGGCCGCAAGGCGATCGTCTGGGACGTCGCCGCACAGGGCGCGCCCGACGCGCTCGGCGTCCTGGACCACTTCAAGGCGGTCGTCCACTACACGGGCGCGAGCGTCCCGGGCAACCCCACCCAGCTCCAGCTGCGGGCCTTCCTCAACGAGGGCGGCAAGCTGATCGAGGCGGGCGAGCGGGCCGGCAGCAACGTCGACCTCGGCGACGGCACCCTGTCGAACGACTTCAGCCAGTACTACCTGGGCGCCTTCACCCGTACGACCCTGCCCGGAGCCACCGCCTTCCAGGGCGTCGGCAAGCTCGCCGGTGCCGGCGGTCCGCTCGGGGCGGCCCCGGGCAACCCGCTCGACGCCGCCGGGTCCTTCAGCGTCACCTCGGACAACCTGCCGGCCGCCACGTTCCCGCAGTTCGCCAGCGCGGGCGCGGGCACCTACCCCGGCACGGTCAACCCCTACGGGCCGTACGAAGGCGCCTCCATGGCCGCCGTCACGCACAGCGACTACGCCTGGAACCGGCTCACCCGCACCATCGACCTCACCCAGGTCACCGCCGCACAGGCGCCCACCCTCCGCACCCGGATGCTGTGGAGCACCGAAGAGGGCTACGACCACGCCGTGCTGGAGGCCCACACGGCCGGGAACGACGACTGGACCACGCTCCCGGACAGGGGTGGCCAGACCGGCACCGCCGTACCCGCGGAGTGCGACGCCGGGTACTTCATCGCGGCCCACCCCGCGCTGAAGCGGTATCTGACGCTCGGCGACGGCGGCTGCACCGCCGCCGGTACCAGCGGCCAGTGGAACAGCTTCACCGGGGCGTCGGCCGGGTGGCAGGAGGTCTCCTTCGACCTCGCCGCCTACGCCGGCAAGACGGTGGAGGTCTCCCTCAGCTACATCACCGACCCCGGATCCGGCGGTCGCGGCGTCCTCGTCGACAACGCGTCCGTCGTCATCGGCGGCAACGCCACCGAGACCGAGGGCTTCGAGACGTCGCTGGGCGCCTGGAGCGTCCCCGGACCGCCCGCGGGCAGCCCGGCGGTCGTGAAGGACTGGGCGCGCACCGGAGAGCTGTTCAAGACGTACGGCGCGATCACCACGGACGACACCGTGCTGCTGGGCTTCGGCCTGGAACACGTCACCGCGGCGGCCGACCGTACGGCCCTGCTCGGCAAGGCGCTCGCCGCGCTCGGAGGGTGAGCGCGCGCCGGTCAACGGTGACTGATCCGCCGTGACCGGTTCGAGTGAACGGGTCTTTCGGCCCGGGCGGTCCGTACCCCTACTGGCGGGTACGGACCGCCTGCCCATGTATGGGACATCTCGATGTCACTCCGGCGGCATCGGAGAGGTAGGGTCGTAGGCGGTCGGGGACATCCCAAACAGAGCTCGCCGGCACCGCATAGCCGGCGTACCAACGAGGAGATCGGTTCGTGACGATCCGCGTAGGCATCAACGGCTTCGGTCGTATCGGTCGCAACTACTTCCGCGCACTGCTGGAGCAGGGTGCTGACATCGAGATCGTGGCTGTCAACGACCTGGGTGACACTGCGACCACCGCTCACCTGCTGAAATACGACACCATCCTGGGCCGCCTCAAGGCCGAGGTGAGCCACACCGCCGACACCATCACCGTCGACGGGCACACCATCAAGGTGCTCTCCGAGCGCAACCCCGCCGACATCCCGTGGGGCGAGCTGGGCGTCGACATCGTCATCGAGTCGACCGGCATCTTCACGAAGAAGGCCGACGCTGAGAAGCACATCGCCGGTGGCGCGAAGAAGGTCCTCATCTCGGCTCCGGCCAAGGACGAGGACATCACCATCGTGATGGGCGTCAACCAGGACAAGTACGACGCGGCCAACCACCACGTCATCTCCAACGCCTCCTGCACCACCAACTGTGTGGCGCCGATGGCCAAGGTCCTCGACGAGAACTTCGGCATCGTCAAGGGTCTGATGACGACGGTCCACGCGTACACCAACGACCAGCGCATCCTGGACTTCCCGCACTCGGACCTGCGCCGCGCCCGCGCCGCCGCCGAGAACATCATCCCGACCACGACGGGTGCCGCCAAGGCCACCGCCCTGGTCCTGCCGCAGCTCAAGGGCAAGCTCGACGGCATCGCGATGCGCGTCCCGGTCCCGACCGGCTCGGCCACCGACCTGGTCGTGGAGCTCCAGCGCGAGGTCACCAAGGACGAGGTCAACGCCGCGTTCAAGAAGGCCGCCGACGACGGCGACCTCAAGGGCATCCTCGTCTACACCGAGGACCCGATCGTGTCCTCGGACATCGTGAGCGACCCGGCCTCCTGCACCTTCGACTCCTCCCTGACCATGGTCCAGGAGGGCAAGTCGGTGAAGATCCTCGGCTGGTACGACAACGAGTGGGGCTACTCCAACCGCCTCGTCGACCTCACGGTCTTCGTCGGCAACCAGCTCTGACCGACAGAGCAGGCAGCTTGATGTGAGTGCAGGGCCCGGGCGGCGCAGGGACGCGCCGTCCGGGCCCTGACTCACGTACAGAACGGCCCTCTTAGGATCACGAGCGATCCGAGTACCACACCCTCCTCGGGAGTCCCCTGCAATGAAGACGATCGACGAACTCCTCGCCGAAGGAGTGGCCGGCAAGCGGGTCTTCGTCCGCGCCGACCTCAACGTGCCCCTCGACGGCACGACCATCACCGACGACGGCCGTATCCGCGCCGTGCTGCCCACCGTCAAGGCGCTGGCCGAGGCGGGCGCCCGCGTGGTCGTCGCCTCCCACCTGGGCCGCCCCAAGGGCGCCCCGGACCCGGCCTTCTCCCTCGCGCCCGCCGCCGCGCGCCTGGGTGAGCTCCTCGGCGCCGACGTGGCCTTCGCGACCGACACCGTCGGCGAGTCCGCCACGGCCACCGTCGCCGGCCTCGCCGACGGCCGGGTCGCGGTCGTCGAGAACCTGCGCTTCAACGCGGGCGAGACGTCCAAGGACGACGCCGAGCGTGGCGCCTTCGCCGACCAGCTCGCCGCCCTCGCCGACGTCTACGTCGGTGACGGCTTCGGCGCGGTGCACCGTAAGCACGCGTCCGTGTACGACCTTCCGGCCAAGCTGCCGCACTACGCCGGCTTCCTGATCGCCACCGAGGTCGGCGTCCTGAAGAAGCTCACCGACGAGGTCCAGCGGCCCTACGTGGTCGTGCTCGGCGGCGCCAAGGTCTCCGACAAGCTCGCCGTCATCGACGAGCTGCTCGGCAAGGCCGACCGCATCCTCATCGGCGGCGGCATGGCCTTCACCTTCCTCAAGGCCAAGGGCCACGAGGTCGGCGCGTCCCTCCTCCAGGAGGACCAGATCCCGGCGGTCCTGGAGTACATCGAGCGCGCCGAGAAGACCGGCGTCGAGCTGGTCCTGCCGGTCGACGCCGTGGTCGCCCCCGCGTTCCCGGACCTGAAGACCAAGGCTCCGGCGGGTGCGAGCACCGTCGCCGCGGACGCCATCCCCGCCGACGGGATGGGCCTGGACATCGGCCCCGCCTCCGGCAAGCTGTACGCCTCGAAGATCACCGACGCCGCCACCGTCTTCTGGAACGGCCCGATGGGCGTCTTCGAACACCCCGAATTCGCCGAGGGCACCAAGTCGGTCGCCCAGGCACTCCTCGACTCCCAGGCCTTCACGGTCGTCGGCGGTGGCGACTCCGCCGCGGCCGTCCGGATCCTGGGCTTCGACGAGAACGCGTTCGGCCACATCTCGACCGGTGGCGGCGCCTCCCTCGAATACCTCGAGGGCAAGACGCTCCCCGGCCTCGCCGCACTGGAGGACTGACCCCGCATGACCACTCGCACGCCGATCATGGCGGGTAACTGGAAGATGAACCTCAACCACCTCGAGGCCATCGCACACGTCCAGAAGCTCGCCTTCGCCCTCGCGGACAAGGACTACGAGGCCGTAGAGGTCGCCGTCCTGCCGCCCTTCACCGATCTGCGCTCCGTGCAGACGCTGGTCGACGGCGACAAGCTGAAGATCAAGTACGGCGCCCAGGACATCTCGGCGCAGGACTCCGGCGCCTACACCGGTGAGATCTCCGGTGCCATGCTGGCCAAGCTGAAGTGCACGTACGTGGCGATCGGCCACTCCGAGCGCCGTCAGTACCACGCCGAGACCGACGAGATCGTCAACGCCAAGGTCAAGGCCGCCTACAAGCACGGCCTGACCCCGATCCTGTGCGTCGGCGAGGAGCTGGAGGTCCGCGAGGCGGGCAACCACGTCTCCCACACCCTCGCCCAGGTCGAGGGCGGTCTGAAGGACCTCCCGGCCGAGCAGGCCGAGTCCGTCGTGATCGCCTACGAGCCCGTGTGGGCCATCGGCACCGGCAAGGTCTGCGGCGCCGAGGACGCCCAGGAGGTCTGCGCGGCCATCCGCGGCAAGGTCGCCGAGCTGTACACCCAGGAGCTGGCCGACCAGGTCCGCATCCAGTACGGCGGCTCCGTGAAGTCCGGCAACGTCGCCGAGATCATGGCGCAGGCCGACATCGACGGTGCGCTCGTGGGCGGTGCGTCCCTCGATGCCGACGAGTTCGTCAAGATCGTGCGCTTCCGCGACCAGTGAGTTCCTGGTAAGCGGGATCCGTCGTACCCTTGCGGGGGCACAGCTCAGTGGCTGTGCCCCTGTCGTCCATCCAGATCCGAGGAAGTTGGTCCAGCCGTGGTTATGGGGTTCTCGATCGCCCTGATCGTCTTCAGCGGTCTCATGATGCTGCTGGTGCTGATGCACAAGGGCAAGGGCGGCGGCCTCTCCGACATGTTCGGTGGCGGCATGCAGTCCTCCGTCGGTGGCTCCTCCGTCGCCGAGCGCAACCTCGACCGGATCACCATCGTGGTCGGTCTGCTGTGGTTCGCGTGCATCATCGTGCTCGGCCTTCTCATGAAGACGAACAACTGACCGGCACGCACATTCCGCACGTAAGGCCCCATGTTCGGTACGCGCACCTGAGCGCGGCCTATCATGGGGCTTGCGTCTAGGTGTGAGGGCTGTAACTCCAATCACTGGACGCGCGTTGGGCCTTACGTAGACTGAGGCGCTCGCAACGAAGCGAAACGCCGACTCGCTTCGCGGCACCATCACGCAGGGAGTTACGACCGTGGCAAGTGGCAACGCGATCCGAGGAAGCCGGGTCGGGGCGGGGCCGATGGGCGAGGCCGAGCGTGGCGAGTCCGCGCCCCGGCTGCGCATCTCCTTCTGGTGCTCCAACGGGCACGAGACGCAGCCCAGCTTCGCCAGCGACGCGCAGGTTCCCGAAACCTGGGACTGCCCGCGCTGCGGCTTCCCCGCCGGACAGGACCGGGACAACCCGCCGGCCCCACCGCGCACCGAGCCGTACAAGACGCACCTCGCGTATGTACGGGAGCGGCGCAGCGACGCGGACGGCGAGGCGATCCTCGCCGAGGCGCTCGCCAAACTGCGGGGCGAGATCTAGGAATTGACAGCCGGCCGGGCACCGAGAGGTGCCTGGCCGGAGCTGTTTCGCCCCGGGCCGGGCAAGTTATCCACAGCCCGGATCGACTGTCAGTGGTGACCTCTACGGTTTGTGCATCGCTTCGGTGCAGATGAATCGTGAGGGGGAGCTGTGGCGACGGTCGAGGCTGCGGGCGTACGTGTGCCTGCGTGGCGTGGGGGGTTCGGGCGGCTGTGGGGCGCCGCCGTGCTCTCCAGTTTCGGTGACGCGCTGCGGACGGCGGCGCTGCCCCTGCTGGCCGCCACCCTGACCGACGAGCCCCTGGCCATAGCGGCGGTCACCGCCTGTGGCTATCTGCCCTGGATCGTCTTCGGACTGCTCGGCGGCGCCGTCGCCGACCGCGTGGACCAACGGCGCGCGATGTGGACCGTCGATGCGCTACGAGGGGTGCTGGTCGCCTGTTTCGCGGTGGCCGTGGCGTTCGGGCAGGCCTCCATCGGTCTGCTGATCGCGCTCGCCTTCGCCCTGACCACCCTCCAGACGCTCTTCGACAACGCGGCCACGGCGCTCCTGCCCGCCCTGGTCGACAACGAGGCCCTCGGCAGCGCCAACGCCCGTCTGATGACCGGGCAGAAGATCGCCGGCGGGCTGCTGGGCGCCCCGGTCGTCCCCCTGCTGCTGGTGGTCGGCGCCCCCGTGCCCTTCGTGGCCGACGCGGCGACCTTTCTGGTGGCGGCGGCGCTGGTGGCATCCCTGCGGACCGGTGCGCCCGCGCGGAAGCCGAGAACCGCGGGCAGCACCCTGCGCCGGGAGATCGCGGAGGGGCTGCGCACCCTGGCCCGGGACCGGGCCCTGCGAGGACTGTGCGCGGCGACGGCCCTGTGCAATGTCGGCGTGGGCGCCCTCATCGCCACCATGGTGCTCCTGGTGACCGACTGGATCGGCGCGGGCCATGCCGGGTTCGCGGCGGCGACCACCGCCTACACCGTCGGCTCCCTGGCCGGCGGAGCGATCAACCGCAGGCTCGTCTCCCGCATAGGGCGGGTACGGGCGGTGCTGCTCGCCGGGACCGTGCAGATCGGCGCGCTCGTCGTGATGGGGACGGTGCGGAGCCTGGTCGCGATGGTGGCCGCGATGGCCGTCTTCGGGCTGCTGGGCATGGTGTGGAACGTCAACACCACGACTCTCATGCAGCAGCGCAGCCCCGCCGAGATGCTGGGCCGGGTCAGCTCGGCCTTCCGGACCCTGGCCGTCGCCGGGGCGCCCCTGGGCGCGCTGCTGGGCGGCGCTGTCGCAACGGCCTGGGGACTCAACACCCCGGCGCTGCTCGCGGCCGGTTTCTTCGTCCTCTCCGTCGTCTCGTTGACACCTGCGCTCAAGCCGGACGTACCTGTTGTTGCACCGCGGGACGGCGCCACGACAGCTCATGTCACGCGCTGATCAACTAGGTTGGACCAGCTGGGACAGGCACGAAAGAAGGCTGAAGTCGGACATGAACGCAGACGGCCGTACGAGGCTCAACCAGACGCCCGAGTGGACCGCCCTGACCAAGCACCGCGAGGAGCTCGGCGAGGTGGGGCTGCGCGAGCTGTTCGCCGCCGACCCCGGGCGCGGCACCGGGTACACGCTGCGGGTCGGGGACCTGCACATCGACTACTCCAAGCACCTCGTCACCGAGGAGACGCTGCGGCTGCTGCGCGAACTGGCCGCCGCCACCGATGTCTTCGGCCTGCGGGACGCCATGTTCCGCGGCGAGAGGATCAACACCACCGAGGACCGGGCCGTCCTGCACACCGCGCTGCGGGCGCCGCGGGACGCGGTCGTGGAGGTCGACGGGGAGAACGTGGTCCCGGGGGTGCACGCGGTCCTCGACAAGATGGCCGCCTTCGCCGAGCGCGTCCGCTCCGGGGCGTGGACGGGGCACACCGGCCGGCGCATCAGGAACGTCGTGAACGTCGGCATCGGCGGCTCCGACCTCGGCCCGGCGATGGCCTACGAGGTGCTGCGCGCCTACACCGACCGCGACCTCAGGGTCCGGTTCGTGTCCAACGTGGACGGCGCCGATCTGCACGAGGCCACCCGCGACCTGGACCCGGCCGAGACGCTGTTCATCATCGCCTCCAAGACCTTCACCACCATCGAGACGATCACCAACGCCACCTCGGCCCGCCGGTGGGTGCTGGACGCGCTCGGTGACGAGGCCGCCGTCGCCAGGCACTTCGTGGCGCTGTCGACGAACGCCGAGAAGGTCTCCGACTTCGGCATCGACACGGCCAACATGTTCGAGTTCTGGGACTGGGTCGGCGGACGGTACTCCTACGACTCGGCGATCGGCCTCTCCCTGATGATCGCCATCGGCCCGGACCGCTTCCGCGAGATGCTCGACGGCTTCCACCTCGTCGACGAGCACTTCAGGACGGCGCCCGCCGAGTCCAACGTGCCTTTGCTGATGGGCCTGTTGGGCATCTGGTACGGCAACTTCCTCGGTGCCCAGTCGCACGCCGTGCTGCCCTACAGCCACTACCTGTCCAGGTTCACCGCCTACCTCCAGCAGCTCGACATGGAGTCCAACGGCAAGTACGTGGGCCGGGACGGTGTACCGGTGGAGTGGGAGACCGGGCCCGTGGTGTGGGGAACACCGGGGACCAACGGGCAGCACGCGTACTACCAGTTGATCCACCAGGGCACCAAGCTGATCCCGGCGGACTTCATCGGCTTCGCCGAGCCGGTCGCCGAGCTGAGTGACGAACTCAAGGCACAGCACGACCTGTTGATGGCGAACTTCTTCGCGCAGACCCAGGCGCTCGCGTTCGGCAAGACACCGGGCGAGGTGCGGGCCGAGGGGGTGCCGGAGGAGCTGGTGGCGCACAAGACGTTCAAGGGCGACCACCCCACGACGACGATCCTGGCGCGGGAACTGACCCCGTCCGTCCTGGGCCAGCTCATCGCGCTGTACGAGCACAAGGTGTTCGTCCAGGGCGCCGTCTGGAACATCGACTCCTTCGACCAGTGGGGCGTGGAGCTGGGCAAGGTGCTCGCCAAGCGCGTCGAACCGGCCCTGACCGAGGGTGCGGAGGTTCCGGGTCTGGACGGCTCGACCCAGGCTCTGGTCGCCAAGTACCGGGAGCTGCGCGGCCGTTCGTGACCGCCGATGACGGAAAGCGGGCGGCGCGTGACCGTCCGCTTCCCGTAGAATCCCCGACGATCATGGAAGCCATGGCTCGGGGGAGTGCGGAATGGCTGGTTCGCAAGGCGGTTGGACGGGCGGCGCGCTGACGGCGGGGCCGTTCTGGAAGCCGAAACACGCGGCACGCGCGGTGTTCCATCCGGCGTGGATCCCGGAGTCCGTCGACCCGGCGGTGGAGCAGCTCAAGAAGATCCGCCTCATCGCCGGGACGTTCGCCGCGATCGGCGTCTACACCTTCGTCGAGGACGGCTTCGGCTTCGACGAGATCCTGGAGAACATGCTGACGGCGTCCGTCGTCCTGCTGTTCATCACGCCGCTGACGGTCGGCGTCATGCTCTTCGTGTGGCGGCGGACCGGCTCGGTCAGCGGGTTGAAGCCCTCGCTGTTCAACTCGCTGAAGCTGCTGCTGCTCTTCGTGGGGTCGATCGTGCTCACGGTCGTGCTGTTGCAGGCGGCGGGTGGTGCCGGGTTCTTCATTCTGGTCGTCGGCCCGCTGGTGCTCTGGCTGATCGGCTTCGTGGCCCGCGGGGCCTGGCACGTCGGTGCGAACTTCTTCGGCACGGCGGGTGTGCACCGCTGTCTGCCGCCGCTGCTCGCCTCGGTCACGGCCTGGCTGATGGCCATCCCCGACCTGGTCACGGGCGACCTGCACGGCCTCGGCCTCGGTCTGGGCATCCTGTTCATCCTGGGCGCCCCGACGACGGTCACCGGGATCGCGCTGCTGGAGATGCGGCGCCTGGAGCAGCAGTACGGCATCCGGCTGGCGACCCACCCGGCCACCCAGCCCCGCTTCACCCCACCGCCCCCGCCCATGCCGCCGTATGTGCCGCCGCAGGGAAATCCGTACGGCCCGTCCGCGGGAAACCCGTACAACAATCCGTACGGGCCGCCCGCCGGGAACCCGTACAACCAGGGCAATCCATACGGGCCGGGGCCGCACGGCTCCTGAAATGCGGTGCGTCTCCCCATGAGCTGTGCCTTAGGGTCCCCCTGATCAAGGGGAGAGAGGAGATGCACATGATGCGTGGGGGACGGCTCGCCGGCGTAGTGACGGTGGTCGCCTTGATGGGGGCGGCGCTCTCCGGGTGCGGCCAGAGAGACACACCGGGGGAGGACGAGCCGCGCAGACCGGGGCGCGAGGCCCCGGCCGCGTATGCGAGCCTGGACGTGGTGCCCGAGAAACTCGCCGCGAACGGGACCACGATCGTGGTCGGCGACCCGCACGCCCCGGTGTCGGTCCATCTGTACGAGGATCCGCGCTGCCCGGTCTGTGAGGAGTTCGAGAGCACCGGCGGCGGCCCGGAACTACGGCAGGCCACCATCCGGCGGGAGACGAGGACCGAGTACACGCTCGCGTCCTTCCTCGACGACCGGCTGGGCGGCAGCGGTTCGAAGAAGGCGGTCAACGCCCTGCGGGCCGCGCTGGAGGAAGGCAAGTTCGCCGAGTACCACCAGGTGCTCTACGCCAACCAGCCGGAGGAGGCCGTCGACGGCTTCACCGACGCCTATCTGCTCGAACTGGCGGGCCGGGTCGAGGGGTTGCGCGGCCCCGCCTTCGACTCCGCCGTGAGGACGATGAAGTACCGCGCGTTCGTGACGGCGTCCGAGCACGCCTACGAACTGTACGGAGGCACCGCCGAACCCGGCGGGCCGGGCACGCCGACGGCCGTGATCAACAACGTGCGGGTGCCGCAGGAGTACAACGGCCTGCTCTTCGACGCGACCATCTTCCACAAGCTCCTGGAGCAGATCCGCAAGGAGCCGCAGGAGTGGCGGGAGACGATTCTGGGACGACGGACGGCCGGGACCCGGAGCTGACCCGGGTCCCGGCCGTCCGTGTCGGTCCGCTCAGGGTGACGCCGGCGGGTACAGCGAGCGCGGCAGCCGGGAGGCCGCCGCCGAGTCCAGGAGCCACAGGGTGCGGCGGCGGCCGGTCGCGCCGGCCGCCGGGGCCTGGATCTCGCCCGCGCCCGAGAGGGCGATGGCCGCGGCGCCGGCCTTGTCCTCACCGGCCGCCAGGAGCCACACCTCGCGGGCGGCACGGATGGCGGGCAGGGTCAGCGTGACCCGGGTCGGCGGGGGCTTCGGGGCGCCGTGGACGCCCACCACCGTGCGCTCGGTCTCCCGCACCGCCGGGAGCTCCGGGAACAGCGACGCGACGTGGGTGTCCGGACCGACGCCCAGCATCAGGACGTCGAAGGTCGGCACCTCGCCGTGGTTCTCGGGGCCCGCGGCACGGGCGAGTTCCTCGGCGTAGGCGGCCGCGGCCGCGTCCACGTCGTCGCCGTACGGGCCGTCCGAGGCGGGCATGGCGTGCACCCGCTTCGGGTCGAGCGGCACCGAGTCCAGCAGGGCCTCACGGGCCTGCGTGACATTGCGGTCCGGGTCGCCCTCGGGCAGGTAGCGCTCGTCGCCCCACCACAGGTCGAGCCGGCCCCAGTCGATCGCGTCCCGGGCCGGAGCCGCCGCCAGCGCGGCCAGCAGGCCGTTGCCGTTGCGGCCGCCGGTGAGGACCACGGACGCGTAGCCCCGGGAGGCCTGCGCGTCCACGATCTTCGTGATCAGACGGGCCGCGGCGGCCTGCGCCATCAGCTCCTTGTCGCGGTGCACGACCAGCTGCGGAGTGCTCACTTCGCCGCCGCCTTCCGCGACGAAGACGCAGCCGTGGCCTTCTTGGCGGCCGCCTTCTTCGCGGGCGCCTTCACGGCTTCCGCCACCGGCGTCTCGACGGCGGCCGGCGCCGGAGCGGGGTTCAGCCGCTCCACCCCGAACCGCAGCGCCGAGGCGTACGTGTCGTCCGGGTCGAGCCGCCGCAGCTCCTCCGCGATCAGCTCGGCCGTCTCCCGGCGCTTGAGCGCCACCCCGCGGTCGGGCTGGCCCTCGATGGACAGCGTCGCCAGCGAGCCGTCCGCGCGGTCCAGGACGATCGGGCCGTGGCTGGTGTCCATACGGACCGCGGTGAGACCGGGGCCGTTCGACAGCGAGCGCTTCACCGGCACGTCCAGCCGGTCCGCGAGCCACATCGCCAGGAGCTCGCAGCTCGGGTTGAACTCCTCGCCCTCCACCTCGACGGCGTTGACGTCGACGGTGACCTGGTCCAGGGCCGCGGCCAGCATCGAGCGCCAGGGCGTGATGCGGGTCCACGACAGGTCGGTGTCGCCGGGCGTGTAGGTGTCGGCGCGGGCACCGAGGTCCCGTACCGGCTGCTCGGAGGCGTAGGTGTCGGTGACCCGGCGCTGGGCCAGGGCGCCCAGCGGGTCGTTCGCCGGGTCGATCGGCGCCTCCACCGGCCACCAGACGACCACGGGGGCGTCGGGCAGCAGCAGCGGCAGGACGACCGACTGGGCGTGGTCGACGACCTCGCCGTACAGCCGCAGGACGACGGTCTCGCCGGTGCCCGCGTCCGCGCCCACCCGCACCTCGGCGTCCAGGCGGGACTGGGTGCGGTCGCGAGGAGTGCGGGAGACGCGCTTGATGACCACGAGCGTGCGCGAGGGGTGCTCGCGCGACGCGTCGTTGGCGGCCTTCAGAGCGTCGTAGGCGTTCTCCTCGTCCGTGACGATGACCAGGGTGAGCACCATGCCGACGGCCGGGGTGCCGATGGCCCGGCGGCCCTTCACCAGCGCCTTGTTGACCTTGCTGGCCGTGGTGTCCGTGAGGTCTATCTTCATGGCCGGCGCCAGCTCCGTCCCTCTCGTGCGAGCATTTCGTCCGCCTCGACCGGACCCCAGGTGCCGGACGGGTACTGGGCTGGCTTGCCGTGCTTGTCCCAGTACTGCTCGATCGGGTCGAGGATCTGCCAGGACAGCTCGACCTCCTCGGTGCGCGGGAAGAGGTTCGAGTCGCCGAGCAGGACGTCCAGGATCAGACGCTCGTACGCCTCGGGCGAGGACTCCGTGAAGGACTCGCCGTACGCGAAGTCCATCGACACGTCCCGGATCTCCATGGACGTACCGGGGACCTTCGAACCGAAGCGGACCGTGATGCCCTCGTCGGGCTGGACGCGGATGACGATCGCGTTGGAGCCCAGCTCCTCGGTGGCCGTCGAGTCGAAGGGGGAGTGCGGGGCCCGCTGGAAGACGACCGCGATCTCGGTGACCCGGCGACCCAGCCGCTTGCCGGTCCGCAGGTAGAACGGGACGCCCGCCCAGCGACGGTTGTCCACCTCCAGCTTGATGGCCGCGTACGTGTCCGTCTTGGACTTGGGGTCGATGCCCTCCTCCTGGAGGTAGCCGACCGCCTTCTCGCCGCCCTGCCAGCCCGCCGCGTACTGTCCGCGCACGGTGTCCCGGCCCAGGTCCTTCGGCAGTCGTACCGCGCCGAGCACCTTGGTCTTCTCGGCGGCCAGCGCGTCCGCGTCGAAGGAGGCGGGCTCCTCCATGGCCGTGAGGGCCATGAGCTGGAGCAGGTGGTTCTGGATGACGTCACGGGCGGCGCCGATGCCGTCGTAGTAGCCGGCGCGGCCGCCGATGCCGATGTCCTCGGCCATCGTGATCTGCACGTGGTCCACGAAGGACCGGTTCCAGATCGGCTCGAACATCTGGTTGGCGAAGCGGAGCGCCAGGATGTTCTGGACGGTCTCCTTGCCCAGATAGTGGTCGATGCGGAAGACCTGGTCCGGGGCGAAGACCTCGTGGACGACCTTGTTGAGCTCCTCGGCCGACTTCAGGTCGTGTCCGAACGGCTTCTCGATGACCGCGCGGCGCCAGGAGCCGGAGGACTGGTCGGCCAGCCCGTGCTTCTTCAGCTGCTGGATGACCACGGGGAAGGAGCGCGGCGGCACCGACAGGTAGAAGGCGAAGTTGCCGCCCGTGCCCTGGGCCTTGTCGAGCTCCTCGATGGTGCCGCGCAGCCGCTCGAAGGCGTCGTCGTCGTCGAAGGTGCCCTGGACGAAGCGCATCCCCTGGATGAGCTGCTGCCAGACCTCCTCGCGGAACGGCGTACGGGCGTGCTCCTTGACGGCGTCGTGGACCTCCTGCGCGAAGTCCTCGTTCTGCCACTCGCGCCGGGCGAACCCGACCAGCGAGAAGCCCGGCGGCAGCAGACCCCGGTTCGCGAGGTCGTACACGGCGGGCATCAGCTTCTTGCGGGAGAGGTCGCCGGTGACGCCGAAGATGACCAGGCCCGACGGCCCCGCGATACGCGGGAGCCGTCGGTCGGCGGGGTCACGCAGCGGATTGCTGCTCGACAAGGTTTAGCCCTCCGAGGGTGCGAGGCGCTCCAGCTCCGCCTCAGTCGACTTGAGCAGGTCGTTCCAGGAGGCCTCGAACTTCTCGACGCCCTCGTCCTCAAGAAGCTGCACCACGTCGTCGTACGAGATCCCGAGCTTCTCGACCGCGTCGATCTCGGCGCGCGACTGCTCGTACGTACCGGCGACGGCGTTGCCGCGGATCTCGCCGCTCTCCTCGGTGGCCTGGAGGGTGGCCTCCGGCATGGTGTTCACCGTGTTGGGCGCGACGAGCTCGTCGACGTAGAGGGTCGCCTTGTAGGCGGGGTCCTTCACGCCGGTCGAGGCCCACAGCGGGCGCTGCTTGTTGGCCTGCGCCTTGTCCAGCTCCTGCCAGCGGGCCGAGGAGAAGATCTCCTCGTACGCCTCGTAGGCGAGCCGCGCGTTGGCGACACCGGCCTTGCCGCGGGCGGCCTTGGCCTCGTCGGTGCCGAGCGCGTCGAGCCGCTTGTCGATCTCGGTGTCCACGCGGGACACGAAGAAGGACGCCACGGAGTGGATCAGGGACAGGTCCAGGCCCTTGGCCTTCGCCTTCTCCAGACCCGCGAGGTACGCGTCCATGACCTCGCGGTAGCGCTCCAGCGAGAAGATCAGCGTGACGTTGACGCTGATGCCGTTGCCGATCACCTCGGTGATGGCCGGCAGCCCCGCCTTGGTGGCCGGGATCTTGATGAGGGTGTTGGGGCGGTCCACCAGCCAGGCGAGCTGCTTGGCCTCGGCGACCGTCGCCTTGGTGTTGTGGGCCAGGCGCGGGTCGACCTCGATCGACACCCGGCCGTCCTGGCCGCCGGTGGCGTCGAAGACCGGGCGCAGGATGTCGGCGGCGTCACGGACGTCCGCCGTCGTGATCATGCGGATGGCCTCTTCGACGGTGACCTTGCGGGCGGCGAGGTCGGAGAGCTGCTGGTCGTAGCCGTCGCCCTGCGAGATCGCCTTCTGGAAGATCGACGGGTTGGTCGTGACGCCCACGACGTGCTGCTGGTCGATCAGTTCGGCGAGGTTGCCGGACGTGATCCGCTTGCGCGACAGGTCGTCCAGCCAGATCGCGACGCCCTCCTCGGAGAGGCGCTTGAGTGCGTCTGTCATGGAATTACATCTCCTACGTGTCGTATGTGAGCGTCAGCGCTGGGCGTCGGCGAGGGATTCCCGGGCCTTGGCCGCCACGTTCTCGGCAGTGAAGCCGAACTCCTGGAAGAGCACCTTGCCGTCGGCGGAAGCACCGAAGTGCTCCAGGGAAACGATGCGACCGGCGTCCCCGACGTACTTGTGCCAGGTGAGACCGATACCGGCCTCGACCGCGACACGAGCCCTGACGGAGGGCGGCAGGACGCTGTCCCGGTACCCCTGCTCCTGCTCCTCGAACCACTCCACGGACGGCATGGACACCACCCGCGTCGGCACACCGTCGGCCTCCAGCTGCTCGCGCGCCTCGACGGCGACGTGCACCTCGGAACCGGTGGCGATCAGGACGACCTCGGGGGCGCCGTTCGACGCCTCGAAGAGGACGTAACCGCCCTTGGCCGCGTCCTCGTTGGGGGCGTACGTCGGCACGCCCTGACGGGTCAGCGCGAGACCGTGCGGGGCGCCCTTGCCGAAGACCTTCGTGTAGCGCTTGAGGATCTCGCGCCAGGCGATCGCGGTCTCGTTGGCGTCGGCCGGGCGGACCACGTTCAGGCCCGGGATGGCGCGCAGCGAGGCCAGGTGCTCGACCGGCTGGTGCGTCGGGCCGTCCTCGCCGAGACCGATGGAGTCGTGCGTCCACACGTACGTCACCGGCAGGTGCATCAGCGCGGAGAGACGAACCGCGTTGCGCATGTAGTCGGAGAAGACGAGGAACGTGCCGCCGTAGATCCGGGTGTTGCCGTGCAGCGCGATGCCGTTCATCTCCGCGGCCATGGAGTGCTCGCGGATACCGAAGTGGATCGTGCGGCCGTACGGGTCGGCCTCCGGCAGCGGGTTGTCGGCCGGCAGGAACGAGCTGTTCTTGTCGATCGTCGTGTTGTTCGAGCCGGCGAGGTCGGCGGAGCCGCCCCACAGCTCGGGGATCACCGCGCCGAGCGCCTGGAGCACCTTGCCGGAGGCGGCACGGGTGGCGACACCCTTGCCGGGCTCGAAGACCGGGAGCTTGTCCTCCCAGCCCTTGGGCAGCTCACCCGCGACGACGCGGTCGAACTCGGCGGCCCGCTCGGCGTTGTTGTCGCGCCACTCCTGGAGCTGCTTCTCCCACTCGGCCCTGGCCTCGCGACCGCGGTCGAGGGCCTGGCGGGTGTGGGCGATGACCTCGTCGGCGACCTCGAAGCTCTGCTCCGGGTCGAAGCCGAGGACGCGCTTGGTGGCGGCCACCTCGTCGTCGCCGAGCGCCGAGCCGTGGGCGGCCTCGGTGTTCTGCGCGTTCGGGGCGGGCCAGGCGATGATCGAGCGCATCGCGATGAAGGACGGCTTGTCCGTCACCTGCTTCGCGGCCTCGATCGCGTTGTAGAGGGCGTGCGGGTCGAGGTCGCCGTCCGGCTTCGGGGCGACCCGCTGGACGTGCCAGCCGTACGCCTCGTAGCGCTTGACGGTGTCCTCGGAGACGGCCGTCTCGGTGTCGCCCTCGATCGAGATGTGGTTGTCGTCCCACAGCAGCACGAGGTTGCCGAGCTTCTGGTGGCCGGCCAGCGAGGACGCCTCGGCGGAGATGCCCTCCTGGAGGCAGCCGTCACCGGCGATGGCGTACACGAAGTGGTCGAACGGGGACTCGCCCTCGGCGGCCTCCGGGTCGAACAGACCGCGCTCGTAGCGGGCGGCCATGGCCATGCCCACCGCGTTGGCGACACCCTGGCCGAGCGGGCCGGTCGTGGTCTCGACGCCCTTGGTGTGGCCGTACTCCGGGTGGCCCGGGGTCTTGGAGCCCCAGGTCCTGAACGCCTTCAGGTCGTCCAGCTCCAGGCCGAAGCCGGCCAGGTACAGCTGGGTGTAGAGGGTCAGGGACGAGTGGCCCGCGGACAGCACGAAGCGGTCCCGTCCGACCCACTCCGGGTCGGCGGGGTCGTGCCGCATCACCTTCTGGAAGAGGGTGTACGCGGCGGGCGCGAGGCTCATCGCCGTACCCGGATGGCCGTTGCCGACCTTCTGTACGGCGTCGGCGGCCAGGACGCGGGCGGTGTCGACGGCCCGCTGGTCCAACTCGGTCCACTCGAGGTCTGTGGTGGTCGGCTTGGTGCTCACCCTGGGTCAGGGCTCCTCTCCACATGTCACGCATGTCGGAATGCCGGTGCACGGGGCGCCCCGGCCGTTGTCGAGCCTACCCCCGTATGTACGTGCGTTTTTTCGCGTCATTCCAGACTGCCGGGACTCTGCACGATCCGCCTCCTGACTGGGCCGGATCGCCGTTCGGCAACTGAATACGGCCCCGCTCGTTCGAGTGCTCAACCGAGTGCGGATCGGCTCTTTCGGAGGGCGCTGAGCGGCTCGTCCGCGGGGCGCCGATCCGCTCTTACGGGGGTGCTGCCCAACACGACCCCACCCCCGCGAATGTCGGGGTATGGGCAACGTCTACAGTGGCGTGGTACGCGCGGGCCTTTACCGGGACTTCACACGGCTGAGGCTTGCTGGGATGTCTCTGTAGGGGTGTGCGTGACGGCCGTCGAATCCCGTCCAGCCGGGGTGCTGGGGGAGAGCAAGAGCTCGAGTCACCGGCCGTTCGGGGCCCGTGTCAAGGCATTCGTGGCGCTGACCAAGCCCCGGATCATCGAGCTGCTGCTCATCACCACCGTGCCGGTGATGTTCCTCGCCGAGCAGGGTGTGCCCGACCTGACGCTGGTGCTCCTCACCTGCCTCGGCGGTTACCTCTCCGCGGGCGGCGCCAACGCGCTGAACATGTACATCGACCGCGACATCGACGCCCTCATGGACCGCACCTCGCAGCGGCCGCTGGTCACCGGCATGGTGTCGCCGCGCGAGTGTCTGGCCTTCGGCATCACACTCGCCGTCGTCTCGACGCTGCTGTTCGGCCTCGCCGTCAACTGGCTGTCCGCCTGGCTGTCCCTCGGCGCGCTCCTCTTCTACGTCGTCGTCTACACGATGATCCTCAAGCGGCGCACGTCGCAGAACATCGTGTGGGGCGGCATCGCCGGCTGCCTGCCGGTGCTGATCGGCTGGTCCTCCGTCACGAACTCGCTGTCGTGGGCGCCGGTCATCCTCTTCCTCGTCATGTTCTTCTGGACGCCGCCGCACTACTGGCCGCTGTCCATGAAGGTGAAAGAGGACTACGCGCGCGTGGGCGTGCCGATGCTCCCGGTGGTGGCCTCCAACAAGGTGGTCGCCAAGCAGATCGTGATCTACAGCTGGGTCATGGTCGCCGTCTCGCTGCTGCTGACCCCGCTCGGCTACACGGGCTGGTTCTACACGCTGGTGGCGCTGCTGGCCGGCGGCTTCTGGCTCTGGGAGGCACACGGCCTCCAGAACCGGGCCAAGGCCGAGGTGACGGGCGCGAAGCTCAAGGAGATGCGGCTGTTCCACTGGTCGATCACCTATGTGTCGATCCTGTTCCTCGCAGTCGCGGTGGACCCGTTCCTCCGTTAGCTCTCCTCGACGGGGGGGGGGGGGGGGGGGGGGGCCCGGCCCCC
>NZ_JBEAAJ010000010.1:0-202029 GCF_040446465.1 Streptomyces sp. RG80 | reverse complement strand
CGTGGCCAAGGCCACGCACCCCGCCCGTCGCCGTTTGATCTACCCGTCGGTAGCATCCTGGGCATGGCAGACACGCAAACGGTTGACGCGAAGGCCGAGCGCACGGCGGCCAAGCTCGCCAAGCAGATCAGCGCCTTCTCCAAGGCACACGGCGGCGCCGAGGGCCAGGTGGCCTACCTGGGCGACCGCGGCGCCCGGATCGCCCTCGTCGGCGAGGACGGCGAGTGGGGCAACCTGGTGGCCCCCAGCAACGAGATCGCGCTGAAGGCGGTCGAGAAGGCCGGCATCACCCTCCACGAGGACTTCGACGGCGAGTTCGCGGCGAAGGTGCGGACCGGCCCGTACGAGTGGACGCGGATGGCCGGCATCCAGGTCGGCGGGCCCCGCAACACCTGACGTTTCGCACGGGGTGTGCGGGACCAACACCTGACACCCCGTTCACCCGTTAGGCCCCGTAGCAAGGACACGGTCCAGCCACGGGAGCCCGGATGATCGAGACGCCGTCCCTCGTGGACCAGTACTGCCACGGCGTACTGAGAACAGAGCTGGGCCTCGGCACCTTCGAGGCCCAACTGTCCCGTACCGAGGGGCCGCCCGCCCCCGGTACGACCCTCTTCGACACCCAGACCGGATTCGCGGTACGGCGTTGGTGCCCCCCGCTGCTCGGTCTGGAACCGCACTGCCCACCCGCTCGTTATCTCGCCCGCCGCCGTGAACTCGGCGTACTGGAGGCGGGCCGCAGACTGCTGCGGGGCAGCGGCATCACGACCTACCTGGTCGACACGGGCCTGCCCGGCGATCTGACCGGCCCCGGCGAGATGGCGGCGACCTCGGCCGCCGAGGCCCGCGAGGTCGTGCGGCTCGAACTCCTCGCCGAACAGGTCGCCGACACCTCCGGCACCGTCGAGTCCTTCCTCGCCAACCTCGCCGAGTCCGTCCACGGCGCGGCGGTCGGCGCGGTCGCCTTCACCTCGGTGGCGGGCGTACGGCACGGGCTCGCGCTGGCGCCCGAACCGCCGGGGCCCGGGGAGGTGCGGGGCGCGGCCGGCCGCTGGCTGGCGGGCCGCAGAGTGGGCGGCGAGTTGTCCGATCCGGTGCTGCTACGACATCTGCTGTGGATCGCGATCGCCTCGGGGTTGCCCCTCCAGCTGCACGCCGGGCTCGGGGAGCCGGGTCTGCGCATCGACCGTACGGACCCGGTCCTGCTCACCGACTTCGTCCGCGCCACGGCGGGCCTCGGCACCGACCTCGTCCTGCTGCACGGCTACCCGTACCACCGCCACGCCGCCCACCTCGCGGGCGTCTTCCCGCACGTCTACGCCGACTCGGGCGCCGCGCTGGTCCGCACCGGCGCCCGCGCCGCCACCGTCCTCGCCGAGATCCTGGAACTGGCCCCCTTCGGCAAGATCCTCTTCTCCAGCGGCGCCCAGGGCCTGCCCGAACTGCACGTCGTGGGCGCCCGGCTGTTCCGCGAGGCGCTGGCCCGGGTGCTGGGCAACTGGGTCGCCGAGGGGGCGTGGTCGCTGGCGGACGCGCAACGGGTGGCGGGGCTGATCGCGGCGGGGAACGCGCGCAGGGTCTACGGGCTGGAGTGACGCCGGGTTCACAGGCGCGGGCGGACTGTCCAGACTGGACGGATGCAGACCGACGACTTACTCGACCGCTTCCTCGCCGGCCTCGCCTCGCTCGACCCGGTCGCCGTCTGGGCGCACGGCTCGCTCGCCGGCGGCGACTACCAGGAGGGCCGCAGCGACCTGGACCTGATCGCCGTACTGGACGAACCACCGCTGTGGCGGCTGGCGACGCTGCACGCCCGGCTGCGGAACGAACCCCTCGCCGCGCAGCTGCACTGCACCTATCTGACCCCGGACGGCATGGACGGCTCCGCCCGGCGCCATCTGACCTGGGCGCACGAGCAGCTCTTCAAGCGCCCCGTGACCCCGGTGACCCGTCGGGAGCTGCACTCCTTCGGGCGGGTTCTGCACGGGAAGGCGCCGGAAGGACTGCTGCCGCCGGTGTCGGATCTGGAACTCGACGCGTTCGTCGTCCGCGACCAGCGGGACTTCTGGCGGCCCATGGTGGACAGGCCGGAGCTGTGGCTGCGCAATCCGTGGATCGACGTCGGCCTGACCACCTTCGCCCGCGCGACCGCCACCCTGCGTGAGGGACGGCTCATCTCCAAGCGCGAGGCGCTGGAACTGCTGCCGGAACTCGGGGCGCCCGTGGAGGTGGTCGAGGACATCCGGGCGCGGCGGTACGAGGAACGACCGACGCCGCCCACCCTGGAGTGGACGGCGCGCAGGGGCGAGCTGGCCAGGGGTTACCTGGGGCCCGCGATCGACGAACTGGTGGCGGCGTACGCCTGATCCGGCAGCTCGATCTCCGGCACCGGGCGTTCCCGAAGCGCCAGCAGCACCCGAAGGACCCCGATCCACACCAGGCACGAGCCGAACATGTGGAGGCCGACCAGGATCTCGGGCAGGTCGGTGAAGTACTGGACGTATCCGATGACGCCCTGCGAGAGCAGGATCAGGAACAGGTCGCGGGTGCGGTCCAGGGGGCCCTTCGGGGCGTCGACGGCCCTGAGGACGAACCACAGGGCGAACGTCAGCGTCACCACGATCCAGGCCAGTACGGCGTGCAGCTTGCTGACCGTCTCCCAGTCCAGCGGCATCCGCTCGACCTCGCTGGAGTCGCCGGCGTGCGGACCGGAACCGGTCACCACGGTGCCGACCGCGATCAGCAGCACGGACGCGGCGACCATGAACCACACCAGCTGCTGCACCGACGTGCCGACCAGCGGACGCGGCTCCCCGTCACCCTCCCGGGTGCGCTGCCACATCACCGTGGCCACCGCGATCAGGGCCGTCGACAACAGGAAGTGCGCGGCGACCGTGTACGGGTTGAGGCCGACCAGGACCACGATGCCGCCGAGGATCGCATTGCCCATCACGACCCAGAACTGCGTCCAGCCCAGCCGCGTCAGACTGCGCCGGTACGGCTTCTCGGAGCGCGCGGCGATGATCGCCCAGCCGACCGCGGCGCACAGCACGTACGTCAGCATGCGGTTGCCGAACTCGATGTAGCCGTGGACGCCCATCGCGGCGGTGTTGTGGATCGAGTCCTCGGTGCACTTGGGCCAGGTCGGGCAGCCGAGGCCCGATCCGGTGAGCCGCACCGCACCGCCGGTGACCACGATGACCACCGACATGACGAGCGCGGCGAGAGCCGCCCGCCGCACCGTCCGGGGATCCGGGGTCCAGCGTGCGGCGATGAAGGCGAGCGGGTTGCGCACGGCGGCTACGGCGTCGGCACGGGTCAGATTCGGCACGCCCACCATCGTAGGCGGCCGCTTGTGCACGCTTTCACGAGGGGTTGGTGAATCGCGTTACTCCCAGCGGAAGAACTTCCCCGCCGCCGCCAGTCCGGCCACCGCCCACGCCGCCAGGATCCCCAGGTTGCTCCACGGCAGCCCGGCGCCGTGCTGGAGGACGTCTCTCAAGCCCTCGGAGAGTGCCGTGATGGGGAGGAGGCCGAGGGCGTCCTGGGCGGCGGGGGGGAATTTGTCCATGGGGACGATGACTCCGCCGCCCACGAGGAGGAGCAGGAAGACCAGGTTGGCGGCGGCCAGGGTGGCTTCGGCCTTGAGGGTGCCGGCCATCAGGAGGCCGAGGCCGGAGAAGGCGGCCGTGCCGAGGATCAGCAGGAGCAGGACGGCCAGCGGGTTGCCGTGCGGGTTCCAGCCCAGGGCGAAGGCGATCACCGTCAGGAGCGTGATCTGGAGGATCTCCGTGACCAGCACCGACGCCGTCTTGGCCGTCATCAGGCCCCAGCGGGGCAGAGGTGAGGCGGCGAGGCGCTTCAGGACGCCGTAGCGGCGCTCGAAGCCCGTGGCGATCGCCTGGCCGGTGAAGGCCGTGGACATCACGGCCAGCGCGAGGATGCCGGGGGTCAGGAAGTCCACCGCCTCGCCCGCGCCCGTGTCGACGATGTCGACCGAGCTGAAGAGGACGAGGAGGAGGGTCGGGATCACCACCGTCAGCAGGAGTTGCTCGCCGTTGCGCAGGAGCATCTTCGTCTCCAGCGCCGCCTGCGCCGCGATCATGTGCCCCATCGGCGCCGCGCCCGGCTTCGGGGTGTAGACACCGGTTGTCGTCATGAGCGCAACTCCTTGCCGGTGAGCTCCAGGAATACGTCTTCCAGCGTGTGCCGTTCGACCGAGATCCTCTCCGGCATCACCCCGTGCTGCGCGCACCACGACGTCACGGTCGCCAGCAGCTGCGGGTCGACCTTGCCGCCGACCCGGTACGAGCCCGGGGTCAGTTCCGCGGCCGTGCAGTCCGCCGGGAGGGCCTTCAGGAGCGAGCCCACGTCCAGACCGGGACGGCCGGAGAAGCGCAGGGTGTTCTCGGCGCCGCCGCGGCACAGCTCCTCCGGGGAGCCCTGGGCGATGACCCTGCCCGCGTCGATGATCGCGACGTCGTCGGCGAGCTGCTCGGCCTCGTCCATGTAGTGCGTGGTGAGGATGACCGAGACGCCGTCCGCCCTGAGGTCGCGGACCAGGTCCCACGTCGCGTGGCGGGCCTGCGGGTCCAGACCGGCCGTCGGCTCGTCGAGGAACACCAGCTCCGGGCGGCCGACGACGGCCATCGCCAGGGCCAGCCGCTGCTGCTGACCGCCGGACAGACGGCGGTACGTCGTCCTGCCGCAACCGCCGAGCCCCAGCCGCTCGATGAGCGCGTCCACGTCCAGGGGGTGGGCGTGCAGCTTGGCGACATGGCGCAGCATCTCGTCCGCCCGCGCGCCCGAGTAGACGCCGCCGGACTGGAGCATCACGCCGATCCGGGTGTGCAGCTCACGGGACTGCCGGACCGGGTCGAGGCCCAGCACGCGTACCGTGCCGGAGTCCGGCCTCCGGTAGCCCTCGCAGGTCTCGATCGTGGTCGTCTTGCCCGCGCCGTTGGGACCGAGCACCGCGGTCACGCCCGTCTCGGCCACCAGGTCGAGGCCGTTCACCGCGGTCTTCGTGCCGTACCGCTTCACCAGGGCCTGGACCTGGACCACGGGCTCACTTCGCATGGCTCAAGAGTCTAGGTACGAGCTCGGCGCCTCAGGCGGGCGGGTGCAGGATCTCCTCCTCACGGGGACGGTGCACCGCCAGCCACCGCTCCGCGTACGCCACGGCATCCGCCACCGGGAACAGCCGTACGTCGGCCGCGCCCACCTTTCCCCGTACGACCGGACGGTCCCGTTCGAAGTCGTGGCCGAGTTCGTCGAAGCGGTCCGAGGTGATCGACACCTCGGTCACCGTCTCCCAGCCGACCGGGCCGGGCCGGCCGACCTTCACGAGCGGTGAAGGTATGCGGTACTCGGCGAGATGGAAGCTGGTGCACGTGTCGTAGCCCGCGCCGAGCAGCAGCACGCGCGCGTGGAGTGATTCCAGGCGGGCCAGGGGGCTGCGCTCGCCGAGTCGGCAGTCGGTCGCGTGGCCGCCGACGATGTCGAGGGCCCGGGCGCCGACCGCCGCGAAGGACGTCTGCGGGTGCGCGCTGCGCAGGGCGCCCGGCCAGGTGCGGACGGTCTCCGGGAGCACGCCGACCCCGCGCGAGGGCGTGATCAGGGGGTCGTAGGCCGGCATGGCGGTCCGGATGGTCCGCCACCACTCCTCGGGCACCGGCGGGTTCTCCCACACGGCGGGGTCCGAGAGGTCGCCGGTCTGGGTGGGGACCACGAGGGTGCCGTCCGGGCCGAGGGCGTCGAGCAGGCCCTGGACGACCGCTACAGGGCCGCCGCAGACCCAGCCGAGCGACTTCAGGGAGGAGTGGACGAGGAGGGTCTCGCCGTCCCGGACGCCCAGCTCGCGCAGTTGTGCGGCGAGGGTGCCTCGGGTGACGAGTGGGCCGGTCGGAGGGGGTACGGGCATGGTTGTGGAGTGTCCCGGAGGGGGCCCGGTGATGCCACCGAATTGATCGATCAAAGATCGTTTTCGCAGGTCAGGTTAGCTTTACCTAAGTGATGCACCGCACCGCCCTCGGAGCCGGACGCGGCTTGCCCGGCCCTGAGGAATTACGCAACAATGGCGTTGTGAAAAACGTCGGCGAGGTTCGGGAGACCCCCACGGGGGCCCCTCACGAGGAGCTCGCGACCGGTGAGCGGTCCACCCGCAACCGCGTCGCGCGATCCATCCTGGACCACGGGCCGTCGACCGTCGCCGAGCTGGCCGGCCGACTGGGCCTGACCCAGGCCGCCGTCCGCAGGCATCTCGACGCCCTGGTCGTCGACGACGTCGTGGAGGCACGCGAGCAGAAGGTCTACGGCGCCCGCACGCGCGGTCGCCCCGCCAAGGTCTTCGCGCTCACCGACTGCGGCCGCGACGCCTTCGACCAGTCCTACGACAAGCTCGCCGCGGACGCCCTCAACTTCATCCGGGAGCGGTTCGGCGGGGACGAGGCAGTCGTCGCCTTCGCGCGCGCCAGGATCGCCGAGCAGGCGACCGCCTACCGGCGCGCCATCGAGTCCGCCGCCCCCGAAGAGCGCACCGAAGCCCTGGCCAAGGCCCTGAGCGCGGACGGGTACGCTGCTACGGCGCGCAGCGCACCGGTCGGCGAGCAGCTGTGCCAGCACCACTGCCCCGTCGCCCACGTCGCGGAAAAGTTCCCCCAGCTCTGCGAGGCGGAGACAGAGATCTTCTCCCAGCTGCTCGGAACGCACGTCCAGCGACTGGCGACCATCGCGCACGGTGACGGCGTCTGCACGACGTTCATCCCAAAGATTTCCCACACCACACATAACGCATCTGCAAGCACGGCCGGGAGGAACCCCGCATGACTCTCCCCATCGAGGAGACTGCCCACCCCGAGCTCGAGGGCCTGGGTAAGTACGAATACGGCTGGGCGGACTCCGACACGGCCGGTGCTTCCGCGCGACGCGGCATCAACGAGGACGTCGTCAGGGACATCTCCGCGAAGAAGTCCGAGCCGGAGTGGATGACCAAGCTCCGTCTCAAGGGCCTGCGTCTGTTCGACAAGAAGCCCATGCCGAACTGGGGCTCAGACCTCTCGGGCATCGACTTCGACAACATCAAGTACTTCGTGCGCTCCACGGAGAAGCAGGCGGAGTCCTGGGAGGACCTGCCCGAGGACATCAAGAACACGTACGACAAGCTCGGCATCCCCGAGGCGGAGAAGCAGCGCCTCGTCGCGGGCGTCGCGGCCCAGTACGAGTCCGAGGTCGTCTACCACCAGATCCGCGAGGACCTGGAGGAGCAGGGCGTCATCTTCCTCGACACCGACACCGCTCTCAAGGAGCACCCGGAGCTCTTCAAGGAGTACTTCGGCACCGTCATCCCGGTCGGCGACAACAAGTTCGCGTCGCTGAACACCGCGGTGTGGTCCGGCGGTTCCTTCATCTACGTGCCGAAGGGCGTGCACGTCGAGATCCCGCTCCAGGCCTACTTCCGGATCAACACCGAGAACATGGGCCAGTTCGAGCGGACGCTGATCATCGTCGACGAGGACGCCTACGTCCACTACGTCGAGGGCTGTACGGCGCCGATCTACAAGTCGGACTCCCTGCACTCCGCGGTCGTCGAGATCATCGTGAAGAAGGGCGCCCGCTGCCGTTACACGACCATCCAGAACTGGTCGAACAACGTCTACAACCTGGTCACCAAGCGCGCCGTGGCGTACGAGGGCGCGACCATGGAGTGGATCGACGGCAACATCGGCTCCAAGGTCACCATGAAGTACCCGGCCGTCTACCTGATGGGCGAGCACGCCAAGGGCGAGACCCTCTCCATCGCCTTCGCGGGCGAGGGCCAGCACCAGGACGCCGGCTCCAAGATGGTCCACATGGCGCCGAACACCTCCTCCAACATCGTCTCCAAGTCGGTGGCGCGCGGTGGCGGTCGTACGTCCTACCGCGGTCTCGTCGAGATCGGCGAGGGCGCCGCCGGATCCAAGTCGAACGTGCTGTGCGACGCGCTGCTCGTCGACACCATCTCCCGCTCCGACACGTACCCCTACGTGGACGTCCGCGAGGACGACGTGTCCATGGGCCACGAGGCGACCGTCTCCAAGGTCTCCGAGGACCAGCTCTTCTACCTGATGAGCCGCGGTCTCTCCGAGTTCGAGGCGATGGCCATGATCGTGCGCGGCTTCGTCGAGCCCATCGCGAAGGAGCTGCCCATGGAGTACGCCCTCGAGCTCAACCGGCTGATCGAGCTGCAGATGGAAGGCGCGGTCGGTTAAGACCCGGTCTTCTGTACAGCAGCTAGCGAAATCTGACGTAGGAAGAGAGCAGACCGACAGCCATGGCTGAGGCTCAGAACATCCCGGTGGGGTCCACCACCGCCGGCTCGATCGCGGTGGCCGCCGAGTCGACCGTCGCCACGCGCATGAGCGCGCCCCCGTCCTTCGACGTGGCGGACTTCCCGGTCCCGCACGGTCGCGAGGAGGAGTGGCGGTTCACCCCGCTGGAGCGCCTGCGCGGGCTGCACGACGGCACCGCCGTCGCCACCGGCGAGGGCCTGAAGGTCGACGTCGAGGCGCCCGAGGGCGTCACGGTCGAGACCGTCGACCGCGGCGACGCGCGCCTGGGCAAGGCGGGCACCCCGGTGGACCGCATCGCCGCCCAGGCCTACTCGGCGTTCGAGAAGGCCGGCGTGATCACCGTCCCCAAGGAGACGGTCCTCACCGAGCCGATCCGGATCGCCGTGCACGGCGAGGGCGGCACCGCCTTCGCCCACCAGGTCATCGAACTGGGTGCCTTCGCCGAGGCCGTCGTCGTCATCGACCACACCGGTGACGCCGTACTCGCGGCCAACGTCGACTACGTCCTCGGTGACGGCGCCAAGCTGACCGTCGTCTCCGTCCAGGACTGGGACGACAAGGCCGTGCACGTGGCCCAGCACAACGCGCTCATCGGCCGCGACGCCTCCTTCAAGTCGGTCGTCGTGACCTTCGGCGGCGACGTCGTTCGCCTCCACCCGCGCGTGTCCTACGCCGGCACCGGCGGCGAGGCCGAGCTGTTCGGGCTGTACTTCACGGACGCCGGCCAGCACCAGGAGCACCGCCTCCTGGTCGACCACAACGTCCCGCACTGCAAGTCCAACGTCGTCTACAAGGGCGCGCTGCAGGGCGAGGGCGCCCACGCGGTGTGGATCGGCGACGTGCTCATCGAGGCCAAGGCCGAGGGCACGGACACCTACGAGATGAACCGCAACCTCGTCCTCACGGACGGCGCCCGGGTCGACTCGGTGCCGAACCTGGAGATCGAGACCGGCGAGATCGTGGGCGCCGGACACGCCTCCGCGACCGGCCGCTTCGACGACGAGCAGCTCTTCTACCTGATGGCCCGCGGCATCCCCGCCGACGAGGCCCGTCGCCTGGTCGTCCGCGGCTTCTTCGCCGAGCTGGTCCAGCAGATCGGTGTCGACGACATCGAGGCGCGGCTCCTCGAGAAGATCGAGGCCGAGCTGGAGGCCACCGTCTGATGGCCTACGTACGCGCCTGTGGGCTGAGCGAGCTGGAGGAGGACACCCCCAAGCGGGTGGAACTCGACGGCACGCCGGTCTCGGTCGTCCGTACCGAGGGGGAGGTGTTCGCGATCCACGACATCTGCTCGCACGCGAACGTCTCGCTCTCCGAGGGCGAGGTGGAGGACTGTCAGATCGAGTGCTGGCTGCACGGCTCCGCGTTCGACCTCCGCACCGGCAAGCCGTCCGGCCTTCCCGCGACGCGCCCCGTCCCCGTATACCCCGTAAAGATCGAAGGGGACGACGTGCTCGTCTCCCTCACCCAGGAGTCCTGAGGCACCCATGGCAACGCTTGAAATCCGAGACCTGCACGTCACCGTCGAGGCCGACAACGCCACGAAGGAGATCCTCAAGGGCGTCGACCTCACCGTGAAGCAGGGCGAGACGCACGCCATCATGGGCCCCAACGGCTCCGGCAAGTCGACCCTCGCCTACTCGCTCGCGGGTCACCCGAAGTACACGATCACCGGCGGCACCGTCACCCTCGACGGTGAGGACGTCCTGGAGATGTCCGTCGACGAGCGCGCCCGCGCGGGCCTGTTCCTGGCGATGCAGTACCCGGTCGAGGTCCCCGGCGTCTCGGTCTCCAACTTCCTGCGCACCTCCGCCACCGCGATCCGCGGCGAGGCCCCCAAGCTCCGCCTGTGGGTCAAGGAGGTCAAGGAGGCCATGGCGCGCCTCAACATGGACCCCTCCTTCGCCGAGCGCAACGTCAACGAGGGCTTCTCCGGCGGTGAGAAGAAGCGCCACGAGATCCTCCAGCTCGAACTGCTCAAGCCGAAGGTCGCGATCCTCGACGAGACGGACTCCGGTCTGGACGTCGACGCCCTTCGCATCGTCTCCGAGGGCGTCAACCGCGTCCGCGAGACCGGCGAGGTCGGCACCCTGCTGATCACGCACTACACGCGCATCCTGCGCTACATCAAGCCCGACCACGTGCACGTGTTCGCGAACGGCCGGATCGCCGAGTCCGGCGGCGCCGAACTCGCCGACCAGCTCGAGGCCGAGGGCTACGACAAGTACGTGAAGGGTGGCGCATCCGCGTGACACAGCTGCCGGGCCTCCTCGACGTCGAGGCGATCCGTAAGGACTTCCCCATCCTGGACCGCCAGGTCCACGACGGTCAGAAGCTCGTGTACCTGGACAACGCGGCGACCTCGCAGAAGCCGCGCCAGGTGCTGGACGCCCTGAGCGAGTACTACGAGCGCTACAACGCCAACGTCCACCGCGGTGTGCATGTGCTCGCCGAGGAGGCCACGGCGCTGTACGAGGGCGCGCGCGACAAGGTCGCCGCGTTCATCAACGCGCCGAGCCGCGACGAGGTGATCTTCACCAAGAACGCCTCCGAGTCGCTCAACCTCGTGGCGAACATGCTGGGCTGGGCCGACGAGCCCTACCGCGTGGACTCCGAGACCGAGATCGTCATCACGGAGATGGAGCACCACTCCAACATCGTGCCGTGGCAGCTGCTCTCGCAGCGCACGGGCGCGAAGCTGAAGTGGTTCGGGCTGACCGACGACGGCCGCCTCGACCTCTCCAACATCGACGAGATCATCACGGAGAAGACGAAGATCGTCTCCTTCGTGCTGGTGTCGAACATCCTCGGCACCGTCAACCCGGTCGAGGCGATAGTGCGCCGCGCCCAGGAGGTCGGTGCGCTGGTCTGCATCGACGCCTCGCAGGCCGCGCCGCACATGCCGCTCGACGTGCAGTCCCTCCAGGCCGACTTCGTGGCCTTCACCGGCCACAAGATGTGCGGTCCGACCGGCATCGGCGTGCTGTGGGGCCGTCAGGAGCTGCTCGAGGACCTGCCCCCGTTCCTGGGCGGCGGCGAGATGATCGAGACGGTGTCGATGCACTCGTCGACCTACGCTCCCGCCCCGCACAAGTTCGAGGCGGGCACGCCCCCGATCGCGCAGGCGGTCGGTCTGGGCGCGGCGATCGACTACCTGACCTCGATCGGCATGGACAAGATCCTCGCCCATGAGCACGCGATCACCGAGTACGCGGTGAAGCGGCTCGGCGAGGTCCCGGACCTGAGGATCATCGGCCCGGCCACGGCCGAGGACCGGGGCGCGGCGATCTCCTTCACGCTCGGCGACATCCACCCGCACGACGTGGGCCAGGTCCTGGACGAGCAGGGCATCGCGGTCCGCGTGGGCCACCACTGCGCCCGACCGGTCTGCCTGCGGTACGGAATTCCTGCGACCACGCGAGCGTCGTTCTATCTGTACTCCACGCCGGCCGAGATCGACGCTCTGGTCGACGGGCTGGAGCACGTACGGAACTTCTTCGGCTGAAGGGCGTGAGCTGAGACCGTGAAGCTGGATTCGATGTACCAGGAAGTCATCCTGGACCACTACAAGCACCCGCACGGGCGCGGTCTTCGGGATGGCGACGCCGAGGTGCACCACGTCAACCCGACGTGCGGCGACGAGATCACGCTGCGCGTGAAGTATGCCTTCAGCGACGGCACTGCGCAGATCGCGGACATCTCGTACGAGGGTCAGGGCTGCTCGATCAGCCAGGCCTCCGCCTCCGTGCTGAACGACCTCCTTGTCGGCAAGGATCTCGCCGATGCGCGGAAGATCCAGGAGACCTTCCTGGAGCTGATGCAGTCCAAGGGCAAGATCGAGCCCGACGACGCCATGGAGGAGGTGCTGGAGGACGCGGTCGCGTTCGCCGGTGTCTCCAAGTACCCGGCCCGGGTCAAGTGCGCTCTCCTCAGCTGGATGGCGTGGAAGGACGCGACGGCCCAGGCCCTGGGCGGGGCCGACGCCGAAAGGAAGACGGCATGAGCGAGACCCTTGAGATGAAGCCGGCCTCGGAGGAAGAGGTCCGCGAGGCGCTGTACGACGTCGTCGACCCCGAGCTGGGCATCGACGTCGTCAACCTCGGCCTGATCTACGGCATCCACATCGACGACGCGAACATCGCGACGATCGACATGACCCTGACCTCGGCGGCCTGTCCGCTGACCGATGTCATCGAGGACCAGGCCAAGTCCGCCACCGACGGCCTCGTCAACGAGCTGCGCATCAACTGGGTCTGGATGCCGCCGTGGGGCCCGGACAAGATCACGGACGACGGCCGCGAGCAGCTGAGGGCGCTCGGGTTCAACGTCTGACCCACCCTGCCGAAGGGGCCGTGGCCGTGTGCCTCGGCCCCTTTCGCATGCTCAGGCCAGCCCGCCCACCAGTCGGAAGGACGAGTCCGCCAGATACTGGGAGCTGTACTCGAAGCGTTCGAGGCGGACGACGAAGTCCCTGTGGCGGAGGAAGTAGCCGGGGTAGTTGACGGACTCCAGCATGACCGCGCCGGAGGAGTTGGAGGAGGCGCGGGGGCAGAACGTGGCGTCCTGCTTGAAGAGGGTCGAGCCGTCGTTGCGGGCGGCTCGCAGGACGAAGTTGCTGTGGCGCAGGTACTTGCCGTCGTGGGTGGCGAAGGAGTAACAGGAGGCGTCCGCCAGGCCCTTGACCTGCTTGAACGTCGAGTCCTCGCGGGATTCCGAGCCGCGGACCGCATCCAGGCCCACGTAGTACTCGGTCACGTGCCAGTAGCGGTCGGGGTAGTTGACCGCGCGTATGGAGCGCCAGGTGGCCGCCGGCTTCGGGGCCGACGAACTCGGCTTCGAGGACGGTGACTTGGCGGGCGGTTCCGCGGCCGGCGTGGGACTGGAGCCTTGCTGGCGCGGGGCGGAGCTGGTGGCCTCGGCCGTGGTCAGTCCGGTCTTGCCCTTCGGGGGAGGAGTCTCGGTGGCGGTCGGTGTGGCGAAGCCGATCAGACCGCCCGGCGACGTCGTGTCCTCGAGGCCCGGCGCCGACAGGGTGTCAGGACCCTTGTCCGTCCAGGCGATCGCCCCGATACAGGCGATGATCGTGGCCACCGCAAGCGCGCCCGCGAGATAGAGCCGTCGGGTCCCGGGGGCCCGGGAGGTGTCGGGAGTCCACCCGTTCTCCCACGGCTGAGGAGGACGGTTCTGGGTGTCTGGCATGCGCGGTTCCTCCGGCGGAGCCCATGGGACAGGCCGCGGATGTGATGGGGGGTAGGTTGAACGGTGAAGCAGACGGCACAGTAGTGGACTCCGTGCACATCGAGCAGCCCCTTTGAGAGAGCGGTTTCCAGATCGTTTTCTCAACGAACCCCACATCGTTCTCACGATTCTCCCGGTCCCGCTTCATTTCCTGACGGCACACCGCGGCTTCCGCATCGTTGTGTACGGTCGTACACATTGTTATGTACACTCGTACGCATGGGATACGTGCTGCTCGCCGGAGCCATCGCCGCCGAAGTGGCCGCGACGACCGCCATGAAGTACAGCGAGGGCTTCAGCCGGCTGCTGCCGTCGCTGCTGACCGTTCTGGGCTACGTCGTCTCCTTCGCGCTGCTCGCGCAGACGCTCAAGTCGGTGTCGGTCGGCACGGCGTACGCGATCTGGGCCGGAGTCGGCACCGCGACCATCGCCACCATCGGGATGATCTTCCTCGGGGAGGGGATGACGGCCGCCAAGGCCGCCGGGATCGCGCTGATCATCGTCGGGGTGGTCGTGCTGAACCTGGGCGGTGCGCACTGATGGCCCGGCGCTACGACCCCGAGCGGCGGCAGCGGATCATCGACGCGGCGATCCGGGTCGTGGGCCGCCAGGGTCTCGCCGGGCTGAGCCATCGCAGCGTCGCCGCCGAGGCGGACGTGCCGCTCGGTTCGACGACGTACCACTTCAAGACCCTCGACGAGCTGATGGTCGCCGCGCTGCGGCAGGCGAACGAGGGCTTCGCCAAGGTGATCGCCTCGCGGGGCGGCCTGGAGGACCCGGACGCGGACCTGGCCGCCGAACTCGCGGGCGGGCTGGGGGAGTGGCTCGCGGGTGACCGTACCGGGGTGGAGCTGGAGTGCGAGCTCTATCTCGCCGCCCTGCGCCGCCCCGCGCTGCGGCCGGTCGCCGCGGAGTGGGCCGAGGACCTCGCCGAACGGCTGGCCCGCCGCACCGACCCGGTCACCGCGCGGGCGCTGGTGGCGCTGATGGACGGGATCTGTCTTCAGGTGCTGCTGACGGACGGGGTGTACGACGAGGAGTACGCGCGGGACGTGCTGGGGCGGGTCGTCGCCGGGCGGCCGGGTCGCTGACCGCGCCGGGTGCGGCCTCGGGGCTTCCCGTTCCCGCCGGTCCGGCCCGGCGCGGCGGTTCGGTCCCTGAGACGCCGTGGTGGCTGGTTGGCCTCTGTGGGCTCCGGGCGGTTAGGTTGCCCTCATGACCGACACGACTGCACCCAGCACCACCGGGGCGGTGGCCGCCGGCCTCGCCACGATCGCCGCCGACGGCACTGTTCTCGACACCTGGTTCCCCGCGCCCGAGCTGAAGGCGGAGGCCGGTCCGTCCGGTACCGAGCGGCTGTCCGCCGAGACGGCCGTGGAGCTGCTCGGCGAGGGTGCGGCCAAGGCGATCGGGCCGGACGCCCGCCGGGGCGTCGACGTGGTCGCGGTCCGTACGGTCATCTCCTCGCTCGACGCGAAGCCGCTCGACGCGCACGACGTCTACCTGCGCCTGCACCTCCTGTCGCACCGGCTCGTCAAGCCGCACGGGCAGAGCCTGGACGGCATGTTCGGCTTCCTCGCCAACGTCGCCTGGACCTCGCTCGGCCCCGTCGCCGTCGACGACGTCGAGAAGGTACGGCTCAACGCGCGGGCCGAGGGGCTGCACCTCCAGGTGACCTCGATCGACAAGTTCCCGCGGATGACGGACTACGTCGCCCCCAAGGGCGTCCGGATCGCCGACGCGGACCGTGTGCGGCTCGGCGCCCATCTTGCCGAGGGCACCACCGTCATGCACGAGGGCTTCGTCAACTTCAACGCGGGCACGCTCGGCACGTCGATGGTCGAGGGCCGTATCTCCGCCGGTGTCATCGTCGGCGACGGCTCCGACATCGGCGGCGGCGCCTCCACCATGGGCACCCTGTCCGGCGGCGGCAACGTCATCATCGCCATCGGCGAGCGCTGCCTCATCGGCGCCGAGGCGGGCGTCGGCATCGCACTCGGCGACGAGTGCGTCGTCGAGGCCGGGCTGTACGTCACCGCCGGTACCCGCGTCACCATGCCCGACGGGCAGATCGTCAAGGCCCGTGAGCTCTCCGGCGCCTCCAACATCCTCTTCCGCCGCAACTCGGTCACCGGCACGGTCGAGGCCCGCCCGAACAACGCGGTGTGGGGCGGGCTGAACGAGATCCTGCACAGCCACAACTGACCGTCACAACCGACTGTCACAACCGACGTACGGCATCACGGTGAGCGCCCTTCCGCCCAGTGCGGGAGGGCGCTCTCTCAGCTCCGCAGGGCCGTCGCGAACTCCGTCAGGGTCGTGAAGTCCGGTTCGCGCAGGCCGCGGCGCGGGTCGACGTGGTGGAGCAGGGCCGGTGCGGGGTGGTGAGTGGCGACGTACTCGTTGTCCGCCGGGCTCTGTTCGTCGTCCACCCAGGCGAACGGGCGGCCCTCGGCGTACGCCACGATCGCCTCCGTCTTCCAGTGGACCCCGTCGGGGCGGTGGGCGAACAGGGAGTCGCCGAAGTCGACGTAGGGGAGGGTGGGCAGGCCGACGACCGGGGCGATCCAGCGGTTGGCCGCGTCCATCCAGGTCGTCGCCCAGCACAGGTCGTAGGGCAGGGCGAGCAGGGCCGCGCCGTGGGACGGGTTGAGCCACACCCGTAGCGGGCGGCCCGGGTGCAGGGCGACCCTGATCGTCGTGTAACCGCCGGGGCGGCGCTCCGGCTGCGCCGCGTACGGGTTCAGCGGACCGTCGACGTCGAGGAAGAGCAGAGGGCGGCTCACCGGATCACCGTACGGCAGCGGTATGAACGGCTCGGGCGATTTTCTTCGCCGGGCAGGCATAGCGGCTCCTCGTCGCACGCGTCACAAGGGGTACAGGGGGCGGACACCAGGTCCGACCCGGGGGAAGAGAAGGTGACGATGGATGCCGAAGCGCAGGACAGCTTCCGGGAGTTCGTGGAGCACCGGTCGTCCGCGCTGCTGAAGACGGCCGTGCTGCTCAGCGGCGGAGACCGGCACACCGCCGAGGATCTGCTCCAGAACGCGCTGATCAAGGCGGCCGGCCGCTGGCACCGCATCGACGAACCCGAGGCGTACGTACGGCGGATCCTCTACCGGCAGCAGATCAGCCGCTGGCGGCTGAAGTGGCCCAGACGCGAGCTGAGTGTCGCCGAGCCGCCGGAGGACCGTACCGGCGGCGACGACTCCTCGGCCGCCGAGGTGCGCCTGGTGATGCGCGGCGCGCTCGCGCGGCTCACCGCCCGGCAGCGCACCGTGCTGGTGCTGCGCTATTTCGAGGATCTGCCGGAGGCTGACGTGGCCCGCATCCTGGGCTGCTCGGTCGGCACCGTACGGTCCACCACCCATCGCTCGCTCGCCCGACTGCGCACCCTCGCCCCCGAACTGGCCGCCCTGAACACTCCGAGCCGGCCGTCCCGTGACTTCGCACCCGTGGAGGTACGTCCGTGAACGTCGAGGAGCTCGTACGTGACTCCCTGCGCGACCTGGCCGGTGAACAGCCGCCGCCGGGACCGGGGTTCGCCGACCGGGTGCTGGCCGTGCGCCGGCGCCGGCGGGCCCGCACCTGGGCGTCCGTCGCGGCGGCCACCGCGGCCGTGGTCGCCGTCTCGGTGGCGGTCCCGCAACTGGTCTCCGGCGGGGACGACGTACGCCCGAGCGGGACCACGGGCCGCCAGGACGGGTCGTTGCCGCAGCGGACGATCTCGGTGGGGAACACGCTGCTCGCCGCCTACTACACCACCGACACCCGGACGAGGGTCAAGGACGGGTGGATCGCCAATCGGACATACCGGCTCCTTGATCCCAAGACCGGGCGGTACAAGAAGGACGCCCGATGGTCCTACGTCGCCGTCGCACCGGGCGCGAAGACCGCCGCCGTCCTCGAACGCACCCTGCCCGCCCACCGGATCGGGCTGCTCGACCTCACGACGGGGAAGGTCAGGCAGTGGATCCCGCTCAGTGTGGGAGTCGGCGGGCTCTCCTTCTCCCACGACGGGACCAAGCTGGTCGCCACGACGTACGACGAGCACCCCGACTTGCGGGTCATGGTCAAGAACGGCGACAGCGGCGTGGACCCGGCGCTGATGGAAGGCGACACGTCCCGGACCGGATACCTCGTCTGGGACCTGGTGAACGGCGGCGGAGCCTGGTGGCAGGTCAAGAACGGCCGTCATGTCCCGAGCCGCGCGGACTTCGCCTTCACCGACGACGACAAGGCGCTGTACGTGCGGATCGTCGGCGGCAAGGACGGCATGGAGGAGTTCTACGACCTCTCCGGCAAGAAGATCACCGCGCCCGCGAAGGAGAAGAACCTGCGCTGGGACGTCCCGGCCCGGCTCTCCCCGAACGGTGAGCTGGCCGCCCTCGGTCTGACCAAAGAGGTCAACATGGGCAAGAAGCTCCCCGGCAAGTCCTACTCCTCGATCCAGAACCCCCTCACCGGCAAGGAGATCACCAAGGTCCGCGGCGCCCATCTGCTCGCCTGGGTCGACGACAAGCGCCTCATCGCCTGGGAACGCACCACACCTCTCAAGAACGCCGGCTACAAGGACCACCTCGTCCTCGTCACGATCGGCAGCGACAAGGTCGTACCGCTGAGCGGCGAGCGCGATCCGGACGATGGTCCCCAGCGTCTGGCCTGGGAGCCGGTGTTCGTGCAGCGTTGATTCAGCGAAGCTCTTCGTACGCCGCGAGCAGCCCGTCGACCGTCGGCCGGTCGGCGGGCAGCAGTGGTGCGCGGACCGGGCCGCCGGGCAGGCCCAGTTCGTTGAGGAGGGCCTTTACGGTGACCGTGCCGGGCAGGCCTGCCGACATCGTCAACTCGATGAGGGGGGTGGCGCGTTGCTGGAGTCGGGCCGCCTTCGCCGTGTCGCCCGCGTCGAACGCGTCGAGGACCGAGCGCAGTTGGGCCGGGACGAGGTTCGCGACGGTGCTCACATATCCCGCGCCGCCCACCGCGTACAGGGCGAGGTTGTGCTCGTCGCAGCCCGCGTAGTACGCCAACTCCGTGCGGGAGATGACCTTCTGGGCGGCGAGGAAGTCGTAGGAGCAGTCCTTGACCGCGACGATCCTCGGGTGCTCGGCGAGGCGGATCATCGTGTCGGGCTCGATGCGGGTGCCGGTGCGGCCCGGGATGTCGTAGAGGGTGATCGGCAGGCCGACGGAGTCCGCGATCTGGCGGAAGTGCGCCTCCAACGCGTCCTGCGGAGGCCTGCTGTAGTAGGGGCTGACCACCAACAGGCCGTCCGCGCCCGCCTTTTCGGCCTCCAGGGCGAGTTCGACGGTGTGCCGGGTGTCGAAGGTGCCGACGCCGGTCACGATCGACGCCCGGCCGCCCACCGCGTCCCGCACCGCCCGTACCAGGTCCGCCTTCTCGGCGTCCGTCGTCGTCGGTGACTCGCCCGTCGTACCGGACAGCACCAGCCCGTCACAGCCCTCCGACACCAGCCGCGCCGCGAGCCGCTGGGCACCGTCGAGGTCCAGGGCGCCGGCCTCGGTGAAGGGCGTGATCATGGCGCAGAGGGCGCGGCCGAAGGGCGGGGGCGAGGAGTCGCGGAACGTCATGGGGGTAGTCTCGGCGAGAGCATAGTGAAGCTCCACTTAAATTTTCTACGTGGTACTGGTAAGCAGTGCTGAGGGGACGTCCGGAGTCAGGCCCTATGTCCAGATCGGGCGTCCATGGGTCACCATGGACAGGACGGACATCGACCCCTGGTCATGGGAGGCGTCATGAAGCTCGGCAAGGCACTCGCCACCGGAGTCGCGGAAGAGCGGCCGCAGGTCCACGAGGAAGAGCCCGAACTCCGGCTTCCCGAAGAGATCGAGGAGCTGAAGGCGCCCGAAGAGGTGCCGGCCGCCCGATGAGGCTGCGGCTTCCGGAGGAACGCCCGACGGAGCCGCCGACCGGATACAAGATCGCCCACCCGGTGCTGTCCCACGACGGCACCCGGGCCGGGTTCACCGGTGTGTCGCTGGGCGGCGCGCTGCCGTACGGAGTCCTGGCCGACGCGTCCTGTGTCTACGGTCTGCGGCACCAGGCACCGCACCGCCGCTGCGACTGCGGCTTCCACTGCGTGCACGAACGCTCGACGGCCGAGGCGCTGCTGTGCACGGCCGAGCATCGCGCGGCCGTCCTGCTGGAGGTCTCGGTACTGGGCCGCTACCTCCGCTTCGAGCTCGGCTTCCGCTACGCCCGGCAGCGGATCCGGGTGGCCACCGTCGGCCCCTGCGCCTGCGGCACGGTGGCCTCCGCGCTGGCCGACGCCGGCTGGGGCCGCCCCGGCTGGCGCGCGCTCGCGCCCTCCTGCGCGGGCTGTCTGCGTGGTCGTACGTCCGTCTCGCTCGCCTCCTTCGCACGGCTGGCGGGGGAGAGCCTGCGGGTGGTGGCGGCCGGCGGGGTGACGGGCAGCGGGGTGGCCGTGGCGGAACTCGGGGCGGACGGGCTAGGTGTGCCCGAACTCGCCGCGGAGGCCGCCCTGTTGCAGGCGCGGCTGGACTGGTTCCAGAGCCAGCTGGCGAGGTTGGGGGAGGGCGGGTCCGGCAGGGGAACGCAGGGGTAGTGGGGGCCGGGCCGGGTACCCGGGTGTTCCGAACCGAGAGGAGGCGGACACCGTGACCGGGACCACGGCCCCCGATCAACATCATTCGGTCGGCGAACTCGTCGGCCAGGCCACTGAACAGCTCTCCCAGCTGGTACGACAGGAAGTGGCCCTCGCCAAGGAGGAACTGGCGGAGAAGGGCCGGCGCGCGGGCCGCGGCGGCGGGCTGCTCGGCGCCGCGGGCGCGTTCGCCTACGCGGGCCTGCTCGCGCTGGCCGGTACGGCGACCGCCGCGCTCTCGCTGGTGCTGCCCGTCTGGGCCGCGGCGCTCATCGTGACGGCGGTGCTGTTCGTGATCGCGGCCGTGCTGGCCGCCCGCGGCCGCGCCCAGTTGCGCCGCGCCGCACCCCCCACGCCCGAGGAGACCCTCGGCAGCGTCAGGGCCGACGTGGAGGAGATCAAGGAAAGGGCGCACCGATGACCGACAGGACCGAAGCGCAGGGCGCCGACGCCGGCCGGGCGGTCGGCGCCAAGGGGCCCGAGGAGCTGCGGCGCCAGATCGAGCAGACCCGCAGCCAACTCGGCGACACAGTGGAGGAGTTGGCAGGGAAGATGGATGTCAAGGGTCGCGCCCGGGCCCGGGCGGCCGATCTCAGGGGCAAGGCGGGCGCGATGACCGTACAGCTGCGCAGCACCGCTGCGCAGGCCGGTCACACCGTGCACGACAAGGCGACGCAGGCCGGTCACACCGTGCACGACAAGGCCGCGCAGGCAGGTCACAAGGTCCACGACACGGCGACGCACGCGGGTCACCGTGTCCACGACCGGACCCTGCGGACGGGGCACGCCGCCCAGGACAAGGCGTCCGGCACGGGACACTCGCTGCGGCGCGGGGTCGAGCACGGCTTGCCCTGGCCCGCCCGGCCGGTCGTCCAGGCGGCGGTACGGCATCCGAGGCCGGCGCTCGTCATCGGCGCGGCGCTGGCCACCGTCGTCGTGGTGTCGTGGCGGTACCCCAAGAGGTAGCGGCCGACAGCAGATGACGGCTCGGGGCGGTACCCGGAGGCACAGGTACCGCCCCCAGGCACGTCCTACCGGTCACCGCCGCCGCGCCTCGCCCGCAGGGCGGCCGGCCACTTCCGGGTGTCCCGCGGCTCCACATAGGGCTCGTCCGCCGGCTCGTGCTCACCCGAGGTGATGGCTCGCTCCCGGGCCAGTTCCGCGTCGAACTCCAGGCCGAGCAGGATCGCCAGGTTGGAGAGCCACAGCCAGATCAGGAAGACGATGGCGCCGGCGAGAGTGCCGTAGGTCTTGTTGTAGGACCCGAAGTTGGCGGCGTAGAGGGCGAAGCCGGCGGAGGCGGCCAGCCAGATCAGGGTGGCGAGGCAGCTGCCGGGGGAGATCCAGCGGAAGCCGCGGCCGCGGACGTTGGGGGCGGCCCAGTACAGGAGCCCGATCATCAGGATCACGAGGATCAGCAGGACGGGCCATTTGGCGATGCCCCACAGGGTGATCGCCGCGTCGCCCAGACCGATCGCCGTTCCGGCTCGCTCCGCCAGCGGGCCGGTGAACACCACGATCAACGCGCTCGCGGCCAGCATCAGCATCAACGCCACCGTCAGCACCAGACGCAGCGGCGTCAGTTTCCACACCGGGCGGCCCTCCGGAAGGTCGTACACCGCGTTGGACGTACGGATGAACGCGGCGACATAACCGGACGCGGACCACAGAGCGGCCAGCAGGCCGATGATCGCCAGCACGCTGCCCGTACCGCCCGTGTCGCTGAGCTGCACGACCGCGTCCCGCAGGATGTCCCGTGCCGGGCCCGGGGCCAGGTCGCCGATGTTGTCGAGGATCTTGTCCGTGGCGCTCTGGCCCACGACCCCCAGCAGGGACACCAGTACCAGCAGCGCGGGGAACAGGGACAGCACGCCGTAGTACGTCAACGCGGCGGCGCGGTCGGTGAGTTCGTCGTCCATGAACTCCGTCGCTGTGCGCCGCAGCACCGCCCGCCAGGAACGCGCGGGCAACTCGGAGGGGCTGTCCGGCTCGTTCTCGTTCTCGGCCTCGTCCGGGTCGACCCGCTCGTCCGCCGCGCTCCGCGCGTCCCGCGCGCCCTTGTCGTCCATGAGCAGGCGAGTCTCCCGAAAACCCGCCGCGAACCGCGGGCTTGACCTGAATCTTGGTTGAGGTTGGAGGGTGGTGCATGCACCCATCGGCGAGCGAACAGAGGAGTCCGCCATGACCCGCCGTACCGACGGCCACCCCGACCTGACCGACCCGCGCACCGGCGCCCCCTTCTTCAGCACCTGGCGGGTGGGGACGCCCGAGCGGCAGGCGCGGGCCGTCGAGGCCATCGCCCGGACCTGGGAGAGCCGCCCCTGGGGGAGCGCGGAGCTGCTCGGGTACCACGTCTACGCCGGGCATGACGGTACGACGCTGATGCATCACTCCCAGTGGCGCACCGAGCAGGGCTACGAGGCCTTCTTCAAGACCCGGCGCCAGGAGCGCAACGACGAGATCGACACCGCCGTCCCCGACATCGAGCGGGTCCGGCTGGACCGCTACCGGCTCCATCGCAGCCTTGCCCGTGCCGCCGGTGACACCCGGGTGCCCGGGCTGGTCGTGACCGTCCGGATCGACTTCGAGCCGGACGCGGGCGAGAAGCGGGCCGACTGGGTGGACCTCGTCCTGGACGCCCTCGCCGGACCGGACGCCGACCCCGGCCTCATCTCCGCGCACTTCCATCTCAGCACCGACGGCACCCATGTCCTCAACTACGCCGAGTGGGAGAGCGACCAGGCCTATGACCTGGCCATCGGTGGCCAGGAGTCGCCGCAGTGGGAGCGGGTGCGGACGTATCCCGGGGTTCAGGGCTTCACCGGCAGCCGGTACCGGCACGTGCTCGGGCTCGTTCCCTGACCTGCCCTGATCTCCCCGACCGGCAGATCCTCACCCGACAATTTCACTCGCCTGGACAAAAAAAGTTTTCGGTGAGACGGTGGTCGCATGCTGGACGTGACCGTGATCGAGGACCCCGAGGCCGCCGCCGTCTCCCTGGACCCCATAAGGGCCCGCCTGCTCGCCGAGCTGGCGGCCGGACCCGCGTCGGCCGCCATGCTGGCCGGCAAGGTCGGGCTGCCCCGGCAGAAGGTGAACTACCACCTCAAGGCGCTGGAGCGGCACGGCCTGGTCGAGCTGGCCGGGGAGCGGCGCAAGGGGAACGTGACCGAGCGGCTGATGCGGGCGACCGCCGCGTCGTACGTCATCTCGCCCCTCGCGCTCGCCTCGGTGCAGCCGGACCCGGACCGGTTCCGGGACCAGCTCTCCGCACGCTGGCTGCTGGCGCTCGGCGCGCGGCTGGTGCGGGACGTCGGTCAGTTGATCACCGGGGCGGCGAAGGCCCGCAAGGGGCTTGCCACTTACGCGCTCGACGGTGAGGTGCGGTTCGCCTCGGCCGCCGAACGGGCCGCGTTCATCGAGGAGTTGACGGCAGGCGTCAGCGCGCTGATCCGCAAGTACGACGCGCCCGACGCCGAGGGCGGCCGGGATCACCGGATCGTGGTCGCCGTCCATCCCACGCTGAAGCAGACCGAGTCGCAGCAGACCGAACCGCAGCAGACCGAGTTGGAGTAGATCATGTCCAAAGAGTTCGAGATCGCCCGTGAGTTCGAGGTCGACGCCACCCCGCAGCAGGTGTGGGACGCCGTCACCACCGGCACCGACGGCTATCTGTGGCCCATGGAGCCGCCGGAGCCCAAGGTCGGCGGCAAGGGGCCGTTCGGGTCCACGGTCACCGCCTGGGATCCGCCGCACCGCTACACCAACCGCGTCGAGGACGTCGAGGGCATCTCCGAGCAGACCGTGAACCAGCTCGACTACACCGTCGAGCCGCGTGACGAGGGGCGCCGGGCCTGGGTGCGGTACGTGCACAGCGGGATCTTCGTCGACGACTGGGACAACCAGTACGACGGTGCCGCCAGGCACACCGACTTCTATCTGCACACCCTGCGGGAGTACCTGGCCCACTTCGCGCCCCGCCCCGCCGCCTTCGCGACCTTCGACGGACCTGAGGCGTCGAAGGCCGCGGACGCGCTGGAAGTCGTCGCGCGGGCGCTCGGGATCGGGGCGGGGGACACGGCCGTCGGGGCGCGGGTGAGGGTCACCGGGCCCGACGAGTTCGACGCCGTCCTCGACTTCCGCGACCCGTACTTCATCGGGCTGCGCACCGACCGGGGGCTCACCCGGATCTTCGGGCGCAACCACTGGGGCCACCCGGTCGGCGTCTCCCTGCACGACTTCACGCCGGGTGACGACATCAAGGAGTGCGAGGCCGCCTGGCAGGACTGGCTGAACGGGGTGTTCAACCAGTCCTGAGTCCAAGGGACTTACGGCTTGAAGCGCAGCACCTGCGGGTCGTGGTCGCTGATCTGGTCGTTGAACTCCGAGTTGACGTGCACGCTGTCGTACTCGAAGTCGCAGCCGCGCCGGATCGACGGGCTGACCAGGATCTGGTCCAGCACCTGGGCGTTGCCCTGGTAGACGTACGAGTAACGCTCGCTCTTCGGCAGCGACTTGATCGCCGACCAGAGGGCGCCGTCGCTCTCCAGGATCTTGGCCGTGTCGGAGAACTCGAAGTCGTTGATGTCGCCGAGGGCGATGACGTCCGCGTTCTTCTGAGTGGCCAGGATGTCCTTGACGAACCCGTTCACCGCGGTCGCCTGGAGGTGGCGCTGGGTCTCCGAGCTGCGCGGCACCGGCTGGATCGCCGAGGTCAGACCGTAGTCGCCGCCCTTGGAGTTGAAGTGGTTGGCGATCACGAAGACCGTACGGCCACGGAAGACGAACTCGCCGACCAGCGGCTTGCGGCTGTTCGCCCAGGCCGCGTCGGCCGGGTCGATACGGCCGGGGGAGACCGTGAGGGCCGCCTTGCCCTTCTCCTTCGTCACGCCGACCGCGGTCGTGGCGTCGCCGCCCGCGCGGTCGGTGAAGGAGACCCGCTCCGGGTTGAACAGGAACACCTGGCGGATGTTGCCGCCCGGCTCACCGCCGTCGGCCTTGTCGACAGGGTCGATCGAGCGCCAGTCGTACGTCGGGCCGCCGGCGGCCGCGATCGCGTCGATCAGCTTGCGCACCGTCTGGTCGGCGGCGACCGTACCGTCGTTCGTCGCGCCGTTGTTGTCCTGGATCTCCTCCAGGGACACGATGTCGGGCGACTTGAGGTTGTTCACGATCGCGGCGGCGTGCTCGGCGAAGGTGGCGTCGGACGGGTCGAGGTTCTCGACGTTGTACGTCGCGACCGCGAGCTCCCCGTTCTTCTGCTTCTCGGTCGTCTCCCGGGCCACGCCGGCGCTCTTGAGCGTGCCGATCGTGTTGGCGACCAGGGTGTAGCCGCCGAACTGGTTGAAGTCCAGCGGGCCGCTGGTGGCGCTCTCCAGGACGTCGCCGACGTTGGCCTTCGGGAAGGCGGAGGTCGCGCCCAGGGACTGGATCTGGAGCCGGCCGGTGTTCTGCGACTCGTAGGAGCCGTAGACCGTGCCGCCGCGGTGGTTGGCGTTCTCGCGCGGCTTCACCGTGACCCAGAGCTCGGTGAACGGGTCGGTGGCGCCCACCACGCGCGTGTCGGCGACCTGGACGTTCTCGCCCTCGAGGGACTCGTAGTAGTCCAGGGCGTACTTCTTCGGCTCCAGGGTCAGGCCGTTGATCGAGTTGCCCGCGGCGCTGTCGCCCGCCGGGGCGTACGCGGCCGGCACCGACCTGGCGGTGATGACCTTCGCGGCCGGGACCGCGTTGCCGCTGGAGACGACGGTGAACGTCGGCTTGGTGATCTCGGTGATCGACTGGTTGCCGGAGGAGGTGCCGCCCGGCACGAACTCCGAGACCGTGCCCGACACCGTCACCGCGTCGCCGACGGCGACGCCCTTCGGGGTGGAGCTGGTGAAGACGAAGACGCCCTCACTGGTGGCCGGGTCGGCGTCGGCGTTCGGGTCCTGGATCCAGAAGCCTCTGGAGGAGCCGTAGGTGCGGATGCCGGTGACGATTCCGGTCACATCCGTGACGGCCTTGCCCGCGTACGGGGATATGCGCGTGGTGCCCTGGATGTCATGGATGCGCACGGAGTCCGCGTGCGCGGGAGAGACCAGGACGATGGTGGACGCCGCGGAACAGGCGGCGGCGACGGTGAGCGCGGCGAGGCGCGCAGAGGACTTGCTCGGCAACGGAATCCCTCCGGGGACGTACATGAGCGCCGGGACGAGGGTGAAACGTGTGTGGAGCCGAACCGGTGGGGCGGTGCGACGCGCGTAGAAAATACAGTGAACAGATGTCCAGCAGATTTCTACGCGCGTAATCTCCTGCCTGGTCAGGCCACTTGTCAAGGTTTCGGCCATGTACGGGGCCCGGCGGGGAGATGAACCGGGCGGCATGGGTGGAAATCCGTCTAGGCTGAGCGGCTGAGTGGTCCGGCGGCTCGGTGGTCCAGTCGCCGAGTGGCCCCGCCGCTGAGTCGTACGACGCGTCTCTAGGAGAAACAGCCGATGTCAGACAGCTCGCCCCTGCCGCCGGTGCGGCTGCACCCCGAAGCGGAGCTGGCGCGCGACGCGCTGTCCACGCCGTTGCTCTCCCGGGCCGCCCGGCTCGCCCGCTGGGCCGGCCCCGACACCCGCGTCGACGCCGGTGGCGAGCTCGCCGAGGAGCAGCTGCCCGCCGCCGCCGAGCTGCTCGGCCTGACCGGGGACGACGCCGCCGCGTACGCGAGCGAGGCCTGGCGGGTCGCCGTCGACACCGGGCTCGTCGAGATCGCCGACGAGGACGAGGGCACCGTCGCCGCGGGCGAGGAGCTCGCCCTGCTCACCGGCGGTACCCCGCACGACGTGCTCGCCGTGTGGCAGACGGCGCTGGAGACGGTGCTCGCCGACGCGAGCGTGCCGGACCTGGACGACCTGGTCGGCGCCATGGACGAGGGTGGCGAGATCGACCTCTCCTCGATGGAATGGGACCCGGAGGCCGAGGCCGAGTTCCTCGACGGCGTGCTCGGCAACCTGTATCTGCTGACCGTCAACGAGGAGGGCCCCGGCGACGGACCCGTGCCGCTGCCCGCGCTCGCTGCCTCGATGATCGTCCCCAACGACATGGGGGAGCCCACCAACGACGTCCTGGAGCAGGTCTCCGACGCGATGATGCGCCTCGACGACCAGTTCCGGCTGCTCGAACCGGTCGGCCTCGTCGAGTACCAGCCCGTCGACGAGGCCCTCATGGCCGACGCCGACGAGGAGCCCGCCGCACCGGTCGACGACACCGACGTCTCCCGCTACGGCATGGTGCGGCTCACCCCGCTCGGGCTGTACGGGCTGCGGGCACGGCTGCTGGAGGCCGGCTTCGAGGCGCCCGCGGTCGGGGACCTCGCCGACAAGGGCGCCGACGCGCTGCTCGACGGCACGGCCCACTTCCCGCCCGCCGCCGCGCAGGCCGAGACCGAGCAGTGGCTGGCCCGGCGCGAACCCCTCGCTGCGGCACGGGAGTTGCTGGCCGCTGCCCGGGGCGGTGACGCGGGCGCTCCGCTGCGCCGGCTGCGCTGCCAGCAGGCGCTGTCGCTCGTCGGCGGCGCGGCCGAGCCCACCCTGCGGGAGGTGCTCGACGACCCGGAGCTCGGCGGCCTGGCCCGGGTCTGGCTGACCGAGCAGGGCGCCTCCGACGTACCGCCGCCGTCCGAGGCGATGATCTTCTGGCTGACCGTCGACACCCTCGCCGCGCAACTGGCGGCCGAGGGGAACTCCGACGAGCTGCGGGCACTGGTCGAGGGGCTGGCGCAGCAGCACAGCGGGTTCTTCGCGGCGGCCTGGCGGGTGGACCACCCGGCGACCGCCGATGTGCTGGAGGCGATGGGGCGGCTGCACCCCGACAAGAAGATCGCCAAGGAGGCCCGGAAGGCGGCCTTCAAGGCGCGCTCCCAGCAAGGGAGTTGATCTGGGAGTCGCGACCCACGGCAGGCGTGGGTCGCGACCTCAGACCGCGAACTGCGGCCGCGATCTTCGACGGGATCAGCAGTGGTAGACCGTCGTGTGCTTGAACGACGACGTCGCCCCGTTGAAGCCGTACGTCCCCCGGTACGCCGGCGGGTTCTGGAACTCGCCGACGATGGTGATCGTCCGCGCGCAGCGGCCGTCGTCGACCGGTCGTTTGGCGTCGATCCGGATCGTCTGGCCCATGAACCCGCCCGTGATGTCCCAGGGCGCGCCGCAGATGCCGGAGGTGATCTGGCCGCCGATGACGACGTACGGGTAGGTGTTGGGGTTGTACTTCACTTCCAGGGCGAAGGTGGCCGAGCCGTTGTGCAGTTCCAGCTTCGCGGTCGTGGCGAACGCCTCGGGCGACACGTCCTGCCGTGCGGCGAACGCCTCGTCCCAGGTCTTGACCGCCGCTCCCTGAGCGTTGTGGAACCGGTGCTCGGCGGCCGCCGCGCTCTTCGCCTTGCCTGTCTGTGTGGCCATGGGAACCTCTTCTCCCGGACGGTTCGACCGGCCGTCAGGCCAGCAGCTCGGCGATCTCGACGCCCAGCAGCCTGCGGACGTGTTCGAGGTGGTTGACGATCGTCGTCGTCGAGGAACCCGCGAACAGCAGGCCCAGTGCCACGTTGTCGAACGAGGTCACCAGGGAACCCGAGTCGCCGCCCGCCGACATGTTCGTGGTGACGATCTGGTCCCTGAAGCGGGCCACGCCGACAGTGGGGTAGTTGACGTCGATCGTCGCGTCGACCGCGATGATCCGGCCGAAGGTGATGTCGGTCGTCCGCCCGGTCTTCTTCACCTGGTCGCCGACCGCGACATTGGCCTTGCGTCGCCAGGCGCGCGGCACTCCGCTGAAGTACTGGTCCCGCGTGGCGTCCTGGAAGTTCACCGCTCCCAGCGCGGCGTCGACCAGGTTGTTGTGCTGGTCCAGCGGGATGCGTGGTGCGAAGTCGATCGGGATGAAGCGGCTCAGGGTCGCGATCCGGTCGGCGGGTGCCGTGCCGGAGTCGGCCGGCCCGGGCTGCACGATCACGCTGCCCAGCGGGGCCCGGTTGGAGTCGGCCAGGATGTGGTTGTTCGACAGGATGTGGAACCTTCCGGGCGTTCCCAGCCCCGGCCCCGGCGGGTCGAGCGTCGCGCCCGGCAGGAGGTCGTAGACCACGCTCCCGAGGGTGCCCGCGGTGACCTGCACATTGCCGATGGAGAAGCCCGAGGGGCAGGGCCGCATACGGCGGGTGAGCTGCTGGGACTCGACCGCGGACGGCCGTGTGAGCTCCTCCAGCAGGGAGGCGGACAGGCGCGTCGGCTGCTCCGCCACGCCGTTGTCGGGCTGGTACGCCACACCCGTGGCCGAGGGCTGCGCCATGACACTGCCGACGGCCACCACGTCGGTGGGTGTGCCGTCGTCCATCTCGGGCGGAATCGCGTCCCGTTCCCGCAGCATCGACTGGGGGACCTTCTGCGTCACGAACACCAACACGGCTTCCCTGCCGGTCGGTTGGCCTTCGCTCCACTTCACACCGTGGCCGAAGCCGACCACGTTCTCCAGCGGCTGCTCGCGCCGCAGGAAGTCCGACGACGCCTGCCTGCGTGAGCTGTCGCTCAGCTGCCCGCCGGTGGGTCCTCGCATCAGTTCGGGCTGGCTCACCACGGCCAGACCACCTTCTCTCTCCCCGGTCGGAGCGGTTCCGAGGCACGAGAGCGGCTACTCCTCCTGCGCTGAGACCTCGCCGATCGCGAGCACGCGCACGGGTATGCCCTCGAGTTCGTCCGGAACCACGTCCTCGTCCCTGAGCCGGTCCCGGGGCACCTTGCGGGTCACGAAGACGACGATGACGTCCGCGCCCGTGTGCTCGTCCTTACCGGTCCCGACCCCCGTCACATGGGGCAGGCTCATCAGCCGGCCCTCGTGGAGGCTGCGCGCACGAGGTGCGTCCACGTCGGCTCGCCCTCCCTGGATGCTTCAGGTAGTGGGGTGTCTAGGGCATGGGACACCGGCGGGTCAAGGTGCTCTGCCATAAATCATGGGCTTATGGGCACTTGGCGCTGGATGACCTTCTTTACGAAGATTCGTCCGACCAATTCCCCGGTGCGTGAAGGCCTTCGAGGTCCCTGCGGGCAAGGGCGTACGGATTCACGGAAGCGGGTCGCAGGACGTCGCCCGGTGTTCAACTCGCGTTCAGGCGCGGGCGGGACGGTGGCGCCGACCCGAGGTCCCCCACCCTCCAGGCACATCGACCGTCACAGGAGACACCATGTCGCTCACCCGCAGGGACTTCGCCGCGAAATCCGCGCTCACCGGCGCCGGGGTCGCCCTGGCCGGCAGCGTCGGCGCCCTCGCCACCGCGCCGAACGCCCTCGCCGCCACGGACACCGAGAGCGAGACGCAGGGCCACGGCCACGGCGGTGTGGGTGTCGGCTACGGGCCGCTCCTGCCCGACCCCAAGGGCATCCTCGCGCTGCCCGCCGGGTTCAAGTACCGCGTCATCACCTACAGCGGCAAGACCAAGCTGGAGTCCGGCGAGTTCACGCCCTCCAACCACGACGGCACGGCCACCTTCGACGGCCCCCGCGGCACCACCCTCCTCGTCAACAACCACGAGCTGAAGGGCCCGCGCGCCAACTGGAAGTACCCCGTCCCGCTCACCGAGGGCCTGGTCTACGACCCCGCCGCGGCCGGCGGCTGCACGGTCGTCGAGGTACGCCCCGACGGACAGGTCGCCGAGTGGGTCGGCATCGCCGGTACCTCCACCAACTGCGCGGGCGGGCGCACCCCTTGGGGCACCTGGCTTACCTGCGAGGAGAACTCCGACCGGGCCGGCACCAACGGCATGACCAAGGACCACGGCTACGTCTTCGAGGTCGACCCGAGCGACCGACGGGCCAACAAGAACCCCAAGCCCCTGAAGTTCTTCGGCCGTTACGACCACGAGGCCGTCGTCATCGACCCCAAGCGCGGCCACGCCTACCTCACCGAGGACGCCGCCAGCCCCAACGGCCTGCTCTTCCGCTGGACCCCGCCCAAGGGCTTCGAGTACGGCCGCGGCAAGTTCCGCGCCCTCGCCGACGACGCCGGCGTCCTCCAGGCGCCCAAGTGCTACGACTCCGGCGGCAAGTTCGTCGACGACCTCTCCCGCGCCACGAAGATCGGCACGGTCTACGGCGTCGACTGGATCGACGTCCCCGACCGCGACGGCAAGGCCGTCCCCGTCCGCAAGCAGTTCGCCGACGGCGAGATCACCCGCGCCCGCAAGCTCGAGGGCATGTGGTGGGGCGACGGCGGCACCTACATCGTCTCCTCCTACGCCCGCGCCGAGAGCCCCGTCCAGCACGACGGCCAGGTCTGGTTCTACGACCCCAAGCGCCGCACGCTCACCCTGAAGGTCCTCCTCGGCGTGAACCCCGACCCGTCCAAGGACGGCGCCTTCGACGGCCCCGACAACATCACCGTCTCCCCCTACGGCGGCCTCGTCATCGCCGAGGACGGCGAGGGCGTCCAGCACCTGTTCGGCGCCACCGACAGCGGCCGCACCTACCCCATCGCCCGCAACGAACTCAACATCGGCACCGAGGACGAGCCCGAGTACAGCGAGTTCACCGGCGTCACCTTCTCCTGCGACGGCCGCACCCTGTACGCCAACATCCAGACCCCCGGCATCATGCTGGCCATCACCGGCCCCTGGAAGCGCCAGAAGCGTGGCTGATTAATTCGCTCGCCCGTCCAACGGCCTCCCTCCTAAAGTGGTGCATGTCCAGGTGCGAAGGCAGGACTTACTTCCACTCTTAATGGGGAGGCCGCGGGTTCGAATCCCGCCACCGGTTCCACGTGCCGGTGTAGCTCAGCGGCAGAGCACCTAATGTCGGTTCCGCCGACCTGAACTCTGGACACCACAACTTCATGCACCTCCCGGTGCGCTGGCCACGGCTACTTCTTCTCCAAAAAGATTCCGATGCCGTGGCCGACCTGATCTCGGGAGGCGCAGCTCATGGTGGGTGTCCGGTGCGCAGGCGGCGGATACTTCAGGGAACTGGTCCTCTTCGCAGGGGGTGCGGGTTCGAATCCCGTCATCGGCTCGCGGCCGGTGTGGCGGAACGGAAGACGCGCCAGTTTATAGTCACCGCAGTCGAATTCGAACTCGGGCACCCTCCTTTTGCTGTGTCTCCCTCCGAACCTTCCATGAATTCGGGGGAATTCACCATGTCGCGATTCAACAAGCGAGCCGCCAAGGCGCAGCCCACCTCGCGTATCACCTCGACGGGTCGTGTACTCCGTACCTTCGAGGGCGGCCGCGGTCACGAGCGGGACAAGCGCTCCGAGCTTTTCCTGCTCGCCGTCGCCAACTTCGTCTCGCAGCAGACCTTCTACGAGACCGGCGCCGACCGCGACGACCGCTTCGCCAAGCTCGTACGTGAGCTCGCCGTCACCGATCCGGAGTGGACGGCCGGTCTGCTCGGCTGGCTGCGCGGCGAGGGCAACCTGCGGACGGCCTCGATCGTGGGTGCCGCCGAGTACGTGCACGCCCGTCTCGAGGCCGGCGCCACCGGTGGTCCGTCCAACCGCCAGGTCGTGGACTCCGTGCTCCGGCGGCCGGACGAGCCCGGCGAGCTGCTCGCGTACTGGACGGCGACGTACGGCCGCGCGGTGCCCAAGCCCGTCAAGCGCGGTGTCGCCGACGCCGTACGGCGTCTCTACAGCGGCAAGTCGCTGCTGAAGTACGACACCGCGTCCAAGGGTTACCGCTTCGGCGACATCCTCAACCTGGTGCACGCGGTGCCGGACCCCGACAAGGCGTGGCAGGGCGAGCTGTTCCGGTACGCCCTCGACCGCCGGCACAATCCGGAGACCGCGGTGCCGCCGGCGTCGAACCGGACGCTGGTCGCGCACCGTGAGCTGATGGCGCTGCCGGTCGAGCAGCGGCGTGCGGTCGTCACGTCCGAGGGCGGCGCCGAGCGGCTCGCCGCGGCCGGGATGACCTGGGAGGCGCTGGCCGGCTGGCTCCAGGGCCCGATGGACAAGGCGGCCTGGGAGGCCGTCATCCCGTCCATGGGTGCCATGGCGCTGGTCCGCAACCTGCGCAACTTCGACCAGGCCGGAGTCTGTGACGAGGTCGCGGCGCAGGTCGCGGCGCGGATCAGCGACCCGGCCGAGGTCGCGCGGTCGCGGCAGTTCCCCTTCCGGTACCTCGCCGCGTACCAGCACGCGCCGTCGCTGCGCTGGGCGTACCCGCTGGAGCAGGCGCTCGGTCACTCGCTGGCCAACGTGCCCGCGCTGCCCGGCCGGACGCTGGTCCTCGTCGACCGTTCGGGCTCCATGTGGGCGCGGCTGTCGGACCGCTCGCAGCTCAACCGGGCGGACGCCGCGGCGATCTTCGGTACCGCGCTGGCGCTGCGGGCCGAGCGGGCGGACCTCGTCGAGTTCGGCACCACGAGCCGGAACCTGGCGTACGACAAGGGCGAGTCGGTGCTGAAGATCCTGGGCCGTTTCGGCGACCTGGGCGGCACCGACACCACCTCGGCGGTCCGGGCGCACTACCGGGGGCAGGACCGGGTGCTGATCGTCACCGACGAGCAGTACGCCTTCAACCACCGCGGTGGTCCGACCGAGCAGGTCCCGGCCCATGTGCCGGTCTACACCTGGAACCTCGCCGGCTACCGCGCGGGCCACGGCCCGTCCGGCAAGGCGAACCGGCACACCTTCGGTGGCCTCTCGGACGCGGCCTTCCGGATGGTCCCGCTGCTGGAGAGCGCTCGCGACGCCGACTGGCCCTGGGCTGCCTGAGCCCTGAAGACGTGGCCCGCACTTTCACGGGGAGTGCGGGCCACACCCCTGTTCACGAACGAGGTTGACATCTAACATTTCAGTTGTGGATGCCATACCGCGTACGTTGCTCAGGGACCGCGCCTACGCATCGATCCGGGACGCCATCGTCGCCGGTGAGCTGGAGCCCGGTGCCGCGGTGCGGGACGCCGATCTCGCCGAGCGGCTCGGGCTGTCCCGGGCGCCGGTGCGGGAGGCGTTCGCGCGGCTCGTGGACGAGGGGCTGCTGGAGAGCAAGCCGCAGAGCTACACGCGGGTGACGCGGGTGCTGGCCGCCGAGGTGCGGGACGCCGCGGCGGTCGTCGGCGCGATGCACGAGCTGGTGACCCGGGTCGCCGTGCCCCGGCTCTTCGCCGCCGACGTCGAGACCATGCGCGCGGCCAACGAGCGGTTCGCGGCGGCGGTCGCCGCGGGGGACGTGGACGCCGCCCTCCAGGCCGACGACGAGCTCCACGACGTCCTGGTCCGGGTCAGCGGCAACCGCGCGGCGGCCGCCACCGCCGCCCGCTACACCCCGCTCATCCGCCGGCTCGAGCGCCGCCGTTTCGGCGAGGGCGGCACCTGCCGTTCCGCCGGGCAGCACGAACGGCTCATCGCGGCCTGCGCGGCCGGTGACGTGGACGAGGCGGTCCGGGTCACCGCGGAGATCTGGCGGGGCCTGGCGGAACTCGCCGACAGCGACTGACCCAGCACCGACCCGGGAGGCTCCTCATGTCCCTTTCCTCGTACGAGCGTTATCCGCTGCTCTTCGGCCCGTCGCCGGTGCACTCGCTGGACCGTCTCACCGCTCGTCTCGGGGGCGCGGCGATCTGGGCCAAGCGTGAGGACTGCAACTCCGGTGTGGCGTACGGCGGGAACAAGACCCGCAAGCTGGAGTACCTGGTCGCCGATGCCCTCGCGCAGGGCTGCGACACGCTGGTCTCGATCGGTGGGGTGCAGTCCAACCACACCCGTCAGGTCGCGGCCTGTGCCGCCCGCGCGGGGCTCAAGTGCGTGCTGGTGCAGGAGAGTTGGGTGGACTGGCCGGACTCCGTGTACGACAAGGTCGGCAACATCCTGATCAGCCGGCTCGCCGGGGCCGATGTGCGGCTCGTGCGGGCCGGGTTCGGGATCGGGTTCAAGGAGAGCTGGGAGCAGGCGCTCAGGGAGGTCGAGGAGTCCGGCGGCAAGCCGTACGCCATCCCGGCCGGCGCCTCCGACCACCCGCTCGGCGGACTCGGCTTCGCCGGATGGGCGTACGAGGTCGCCGAGCAGGAGCGGGACCTGGGCGTCTTCTTCGACACGGTCGTGGTGTGCTCGGTGACCGGCTCCACCCAGGCCGGCATGGTCGCCGGGTTCGCCGCGCTGGAGGAGGCGGGCGGACGGCCGCGCCGGGTGCTCGGCATCGACGCGTCGGCGAAACCCGCCGCCACCCGTGAGCAGATCGCCCGGATCGCGCACAACACCGGTCAACTCATCGGCGTCAAGCGGGAGTTGACCCTGGACGACGTGGAACTGGACGAGCGGTACCACGCGGGCGTCTACGGCATCCCCGACGAGCCCACCCTGGCCGCGATGCGGCTCGCCGCCCGCACCGAGGGCATGGTCACCGACCCCGTGTACGAGGGGAAGTCGATGGCCGGGATGATCGATCTGGTGGAGCGCGGGGAGATCGGCCGGGACTCCACCGTGCTCTACGCACACCTCGGCGGACAGCCGGCGCTGAACGCGTACAGCGCGCTGTTCTAACCTCCGTCGGGCCACAGGAGGTAGAGGCGTAGGGCGGGCCGGCCGGGTGGGAACCCCGGCCGGACCCGATACGGCTACAGCGCCTGGGCGGCGGGCTTCACCATGCCGCGCACCGTGCGGGACTTCACGAAGTCGCCCATCGCAGTCATCTCCCACTCGCCGGAGAACTGCTTGATCAGCTTGGCCATCATCACGCCGGTCTGCGGCTCCGCGCTGGTGAGGTCGAAGCGGACGAGCTCCTCGCCGGTCGTGCCGTCCAGCAGCCGGCAGTAGGCCTTGGCGACCTCGGTGAACTTCTGCCCGGAGAAGGAGTTGACGGTGAACACCAGTCCGGTGACCTCCTGCGGCAGCTGCCCGAGGTCGACGGTGATGACCTCGTCGTCGCCGCCGCCCTCGCCGGTGAGGTTGTCGCCGGAGTGCCGGATGGCGCCGCCCACGATCTGGAGCTTGCCGAAGTAGCAGCTGTCGACGTGGTTGCGCTGCGGGCCGTAGGCGATGACCGAGGCGTCCAGGTCGATGTCCTTGCCGCGGTACGCCGGCTCCCAGCCGAGGCCCATCTTGACCGAGGACAGCAGCGGGCGGCCGCCCTTGACCAGGGACACCGTCTGGTTCTTCTGGAGGCTGACGCGGCCCTTGTCGAGGTTGATCTTCCCGGCGCCGGGGGCGTGCGCGGGCGGCGGGGGAGTGGCCATCGGCGGGGCGGGCGGGGTGACCGGCGTCTGGAGGGTGGGCTGCGGCGGGGCGGCGGCCGGCTGCGGCGGGGCGACGGGGGCCGGAGCCGGTTCCTCGACCGAGACGCCGAAGTCGGTGGCGATGCCTGCCAGGCCGTTGGCGTAGCCCTGGCCCACCGCGCGGGCCTTCCACGCGCCGTTGCGCAGGTAGATCTCCACGATCACCAGCGCCGTCTCGGTGCCGAGCTGCGGGGGCGTGAAGGAGGCCAGGACGGAGTTGTCGGCGGCGTTGCGGATCGTCGCCGTCGGTTCGATGCCCTGGAAGGTCTGGCCCGCGGCGTCCGGGCTGGCCGTGACGACGATCTTCTCGATGCCGGGCGGGATCGCGGCCGTGTCGACGACGATCGCGTCGGGGGCGGAGCCGCCGCCTCCGCGGTAGGTCACGCCCGGGCCGTTGGGCTGGTTGTAGAAGATGAAGTCGTCGTCCGAGCGCACCTTGCCGTCGGCGGTGAGCAGCAGGCTCGATACGTCGAGCCGCACCGGAGCGGCGACGTCCACCGTCACGCGCGCGGCGGAGAGAGGGATGTTCGAGCCGGGGGTCATAGCTGTCATGCCCGGTGAACGAGCGAGCCCGCTTTACCGTTCCCTTACCCGGGATCGTTCGGCTCAGTGGCGGTTGCGGGGGTGGTTGCGGGCCGTGCGTTCGTTGCCGCGCTTGTAGTTTCCGGTCCAGCGGGCCATGACGAGCTGGGGGTCGGGGGCGGTCTCCACCTCGGCGAGGAACTGTTGGGCTCGGGGGCCGTGGAGGGTGGTCGCGGGGCGGTTGTGGTGGGTGATGTGGACGGTTTCGTTCGCGTGGGATTCGTAGTGGAATCCGTTGGGTTTCGGCATGGGGCGAGGACAGCTCTACGGCACCACCACGATCTTGCGGCCCACCCCCGCCGCGAACTGGTCCAGTGCCTCCGGGTACCGGTCCAACGGGATGCGGTCGCTGATGAAGACGGCCGGGTCAAGGACGCCGTTCGCGAAGAGTTCCGCCGCACGTTCGAAGCTGTGGAGGACGGCCATGGAGCCGGTGATCGTGATCTCCTGGTTGTAGATGCGGTACGGGTCGATCGTCACCCGTGTCGCGTAGTCCGCCACGCCGAACTGGAGGAAGGTGCCGGCCTTCGCGACCCGGTCCAGGCCGTCCTGGATCGCCGCCGCGTTGCCCGTGGCGTCGACGACCAGGTCCCAGCCCTGTGGGCGGTCCAGCTCGTCCGGGTTCGCCGCGGACCCGGAGACGCCGAGGTGGCGGGCGGTCTCCAGGCGGGCGGGGTTCACATCGACCACGTCCACGCTCGCCGCGCCGGTCCGCTTGGCGAGCTCCAGCATCATCAGGCCCATCGTTCCGGAGCCGTAGATCAGGACGTGCGCGCCGAGCCGGGACCGCAGCACGTCGTAGCCGCGTACCGCGCACGACAGGGGTTCCACCAGGGCCGCGTCCTCGGTGCGGACGTGCTCGGGGAGCCGTACGCAGTTCGCCACCGGCGCCACCGCGTACTGCGCCGCGCCGCCGGCCGTGGTCACGCCGATCGCCGCCCAGCGTTCACAGAGGTTGTTGTGGCCCGTACGGCAGTAGCGGCACTCGTAGCAGTACAGCGACGGGTCCACCGCCACCCGGTCGCCCACCGACAGCTCCGTGACCTGGGTGCCGACGCCGACCACCTCGCCCGCGAACTCGTGCCCCGGCACGATCGGCAGCTTGGGCGCGAACTCGCCCTGGAGGATGTGCAGGTCGGTGCCGCACAGGCCGCAGGCCGCGACCTCGACCACCACCTCGCGCGGTCCTGGCGTCGGGTCCGGGACCTCGGCCACGACGGCACGGCCCGCGGACTCGATGACGGCGGCCTTCATTTCACGGCTCCCAAGGACAGGCCCTGGACCAGTTTGTCCTGGGCGGCGAACCCCGCGGCGAGCACCGGCAGGGAGATGACGAGCGACGCGGCGCACACCTTCGCCAGGAACAGGCCCTGGCTGGTGATGAAGCCGGTCAGGAAGACAGGGGCGGTCTCGGCCACCACTCCGGTCAGGACCCGGGCGAACAGCAGTTCGTTCCAGCTGAAGATGAAGCAGATCAGGGCCGTCGCCGCGATGCCGGGGAGGGCGATCGGGGCCACCACGCGCGCCAGGATCGTCGGCAGGCGCGCCCCGTCCACCCTCGCCGCCTCGATGATCGCCACCGGGACCTCGGCCAGGAAGGACTGCATCATCCACACCGCGATCGGCAGGTTCATGGAGGTGTAGAGGATGACCAGCAGCCAGATGTTGTCGAGCATGTCCGTGTTCTTCGCGAACAGGTAGATCGGCAGCAGGCCCGCCACCACCGGCAGCATCTTCGTCGACAGGAAGAAGAACAGGACGTCCGTCCACTTGCGGACGCGGTTGATCGACAGCGCGTACGCCGCGGGCAGCGCCAGCAGCAGCACGAACAGCGTCGACGCCAGTGACGCCACCGTCGAGTTGATCAGCGCCGGCCAGGGGCTCGCGCCGCCTCCCGTGCCGAAGAACTCGCGGTAGCCGTCCAGGGTGAGGGCGGCGCCGAAGGAGGGCGGGTTGGTCGCCGCGTCCGTCTCGGAGTGGAAGGACGTCAGGGCCATCCACGCGATGGGGAGGAAGAACACCACTCCCAGCAGCCAGGCCAGCAGACCCAGGCCGACGCCCTTGCGGCGGGCGGTTGTTGCGGTCCTCGTGGTTGTCGTGCTCGTTGCGCTCATGCCCGGCCCGCCTCCTCACGGAACAGGGACGACACCACGCGCAGGGCGAAGGTCGCGATGACGATCGAGCCGATGACCACCAGGACGCCCGCGGCCGAGGCGAGGCCGTTCTCATGGGCCTGGTAGAAGCTCTGGTAGACGGTGTAGGGCAGGTTCGCCGTGCCCAGGCCGCCGGACGTGATCGTGAAGACCGCGTCGAAGTTCTGGACGATGTAGATCGAGCCCAGCAGCGCGCCCAGTTCGAGGTAGCGGCGCAGGTGGGGCAGGGTGAGGTGGCGGAAGATCTGCCAGTCGCTCGCGCCGTCCACCTTGGCGGCCTCGATCTGCTGGGGGTCGCGGCTCTGCAGGCCCGCGAGCAGGATCAGCATCATGAACGGGGTCCACTGCCAGACCAGGGACGCCTCCACCGCGAGCAGTGGGGTGTTGGAGATCCAGTCGGGCTGTGGGCCGCCCACATAGTGCAACAGACCGTTGAGCAGGCCGTATTCGGGGTTGTAGAGCACATGCTTCCAGAGCAGGGCCGCCGCCACGGGGACCACGAGGAAGGGGGCGATCAGGAGGGTGCGGACCACGCCCCGGCCACGGAACCGGCGGTCCAGCAGGAGTGCCAGGACCAGGCCCAGCACCAGGCTGACCAGGACCACCGTCGCGGTCAGCAGGACCGTCGTCCAGACGGAGTGGCGCAGGTCGGCGTCGGTCAGGACCTGCTGGTAGTTGTCCAGGCCGGTGAAGTGGCGGGCCTTGGGGTAGAGGGCGTTCCAGTCGAAGAACGAGATCACCAGCGTGGCCACGAACGGGAGTTGGGTGACCACGATCATGAAGACCAGGGCGGGCAGGAGCGGGGCTCGGGTGGCCCAGTTGCGCAGACGGGCCGACGGTGGGCGGGCGGTGCGTACGTCGGGCGCGGCCACGGGGGCCGTCGTGGTGGCTGTCATCGTCCCTCGTACTCCTCGGCAATCTTCTCGGCGAGCCGCTGGGACTTGTTCAGCGCCGACTCGACGGACTGGCGTCCGGCGATGGCCGCGCTGATCTCCTGGGAGACCTTGGTGCCGAGATCGGTGAACTCGGGGATGCCGACGAACTGGATGCCGGGCGCGGGGCGCGGCTGCACCCCCGGGTCGTCGGGCCGGGCGCCCTCGATGGCCTCCTTGGTCATCTCCTGGAACGCGGCGGCCTCTTTGACGTACGCCGGGTTGGTGTACGTCGACGCGCGCTTGCCGGCCGGGACGTTGGCCCAGCCGATCTCGTCGCCGACCAACTGCTCGTACTGCTTGCCGGAGGCCCAGGAGACGAACTGCCAGGCCTTGTCGGGGTTGCGGGAGGCGTCCTGGATGCCCCAGGCCCAGGTGTAGAGCCAGCCGGAGGACTTCGTCTCCTCGACGGGGGCGGGGGCGTAGCCGACCTTGCCCTTGACCGGGGAGCCGGACGCCTCCAGGGAACCGGCCGCGGAGGTGGCGTCGTACCACATGGCGACCTTGCCCTGGGTCATGTTGTTGAGGCACTCGGCGAAGCCGGACTGGGGGGCGCCGGACTCGCCGTGCTCACGGACGAGGTCGACGTAGAACTTCGTCGCCCTCTCCCACTCGGGAGAGTCCAGCCGGGCCTTCCAGTCCTTGTCGAACCAGGTCCCGCCGAAGGTGTTCACGACTGTGGTGAGCGGGGCCATCACCTCGCCCCAGCCGGGGAGTCCGCGCAGACAGATGCCCTTCATCCCGGACTCGGCGCCGTCCAGTTTCGCGGCCAGATCGGCCACCTGGGTCCAGGTGGGGTGGGCCGGCATGGTCAGACCCGCCTTGGCGAACACGTCCTTGCGGTACATCAGGAAGGACGACTCGCCGTAGAAGGGCTGGCCGTAGAGCTTGCCGTCGTCGCCGGTCAGCGACTGGCGCATGGGCGTGAGGACGTCCCGCTCGTCGTACGCCGGGTCCTTGGCGACGTACGAGTCCATCTCGTGCAGCCAGCCGTTGCGGGCGTAGATCGGGATCTCGTAGTTGGAGAGGGTGGCCACGTCGTACTGGCCCGCCTGGTTGGCGAAGTCCTGGCTGATCTTGTCGCGGACGTCGTTCTCGGGCAGGACGGTGAAGTTGACCTTGATGCCGGTCTCTTCGGTGAAGCGGGGGGCGAGCTTCTGGAGCTCGGTCATCTGGGGGTTGTTGACCATCAGGACGTTGATGGCATCGCCGCCCGATCCCGCCCCGCCGGCTCCGGCCCAGCAGCCGGAGAGCAGCGGGGCGAGCAGCGTCCCTGCGGCGGCCAGGGCGAGCGTCGCTCGCGGTGGTCGCCGTCGGCTCTGGGTTCGCATGGATCGCTCCTGGACGTATGGGGAGACAGACGTATGGGGAGATAAAGGGCGCGTCAAGGCATGGCGTGCCGCATTAAGTGGTGAGTTGGGTTTTCGGACGCGCACCGGCGGGTGCGTTGGTTTTTCAGACGCGGATGACCTGGGGCCCCAGCAGCGAGTAGCGGTGGGCCTCGGACGTGGGGAGCAGGGTGCTCGTGACGATCGTCTCCAGTACGCCGATCTCCGCGAACCGGCAGAAGCTGACCGCCCCGAACTTGGTGTGGACGCCCGCGAACACCGTGCGGCGCGCGGCCCGGATCGCCTGCGCCTTGACCTCGCTGACCGCGGGGTCGGGGGTGGTGAGGCCGTGTTCGCGGGAGATGCCGTTGGCGCCGATGTAGGCGAGGTCGATGACGAAGCCGGCCAGCATCTTCGTCGTCCAGTGGTCGACGGTGGCGAGGGTGCCGGGGCGGACCCGGCCGCCGAGGAGGAGGACGCTGGTGTGCTCGGCCTCGGCGAGGGCGCCCGCGACCGGGAGGGAGGCGGTCACCACCGTCAGGGGGCGGTCCCTGGGCAGGGCCTCGGCGATGAGCTGTGGGGTGAAGCCCTCGTCGACGAAGACCGTCTCGGCGTCCCCGAGCAGGTCCGCCGCCGCGGTGGCGATCCGGCGCTTCTCGGGGACGTGGCTGGTGGCGCGGAAGGCGAGGGTCGTCTCGAAGCCGGCGCTCTCCACGGGGTAGGCGCCGCCATGGGTGCGGCGGACCAGACCGTGGTCCTCCAGGGCGCGGAGGTCCCGTCGGACGGTTTCCTTGGCCACGCCGAGCTGGGCGGCGAGGGTGTTGACGTCGACGGCGCCGGTGGTGCGGGCGGTGTGCACGATGTGCCGGTGGCGTTCTTCCGCGGTGCCGGTCAATGTCGTCACCCGCTTCCTTCGCTGAGCCGCGGTGCCCGTTCGGGCCCTCTGGAGGAAGTTCTACAGCGGGTGGGGGGTGGTGACCAGGTCTGTTGCGTGAGTGATAGTGACCGTGTGTGCCCGTTCGGGCAGGGGGCGCCCAAGAGCTCGGGGGGCGCGGTTGCGTTGCGGCTGCCTGAGCGTCGTGGCTGGTCGCGCAGTTCCCCGCGCCCCTGGAAGGGCGCTCGCGCGCCGCTTCCAGAGCCATGACCGCGTGCCCGAACACCATGACGGGCGGGCCCGTTCGGTGCCCGCCCGTCCTGTGGTCACGTCACGTCAGTACGGCCAGATCGGCGGGTCGCTCACGAAGTGGCCGCCCAGGTGGGCGTGGGCGATGTTGTCGGGGTCCAGTTCGCCCTGTTCGGCGATCAGCTTCTCGGCGTACGGCTCGGAGTCGTCCTGCGGGTCGTAGCCGAGGGCCCGCGCGGTGGTGAGGTCCCACCACAGGCGGGTGTTGGCGGAGGAGCCGTAGACCACGGTGTGCTGGACGTCCTCGGCGGTGAGGGCCGCGTGCAGGAGGCGGGCGCCGTCCGCCGGGCTCATCCACACCGACAGCATGCGGACGCTGGTGGGCTCCGGGAAGCAGGAGCCGATGCGCACCGACACCGTCTCCAGGCCGTGCTTGTCCCAGTAGAGCTGGGCGAGGTCCTCGCCGAAGCACTTGGACAGACCGTAGAAGGTGTCCGGGCGGCGCGGGGTGTCGATCGGGACCAGGGGGTCCCCGTCCTGGGGGCGGGGGGTGAAGCCCACCGCGTGGTTGGAGGAGGCGAAGACGATCCGCGGCACGCCTTCCTCGCGGGCGGCCTCGTACAGGTTGTAGGTGCCCTCGATGTTCGCCTTGAGGATCTTGTCGAAGGACGCTTCCAGGGAGATGCCCGCGAGGTGGATGATCGCGTCGACGCCCCGCACGGCCTCGCGTACGGCGTCCCGGTCGGCGAGGTCGGCGACGATCGCGTCCGGCTCGCCCTCGACGGGGGCCAGGTCGAGCAGACGCAGCTCGTAGCCGTACGCGGGGAGGAGCTCGCGCATCAGGGTGCCGACCCCGCCTGCGGCGCCGGTGAGCAGGACGGTGCGGGGCGCTGGCATCCTCGGTTCTCCTTGGGTCGGCGGCCGCGAGGGCGCACGGCATTCACATTCGTGGACAAGTTAAGGATCATTGCCTCGCCTCGTCAAGGGTGGTGCGACCCTCGTTCATAAATGTAAACTCCGATCATAATTCCGTACGCTGCTACTTGTCCGTACGCTTCCGCTTCTCGTCCCAGGGAGAGCCCGTGACGTCTGCCGACCTCGCCACCCGACTCGGCATCCCCAGCGGCCCGCTGTTCTTCCCCGTCACCGCCTACGCCCCCGACGGCTCGGTCGACCTCGACACCTACCGCACGCACGTGCGCCGCGGGGTCGACGCCGGGGCGGCCGCGGTCTTCGCGTGCTGCGGCACCGGGGAGTTCCACGCGCTGACGCCCGAGGAGTTCGAGCGGTGCGTACGGGCCGCGGTCGAGGCGACGGAGGGGCGGGTGCCGGTCGTCGCGGGCGCCGGGTACGGCACCGCGCTCGCCGTGCGGTACGCGCAGCTCGCCGAGGCGGCCGGCGCGGACGGGCTGCTCGCGCTGCCGCCGTATCTCGTGATCGCCGGGCAGGAGGGGCTGCTGCGGCACTACCGGGAGATCGCGGCGGCCACCGCGCTGCCCGTCATCGTCTACCAGCGTGACAACGCCGTGTTCACGCCGGAGACCGTGGTCGGACTGGCCCGCACCGACGGGATCATCGGCCTCAAGGACGGGCTCGGCGACCTGGACCTCGTCCAGCGGATCGTCAGCGCCGTGCGCACCGAGGTCCCCGGCGACTTCCTCTACTTCAACGGCCTGCCGACCGCCGAGCAGACCCAGCTCGCCTACCGAGCCGTCGGCGTCCCGCTCTACTCCTCCGCCGTGTTCTGCTTCGCCCCCGAGATCGCCCTCGCCTTCCACCGGGCGCTGGAGACCGGCGACTCGGCGACGGCACACCGTCTCCTGGACGGCTTCTACCGTCCGTTCGTCGAACTGCGCGCCCAGGGCCGCGGTTACGCCGTCGCCCTGGTCAAGGCGGGCGTACGGCTGCGCGGACTGGACGTGGGGGAGGTCCGGCCGCCGCTGCACGAGCCGACCGAGGATCATGTCAAGCAGCTCGCTCAGATCATCGAGCACGGGTACACGCTGCTGGAGGAGGGCACCAAGTGAAGGCGTCGACATTCGTCTACCCCTGGGACGTCAACGGGGACCCGGAGGCAGCGACGCGCATCGCCTCCCTCGGCGTCGAGCAGGTGACGCTCGCCGCCGCCTACCACTCCACGCGCGCGTTGACGCCCCGCCACCCGCGCCACCGCATCGTCACCGCCGAGCACGCCTCCGTGCTCTACCCCACCGACGACCGCTGGCAGGGACGCGAACTTCGCCCCTACGCGGCCGGCGACTGGGCACCCGGCGACGCGTTCGGCGAGGCGGCCGGCGCGCTGATCGAGGCCGGCCTGGAGGTGCACACCTGGGTGGTCCTCGCTCACAACTCCCGCCTGGGCGCCGAACACCCGGACACCTCCGTCGTCAACGCCTACGGCGACCGCTACCCCTGGGCCCCGTGCATCGCCCAGCCCGCCACGCGCGCGTACCTCGTCGACCTGGCCGCCGAGGCGGCGGTACGGCCCGGCGCGCGCGGCACCGAACTGGAGTCCCTCGGCTGGTACGGCCTCCAGCATCTGCACGCCCACGACAAGACCGGCGGGGTCGGCCTCGGCGACGCCGGGATGTACCTGATGGCGCTCTGCTTCTGCGTGGTCTGCCGCGAGGGCTACGGCGCCCAGGGCCTGGACGCCGACGAACTGGCGGCCGCCGTGCGGGCCGCGCTGGAGCCGCTGTGGCAGGGGGCGCCGGAGGACGAGGGCTGGGCGGGCGTCGAGAAGCTGCTCGGCCCCGGGACCGCGGCGGCCACGCGCGCGTGGCGCGACGAGACCGCCCGCACGCTCCAGGAGGCGGCGGTCGGGGCGGTGCGTACGGCGGCACCGGAGGGCTTCCAGATCCTGCTGCACGCCGACCCGGTGACCTACCACGTCGGCGCCAACCCGGGAGTGGACCCCGCGCACATCCTGTCCGTGGCGGACGGCGTGGTCGTGCCGTGCGCGGGCGGCCCCGGCCTGCTGACGCCGTTCGCCGAACAGGGACGCGAGGGCGCGGTGATCGCCGCGAACTTCGGAGTCGTCTCCGGGATGGGCGGCAGCCCCGGCACCCTCGCGGCGGACGCGGCACGCGCGCGTGAGCTGGGCGCCACGGAGATGCGGCTGTATCACGCGGGGTTGGCATCGGACGGGGATCTGGCGGCGGTGCGGGTGGCACTCGCCGACCGCTGAAGCGGCGGGACCGGGGAAGGCGACGGGTTCCCTGGCCGGGACGGGCTCCCCGGCCGGGACGGGCTCCCCGGACGGGAACGGGCTCCTGGTCGGGGACGGGTTTCCGGTGGGCCGATGAGTTTCGGGAGCGCCGTGGGTCCACCCCTCGTAGGGAACCCACCCCAAGGAGCGCGCATGAGTCTCGACCTCGGCCCCCAGACCCGCACCGTGGCCCGCCTCGCCCAGGCCGTGCGGGACGAACAGCTGGCGGATCCGACGCCCTGTCCGGACCTGGCGGTCCGCAATCTGCTGGGGCACCTGCTGGGCCTGTCCGTCGCCTTCCGCGACGCGGCCCGCAAGGACCTCGGGCCGACGACCGACACCGATCCGGCGTCGGCCGTACCGGACATCGGCCCCGGCTGGCGCGAGGAGCTGCCCAAGGTCCTCGACGAACTCGCCGAGGCCTGGCGCGACCCGGCCGCCTGGACCGGCATGACCCGCGCGGGCGGCGTCGACCTGCCCGGCGAGATCGCCGGTGCCGTAGCGGTGGACGAGCTGGTCGTCCACGCCTGGGACCTGGCCCGCGCGACCGGCCTCCCGTACGAACCGGACCCGGCGGCGCTCCAGGTCTCGTACGACTTCCTCCTCGCGTCCGCCAAGGAGGACGACCAGGGCGGCGGCATCTTCGGCCCGGTCGTGCCGGTACCGGACGGTGCGCCGCTCCTCGACCGCGCGGTCGGGCTGAGCGGTCGGGACCCGGAATGGCGGCCGTAGACGCTTAAACAGAGGCGTGCCGGTGAGCCGACACCTACGCTCCCCGCATGTCACTCACCCTCACCGTCCTCGGCACCGCCTCTCCGCACCCCGGCCCGGACACCCCGTGCTCCGGCTATCTGGTGCGGGGAGGCGGTGCCGAGGTATGGGTGGACGCCGGAACCGGGACCTTCGCCGAATTGCAGCGGCACACGGATCCGACACGCCTCAGCGCGATCTGGATCTCCCATCTCCACGCCGACCACTACGCCGACCTGACCGCCGCCTTCTACGCCTTCGCGTACGGCGGACTCACCCTCCCCGCGCCCGTCCCCGTGTACGCGCCCCGCGACTGCGCCCAACGGCTCGCCGGGTTCTTCGGGCGGCCTGACACCGCCTTCCTGAGCGGCGTCTTCGACTTCCAGCCCCTGCACAACGGGCATGGTGTCCGGCACGGCGACCTGACGCTCACCGCCCGTGCCGTCGAGCACGACGTCGAGTCCTACGGCCTGTGGGCCGAGAGCGGCGGACGCGCGCTGGCGTACTCCGGGGACACCGGGCCGTGCGACGGGCTGCTGCATCTCGCCGCCGGGGCGGACCTGTTCCTCTGCGAGGCCGATGTCGACGCGCATCGCGAAGGCGAAGTCGATCCGGTGCATCTGACACCGGAGGAGGTCGGCGCCTGCGCCAGCATGGCAGGCGGCGTACGGAAGGTGCTGGTCACCCACGTCGGCCCCACCCTCGCCCCCGAGGACGCCACCGCGCGTGCCGCCGCCGTCTTCGGCGGTCCCACGGCGCTCGCCCGCGTCGGCGAGACGCACACCGTCTGATCGGAAACCTCAACTTCCTTTGCCAGAAGCATTGACGAAACCCTTACCCCCTCCTACCTTCAACGCGTCGTACTTCGTACGTCATATATGAGACGCGATACGCGAGATCCCATACGCGAGATACGCCCGCGAAGATCCGAGAGGCGCGCATGACCTCTGTGCCCACGCCGATCCCCTCCCGCACGCAGTTCGTGCTGGAGGAGATCAAACGCCGCATACTCACCGGCCAGTTGACGCCGGGGCAGGCTCTGGTCGAGACCGAGCTCGCCGCACAGTTCGGGGTGTCCAAGACCCCGGTGCGTGAGGCGCTCAAGACCCTGGCCGGCACCGGGCTCGTCGTGATGAACCAGTACAAGGGCGTCACGGTGCGCATGGTGGACGCGGACATGGCGCGCGAGGTCTACGACGTCCGGCTGCTCCTCGAACCCGAGGCCCTGAAGCGGGCGGTGCAGCGCGGCGCCTCCCTGGACGAGGCCCGCGAGGCGCTCACCCGGGCCGACGGGGCCACCGACACCGCCGAACGCTCCCTGGCCAACCGGGAGTTCCACCGCTCCCTGTACCTGCCGTGCGGCAACCCGCTGCTCGGCCGGATGCTCGACGAGGTCCGCGACCAGGCGGCGCTCGTCTCGGCGGTCGCCTGGGCGGCCTCGCCCTCCTGGGAGCGGGAGGCCGGTGAGCACCGGGAGATCCTGCGGCTCGCCCTCGCCGGAGACGCCGACGGCGCGGCCCGCGCCCTCCACGCGCACATCGCGTCGTTCGTGCAACGGGCCTTCCCGGACGCCGGGTCCGAGGCCCAGGGAGAGGACGGTCAGGCATGACAGCGACGTTCGAGACCCAGCGGGCGGCCCTGGCCGACGTGGTCGCGATCCCGGTGACACCGTTCGCCGAGGACGGCTCCGTCGACCAGGACACCCACCGGGCCCTGTTGCGTCGTCTCCTCGACGGAGGGATCACGACCCTCACTCCCAACGGGAACACCGGCGAGTTCTACGCCCTCACCCCCCAAGAGCGCCAGCTCGTCACCGAGTTGACGATCGACGAGGCCGGCGACCGTGCCGTGATCCTCGTCGGCGTCGGCCACGACGTGCCGACCGCCGTCGCCACCGCCCGGCACGCCCGCGAGCTCGGCGCGCAGATGGTGATGGTCCACCAGCCCGTCCACCCCTACGTCTCCCAGGCCGGCTGGGTCGACTACCACCGTGCGATCGCCGAGGCCGTGCCCGAGCTGGGCGTCGTCCCCTACATCCGCAACGCGCAGCTCACCGGCGCCCGCCTCGCCGAACTCGCCGACGCCTGCCCGAACGTCGTCGGCGTCAAGTACGCGGTGCCGGACGCGGCCAGATTCGCCGCCTTCGCCCGGGACGCGGGCCTCGAGCGGTTCGTCTGGGTCGCGGGGCTCGCCGAGCCCTACGCCCCCTCGTACTTCTCCGCGGGCGCCACCGGCTTCACCTCGGGGCTCGTGAACGTCGCCCCGGCCGTCTCGCTGAACATGATCGAAGCGCTTCGATCTGGCGACTTCCCGGCCGCTATGAAGGTCTGGGAGCAGATTCGCCGCTTCGAGGAACTGCGCGCCGCCAACGGCTCCGCCAACAACGTCACCGTCGTCAAGGAGGCCCTCGCCTCCCTCGGCCTGTGCCGTCGCGACGTCCGGCCGCCCAGCAAGCCGCTGCCCGAGGACGAACGCGCCGAGGTCGCCGAGATAGCCGCCGGGTGGTCGATATGACCGACAGACAGCGCAAGCTCCCCGAGGAACTCCGCAGCCACCAGTGGTACGGCACCGAGGGCCAGCTGCGCACCTGGTCGCACAACGCCCGGATGCGCCAGCTGGGTTACGAGTCCGAGGAGTACCGGGGCCGCCCGGTGATCGCCGTCCTCAACACCTGGTCCGACATCAACCCCTGCCACGTCCACCTGCGCGAACGCGCCGAGGCGGTCAAGCGGGGTGTGTGGCAGGCGGGCGGCTTCCCGCTGGAGTTCCCCGTCTCCACACTCTCGGAGACCTACCAGAAGCCGACCCCGATGCTCTACCGCAACCTCCTCGCGATGGAGACCGAGGAACTGCTGCGGTCGTATCCGATCGACGCGGCGGTGCTGCTCGGCGGCTGCGACAAGTCGACGCCGGCGCTGCTCATGGGCGCGGCCTCGGCCGACGTGGCGTCGATCTTCGTGCCCGCGGGGCCGATGCTGCCCGGTCACTGGCGCGGGGAGACCCTCGGGTCCGGCACCGACATGTGGAAGTACTGGGACGAGCACCGCGCGGGCAACCTCACGGACTGCGAACTCCGTGAACTCCAGGGCGGGTTGGCGCGTTCTCCCGGGCACTGCATGACCATGGGCACCGCGTCCACCATGACCGCGGCGGCGGAAGCCCTCGGTATGACCCTGCCGGGCGCCTCCTCGATCCCGGCCGTGGAGTCCGGGCACGAGCGGATGGCCGCCGCCTCCGGGCGCCGCGCCGTGGAGCTCGCCTGGACGGGGCTCAAGCCCTCCGAGATCCTCACCCGGGACGCCTTCGAGGACGCCGTCACCACGGTGCTCGGGCTCGGCGGCTCCACCAACGCGGTGATCCATCTGATCGCGATGGCGGGCCGGGCCGGGATCAAGCTCACCCTGGACGACTTCGACCGCGTGGCCCGTACCGTCCCGGTGCTGGCGAACGTACGGCCCGGCGGACAGACGTACCTCATGGAGGACTTCTACTTCGCCGGCGGGCTGCCCGCCTTCCTCTCCCGGATCACCGACCTGCTGCACCTGGATCGGCCGACCGTGGGCGGCACCCTCCGGGAACAGCTCGACGGCGCCGTCGTGCACAACGACGACGTCATCCGCACCCGCGAGAACCCGGTCGCCGCCGAGGGCGGGGTCGCCGTCCTGCGCGGCAACCTCTGCCCGGACGGGGCGGTGATCAAGCACATCTCCGCCGAGCCGCATCTGCTCAAGCACACCGGTCCCGCGGTCGTCTTCGACGACTACAAGACCATGCAACGCACCATCAACGACCCGGAGTTGAACATCACCGCCGACAGCGTGGTGGTGCTGCGCAACGCCGGACCCAAGGGCGGCCCGGGCATGCCCGAGTACGGCATGCTGCCCATCCCCGACCATCTGCTCAAGCAGGGCGTGCGGGACATGGTCCGGATCTCCGACGCCCGCATGAGCGGCACGAGTTACGGCGCGTGTGTCCTGCACGTCGCGCCCGAGTCGTACATCGGCGGACCCCTCGCGCTCGTCCGCACCGGCGACCGGATCACCCTGGACGTCGAGGCCCGCTCCCTGCATCTCCACGTGGACGACGAGGAGTTGGAGCAGCGCCGGGCCGAGTGGACGCCGCCGCCCGTCCGTTACGAGCGGGGCTACGGCGCCCTCTACAACGAACAGATCACCCAGGCCGACACCGGCTGCGACTTCGAGTTCTTGGCGAGACAAGGCAAGGTCTCAGATCCGTATGCAGGCTGACTGAACCCACCTGAAGGGGCGCGGGGAACTGCGCGACCAGCCACAACGCACGCCGCACCCGCCACACAACCGTAAGTGGCACGCACGCACATCGAGAAAGCGCTTCCCGTACGACGTAACGAGAACGGAGACCCTGTCATGGCCCAAGCCGCAGCCGTGGCGAAACCGCCCGCGCCAGCCCGGCGGCGTGCCTCAGCCACCCCGCGCAGGCTTCCCTATCTGCTGATCGCACCGGCCGCCCTGCTCATGCTGGGCTTCATCGCCTACCCGGTCATCAGCGTCTTCTACTACAGCCTGCAGAACTACAACCCCACCAAGCCCTGGCGGAACGGATACGCGGGCTTCGACAACTTCGTCCACGCCTTCACCGAGGACCCGGTCTTCTGGGACACGCTGACCTTCAGCGCCAAGTGGGTCTTCGTCGAGGTGGGCCTCCAGCTGCTCTTCGGTCTCGCGCTGGCGCTCATCGTCAACCAGAGCTTCGTGGGACGCGCCATGGGACGCGCCATGGTCTTCTCCCCGTGGGCCGTCTCCGGCGTGCTGACCTCCGCGATCTGGGTGCTCCTCTACAACTCCCAGACCGGCATCACCCGTTACCTCGCGGACATGGGCATCGGCTCGTACGGCACCAGCTGGCTGTCGGACACCTCCACCGTCTTCCCAGCGGCGATCGTCGCCGACCTGTGGCGAGGCGTCCCCTTCTTCGCGATCCTCATCCTCGCCGACCTCCAGTCCGTCTCGAAGGACCTGTACGAGGCCGCCGAGGTCGACGGCGCCAGCCGGATCAAGCAGTTCTGGCACATCACGCTGCCGCACCTGAAGGACGCGATCATCCTGTCCACGCTGCTGCGCGCGGTCTGGGAGTTCAACAACGTCGACCTGCTCTACACCCTCACCGGCGGCGGACCGGCCGGCGAGACGACGACACTCCCGCTCTACATCGCCAACACATCGGTCGACGCCCACAACTTCGGCTACGCATCGGCCCTGACCACGGTGGCGTTCGTGATTCTGCTCTTCTGCTCGATGGTCTATCTGCGCCTGAGCAAGTTCGGAGGCGACGACAAGTGATCACCAAGGAAGCCACCCCGCTCGCCCCCGCCCCGCAGGCGGAGCAGCCCGCACCCCCGCGTCCGAAGAAGCGCCAGCGCTCCTGGGACGAGGTGCCCCGCTGGCACATCTACCTGCCGCTGTCGATCTACCTGCTCTTCACCCTGATCCCGTTCTACTGGATCCTGCTCTTCGCGCTCCGCCCGGCCGGCTCGACCTCGCTCGTGCCCTGGCCGATCACCTTCGACCACTTCGAGAAGGTCTGGACGGAACGGCAGTTCGGCACCTACTTCGAGAACAGCGTCCTGGTCGGTCTCGCCACCCTGGTGATGACCACCCTGGTCGCGCTGGCCGGCGGTTACGCGCTCGCCCGGTTCAACTTCAAGGTCAAGCGGGCCTTCATGCTCGGCCTGCTGTGCTCCCAGTTCGTGCCGGGCGCGCTCCTCCTGGTGCCGCTGTTCGAGATCTTCGCCGAGCTCCAGATGATCAACTCGCTGGGCAGTGTCATCCTCGCCGAGACGGTCTTCCAGCTGCCGCTGTCGATCATCCTGATCAGCAACTTCATCAAGAACGTGCCGTACTCCCTGGAGGAGGCGGCCTGGGTCGACGGCTGCAACCGCTTCACCGCGTTCCGCATCGTCGTCCTCCCGCTGCTGCGGCCGGGTCTGATCGCGGTGGGCTCCTTCGCCTTCGTGCACTCCTGGAACCACTTCCTGTTCGCCCTGATGTTCCTCAACAACCAGGACAAGCAGACCATCCCGGTCGGCCTCAACACCCTGATGGGCGCGGACAGCGTCGACTACGGCGCGCTCGCCGCGGGCGGCATCATCGCGGCCGTACCCGTCGTGATCGTGTTCGCCTTCATCCAGAAGTGGCTGATCACCGGCTTCAGTGCGGGGGCGGTGAAGGGATGAGGCACCGCCGGAGCGTGGTGGGGGGCGCGCGGCCGGATTCCGTCCGGGCATGTGAAGGAAGCGCTGCGCCGGGTCTCTTTCGGTCCGCCGAGCGCGTAGCCGGCCGAGGCATCCGCCGTGGCATCCCGGCGGCAGCCGACCGCCGGTGGGCCGCAGGCGAGAGTGCGGCCGGCGACAGTCCTGCCGAAGCGGCCGTCGACCGGGGCGGCCGGGCCCGGACGAGGGTGACATCCGCTACCAGCACGAAGGCAAGGGGGGTACGAGCATGAGGCTCCGTCATATCGCGGTCGGCGCGGGCGCGTTGGCACTGCTCTGCGTCCCCGCGCACGCCGAGGCCCGGGACATCAGCCGCGACCCGCTGCCCGCGAACGACGGCTGGGCCTCCGAGGGTGCGGGCACCACCGGTGGCGCCGCCGCCGACGAGGCGCACGTCTTCACGGTCACCGACCGCGCCGAACTGGTCGCCGCCCTCGACGCAGGCAGTGCCACCCCGAAGATCATCAAGGTGGCCGGGACGATCGACGCCAACACCGACGCCGACGGCGAGCACCTGGACTGCGCGGACTACGCCACCGACGGGTACTCGACCAAGAAGTACCTCTCCGCCTACGACCCGCGCACCTGGGGCTCCGCCAAGCCCAGCGGCCCGCAGGAGGAGGCCCGCCAGGCCTCCGCCGCCCGGCAGGCCGAGCGGGTCACGCTCACCGTCGGCTCCAACACCACGCTCGTCGGCCTCAAGGGAGCCGTCCTCAAGGGCGCGAGCCTCCAGGTCAGGAACGCCTCCAACGTCATCGTCCGCAACCTCGACCTGCGCGACGCCTACGACTGCTTCCCCGTCTGGCAGCCCAACACCGGCGGCCTCGGCGACTGGAAGACGGCGTACGACAACATCTGGCTGACCGGCTCCCACCACGTCTGGGTCGACCACGTCACCCTCGGCGACAAGGGACACCCGGACGAGAAGGAGCCGACGTACTTCGGCCGCAACTACCTGCGCCACGACGGCCTGCTGGACATCACCAACGGCTCCGACCTGGTCACCGTCTCCTGGAGCCGGTTCACGGGCCACGACAAGGCGATGCTCATCGGCAGCGGCGACGCGGCCACCGGCGACCGCGGCAAGCTCCGGGTGACCCTGCACCACAACGAGTTCGACTCCGTCGTCCAGCGTGCGCCCCGGGTCCGCTTCGGCCAGGTGCACGTCTACAACAACCGCTACGTCGTCCCCGAGGACGCGGCCGACCACCGCTACTCGATCGGCGTCTCCACCGAGTCCGGCGTGTACGCCCAGAACAACGCCTTCGACACGCCCGGCCATGTGGAGGTCGCCGACCTGGTCAAGAGCTGGAACGGCACCGCCCTGCACGACGAGGGCACGCTCTTCAACGGCTTCCCGGTCGACCTGCTGCCCATCTACAACGCCTACAACTCCGGCAGCGAGCGCGACCTCACGGCCGACGTCGGCTGGACGCCTACCCTGCACACAAAGATCGACAGCGCCGAGAGGGCCGACCAAGAGGTGGCACGCGGCGCGGGCGCAGGGAGGATCCCATGAGCACCGTAGACATCGTCCTGGCGGGTGCGCGCGGCCACGGCCGCTGGCACCTGGAGAACATCCGCCGGCTCCAGGACAAGGGCATCGTCCGCCTCGCGGGCATCTGCGAGCTGAACCCGCTGACCAGGGACGAGATCCCCGAGGGGCTCGGCACGCCCGAGCAGTCCGCCGACTTCGGCGCGCTCCTGGACTCCACGGGCGCCCGGATCGCGGTGATCTGCACGCCGATCCCGACCCACACGGACCTGGCGCTCGTCGCGGCGGCCAAGGGCGTGCACATCCTGCTGGAGAAGCCGCCCGCCCCGTCGTACGCCGAGTTCCGGCGCATGGCCGACGGGGTCGCCGCGGCCGGGGTCGTCTGCCAGATCGGCTTCCAGTCGCTCGGCTCGCACGCCGTGCCCGCGATCCGGCAGCTCATCGCCGACGGCGCGATCGGCGAGCTGGTCGGCGTCGGCGGCGCCGGTGCCTGGGCCCGCCCGGAGGCCTACTACACCCGGGCCCCCTGGGCGGGCAAGCGGCGCCTGAACGGCGTCGACGTGATCGACGGCGCGCTCACCAACCCGCTCGCGCACGCCGTCGCCACCGGTCTCGCCCTGAACGGCTCCATCCGCGCCGAGGACGTCACCGGCATCGAGACCGAGCTGCTGCGCGCCAACGACATCGAGTCGGACGACACCTCCTGCGTCCGCGTGACCACCGCTCAGGGCCGCCCGGTCACGGTCGCCGCGACCCTGTGCGCCGAGCACCCGGACGACCCGTACGTCCTGGTGCACGGCACCCGCGGCCGGATCACCTTCTGGTACAAGCAGGACCGCGTCCTGCTCCAGCGCGCGGACCACGGCCCCGAGGAGTACGACCACGGCCGCACCGACCTGCTGGAGAACCTGGTCGACCACCTGACCGACGGCACCGACCTGCTGGTCCCGCCGGACGCGACCGGCGCCTTCATGAAGGTCGTCGAGGCCATCCGGACGGCCCCCGACCCGGCTCCGCTGCCCGAGAACGTCTGGCATCTGATCCCCGGCGAGGACCGCAGGGTCGTGCCCGGCGTCGAAGGGCTCGTCGCGGCCTCCGCGGACACCCTCGCCCTCTACTCCGAGCTCGGCGCGCCCTGGGTCGCGGACGCCCTACCGAAAGAGGTGAGCACCTGATGATGACGACCACCGACTCACCGGTCCTGCGCGTCGCGGGCCGCCCGGTCGGCCGCTATGTCACCCGGCCCGAGCTGCCCGCGCGGCTCTCCCCGCGCCCCTATGTCCACCCCGTCACCACCCTGGCCGGCACCGCTGTGACCGAACTCAGCCCCGCCGACCACCTTCACCACCTCGGCGTCGGTGTCGCTGTTCCCGACGTCGAGGGGTTCAACTTCTGGGGCGGACGCACCTACGTCCGCGACCAGGGCCCGACCGAGCTCGACAACCACGGCGCCCAGCGCCACAGCTCCTTCCAGCTCCGCGACCCCGACGGCTTCGTGGAGGAGCTGCGCTGGATCGCCGCGGGAGCGGAGCTGCTGCGCGAACGCCGTACCGTGGCGGCGACCGAACTCACGGACGCCGCCTGGGCGTTGGACTTCACGTTCTCGCTCACCAACGTCACCTCCGACCCGCTGTCCATCGGCAGCCCGGCCACCAACGGCCGCCCGGGCGCCGCGTACGGCGGCTTCTTCTGGCGGGCCCGCAAGGAGGACCGGTCCCCGGACGTCTTCACCGCGGGCGCCGAAGGCGAGGAGCACGTCCACGGCCACCGCGCCGACTGGCTCGCCCTCGCCGGCTCCACCTGGACGCTGGTCTTCGCCGGCGCCACCGAACAGACCCGCCGCGACCCGTGGTTCGTACGCACCGGCGAATACCCGGGCGTGGGCTCCTCGTTGGCCCACGACGAGCGGGTGCCGATCGCCCCGGGCGACACCCTCGTACGCCGTGTCGTCACCGTCGTCGCCGACGGCCGGCTCGACCGGCACGGGGCCGCGGCCCTGATACGCAAGGCGGTGAGCCTGTGACCGCCGCGACGCACACGAAGACGGCCGCGACGCACCCGAAGAAGGCCGGGACGTACACCAACCCGGTCCTGAACGCCGACTGGTCCGACCCGGACGTGCTCCGCGTCGGCGACGACTTCTACCTCACCGCCTCCAGCTTCGGCCGCGCCCCCGGCCTGCCGCTGCTGCACTCCCGCGACCTCGTCAACTGGACCCTGGTCGGCCACGCGCTCGAACGCCTGGAGCCCGCCGCCGAGTTCAAGGCTCCCAGGCACGACTGCGGGGTCTGGGCCCCGTCGTTGCGCCACCACGACGACCGGTTCTGGATCTTCTGGGGCGACCCCGACCAGGGCATCTTCCAGATCAACGCCCCCGCGATCAGGGGCCCTTGGACCCGCCCGCACCTCCTGAAGGCGGGCAAGGGACTCATCGACGCCTGCCCTCTGTGGGACGAGGAGAGCGGCGAGGCCTATCTGGTGCACGCCTGGGCCAAGTCCCGCTCCGGCGTCAAGAACCGGCTCACCGGCCACCGGATGAACCCCGACGGCACCGAACTCCTCGACGACGGCAAGCTGATCGTCGACGGCGACCGGATCCCCGGCTGGTTCACCCTGGAGGGCCCCAAGCTCTACAAGCACGACGGCTGGTTCTGGATCCTCGCCCCCGCCGGGGGAGTGGAGACCGGCTGGCAGGGCGCCTTCCGCTCCCGCGAGTTCTTCGGGCCGTACGAGGAGCGGATCGTCCTCGAACAGAAGGACACCGACGTCAACGGCCCCCACCAGGGCGGCTGGGTGCGCACCCCGTCCGGCGAGGACTGGTTCCTGCACTTCCAGCAGAAGGGCGCCTACGGCAGGGTCGTCCACCTCCAGCCGATGAGCTGGGGCGAGGACGGCTGGCCGGTGCTCGGCGACGACGGCGCCCCCGTCGCCGTACACACCAGGCCCGGGCTGCCGCCGCAGCCGGACACCGCGCCCGCCACCGACGACGACTTCCCCGGCGGACGGTACGGCCGCCAGTGGAGCTGGACCGCCAACCCGCGCGACGGCTGGGCCACCCACCACTCCGGCGACGGGCTCCGGCTGACCTGCGTCCGCTCGGCCGACGCGCACGACCTGCGCCGACTGCCGAACGTCCTCACCCAGCGGCTGCCCGGCACGCCGTCCGCCGTCGAGGTGGAGCTGCGCCTCGACAGCGAGGAGCCCGGCGCCCGGGCCGGACTCGCGGTCCTCGGGGACGCCTTCGGCTGGATCGGACTCCAGCGGGAGACGGACGGAACGGTCCAGGTCGTGCACCGGTTCGCGGAAGCGGTTGCCGAGCGGGAGCGCGACGCCGCGCACCCCGTACCGGCCCCCGAGGGACGGGTCCGGCTGCGCATCGAGATCGGCGCCGGCGCACGCTGCCGCTTCTTCTACGACGTCGGCGACGGCCCGCGTCCCTCCGGTCCGGTCTTCGCGGCCACCCCGTGGCGCTGGGTCGGTGCCCTGCTCGGCCTCGTCGCCCTCGCACCCAGCGGTCAGGGGCACGCCGGCGCGGCAACCTTCACGCGGTTCAGGATCGACCAGCTGTAACACACCCCTCTCGCCTCTCTCTTGTCACGCCTGTTGGGAGCCGCAATGACGCACCTCCATAGCAAGCGCTTGTCGGGACTCGGTCCCGGCAGAGTCCTGGCCACCGTCGTGGGCCTGCTGGCCGCCCTCGTGCTGGGGTCGGCCGGGGAGGCCGACGCCTCCACCACGGGATCCTCGCCGGTGGCCGCCTCCCGCTGGACCGACCAGCCGCACGGCTTCGCCTCCCTCGCCGGCGGCACCACCGGCGGGGCGGGCGGCAAGGTCGTCACCGTCACCGACCAGGCCTCGCTGGTGCGGTACGCGGCGGCCGAGGAGCCGTACGTCATCCGGGTGTCGGGGGCGATCGCCGTCGAGCCCTTCGGCTCGGACATCGTCGTCGGCTCGAACAAGACGATCATCGGCGTCGGCGACACCGGCGAGATCGTCCACGGCGAGCTGCACCTCAACCCCGGTACCAGCAACGTCGTCATCCGCAACCTGACGATCCGCGACTCCTATGTCGAGGGCGACTGGGACGGCAAGACCACCGACTTCGACGCCATCCAGATGGACACCGTCGACCACGTCTGGATCGACCACAACCGCTTCACGCACATGGGCGACGGGCTGCTCGACATCCGCAAGGACAGCCGCTACATCACCGTCTCCTACAACCGGTTCGACCATCACAACAAGGCGTTCGGGATCGGCTGGACGACGAACGTCCTCACCGAGATCACGATCGACCACAACTGGTTCACGGGCACCAAACAGCGCAACCCGTCCGCCGACAACTGCGCCTACGCGCACCTCTACAACAACTACCTGTCGGCCCAGGTCGCCGACGGCGACCCGACGTGGACGTACGGGAACTGGTCGCGCGGCAGGACCAGGATGGTCATCGAGAACAGCTACTACGACGGCGTCCAGCATCCCTACCAGGCCGATGCCACCGCCGAGTTGGTGCAGCGCGGGTCGATCCTGCGGAACACGAGCGGGCGAACCGACGCGTGGGGTACCGCATTCGACCCCCGGGAGTTCTACGCCTACCGGCTGGACCCGGCCGCCGCCGTGCCGGCGCTGGTGAAGAGGTTCTCCGGGCCGCAGCGGCAGATCGGGGTGACCCTGCACGTCCCGGCCGACCACCCGACCGTGCAGGCCGCCGTGGACGCCGTGCCGGACGGCAACACCGTGCCCGTGACGATCGCCGTCGCTCCCGGGACGTACCGCGCCAAGGTCCACATCCCGGCGACCAAGCCGAACATCGTGCTGCAGGGGACTGGACAAGATCGGTCCGACACCGTCATCGTCTACGACACGCCCGCCGAGTACGGCGGTTCGACCGGCAGCGCCACCGTGCGGATCGCCGCGAACGACGTCACGGCGCGCAACCTCACCTTCAGCAACGACTTCGACGAGGCCGCGGTCGAGCTGAAGGGCGAGCAGGCGCTCGCGATGAAGACGACCGGTGACCGGATCGTCTTCGAGGACACCGCCTTCCTGGGCAACCAGGACACCCTGATGACCGACAGCCCCAAGCTGACCACCGTCAGCCGGGTCTACATCCGGAACTCGTACATCGAGGGCGACGTCGACTTCGTCTACGGCCGGGCGACGACCGTGATCGAGCGGTCGGTCATCAAGGCGCTGAGCCGGGGCTCGGAGACCAACAACGGCTACATCACGGCGGCTTCGACCTGGACCGGGAACCCGTACGGGTTCCTGATCACCGGCTCCAGGATCGTGAGCGACGCGCCGGCCGGGAGCTTCCACCTCGGCAGGCCCTGGCATCCGGGCGGGGAACCGGAGGCCGTCGCGCAGGTCCTGATCCGCGACACGAAGCTGCCGGCCGCGATCAAGGCCTCCCCGTGGACCGACATGAGCGGCTTCTCGTGGAAGGACGCCCGCTTCACCGAGTACCGCAACTACGGGCCCGGCGCCGAAGTCACCACGGACCGGCCGCAGATGAGCGAGGCCGACGCCCGCGACCACACCGTCGCCGACTACCTCCACGGCACGGACGGCTGGGCGCCGTATGCCCGCCACTGACCCCCACAACTTCATATCCAGTGTTTTTGATCCAGAAGAAGAGAGCCGACCAATGAAGATCAGCATCCGTAGAAGCAGGCGCGCCGCCGTGGCCGTCGCCCTGGGTTCCGTGCTCGCGCTGACCGCCACCGCCTGCGGTGACGACGGCAGCGGCAGCGGCGACAAGGGCGACGAGGGCAGCGGCAAGGGCAAGATCGTCTTCTGGGACAACAACGGTGGTGTGCGCACCGACATCTGGAAGGAGATCATCGCCGACTTCGAGAAGGCGAACCCGGACATCGAGGTCGAGTACATCGGCATCGCCTCCACCGACTACCAGTCCAAGGTCGACACCGCCATCCAGGCCAAGAGCCTGCCCGACGTCGGCGGCGTCGGCGCGGCCATGCTCGCGAGCTTCTCCGCGCAGGACGCGCTGGAGCCGCTGGACACCCGGCTCGCCAAGTCCTCCCTCAACGGCAAGCTCAACGAGGACATGGTCGAGTCGCTGACCGCCGCGGGTGGCGGTGACGGCCGGCTGTACTCGATCCCGACCTCCGCGAACAACGGTGTGCTGTACTACCGCACCGACCTGTTCAAGAAGGCGGGCCTGGACGCGCCGACGACCTGGGACAAGTTCTACGACGCCGCTGACAAGCTCACCGACGCCAAGAAGAACGAGTTCGGTTACACCATCCGCGGTGGCGCCGGTTCCATCGCGCAGGCGCTGGACGCGATGTACGGCCAGTCCCAGCTCACGTCGTTCTGGAACGGCGACAAGACCACGGTCAACGACCCGAAGAACGTCGAGGCGCTGGAGAAGTACGCGGCGCTCTTCAAGAAGGACACCCCGTCCGCCGACCTCAACAACGACTTCACCAAAATGGTGGCGCAGTGGGATTCCGGCACGATCGGAATGCTGAACCACAACCTGGGGTCCTACCAGGACCATGTGAAGGCGCTGGGCGTGGAGAAGTTCCGGGGCATTCCGCAGCCGACGGGCGCCGACGGCAAGCGGGTCCAGGTCTCCAACCCCGTGGACGGCCTCGGCCTGTTCAAGAGCTCCAAGAACAAGGACGCGGCCTGGAAGTTCATCGAGTTCGCGCTCTCGCACGCGGAGAACTCGAAGTTCAACGAGTCCGCGGGGCAGGTGCCCGCGAACAACGAGGCCGCGCAGGACCCGTGGATCTCCAAGGCCGAGCCCACGAAGCTGGCGGCCGCGGCGCTGACCGACGGTTCCACGAGCATTGTTCAGCTGCCGTACTACCTGCCTGACTGGGGCACCATCTCGAAGGCCGACAACGAGCCGAACTTCCAGAAGGTGCTGCTCGGGAAGATGAGTGCGAAGGACTTCCTGGACACGTTGGCCGAGCAGCTGAACGAGGCTCAGGCGGAGTGGAAGTCGCAGAACGGCTAAGAGCCGAGAGCACGGGTGGTTCGGGTTTGTGGGGAGCTGCCGGCCGGTTGGGGCTGGTCGCGCAGTTCCCCGCGCCCCTGGGTTGGTCAACGAAAGGCTTTCCTGTGTCACTTACCCGCAGACAGATCACCACAGCGGCCCTCGCCGCTGTTCCCCTCACCTTCGCGGCCACCGGTACCGCTTCCGCCGGTAGCCGTCGCCCCCGGACGGTTTACATCGCCGGTGATTCCACCGCCGCCCAGAAATACGCCGACGCGGCCCCCGAGACCGGGTGGGGTATGGCGTTGCCGTTCTTTCTGCACAAGGAGCGGCCCGTTTCCAATCACGCGGTGAACGGGCGGAGTTCCAAGAGTTTTGTCGACGAGGGTCGGCTCGAGGTGATTCTCGGGGCGATCAAGCCCGGTGACTTCCTGCTCATCCAGTTCGCGCACAACGACGAGAAGGTCGCCGACCCGACCCGGTACACCGAGCCCTGGACGACGTACCAGGACTATCTGCGGCTCTACATCGACGGGGCCCGCGCCCGTGGCGCCCGGCCCGTGCTGGCGACCTCCGTGGAGCGCAGGAAGTTCGACGCGGGCGGCAACGCTCTGCCGACCCACGGCGACTACCCGGCGGCGATGCGCGCGCTCGCCGAGGAGGAGCGGGTCGCGCTGCTCGACGTCCAGGCGCTGTCTCTCGCGCTGTGGCAGAAGCTCGGGGTCGAGGAGACGAAGACCTACTTCAACTGGACCGCGACCGAGCAGGACAACACGCACTTCAATCCGCCCGGCGCGATCGCCGTGGCGCGGCTCGTGGCGCAGGAGCTGCTGCGTACCCGGGTGCTGAGCCCACGGGACGTGCGGCGGATCGACGACGAGATCCCCGTCTCGTGGATCACGTGGCCCGAGGCCACCGCGTAACGACGAATCGACCGCGCAACCCCCCTGAACCGGAAGAGAGAGCCGCACAATGAGCACACAGGTATGGCATGGACATGGCATAGCGAAGGCCGCCGCGCTGATCGGTTGCACCGCGCTCGTCCTCGGCGTCACCGGCACCAGCGCCCAGGCCGGACCCCGTGACCTCGGCCGCCAGGTCCTCGGCGCGAACGACGGCTGGGGCTCCGAAGGGGCCGGGACGACCGGTGGGTCCGCCGCCGACGCCGAGCACGTCTACACCGTCAGCACCTGGGCCGAGTTCAAGGCCGCGCTGAAGGCCGGCGGCGACGCACCCAAGATCATCAGAGTGAACGGCATGATCGACGCCGTCTCCGAGGGCTGCGAGGCCTTCGTCACCGGCGGCTACGACCTCCAGCAGTACCTCAAGGACTACGACCCGGCCGTCTACGGCAACGACAAGGTCGCCATGGGGCCGCAGGAGGACGCGCGGGTCGCCTCCGCCGCCAAGCAGGACACGGAGATCAAGGCCAACGTCCCGAGCAACACCACCATCGTCGGCGTCGGCAAGAAGTCCGGCATCCTCGGCGGCAGCCTCCAGATCAAGGGCGTCTCGAACGTCATCATGCGCAACCTCACCATCGAGGCCCCGCTCGACTGCTTCCCCAAGTGGGACCCGACCGACGACAAGAACACGGGCAACTGGAACTCCGAGTACGACGCCGTGGTCGTCTACGGCACCGACCATGTGTGGCTCGACCACAACACGTTCACCGACGGCCGCTACCCCGACAGCGAGCGGCCGGTCTACTTCGGCAAGGTCTTCCAGCAGCACGACGGACTGACGGACATCGTGCGCGGATCCAACTACGTGACCGTGTCCTGGAACCGCTTCCAGGACCACGACAAGAACATGCTGATCGGCAACGGCGACGGCCTCGCCACCACCGACGGCGGCAAGCTCAAGGTCACCATGCACCACAATCGCTTCGAGGGCATCCTCCAGCGCTCCCCGCGTGTGCGGTTCGGACAGGTCGACGTCTACAACAACCACTACGTGGTCAACGAGGAGCAGAAGGACGACTACTACATCTTCGGTGTCGGCATCTCCTCGCAGCTCCACGCCACCGACAACGCCATCTCGCTGCCGGCCGGCGCCGGCATCGGCAAGGCGCTGAAGAAGTGGAACGAGTCCCCGCTGACGGCCGAGCGCAACTACGTCAACGGCAAGCTGACCGACCTCATCGCGGTGCACAACGCGGAGATCCCCGCCGAGACCCTCCAGTCCGGCGCCGGCTGGACCCCGACCCTGCGCACCAAGGTCGACCGGCCGCAGGCGGTCCCCGGCATCGTGGGCCAGGGCGCGGGCGCCGGCCGCATCTGCTGACACCCGCCCGCTGACCGGCCGGGGCGGCCCGCACCGCACTCACCACCCGGAGTGCGCCCGCCCCGGCCCACACCCCCCACGGCGAGGAAGTACCGCAAGACATCACCGCAGAGCCGCACCTCCAAGGAGCATCCCCATGCCCTCGCCCCACCGCCAACTCCCCCTGTCCAGAAGGGGATTCCTCATCGCGGGGGCCGGCGCCGCCGCCGCGCTCGGCCTCGCCGCCGCCCCCGCCTCGGCCGGCGGTCGGCGGCCCTTCGGCCGGTTCGGTTCACCGGCCGCCCGCCTCACCCCGACCACCCTGTACGTCGACACCCAGGGCCGCGGCGACTTCACCAGCGTCCAGGCCGCGGTCACCACGGTCACCACCACCGGGTACACCCTCGTCATCGCCCCCGGCGAGTACCGGGAGACGGTGGCCGTCGCCGCCACCGCCACCGAGATGACCTGGATCGGCGCGAGCGAGAACCCGCGTGACGTCGTCATCGTCTACGACAACGCGGCCGGCACCCCCAAGCCCGACGGTTCCGGCACCTACGGCACCACCGGCTCGGCCACCACCCTGGTCCGCCCCGCCGGTTTCACCGCCCGCTGGATCACCTTCGCCAACGACTGGCTGCGCGCCGACCACCCCGGCGTCTCCGGCACCCAGGCCGTCGCCATCAAGGTCCTCGGCGACCGCTCGGCCTTCCACCACTGCCGCTTCCTGGGCCACCAGGACACCCTGTACGCGGACTCCGCCGCGCTCACCGTCTTCGCCCGCCAGTACTTCGCGCACTGCTACGTCGAGGGCGACGTCGACTTCGTCTTCGGCCGGGGCACCGCCGTCTTCGAGCACTGCCACTTCCGCACCCTGACCCGCACCGACCTGTCCGGCGCCCCGTACGGTTTCGTCTTCGCGCCGTCCACCGCGGGTGCCAACCCGCTCGGCTACCTGGTCACCAGGAGCCGCGTGAGCAGCGAGGCCCCCGACGCGTACTACAAGCTGGCCCGCCCCTGGGTGCCCAGCTCCGACACCACCGCCCGGCCCAGCCTCACCGTCCGGGACACCTGGATGGGCACCGGCATCGACGCGGTCGCGCCCTACGCCAACATGTCGGACTCCTTCCCCTGGCAGAGCCAGCGCTTCGCCGAGTACCGCAACACCGGCCCCGGCGCCGAGATCACCGTCCCGGCGAACCGGCCCCAACTCACCGACGCACAGGCCGAGTCGGCGACCCGCGCGACCTATCTGGGGGACTGGCGGCCGTGGAAGGAGTCGTGCTGACATGCGCAGACGCACCCTGCTGACCGGGATGGCGGGAATGGCCGGAGGCCTGGTCGTCGCCGGTGCCGCACCGGCCCTCGCGAGCGGTGGCCGCCGGGTCCTGCACGTCCGCCCCGGCGACTCCGTCCAGGCGGCCGTGGACGCGGTGACCGGGCCCGGCTGGACGATCGTCGTGCACCCGGGGACGTACCGCGAGGTCGTCGACATTCCGGCGGACAAGGCGGAGTTGACCGTGCGCGGCGCCTCCTGCGACCCGCGTGACGCCGTGATCGTCTACAACAACGCCAACGGCACGAAGAAGCCCGACGGGACGACCTACGGCACCGCCGGCTCCGCCACCTTCACCTCCGCCGCCCCCGGTCTCACCGTCCGTGATCTGACCCTCGCCAACGACTGGCTGCGCGCCGACCACCCCGACATCACCGGCACCCAGGCGGTCGCGGCGTACACCTACGGCGACCGCACGCACTTCGAGAACGTCCGGCTCCTCGCCCACCAGGACACCCTGTTCGTCGAGACGACCGCGCTCACCTCCTTCGACCGGCAGTACTTCCGCCGCTGCTACATCGAGGGCGACGTCGACTTCGTCTTCGGCCGGGCCACCGCCGTGTTCGAGGAGTGCCACTTCCACACCCTCCAGCGCGATGTCACCTTCACCCCGAAGGGCATGGTCTTCGCCCCGTCCACCGCCCGCGCCAACCCCCACGGCATCCTCGCGGTCCGCTCCCGCATCACCTCCGGCGCCGAGGACTCGGCGTACAAGCTGGCACGGCCGTGGGTGCCCTCGTACGAGACGACCGCCTGGCCGTCCCTCGTCGTACGGGACACCCGGATCGGGTCCGGGATCGACCCGGTGACGCCCTACACCAACATGCGGGAGCAGTACCCCTGGCAGACCATGCGGTTCAGGGAGCACGGGAACAGCGGGCCGGGCGCGGTGATCACCGTTCCGGAGAACCGGCCCCAACTGCCCGCCGACGAAGCCCGGTTGCACACCCGAGCGACCTACCTGGGTGACTGGCGGCCCCGTGCGTAGAGCTGCCGCCGCCCTCCTCGCCGGTGCCTGTCTGCTGCTGGGGACGCCGGACGCCTCCGCCACCGAGCGCGGCCCCGTCGGCTGGGCCGCCACCGGCACCGGTACCACCGGCGGGGCGGGCGGCACCACCTGGACCGTGCGCACCCGCGCCGAGCTCAAGGAGGCACTCGCCAACTCCGGCGACCCCGCCGCGCCCAAGGTGATCCGGGTCGTCGGGGACGTCAACGGCCATGAGGCGGACGACGGTTCACTGCTCGGCGAGCAGGACTACGCGCCCGGATACGACCTCGGCAAGTACATGTCCTGCTTCGGCGAGGACGGCACCACCTGGTCCGACACCCGCCACGACTACTGCAAGCAGCAGCGGCAGCTCCGGCAGACCGGGTCGAACAAGGAGAAGGCACAGATCCAGCTGACCGTGCCGAGCAACACGACCCTCGTCGGGGTCGGCCGTGACGCACGGCTGCTGGGTGTGTTCCTGACGGTCAACACCGGCACGAACATCATCGTGCGGAACCTCCGGCTGGAGGCCCCCGTCGACCACTTCACCAGCTGGTCGCCCGGGGACGGCGCACAGGGCAACTGGAACGCCCGCTTCGACGCGATGACCGTGATCACCGGCAAGCACATCTGGGTCGATCACTGCACCTTCACCGACGGCCGATTCCCGGACCGCGAGGCACCCCTCGGCTTCCACGGCGAGCACGTCCAGCGGCACGACGGGCTGCTCGACATCGAGGACGGCTCGGACTTCGTCACCGTCTCCGACAGCCGGTTCACCGACCACGACAAGGCGCTCCTCATCGGCTCGGGCGACGGACGGGGCGACCGCGACCGGGGGCACCTGAAGGTGACGTTCGCGCGGAACCTGTTCACCGACATCGTGCAGCGCGGGCCACGCGTCCGCTTCGGTCAGGTGCACGTTGTCAACAACGTGTACCGGGGGCGGACCCAGCCGCTCTACGCCCTGGGCGTGGGCATCGAGTCCGCGATCTACTCCGAGCGCAACGTCTTCCGCTACGATCCGAGCTCCGCCCTGGCCGGGTACGGAGGCGAGCACTTCCACGACACCGGGTCCTGGGCCGACGGCCGCCCGGCCCGGCTGAACGCGGTGGCGGCCGGGCTCGGGCTGACCGACGACGTCGGCTGGGATCCGGCCGACGTCTACGACTACCGGGCCCTGAAGTCGCCCGCCGCGGTGGAGCGTCATGTCCTGGCCCACGCCGGCGCGGGGAGGCCGCATGACTGACGCGATCGGCCGCCGGACCTTCATGGTGGGGACAGGAGCGGCGGCCATGACACTCGCGGCCGGAGGCGGCAGCGCGGAGGCGGCCGGGTTGGTCGGCGGCAACCTCCCCGACTTCCACGGCGCGTTGAAGGCCGAGCTGAACTTCCCGGCGGCCTGGGGGAGTTCACCCGTCCGTGACTTCCGGGCCTGGCGGCGAACCGCCCGGGCCAAGGTCGAGGAGCACCTCCTCGTCGACCGCCAGGACGGCACGCCGTACGAGCCGGAGTTCACGCCCGGACCCGAAGGGGAGGGCTACACAAGGGAGTTGGTCACCCTCTCCCTCACTCGCTACGAACGAGTCCGCGGTGCCCTGCTCACCCCGCAGGGGCCAGGGCCCTTCCCCGCGGTGCTTCTGCTCCACGACCACGGGGCCAAGTTCGACATCGGCAAGGAGAAACTGGTCCGGCCCTGGTACGACGAGACCCGGCTCGCCTCCGCACAGGTGTGGGCGGACAAGTACTTCAGCGGCCGGTTCGTCGGCGACGAACTCGCCCGGCGCGGCTATGTCGTGCTGTGCCTGGACGCCCTCGGCTGGGGCGACCGCGGCCCCCTCGTCTACGACCAACAGCAGGCCCTGGCCTCCAACTTCTACAACCTGGGCTCCTCCCTCGCCGGTCTCATGGCCCGCGAGGACGCCCGCGCGGCAGGGTTCCTGGCCGGCCTGGAGCGGGTGGACACCCGGCGGGTCGCGGCGCTCGGCTTCTCCATGGGCGCCTACCGCGCCTGGCAGACGGCGGCGCTCACCGACGCCGTCTGCGCCACCGCCGCCGTCTGCTGGATGACCGGCCTGAAGGACATGATGGTGCCAGGCAACAACACGCTGCGCGGGCAGTCCTCGTACTACATGCTCCACCCCGGGCTCTCCCGGTTCCTCGACTTCCCCGACGTGGCGAGCATCGCCGCACCCAGGCCGATGCTCTTCTTCGACGGCGGGCTCGACCCGCTGTTCCCCGCCGACGGCGTCCAGGTCGCTCACGACAAGCTGCGCGCCGTCTGGCACTCCCGCCACGCCGAGGAGCGGTTGCACCTCAAGACCTGGCCCGAGCTCGGCCATGTCTTCGTCGACCGCATGCAGGACGAGGTCTTCAGCTGGCTCGACCACGTCCTGTGAACCCCCCATCCCCATCCCCGTTCCCCACCCGCACGAGAAGGGACCCGCACTCCATGTCTCGTCGTACCGCTCTGATCACGGCGACCGCCCTGGCCCTCGGCACGGGCATCGCCGTCCTCCCCACCCAGGCGCAGGCCGCGACCGTCGTCGTCAGCAACTCGACCGACCTGTCCAACGCCATCAAGAACGCCACCGCCGGAACCGTCATCCAGGTCCGCGGCGGCACCTACTACCCGACGGCCACCCTCCAGTCCACGGCCAACGGCACCTCGTCCGCGCCCGTCCAGCTCACCGCGTACGGCTCGGAGACCGTCAAGATCGACGGCTCGAACCTCCCCGACGGCGACTGGATCTTCAAGCTGACCGCGGACTACTGGAACGTCTCCAACATCACCTTCCAGAACTCCCCGGACAGCGCGGTCGTCTGCCAGTCCTGCACCGGCACGGTCTGGAACAACATCAAGACCATCAACGGCGGCGACTCCGGCTTCACGCTCACCGGCGACGGCACCGTCAACAACACGGTCAGGAACATCGACTCCTACGGCCACTACGACCCGGCCAACCACGGCGAGAACGCCGACGGCATCGCCGTGAAGTTCGGCTCCGGCACCGGCAACCTGATCACCGGCGCCCGCCTCTACAACAACTCGGACGACGGTCTGGACTTCTGGTCCTTCTCCTCCCCGGTCACCGTCGAGCACACCTGGGCCATGGGCAACGGCGTCAACCGCTGGTCCGACTCGGCCTTCGCGGGCGACGGCAACGGCTACAAGCTGGGCGGCGACGGCGAGGTCGTCGCGCATGTCATCAACAACTCGGCGGCCTGGGGCAACGCCGGCAACGGATTCACCGAGAACTCCAACAAGGGCGCCATCGTCATCAACCGCACCACCTCCTACGCCAACAGCAAGTGGGGCTACTACCTCGCCACCGGCGCGGCCAAGCTCGGCAAGAACCTCGCTGTCGGCAACGGCGGCGGCTCGGTGAACAAGGGCTCCTCGGTCACCTCGTCCGGCAACAACTGGGACTCCGGCATCTCGACACCGTCGTTCGTCTCCACGGACGCCTCGTCGACGTACAACGCCCGCAGCTCCAGCGGCACCCTGCCCACGACGAACTTCCTCAAGACGGGCTCGACGACCATCGGCGCCACGATGGACTGAGCGGGGACCGACTCCCGGGGCGCTTGACCCGTTTTTTGCCCGGTGGGTCTCGCGCTCACCCGGGTGACGCGCGTAGAACGTCTGTCATGCATAAGCCACTGCGCATCGCGGCCATCGCCGCCGCCTGTGCCGTCGCCGGCGCCGGCCTCTACGGCGCCGGCGCGGCCACGGCCGGCCAGTCCACCGCGAACAGCACCCACGAGCCGTACAACATCGGCGTCCTGGTCAAGGACATCGACACCTACTACGGCACCACGCTGGACGCCAACGGCGTCTACCAGGCGTCGGCGAGCAGCCAGTACGCCAAGGACCTCGCGGCCATCGACCGCGCGGCGAGGAAGCAGATCGACAAGGCCGCCAAGAAGGGCCAGAAGAAGGGCCAGAAGGGCCACAAGCCCGCGGTCGTCTTCGACATCGACGACACGCTGCTGCTCAGCCTCGACTACGAGAAGAAGACCAACTACACGTACAACGCCACCACTTGGGCCGACTACGTGAACAAGGCCGACCGCCCGGGCGTCTTCGGAAGCGCCGAACTCGTCCGGTACGCCGAGGCCCGGGGCGTCGAGGTCTTCTACAACTCCGGTCTCTCCGAGGCGCAGCGCACCGCCGCCGTCGAGAACCTGAAGAAGATCGGCGCCGATGTGAACCTCGACGCCGACCACATGTTCCTCAAGGACAAGGCCGCCCCGCCGTCCTACCTGAGCGCGTGCGCCACTCCGGGCACCTGGACCTGCACCACCGTGCAGTACAAGTCCGGCACCCGGAAGCACATCGAGCAGGACCTCGGGTACGACATCGTCGCCAACTTCGGCGACCAGTACTCGGACCTCGAGGGCGGGTACGCGGACAAGACGTACAAGCTCCCGAACCCGACGTACTACGTCAGCTGAGCCCGCTCAGCGGCGTACGGGCTTGATGCCCTCCAGGGTCGGCACCACCGGCAGGATCGATCCGTCGGCCGCGAACTCCATTCGGTCGACGGTCGTCTCCCGGTGCATGCCGTCGCCGCCCGCCCTGCCGGGCCCGTTCAGGGCGAACCGGTGGTAGACGATGTACCAGTCGTCGGTGCCGGGCGTGTTCACCACGGAGTGGTGACCGGTGGCGAGGATGCCGTACTCAGGACGCTTGGACAGGATCGTCCCCTTCTTGGTCCACGGACCGAGCGGGGACGGTCCCGTCGCGTAGGCGACGTGGTAGTTCTCGCTGCGGGTGTCGTCCTCGGACCACATGAAGTAGTACGTGCCCTTCCGCTTGATCACGAAGGACCCCTCGCGGAAGTTGTCCGGGGTGATGTCCCGCACCTTCGAGGCGTCGAACGACACCATGTCGTTGTTCAACGGCACGACGTACCCATGGCCGTTGCCCCAGTAGAGATACGACGTCCCGTCGTCGTCCGTGAAGACGGCCGGGTCGATCATCTGGCCCTGGAACGCTCCGCCCTTGGCCACCAGCGGCTTGCCCAGCGCGTCCTTGAACGGGCCGGCCGGGGAGTCGGCGACCGCGACACCGATCTGCTGCTCGGCGCAGAAGTAGAAGTAGTACTTCCCGTCCCGCTCGGCGATCGCCGGCGCCCACGCGTACTTGTCCGCCCAGCCGACGTCCGCTCCGAGGTCCAGGATCACCCCGTGGTCCTTCCAGTGGACCAGGTCCTTCGACGAGTACGCCTTGAACTTGGTGCCGCCCCAGCCCTGGAAGCCGTCCGTGGTCGGGTAGATCCAGTACTCGCCGTCCAGATAGTGCACATCCGGGTCGGCGTTGAGGCCGGGCAGCACGGGACTGCCGGTGCGCACCGCCTCGACGGTCCAGGCGCGCTTCGTGCCGTCGGCGCCCGTCACGGTGTACGTCTGCGGCTTGCGGAAGTCCCGGCGGGTGCCGGACCTCGGGGTGACGGAGGCGCCTTCACCGAGCGCCAGTCGTGGGGCCAGGCGCGAGAGGTCCGTGCCGGGCCGCATCGGCAGCACGACCTTCGAGGCGGCCTCCGTGACGACGGCGTACCCCTTCTGGTCCTTCGCCGTCGCGTCCACGACCGAGGTGGGGGTCGACGGGTAGGCCGCCAGCAGCCGGTCGTACTCCTTCTGTGTCACCGGAAGTACCGTGCCGTGCCGGGGACTTGCCGGGAGCTGGTAGTTCGTGGACGGGGTCCACTTGCCCGAGTCGAGGTCGGTGGTCTCGAAGGGGACATAGCCCCGGCCGCCGTACTCGTCGATGAACAGGTACCACTTCTCTTCGGTGTTCGACTTGAACACCGTCGGGCCCTCGCCGCGGTCCATCGCGCCGCTGCCCACGCAGTCGGCCACGAAGTCGTACTTGGTCGAGGTCAGGGACGTCGACTTCTCCGCGGTGATGAACTTCGAGCAGGGGCTGGAGGAGCCGGGGTCCCGCTCGTCCTTGGTGTAGCGGTAGTAAGTGCCCTTGTGCTGCACGACAGTCGAGTCGATGACCGAGTAGCCCGGGTCGTCCCAGACCTTCGGCTCACTGAAGGTGCGGAAGTCCTTGGTCGTCGCGTACAGCATCTTGTTGTACGTCGATCCCGTGTGGTCGGGGTCGTCGTCGGCGTACAGCTTCGACGCCCAGAAGACGACGAACTCGCCGAGGGAGTCGTCCCAGTAGGCCTCCGGCGCCCAGGTGTTGCCGGCCGCGTCGGGGGAGACCTTCACCAGCCGCTGGTCGGTCCAGTGGACCAGGTCGGTGGACTCCCAGACCATGATCGACTTGCTGCCGTGCCGCTGGACCTGGTCCCAACTGCCGCTGCTGTTCTTGTACATGCGCAGATCGGTGGCGATCATGTAGAACTTGTCGCCTTCGGGGGAGCGGATCACGAACGGATCGCGCAGCCCCTTCTCGCCGATGGTGGAGCTCAGGACCGGCTTGCCCTGGTTCAGCTCACGCCAGTGCAGCGGGTCGTTGCCGCGGCTGAGGGCGTAGCGGATCTGCTCGCCGTCGGCGGTGCCCTCGCCGGTGAAGTAGGCGAAGAGATAACCGGCGTACTTGGGCTTGTTCACGGGTGGTGCTCCGGAGTTCGCGGTACTGGGCGGGGCGGACAGCAGGCCGAGGAGAAGGGCGATGAGGGGGAGCAGGAGCGTGCGAGCGGTGCGGGGGCGCATGACACATCCTGTGTGAGTGTGGGGGTTTGTGTTCGATCGGAGTGTCATCGGTGGGGCGGGACGCGTCAATCGGTGGGCGGGGGATGGGTGGTACCGAAACTTTCGACGGATCTTCATGGGTTCCGGCAACCTTTTCCGTCCGCGGCGGCGACCTGCTTGCAGAAACGGGCCGGGGCGGCCCCTCCGGCCCGTTTCCTCCTCATCGCCTAGGAAAGGAACGCCCCGTGCGTCAGAGCACCGGACGCCACCGCAGGACCCGCACGCTCTCCATCGCCGCCGCGGTGGCCGTCGCCGCGGGGGCGGGCGGCGTCTACCTCGGACTGTCCAACGGTGGCGCCCAGGCCGCGTCCTCGACGGTGACCGTGACCAGCACCGCGCAGCTGGAGTCGGCCGTGAAGAACGCGGCGGCGGGCACCACCATCCAGCTCCGTGCCGGCACGTACTACCCGACAGCCACCCTCAAGTCGACGGCGAACGGCACGAGTTCGGCGCACATCACGCTCCAGGCGTACGGCGCGGAGAAGGTCAGGATCGACGGCTCCAAGCTGCCCGACGGGTCCTGGCTGGCCGGGATCTACGGCGACCACTGGACCGTGCAGAACCTCACCTTCCAGAACTCCCCGGCCCAGGGCCTCGTCGTGACCTCGTCGGTGGGCGGCGTCTTCAAGAACCTCGTCACCGCGAACAACGGCGACTCCGGGTTCACGCTGCGCGGCGACGGCACGACGAACAACCTCGTGCAGAACCTGGACAGCTACGGCAACTACGACCCGGCCGGACACGGGCAGAACGCCGACGGGATCGCGGTGAAGTTCGGCTCCGGCACCGGCAACAAGATCACCGGCGCCCGCCTCTACAACAACTCGGACGACGGCCTGGACCTCTGGCAGTTCTCCTCGCCGGTCACCATCGAGCACTCCTGGGCCTTCGGCAACGGCAAGAACCGCTGGAACGACTCCGCCTTCGAGGGCAACGGCAACGGCTACAAGCTGGGCGGCGGGGGCGTCACGGTCGCGCACGTCGTCAACAACAACGCGGCCTGGGACAACACCCTCAACGGCTTCACCGAGAACTCCAACCCGGGCGCGATCGTCCTGAACCGCAACACGGCCTACTCCAACGCCGAGGCGGGCTTCTACTTCGCCACCGGCAAGGCCCGGCTGGCGCGGAACCTGTCGGTGAGCAACAAGGGCGGGCTGTCCAAGCTGGGCTCGTCCACGGTGTCCGCGGCGAACAACTGGGACAGCGGGGTCTCGACGCCCTCCTTCAAGTCCAAGGACGCGACGACGGCGTACGGCGCGCGGAAGTCCGACGGTGCACTTCCGGCCACGACCTTCCTCACCACCGGTTCGACCGCCATCGGTTCGACGATGAACTGACTCAACGCGCGAACAAGAACCGCCCCGCCTGTCGTCACAGGCGGGGCGTTCTCGTCGCCGGCCCGAGGGGGGCTCCAGCCGGCGGCTGCTGACCGAGGGGGGCTCAGGTCAGCAGGTCTATGCAGTCGAACGACGCGCCCGGGCTCAGATAGCCCGTACCGCTCGAACCACTGACGATGTCGATCTTCAGCACGTTGTACTGCGAGGTGTCCGTGCGCCACGCACTACTAGGGACGTTGAAGGTGAACGAATGGTTGTTCCCCCGGTACGAACCCGTGGTGAGAGAGCGGGTGTTGGGCTGGGTGGGGGCCGTGGGGACGGCCGAAACCCAGTCGTTCACGGTGACCCTCGGACGGCCGTTGAGGAAGGCGTCCGTGACCCCGACCCTCAGAGTGTGCGCCGCGGCCGCTTGCGCCTTGGTCAACTTGAAGTAGACCAGGATCCCGTCGTTGACGTCCTTCCACAGGTACGCCGGGAAGGACGCCGCCTCGCTCCCGCCGCCGATCGTCACGTTCCCGGTCCACTTCGCCGCGCGGGCGTCGGAGGGATGGGCGTACGTCATCAGCTTGGCGTTCTTGAACTCGCCGGGGGTGCCGTCCCAGTCGCCGAGCCGCCAGACGGCCTTGGCGGTGGCCGGGTCGCCGGTGATGGTGAGGCTGTTGAGGGACGTCGTACCGCCCGCCGTGACCTTCACCGAGGCGGTGTGCACGGCGAGTTCGCCCTTGTAGACGGTCAGCTTGTACGTCCCCGGCAGCATCCCCTTGCAGGAGAAGCCCCCGGTGCCCGCCGCGGCCTTCGCCCAGTACTGGGCGTCCGCGTTGGCGAAGCCCACGGTGTACGCGTACTTGGCGTCCATCCCCTTCAGACCGACGCCGGCCACCTTGCCGCGGCCGGCCGCGCCGACCCAGCCGGTGATGCCGAGGCCGTCCACCCAGGAGGTGTCGAGCCTGGCGTGGGAGAGGGACGAGGAGGGCGCGCCGCCGTCCGTGAAGGAGAGCACGTAGGGGCCCTGGAGGCCGAAGCGCTCCGGCTCGGTCTGGGCCTGGTTGTAGTGCAGGATCTCGTAGAGCCCGGCGCCCTTGTCGTTGGAGTGGCGCAGCAGCGAGCGGTAGAAGGGGCCGCCCGAGGCCTTCTCGTGGTTGGAGCGCACCAGCCACAGACCGACCGAGCCGGTGGTGAAGCCGATGTGGTCGTAGTCGATGACGCGCTTGCCCGAGTAGTGCTTGGAGTGGGTCGTGCCGTCGCCGCGCCGCCAGACGTCACCGGCCTCGATGATCTTGTCCGAGGCCTCGATCCAGGAGTCCGGGCCCTCGTTGGGGAACATCCCGGGCTTGAGGCGGACGAGATAACGGGTCGCGGTGAAGGAGGCGTCCTTCTTGTTCGTCCACAGGTAGACGTTGTTCTGGCCGTTGCGGGCCGCGTACCACTGGGTGATCGCGCCGTGCGCGACCTTCACCAGGATCGTCGCCCCGGACTGCTTGATCGTCACCGTGGAGGCACCCAGGCCGGACTCGACGTGCGAGTGCCTGCCGCCGTAGCCCTCGTACTCCTTGCCCCGGTGGACGAGGGACGTGATGTCGCCCGTCGACTTGGAGACCTTGAAGACGAGCGAGGACCCGGTGTCGATGACGTAGTTCGTGCCGTCGTCCCGGTAGCCGAAGGTGGCGGCGGACGCGGACGACAGCAGACCGGTGCCGCCCGCCACGGCGGCGCCGGTGGCGGCGACGCCGATCGCGGAGGCCCCGAGCACCCGCCTGCGGGTGAGGTGTCTCTTGTGCGTGCTCAAGGGCGGAACTCCGTCATGATTGAAGGTTCACTCACTCGTACGTGATGTCAGAGGAGGTGAACCGGCAGAAGGTTCCGTCCGCCCCGGTACCGATCTGGGTCGGTTCGGCACCGGTGTTGTTGCCCTTGAAGCGGACACAGGTCTTGATCTTCTTGCCGCTGTCGCCGTGGACGCGGACGTTGCGCAGCGCGGCGGTGTCGCCGTAGTTCTGGTTGATGCCCACGATCGAGTTCATCGGCGCGGTGACGTCCACGTCGTTGATGATGATCGTGCGCTTGTACTGCGTGGAGCAGTTGCCGCAACTGCGCACCAGCTTGCCCGAGTTGGCCACCTGGAACTTGGTGACCACCAGCTTGCCGGCGCCGTTGAACTGAAGGACCTTGTCCGAGCCGTTCTTCGCGCCGCCGCCGTAGACCGTGTAGACGGACGAGGAGGACTTGCCCTTGAAGGTGGCCGCGTCCTCGCCGACATCCGTCCACCACACGTTCTGGAGCGTGCAGCTGCCCAGGCAGTGGACGCCGTCCGCGGCCGGTGTGCCGATGATCACGTTCTTCAGGACGGCACCGTCCGCCAGCTGGAAGATCGGGTCCTGGCCCTCCTCCTGGCCGCTGCCGCCGAGCGCGCCACTGCCGTAGAACTGCTTGTAGCCGCCGTTGTAGGTGCCCGTGACCTTGATCGTGCTGCTCACGGCCTGCTTGCCGGTGGCGGTCGGCCAGGAGGACGCGGCGCTCGCGGAGGACAGCATCGTCGTCGTGACGATCGCCGCGCCCGTGATGCCGAGGGCCGAGGCTCCGGCGATCACCGCCCGACGCCTGGTGACCGGACGGCGGTGGCGGACGCGCTGTTCAGCTCGTGCAGTCATGCCCGTTCCTTGCGTGGGAGAGGATCCTTGCGTCTCCTGGTCGCCACGGGGTGGGGAAAGGGTTGCCGCCCCTCCGGATTTTCTTTACGAATCTCCCTCGGACGACCCGTCGTCGCCGTCGTGAGCCGCGAAGTCGCCCTTCACCGCGAGCTGTTCGCCGCCCGCCGTACCGGTCGCGGTGTAGCTGTCGTCCGCCGCGTCACGGCCGCCGCGCTCATGGTCGTACTGCCCCGCGAACACCCACTCGCCCTTGGCGACCTTGCGGCCCTCCTTCAGCGTCCAGGTGTAGACGAGGAAGCCGTCCTTCTCCTCGGTCGTCAGCGTGAAGTCGGCCTCCGGCAGCGAGCGCCAGGCGCCGGCCGAGTTGACCCCGCCGGTCTGCGCGATCCTCAACTGCACGGTGAGCGCGGTCAGTTCCTCGGAGGTCTTGAGGGTGATGTTGCTCTGCGCCCAGAAGTCGTTGCTGTGCGGGTCGACCGAGCCGTCCGACCAGAGCGGGCCGTCCTCCTCGCCGTCGGCGGTGACCGGGGGCTTGGCGGTGGGGGTCGCGGAGGGCCGCTGCGGCGAGGGCGTGCCGCTGGGCTTCCTCGTCTCCCGGTCCTCGCCCGGGGAGGGGTCGGCGGGCTTGATCGGGGCCCGGCTCGTCGCGTCCGGCGAGGGCTCGGGCGTCGCCGTGGTCGCCACGGTCTGCTGCGGGGTGTCGTCCTTGACGGCCGAGGCCACCGCGTAGCCGCCGATGCCGAGCACACACGCGACCGCCGCCGTGGCACTGACCACCCGCACCCAGCCGAACACCGGCGGGCGGGTGGCCCGGTGGTCCGGGCGGGTCTCCTCGGCCATGCCGCGCTCGATCCGTGCCAGGATGCGCGCGCGGTCGGGTTCGTGCTGTCCGGCCGCCTCGTGCAGCCGGGCGCGCAGCTCGTCGTGCACGTCCTGCTGCCTCATCGGGTCCGTCCTCCGCTCTCGCCGCCGCGCGCCATGGCCGCCGCCATCTTCCGGGGTACGCCCTGGGAGCCGAGCAGCCGTTGCAGTTCGGCCATCCCCTTGGACGTCTGGGACTTAACCGTACCCACGGAAACACCCAGGGCGAGAGCGGTGTCCTTTTCCGACAGGTCGAACGCGTGCCGCAGCACCACGCACGCCCGCTTGCGGAACGGCAGCCTGCGCAGCGCGTCCTGGACGTCGACGACACCCGCTATGTCCGGGTTCTCCGTCTTCTCCTCGCGCTGCGACCAGAACAGGGCGATCCGGCGGCGCTCACGGACCGCGCTGCGGATACGGGTGCGGGCCAGATTGGCGACAACACCACGGGCGTACGCTGCCGGGTGGTCGGCCGCGCGCACTCGGTCCCAGCGGTTCCAGAGCGCGAGCAGCGCGTCCGCCGCGAGATCGTCGGCGGCGTCCGACTCGCCGGTCAACAGATGGGCGAGACGGGACAGTTCGGCGTAGTGACGCTCGAAGAAGGCATGGAACTCCACGGAGGCTGCGTCGTCGACGACCGTGCCCACGGGCGAAACCTCCCTGTGACTGTCATGTGAATGACATGTGATCATCCGGAGGTGGCCCGGATGAGATCCGGAAGCGTAGCAGTGATCATCGGCGTGGTTCGTACGGGGCTTCGAACGCAGTCTGGTCCATCGACCCCGATTCCGTAACACGGAGAAAACCTGAAACGCGTTCAACGCGGGAACAATCCAGCCAGCATCCGCACACCGATCAACCAGGCAACAAGGAGCAACAGCCATGTCCGACACGCAGAAGGTGGCCGACCGGCCGAGCGTCCCGCCACCGGCGGCGAACAGCGTCGACCGGTACTTCAAGATCTCCGAACGGGGCTCCACCTTCGCCCGGGAGATACGCGGCGGCTTCGCCACGTTCTTCACGATGGCTTACATCCTTGTCCTGAATCCCATCATCCTGGGCAGCGCCAAGGACAAGTTCGGCGACACCCTCGACCCCGTCCAACTCACCACCGCCACCGCCCTGGTGGCCGCGGTGATGACGATCATCATGGGCGTCGGCGGCAACCTGCCCCTCGCGCTCGCCGCCGGCCTCGGATTGAATGCAGTCGTCGCCTTCCAGATCGCCCCGCTGATGAGCTGGGACGACGCGATGGGCCTGGTCGTCCTCGAAGGACTGCTGATCTGCGTGCTGGTGGTGACCGGGCTGCGCGAGGCGGTCATGCACGCCATCCCGCAACCGCTCAAGCAGGCGATCAGCGTCGGCATCGGCCTGTTCATCGCCTTCATCGGCTTCGTCGACGCCGGCTTCGTGAGCCGGATCCCGGACGCCGCGAACACCACCGTCCCGGTCCAGCTCGGCGGCACCGGCACGCTCTCCGGCTGGCCGATCCTCGTCTTCTGTCTCGGTGTGCTGCTGACGATCGGACTGCTCGCCCGCAAGGTCAAGGGCGCCATCCTGATCAGCATCGTGACCATGACGGTGATCGCGATGATCATCAACTCGGCGGCCGACATCAAGAGTTGGGGTCTGACCACGCCCGCGTGGCCCGACAAGCTCGTCGACACCCCGGACTTCGGGCTGCTCGGTCAGTTCAGCCTGTTCGGGGCGTTCAGCGCGGCCGACGTCGGTGTCATCACCGTCGTCCTGCTGATCTTCACGCTGATCCTGTCCGACTTCTTCGACACCATGGGCACGGTCGTCGGCATCAGCGCCGAGGCCGGCCTGCTCGACGAGGAGGGCAAGGTCCCGAACCTCGGCCGGGTGCTGCTCATCGACGGTGCCGCGGCGGTCGCGGGCGGCGCGGCGTCGGCGTCCTCGGCCACGTCCTACATCGAGTCGGCGGCGGGTGTGGGCGAGGGCTCACGCACGGGCTTCTCGAACCTGATCACCGGCGGACTGTTCGGCCTGGCGCTGTTCCTGGGCCCCCTGCTGACGATCGTGCCGTTGCAGGCCGCGGCCCCCGCCCTGGTCGCCGTCGGCTTCCTGATGATGACCCAGGTCAAGCACATCGACTGGGACAAGTACGAGATCGCGATCCCGGCGTTCCTCACCATCGCCGTGATGCCGTTCACGTACTCGATCACCAACGGCATCGGCGCGGGCTTCCTCGCCTACGTCGTGATCAAGGCGGTTCTCGGCAAGGCGAAGGAGATCCACTGGCTGCTGTGGGGGACCTCGGCGCTGTTCCTGATCTACTTCGCGATCGACCCGATCGAGCAGATCCTCGGCGCGAAGTGACGGACGCTGCGCGACCAGCCGCGGGTTCGTCGTGGCTGGTCGCGCAGTTCCCCGCGCCCCTTTGGGGCGCGTCTACTTCAGTGCCGCTTCCATCATCGCCTTCGCCACCGGCGCCGCCAGACCGTTGCCGCTCACCTCGGAGCGCTCCGCGTCCGACTGCTCGACCAGGACCGCGACGGCGACCTCCTTGCCGTCGGCCTTGCCGTACGAGGTGAACCAGGCGTACGGCGACTCGCTGTTGTTCTCGCCGCGCTGGGCCGTACCCGTCTTGCCGCCGACGGTCGCCCCGTCGATCTTGGCGTTGGTGCCGGTGCCTTCGTTGACGACCGTCTGCATCGCCGACTGGAGCTGCTCGGCGGTCTCGGAGCTGACGACCCGCGTAGTCGACGCCTCGTCGTCGTAGTCCTCCAGGACATCGCCGCCACTGTTGGTGATCTGCGACACCATGTGCGGCGAGACCATCTCGCCGCCGTTGGCAATGGCCGCCGACACCATGGCCATCTGGAGCGGGGTCGCGGTGACATCGAACTGGCCGATGCCGGTCAGGGCCGTCGAGGAGTCGTTCATGTCCGAGGGGTAGACGCTGGTGTACGCCCGCACGGGCACGTCCTGCGACTCGTCGTTGAAGCCGAACTTCTCCGCCATCGCCTTGAGCTTGTCCTGGCCGAGGTTGTACGCCATCTTCGCGAACACGTTGTTGCAGGAGTACTGGAGCGCGGTGCGGATCGAGGCGTTCTCGCAGGGCGCGGACTTGTTCTCGTTCTCCAGATCGGTGACCGTGCCCGGCAGTCGGTACGGGTCGGGGCTCTCGGTCTTCTCGTCCACCGACGAGTACAGCCCGTCCTCCAGTGCGGCCGCCGCCACGACCAGCTTGAACGTCGAACCGGGCGCCACGGGCTGCCGCAGCGCGCGGTTGGTCAGCGGCTTGTCGGAGTCCTTGGTGAGCTTCTTCCAGGCGATACCGGCCGTGTTGGCGTCGGTCAGCGAGGACGGGTCGTACGACGGTGTCGAGACGACCGCCAGGATCTTGCCGGTCTTCGGGTCGATCGCCACGGCCGCGCCCTGCTTGTCACCGAGCGCCTCGAAGGCGGCCTTCTGGACGGCGGGGTCGATCGTCGTGACCACGTTGCCCGGCTCGGCCCGCTGGTTGGTGACCGTGTCCATGACGGACTTCAGCCGGCTGTCCGTGCCGTTGAGCAGGTCGGTGTAGATGCCCTCCAGCTGCGTCGGCGCGTACGCCTGCGAGGCGTAGCCCGTCACCGCGGCGTAGAGCTCGCCGTCCTTGTAGGTGCGCTTGTACTTGAGGTCGCTCCCCGTCGTCTGCGCGGAACCGGTGATCGACTCACCGGCCACGATGATGTTCCCCAGCGGCGACGAGTACGTCTCGATCGCGTTCCGCCGGTTGTCGCTGTCGTCCGCGAGCGCCTGGCCCTCGTAGAACTGCACCCAGGTCGCCCGCAGCAGCAGAGCGAACACCAGGAGCAGCGTGAAGACCGATGCGCGCCTGATCGTCTTGTTCATCCCGCTCAGGTAGACGAGCGGGAAGCCATGAATCGTTCCCCGGGATCCGCTTTCTCATGGCACGTTCATGTGCGCGGCGGCTACCGCTCCAGGGTCAGCACGACCTCGTCGATCTCCTCGCCGCGGGCGTTCGCGAACCCACGCGCGTGTGCCGTCAGCCGGAACCCGCACTTCTCCAGCACCCGCCGGGAACCCGCGTTGTCGGCCGCCGCCCGCGCGTACAGCGGCCGCTCGGGCACCTCCACGAGCAGCTCGCGCAGAGCCGCCGTGGCGATACCGCGCCCCCAGTAGGCGCGGTCGATCCAGTACGTCACCTCGCGCTCGCCCGGCTCCCCGTAGACCGCCGCGCTGCCGACCACGTCACCGTCGGCCAGCACGGTCCGGTTGACGGCGTCGGAGGCCCGGACCCGTTTCCAGTGGGCCTCGAAGGCGTCCCAGTCGGCCGGGTCCCGGGCGATGAAGGCCGCCATGCGGCAGGCCTCCGGGTCGTTCATCTGCCGGAAGAACACCGGCAGATCGCTGTCGTGGACATCGCGCAGTACGACTTCCATCGTGGCCATGGGGTCAGAGCCTACGGGTCGCCAGTGTCAGCCGGTCCCGCGCGTCGAACAGCGCGTCCTTCACCATCTGCTCGTGCGCGGGCGTGAGCCGCGCCACCGGCACCGAGCAGCTGATCGCGTCCCGCGCCGGGGTCCGGTAGGGGATCGCCACCCCGAAGCAGCGCAGCCCCAGGGTGTTCTCCTCGCGGTCCACGGCGAAGCCCTGCTCCCGCACCAGGTGCAGCTCCTCGATGAGCTTCTCCCGGTCGGTGATCGTGTTCTCGGTCAGCGCGGGCAGCGTCTCCGGGAGCATCTTGCGGACCTGCTCGTCGGAGTAGGTGCTGAGCAGCGCCTTGCCGAGGGAGGTGGAGTGGGCCGGGAGCCGGCGGCCGACCCGGGTGAAGGGGCGTAGATAGTGCTGGGACTGCCGGGTGGCGAGATAGACCACGTTGGTGCCGTCCAGCCGCGCCAGGTGGATGGTCTCGGTGGTGTCGTCGGAGAGCCGGTCCAGCGTCGGACGCGCGGCCGCGACGACCTCGTCGCCGTCGATGTACGACGTGCCGACGAGCAGCGCCCGCACCCCGATCCCGTACCGCGTGCCCGTGGCGTCCGTCTCCACCCAGCCCAGCTCCACCAGCGTGCGCAGCAGCATGTAGAGGCTGGACTTGGGGTAACCGACGGCCTCCTGGACCGCCGCGAGGGAGTGCATACCGGGGCGTCCGGCGAAGTATTCGAGCAGTTCAACCGTCCGTACCGCGGACTTGACCTGCGCCCCGCCACCCGTCTCGCCTGCCGACATCGCCCTTGACCCCTTCGTTGGACGGGAAATAGTCTCCAACAGCATATTCACCATCAGAGACAGTGTTCAGTATATCGAACAACCCTGGTGGATGACCTAGGAACTGTGTGGAGGGACCCGCGGTGGCAGCAGCACCAGTCTGGAGTGTCGACCCCCGAACCGGGAAGCCGCGTGAGCAGGTTGCGGTGGAGGCTACAGCCCAGGAGGTGGACGTCACCGTCCGGGCCGCGCACGACGCCCGGGGCGCCCTCGCCGACCGCACGGTCCGCGCCGCGTTCCTGCGCACCGCCGCCGACAAGCTGACGGCCGCCAAGGACCAGCTCGTCGAGGCGGCCGACGCCGAGACCGCGCTCGGCCCGGTCCGGCTCACCGGCGAGCTCGCCCGCACCTGCTACCAGCTGCGGTCCTTCGCCGACATCGTCGACGAGGGCGCCTTCCTCGACGTGGTGATCAACCACCCCGACGACACCGCGACCCCGCCGATCCCGGACCTGCGGCGCTACAAGGTGCCGCTCGGGGTCGTCGCCGTCTACTCGGCCTCCAACTTCCCCTTCGCCTTCTCCGTCGCCGGCGGCGACACCGCGAGCGCGCTGGGCGCGGGCTGCCCCGTCGTGGTCAAGGCCCACCCGGACCACCCGGCCCTGTCCGAGCTGGTCGCGGCCGTCCTGCGGCGGGCCGCCGCCGAGCACGGCATCCCCGAGGGCGTCATCGGTCTCGTCCACGGCTTCGAGGCGGGCGTCGAGCTCATCAAGCACCCGCTGGTCTCCGCGGCCGGCTTCACGGGCTCCATCCGGGGCGGCCGCGCCCTCTTCGACGCCGCCGCCGCCCGTCCCGTCCCGATCCCCTTCCACGGCGAGCTGGGCTCCCTGAACCCCGTCGTGGTCACCGAGGCCGCCGCCGCCGAGCGCGCCGAGGCCATCGGTACCGGGCTCGCGGGCTCCATGACGCTGGGCGTCGGCCAGTTCTGCGTGAAGCCGGGGCTCGTGCTGGTGCCGTCCGGCGCCGCGGGCGACGGTCTGCTGAAGTCCCTGACCGACGCCGTCAGCGACACCGACGCGGGAGTCCTGCTCGACCACCGCATGCGGGACAACTTCATCGCCGGGGTCGCCGAGCGCGCCGAGCTGGCCGACGTGGAGACGCCGGTCACGCCGGGCGCGGGCGGCGAGCACACGGTGAGCCCGGGCTTCCTGACGGTGCCGGCGGACAAGCTGGCGGCCGAGGGCGAGCACGACCTGCTCCTGGAGGAGTGCTTCGGTCCGGTGACGGTCGTCGCGCGCTACGACGACGACGCGCAGGCGCGTGCGGTGCTGTCCCGGCTGCCGGGCAACCTTACGGCCACGGTGCACCTGTCCACGGAGGAGACCGAGGGCAAGGGGCGCGGTACGGAGATCCTCGCGGAGCTGACGCCGCTGGCGGGGCGTGTCCTGGTCAACGGCTGGCCGACCGGGGTCGCCGTGGCGTCGGCCCAGCACCACGGCGGGCCGTACCCGGCCACGACGTCCACGTCGACTTCGGTGGGCGGTACGGCCATCGAGCGGTGGATGCGGCCGGTGGTGTACCAGACCACGCCTGCGGCGCTGCTGCCGCAGGAGTTGCGGGACGAGAACCCGCTCGGCTTGCCCCGTCGTTTCAACGGGCAGTTGGAGCGATAGTGCCATCGGGGCGCGGTGGGCTGTCGGCTGCGGGCTGTTCGTGGCTGGTCGCGCAGTTCCCCGCGCCCCTGAGTTTCTCGATGTCGCCCTGAGATAATCAGTCGATGGACGTCTTGCTTCCCGAACTGCCCTTCTCCCTCCGTACCTACGGGCCCTCGGGCCACTGGTCCTACGAGGACGGTGTGCTCGCCGGGTGGGCCGGGCCTCGGCAGGACCGGTTCGTGCCGCCCACCGCGGAAGGGCTCGACCCCGCCTCCGACGCGCCCCGCCTGCTCGGGGCGCCCGAAGGGGACTTCCAGCTGATCGCCCGGGTCACCGTGGGGTTCAACGCGTCCTTCGACGCGGGGGTGTTGTACGTCCATGTCGGGGAGCGGGCCTGGGCCAAGCTGTGTCTGGAGTACTCCCCGGACGTGGCCACCATCTGCACGGTGGTCACCCGGGGACACTCCGACGACGCCAACTCCTTCACCGTGGAGGGCAAATCGGTCTGGCTGCGGGTGAGCCGGACCGGGCGGGCGTTCGCCTTCCACGCCTCTCGGGACGGTGAACGCTGGATATTCGTCCGGCTGTTCACCCTCGGCGACGAGAAGGAGAGCGATGCCGCACTCGTCGGGTTCATGACGCAGTCGCCGATGGGGGAGGGGTGCGTCGTGACGTACGACCACGTGGAGTTCAGGCCCGAGTGGCCGAAGGACCTCAGAGACGGCAGCTGACGGGCCCCCTCAACCGCCGGTCGCCCGAGCCGAGTTGTAACCGAACAACCACGTCATGGCCTGGCACGCCGGTGTCAGCGTCCGCACCCTCGCCCGCCGCTTCCACGCCGAGAGTGGCGTCAGTCCATGGACCAGGTCGCCCGGGCCTCCGGCCTCGGCACCGCCGACTCGCTCCGCGGCCATCTGGCCCGTCGCACGGGACTGACGCCGAGCGCCTATCGGGCCCGGTTCAGCCGCCTGGGAACCGGGGCCGACGAGGTCACGTCCTCCGTTGCATGATCAGTGACAGAGTCGTCACGGCCCGGGTGATCCGGACCGCCGTACCGGCCGAGGCGGAGGCCCTCACCGCGCTCCACGCCCGGGCCCGGGCCACCTATTACCCCGACGGCGTCCCGGACGACGGCACCGACTGGCTCGCCGTCTGGCGGGCCGCCGTCGCCCGGCCGGACGGGCACGTCCTGTGCGCCGTGGAGGACGGGCGGGTCGTCGCGCTCGCCTCCTTCCGGACCCCGGAGGGCGCCCCGGCGCGGACGGTCAAGCTGTTCCAGTTCCACGTCGACCCCGACCTCTGGCGCTCCGGAGTCGGTACGTCCCTGCACGGGGCCTGCGTCGAGCAGTGGCGGGCCGACGGGAAGCGGACGGCGGCGCTGGACGTGCACGTCGACAACCTGCGGGCGCAGGCCTTCTACGGTCGGCTCGGCTGGACCGCGGACCCGCAGGAGCCGGGGGCTCATCATCTGCGGATGACCTTCGCGCTGGCCGGGGAATGATCCTCGGTCCTTGAACGTTCACCCATTAACCGGAGGGAGTCTCCGTACCCGTTCGACCTGGAGAGAGCCGAGACATGCGCGTCGAGATCTGGAGCGACATCGCCTGCCCCTGGTGCTACGTGGGCAAGGCCCGCTTCGAGAAGGCGCTCGAGGCCTTCCCGCACCGTGACCAGGTCGAGGTGGTGCACCGCTCCTTCGAGCTGGACCCGCGGCACGACAAGGCCGACATCGGGCCCGTCGTCCCGATGATCGCCAAGAAGTACGGCATCAGCGTGGCCCAGGCCCAGGACGCCGAGAACAACCTCGGTACACAGGCCGCCGCCGAGGGCCTGGCCTACCGCACCCACGGCCGCGACCACGGCAACACCTTCGACATGCACCGCCTGCTCCACCTCGCCAAGGCGCGGGGCAGGCAGGACGAGCTCATCCAGATCTTCTACAAGGCCAACTTCGCCGAGGAGCGGTCCGTCTTCTCCGAGGGCGACGACCGTCTCGTGGAGCTCGCCGTCGCCGCGGGACTGGACGCGGACGACGCCCGCAAGGTCCTCGCGGACCCGAACGCCTACGCCGACGACGTCCGCGCCGACGAGCGCGAGGCCGCCGAACTCGGCGCGAGCGGCGTGCCGTTCTTCGTCCTCGACCGCAAGTTCGGCGTCTCCGGCGCCCAGCCCGCCGAAGTCTTCACCCAGGCGCTCACCCAGGCCTGGGGCGAGCGTCCGCCGCTCCAGCTGATCGAGGACGGCGGCGCGGACGCCTGCGGCCCCGACGGGTGCGCGGTGCCGCAGCAGCACTGAGGCGGGCGCGGCAGAGAGACTCCGCAGGTCGGAGCGTACCCATAAGGGTTCCTTAGGGGAACCACGTAAAAATCGTCAATGGACTAATGGCCCGGGCGGCTCCACAGTGGAGCCATGGAGACCTTCGAGAGCCTGGTCCGTGCCGAGTTCGCCCCGAAGAACACCTATCTGAACACCGCGACCAGCGGTCTGCTCCCGGCCCGCGCCGTCACCGCCCTGGCGGCGGCCGCGCGGATCCGTGCCGAGGGCAGGCCGCTGGACCCGCTGTTCGAGGACGTGGAAGCGGCCCGCGCCGCCTTCGCCCGGCTCGCCGGAGTGCCGACGAGCCGGGTCGCGGCCGGCCCCTCCGTCTCCGTCCACAGCGGACTGGTCGCCGCCGCGCTCCCCGCGGGCGCCGAAGTCCTCACCGCCGAGGGCGACTTCACCTCCGTCGTGCACCCTTTCCACGCCCGCGGCGACCTCAAGGTCCGCAGCGTCCCCCTGGAACGGCTGGCCGAGTCCGTCCGCCCGGGGACCGCGCTGGTCGCGGTCAGCGCCGCCCAGTCCGCCGACGGCCGCGTCGCCGACCTCCCGGCCCTGCGCGCGGCCGCACAGCGGCACGGCACCCGCACCTACGTCGACTTCTCGCAGGCCGGCGGCTGGCTGCCGATCGACGCCGCCGCGTACGACTACACCGTCTGCACCGGCTTCAAGTGGCTGCTCGGCCCGCACGGCGCCGCCTTCCTGGTCGTCCCCGCGGAATCGGCCGACTTCGGCGGCCTGACCCCGCTGCTGGCCGGCTGGGTCGCGGGCGAGAACCCCTGGGACAGCTGTTACGGCCCGATCGCCGAACTCGCCCACTCCGCGCGCCGGTTCGACCTCAGCCCGGCCCTGTTCACCTACGCCGGCCTGCGCGCCTCCCTCTCCCTGATCGAGGAACTCGGCGTGCCCGCCGTCCACGCCCACGACCTGGCGCTCGCCGACCGCTTCCGCGCGGGCCTCGCCACCCTCGGCCACGAACCCGTCCCGGCGCCGGGTTCGGCGATCGTCTCCGTGCCCGGACTGGGCGCGAGGCAACGGGAGTTGAGCGCGGCCGGTATCGAGGTCTCCGACCGCGCGGGCCATCTGCGCGCCTCCTTCCACCTCTACAACACCCCCGCCGACGTGGACCGCCTGCTGGACGTCCTGTCCGGCTGACCTACGGCTCGTGAACCATTGGCCATGGCCTGTTGTCGTGAACCGCTGGCGCGGACCCGGCCAGGGCGCTAGGAAGGGCACCAGGGGTGGTGGTGCCGGTGGAACAAGCGGGCGATACGTCAGTGCGGCCTCCCGTCGACACGGAGCTGCACAGGCGGCTCGTGTACGGCGACGAGTCCGCGCTGACCGAGGTGTACGAGGCGTACGGCCCTCTGGTACGGCGGGTCGCCGTGCGGGTCACCCGCAGTCCGGGCGCCGCCGAGGAGGTGGCGCAGGAGGTCTTCGCCCACCTGTGGAGCAGGCCGTACGCCTACGACGCGGGCCGCGGCACCCTGCGCACCTGGCTCTCCATGCTCGCCCACCGGCGGGCCGTGGACTGGGTGCGCGGCGAGGCCAGGCACCGCAAGGCCGCCGGCGCCGACGACTCGGCCCTCCAGGCCATCCCCGAGCCCGGTCCTGGCCCCGACGAGACGGTCGTCGACCGCGAACGCTCTCTCCTGCTGCACTCCGCCCTCGCCGAACTCCCGCAGCCCCAGCGGGAGGTGGTGCATCTGGCCTACTTCGCGGGCCGCACCTACCGGCAGGCCGCGGTCGAACTCGGCATCCCCGAGGGCACCGCCAAGACACGGCTGCGCACAGCGTTACGTACCTTGGCCGAGACTTTGGCCGACCCGCCCGACCCCGCGCTCGAAAGGGGCGCATGATGGAAAGGGATCCGCGAAAGGGGGTGCACGGTGACCACTGAACACGACGGCGTACGCGACCTGCTGGCCGCCTGGGCCTTCGGGGCGCTGGACCCCGCCGACCGCAGGACGGTCCCGCTGCACCTGGCCGAGTGCGAGAGCTGCGCGGCGGAGGCGGAACGGCTGCGCGAGACGGTACGACTCCTCGACGGCCCCGCGTCCAACGGCTCCGACCGCCGCCCCGCCGCCGACATCCTCTCCGGCGCCCTGCGCACCCGCCCCGCCACGCCCCGGGTCGCCCCGCACGCCGCCCCCTACGCGGCCGCGGTCGCGGGCCTCAAGGCGCTGCTGCCGGAGATCGCGGGCCGCTGGTCCACCCCGGTCGTGCACGACTGGGACGTCCACGCGACCATCGCCCACCTCCTCGCCGCCGACGAGCACCTGGCGCGGCTGCTCGGCCAGGACACCCGCCTGCCGCTCTCCCGGATCTCCCCCGACACGCACTGGGGGGACGCCTGGAACGAGCGCACCGCCGAGGTCATCGCCCACGAGTACGGCCGTACGCCCGAGGAGACCGTGGCCGACTGGTCCGCCCAGGCCGGCGCACTGCTCACCGCGCCCGAGGCCCACGATCCCGAACCGGCCGCCCGCGCGGTGATGTTGATGGGCGTCCGGCTGCCGGTCGCCGACCACTACGTGGTGCGTGCCTTCGAGGCGTGGATCCACACCGACGACATCGGCCGCGCCCTCGGCATCGCCGTCCCGCCGCCGCCCGAGCCGCACCTGTGGCAGCTGGTCCGGCTGGCCGTCCGCATCCTCGGACTGGCCCTCGGACCCGACGCCGCGCCGGTGCTGTTCTCCGTCACCGGCGGGGAGCGGTGGGTACTGGGTTCGCAGGACGAACCGGTACGGGCCGAACTCACCCTGGATCCGGTCGACTTCTGCCTGCTCGTCGGCGGACGGTACACCCCGGACGAGGTACCGCGGGCCACCACGGGCGACGCGGCCCCGGTCCAGAACGTACTGGAGAGGGCCGCGTCGCTGGCGTGGCTGTGAGGGTCACTTCACGGGCGTGAAGTCCCGCGCGCCGATGAACTCCGGTCGCCGTATCGGAGCCGCGAAGGGCTCCACGGCCGCGTTCTCCACGCTGTTGAACACGATGAAGACGTTGCTGCGCGGGAACGGCGTGATGTTGTCGCCGGAGCCGTGCATGCAGTTGCAGTCGAACCAGGTCGCCGAACCCGCCTTGCCGGTGAACAGCTTGATGCCGTACTCGCCGGCCATCTTGGTCAGCGCCTCGTCCGAGGGCGTGCCTGCGTCCTGCATCTGGAGCGACTTCTTGTAGTTGTCCTTCGGCGTCGCCCCCGCACAGCCGAGGAACGTGCGGTGCGAGCCCGGCATGATCATGAGGCCGCCGTTGGTGTCGTGGTTCTCCGTCAGCGCGATGGAGACGGACACCGTCCGCATGTTCGGCAGGCCGTCCTCGGCGTGCCAGGTCTCGAAGTCCGAGTGCCAGTAGAAGCCGGAGGCGCCGAAGCCGGGCTTGACGTTGATCCGTGACTGGTGGACGTAGACGTCCGAGCCGAGGATCTGCCGGGCCCGCCCGACCACCCGCTCGTCCCGCACCAGCTCGGCGAACACCTCGCTGATCCGGTGCACTTCGAAGACGGACCGGATCTCCTTGGACTGCGGTTCGATGATCGACCGCTCGTCCGCGCGGATCGCCGGGTCGGCGACGAGCCGCTCCAACTCCGCGTGGTACCGGGCCACTTCGTCCTCGCCGATGAGCTCCTCGATGGCGAGGAAGCCGTCCCGCTCGTAGGAGTGGAGCTCGTCGAGGGAGACCGGCCCGGAAGTGCCGGGCGCGCCCCAGACGACGGGGTCCTGACGCGGGACGGTGACTTCGGCGGGCCCGCGGCTGGGGTACAGGTCGGTGATCGCGGTCGGGTTCGTGGTGGTCATGGTGGTCAGCCCTCCTCCGTCAGCAGGGGATAGACGCCGTTCTCGTCGTGGTCCTCCCGTCCGGTCACGGGCGGGTTGAACACGCACAGACAGCGGAAGTCCTCCTTCACCCGCAGCGTGTGCCGCTCGTGCCCGTCGAGGAGGTACATGGTGCCGGGCGTGATCGTGTGGCTCAGCCCGGTCTCGTGGTCGGTGAGTTCGGCCTCGCCCTCGACGCAGACGACGGCCTCGATGTGGTTCGCGTACCACATGGACGTCTCCGTACCCGCGTACAGGATCGTCTCGTGCAGCGAGAACCCGACGCGCTCCTTGGCGAGCACGATCCGTTTGCTCTCCCAGGTGCCGGACGCCGACCTCACATGCCGGTCGGTTCCTTCGATGTCCTTGAACGAACGGACGATCACGGTGGTACGAGCCTCCTAGATAGGCGGTTGGTCCGACGGTTCGGTCAGACGGTTTCCCGGACGGAACGCGCGAGGACGCTGAGCCCCGCGTCGAGTTCCTCCGGGGTGACGGTGAGAGCGGGGAGGAGTTTGACGACCTCGCTCTCCGGGCCGGACGTCTCGATGAGCAGCCCGAGTTCGAAGGCGCGCCGGGCGATCCGCTCGGCCCGCGCCTTCTCGTGGAACTCCAGCCCCCACACGAGCCCGCGCCCGCGGTACTCCTTCACGTCGGCGAGGTTCTCCTCGGTGATGGAGATCAGGGCCTGCTCGACCTGCTCGCCGCGCGCCCGGGTCTGCTTCTCCATGGCGGACCCGTCGGCCCAGTAGGCCTCCAGCGCGGCGGTGGCGGTGACGAACGCCGGGTTGTTGCCGCGGAAGGTGCCGTTGTGCTCGCCCGGCTCCCAGATGTCCAGCTCGGGCTTGAACAGGCACAGCGACATGGGCAGTCCGTAGCCGCTGATCGACTTGGACACGGTGACGATGTCCGGGGTGATGCCCGCCTCCTCGAAGGAGAAGAAGGCCCCGGTCCGTCCGCACCCCATCTGGATGTCGTCGACGATGAGCAGCATGTCCTGCCGCTCGCACAGCGCGGCGAGCGCCTGCAGCCACTCCTTGCGGGCCACGTTGATGCCGCCCTCGCCCTGCACGGTCTCGACGATCACCGCGGCCGGCTTGTTCAGCCCGGACCCCTGGTCCTCCAGCAGCCGCTCGAACCACAGGAAGTCCTCGACCGTGCCGTCGAAGTAGTTGTCGAACGGCATCGGGGTGCCGTGCACCAGCGGTATCCCGGCCCCGGCCCGCTTGAAGGCGTTGCCGGTGACCGCGAGGGAGCCCAGCGACATCCCGTGGAAGGCGTTGGTGAAGGACACGATCGCCTCGCGCCCCTTCACCTTCCGGGCGAGCTTCAGCGCGGACTCGACGGCGTTGGTGCCGGTCGGGCCCGGGAACATGACCTTGTACGGCAGGTCGCGCGGCCGCAGCACCAGGTCCTGGAAGGTCTGGAGGAAGGACCGCTTGGCGGTGGTCGACATGTCGAGCCCGTGCGTGACGCCGTCGCGCTCCAGGTAGTCGATCAACGCCCGTTTCAGGACGGGGTTGTTGTGCCCGTAGTTCAGGGAACCGGCGCCCGCGAAGAAGTCCAGGTACTCGTGGCCGTCCTCGTCGTACATGCGGCTGCCCTGCGCACGGTCGAAGACGGTGGGCCAGCCGCGGCAGTAGCTGCGCACCTCGGACTCGAGGGTCTCGAAGACACTGAGGTCGGGCTGGGTGATGGTCACGACGAATCGCTCCTCGGGTACGTGGGGGATGGCGAGGGGGTGGAGGGGAGAGGGACTCAGAGGGAGAGGGGACCGATGCGGTAGAGGACCTCGGGTTCGTGCGGCCCGTCGGGGAACAGGTCGTCGTCGAACAGCACCGCACGCTCCAGGCCGGCGTCATGGCGCTCGGCGAAGGCGCCGAAGAGCCGCTCGGAGGCGGTGTTGCCGGGCGTGATGGTGGTCTCGACGGCGGTGATCCGGTGCTCGGCCGAGGCCCGCGCGACCAGAGCGTCGAGCAGCGCCCCGGCGAGCCCGCGCCCACGGTGCGTCTCGTCCACCGCCACCTGCCAGACGAGCAGGGTGCGCGGCCGGTCCGGCCGGAGGTACCCGGTGACGAAGCCGACCGGCTTGCCCTGCCCGTCTCGAGCGACGGCCGACGTGGCCGCGAAGTCGCGGCACCACAGCAGATAGCTGTACGACGAGTTCAGGTCGAGGACCTTCGAGTCCCTCGCAATCCGCCACAACGCGGCGCCGTCGGCCACGTTCGGACGGTCGATTTGCAGTTCTGCTGTCGTGTCTGCTTGTGCGGCAGTCATGCGGATTGAATTTACCCAGGGAAATTAAAAATTGCATCGCCGACAGGGGTTACGGGTCGGCGGTACGTGTGTTATCACGCGGGCGCGGGCGAACGCGTGAGGGAGGCGAGGTATGGGTGTATTTGTGCGGCACAAACTACTTAAATCACCCGCGATGTGTAACGCGTCACAGCCATGTAATCCCCACGGCATCTGCCCGAATTCATCCGGTTGACGTTCGCAGAATCTTTGCGTTTAGGACCCGAAAAAGGGGGCAGAAGAATACGGGAAGCTGCCCCGGGAATGAATTCCGGAATTCCCTTTGAATTAGGCTCCGGTCACCCCGTCGATTCGTTCCCGCAAGATATCGGCATGGCCGTTGTGGCGGGCGTACTCCTCAATCATGTGGATGAGCACCCACCGCACACTGACCTCCATCCCGGGAACAGGCCCCTCCATGACCCGCCCGACATGGTCGAGCGACCGTCCGGCGACGATCTCCCGCCCCCGCGCGATCTCCCGCCGCCAGACGCCGAGCGCCTCGTCGAGCGCGCGATCGGCACGCAGGGCGTACCCGGTCACCTCCTCGTACACCGGCGGCACATCGAGCCCGGCGATCACCCGCTGGAACCAGTTCCGCTCCACCTCAGCGAGATGCTGCACCAGCCCGAGCAACGTCAGCGACGACGGCTCGGCGGCGGCGAGCCGCACCTGCTCGTCGTCCAGCCCCGCACACTTCAGCTCCAAAGTGGCCCGGTGAAAGTCCAACCAGCTCTGCAACATGGGGAGTTCCTCACCGGTGGTGAGGGGGACAGGACGGCCGTCGGGGAGGGTGAACGGTGTGTTGGTGGTCATGGGGCGAGCATGGCATGGCAGGGGCGCCGGCGGTCTACCTCTTCCAGGCGGCCACGTCGTCCGCGACGCGCCGCCACTCGGCGGTCCCGCCCGGCAACGGCCAGGCCCACGTGGGCCGTTGACCCGTGTCCAGCTCCCGAAGCCGACGGGCGAGGGCCGGCCCCGCGAAGGCGGCACCGTCGGGGACCACGGTGCCCTGGACGGCGCGGAGCGCGGCGAAGCGGTCCAACTCGGCCTCGTAGGCGCGCACCGCCTGCTCGGTCCCGGTGCGTACCTCGTCGCTCGGCGCGGTGCGATACAGATCCAGCACCGGGGGCTGGGTCGACTCGGCGATCGCGGCGGCCAGCCGTGCGTGACCGTCGAGGACGAGATGGCAGTCCAGCCCGCTGACCCACCACAACAGGACCGGCGGCAGCGTGCCGTCACGGGCCTGCTTCCGGTACGCCTTGACCCTGCTGTCGTCCGCGTCGGGCATCGGCCGCAACGGAAGGATCTCCCAGGAGCCGGAGTGCATGAACCAGTCGACGTATCCGTCCGGATGCCCCTCGATGAGCATCGAGCCCCAGTACTCCGCCTGCGGCAGACGGCCGTGGTTCCAGCGCGGGAGCGGGCTGTCGGGGGTCAGCAGCCAGCGGCCCTCGTGCAGAGGGCTCTCCGACGAGTCCAGCAGGGACCGGGCGAAGCGGTGGGCCCAGCGGTCCGGGTGCCCGGCCAGGGCCCGCGCCGTGTCCGCACGCAGCGGCGGAACCGGGGAGCGGTAGGCGTCGGTGCGCCAGAACTCCACCCCGCAGTGGTCCTCCTCGACCGCGGCGAGGAGCACGGGCTCCGGCCCCTGGCAGAGAAGAAGCCGCCGCTCGGCACTGAACAGACACAGCCCCGGCCGACCGGACGACGGAACCTGGAGCGACAGCCCCGCCCATGTGCCGTCGTCCCGGGTGAGGTCAGTGCGCCGCATGCCGGAGACCATAAGGGTGTGTGCGGGGGGTCTTCCAGCCCTACCAGCCCGCCTCCGCAGCCCGCAGCGCGCCCGCCACGTCCACGGTCAGTCCCCGCTCACCCAACGCCGCCCCGAGCGCCGCCAGGCTCGCCCGGACCGCCCCAGGGGTCGCGTCCGCCCCGTAGTGGTTGACCCGGATCATCTCCTTGGCCAACGCACCGCCCCCCGCGGCCAGCGGCAGCGCGGGGTCCGAGGCCAGGGCCCGGGCCACTAGCTCGGACGCCACCACCCCCGCCGGCGCCCGCAGGGTCGTGGCAACCGGTGCCGCGTCCCGGGCCACGTGGACGTAGGGCTCGAGGCCGCCGCCCAGCGCCACGGCCCCCGCTCGCGTCGCCGCGGCCGCCGAGGCGTGCCGGGCCATCACCGTGTCGAGCCCGACCGACTCGATCCGCTCGACGCAGGCCTCCAGTGCGAGCATCTCCAACTGGGCCGGTGCGTGCAGCAGGGCCTTGCGGCCGCCGTCCACCCACCGCTCCTTCCAGTCCAGCAGCGACAGGTACGACCGCCGGGGCGCGTGCGGGTTCGCCGCCATCCGGGCCCAGGCCCGCTCGCTGACGGACACCGCCGACACGCCCGCGGGGCCGCCCATCGCCTTCTGCGCCCCGATCACGCACAGGTCGACACCCCACGCGTCCGGCAGCACCGGCTCGGCCCCGACGGAGGCGACGGCGTCCAGGTAGAACAGCGCACCGTGCGAGCGCACCACCTCCCCGATCTCCGCGACCGGGTTGGTGTTGCCCGTCGCCGCCTCCGCGTGCACCAGCGACACGAAGTCGATCGAGGGATGCTCGGCGAAGGCCGCCCGGATCTGCTCGGCGGTCACCGCCGTGTGGAACGGCACCGCCAGATCGATCACCGTCGCCCCGCAGTCCCGCAGCCAGTCCCCGAAGGTCTGCCCGTACGGCCCGGTGATCACGTTCAGCGCCACCGTCCCCGGACCCGCACTCGCCCGGATCGCGCCCTCCAGCGGCAGCAACGCCTCACCCTGCATGATCACGACGTCCTGCGAGGTGCTCAGCAGCCGCGCCACACGGTCCTCGATCGCCGCGAAGTGCGCCGCGTCGAGCGGGGCCAGATCCAGGAAGGGGTGGGTCACGGTGGTGCTCTCTTCGCTCACTGGGGTAGAGGTGATCGAGGGTAACCGCTGCCCGGCAACGCTCCTCGACCGGTGACTTCTTAGGGCCAACGGCGTCATAGCCATCGGTTTGATTTGAGAGACCCAAACCTCTCCTTATAATCGGAACCCACAGTTCCCCCACAGGAGGCCTCCCCGTGAACACCCTCTCCGGTCGCCGCACCCGCGTCCTGGCCGCCACCGCCGCGACCGCCGGGCTTCTACTCGTGGCCGCCTGTTCCTCCGACGACGACGGCGGCAGCGGCACCAAGACCGCCGCCGGCGGTGTCGAGTTGGTCAAGGCGGGGCAGCTCACCACCTGCACCCACCTTCCCTACCCGCCCTTCCAGTCGGAGATCGACGGCAAGGTGCAGGGCTTCGACGTGTCGCTCATCGACCTCGTCGCCAAGGACCTCGGCGTGAAGCAGGAGATCCTCGACACGCCGTTCGAGAACTTCAAGACCGGCGCCTTCCTCAACTCCGGCGAGTGCGACCTGGCCGCCGCCGGCATGACCATCACCGACGAGCGCAAGAAGAACGTCGACTTCTCGGACCCGTACTTCGAGGCCACCCAGGCCCTCCTGGTCGACAAGGGCAGCGGCATCACGTCCCTCGCCGACGCCAAGTCCAAGAAGGTCAAGCTCGGCGCCCAGGCGCAGACCACCGGCGAGGACTACGCCAAGAGCCAGGGCTTCGACCCGGTCTCCTTCGAGTCCTCCGACGCCGTCCTCAACGGCCTGCGCTCCGGCCAGGTCAAGGCCGTCGTCATCGACTACCCGGTCGTCCAGGGCTGGCTGAAGACCAAGGCCAACGCGGACGCCTTCCAGGTCGCCGAGCAGATCAACACCGGTGAGCAGTACGGCTTCACGGTGAAGAAGGGCAACACCAAGCTTCTCGCCGCCGTCAACAAGGCCCTCGCCGACGCCAAGGCGGACGGCACGTACAAGACGCTGTACGAGAAGTGGATCGGCCCGTACGACGAGTCCGCGGCCTCCGCTTCCCCGTCCGCCTCATGACGGGCGCGGACGCACAACTCCAGCCCCGCAAGAAGGGCCTGACCCGGAGTCAGAAACGCAGTCTGTCGCGCGGCGCCCAGTACGTCGTCTTCGTCGGGGCCGTGGTCGCCTTCGCGGCCGCGGCCGACTGGGGGCGGCTGAAGAACCAGTTCGCCCAGTGGGACATCGCCAAGGAGATGTTCCCGGACGTCATCACGCTGGCGCTGAAGAACACCGTGCTCTACACGCTGTCCGGCTTCGCGTTCGGGCTCGTCCTCGGCATGGTCATAGCGCTGATGCGGCTGTCGTCGGTGGGCCCGTACCGCTGGTTCGCCGGGGTCTACATCGAGATCTTCCGCGGTCTGCCGGCCCTGCTGATCTTCATCTTCATCGGGGTCGCCGTACCGCTGGCCTTCCCGGGCACCGAGATCCCCGGCGGCACGTACGGCAAGGTCGCGCTCGCGCTCGGCCTGGTGGCGGCCGCGTACATGGCGGAGACGATCCGCGCGGGCATCCAGGCGGTGCCCAAGGGGCAGCTGGAGGCGGCCCGTTCACTGGGCTTCTCGCCCGCCAGGGCCATGGTCTCGATCATCATCCCGCAGGCCTTCCGGATCATCCTGCCGCCCCTCACCAACGAACTCGTCCTCCTCTTCAAGGACTCCTCGCTGGTGCTCTTCCTCGGGGTCACCCTGGAGGAGCGCGAACTGTCCAAGTACGGCCGCGACCTGGCCAGTACGACCGCCAACTCCACCCCGATCCTCGTCGCCGGCCTGTGCTACCTGCTGGTGACGATCCCGCTCGGGTTCGTGGTGCGCCGCATGGAGGCGAAGGCCCAGGAGGCCGTGAAATGAGCCCTGAAGCGAGCCGGCCGGAGATCCAGGTCCGGGGCCTGCACAAGGCGTTCGGCGACAACGAGGTCCTCAAGGGCATCGACCTGGAGATCGGCCAGGGCGAAGTCGTGTGCGTCATCGGCCCGTCCGGCTCCGGCAAGTCCACCTTGCTGCGGTGCGTGAATCTCCTGGAGGAGCCCACCAAGGGCCAGGTCTTCGTCGGCGGCACCGAGCTGACGGACCCCGACGTCGACATCGACGCCGTACGCCGCCGTATCGGCATGGTCTTCCAGCAGTTCAACCTCTTCCCGCACCTCACGGTGACCGAGAACCTCACGCTGCCGCAGCGCCGGGTGCTCAGGCGGGACAAGGCCTCGGCGGCGAAGGTGGCCGCCGAGAACCTGGAGCGGGTCGGCCTCACCGAGAAGGCGAACGCCTACCCGGCCTCCCTCTCCGGCGGCCAGCAGCAGCGCGTCGCCATCGCCCGCTCCCTGTCGATGGGCCCCGAGGTGATGCTCTTCGACGAACCGACCTCGGCCCTCGACCCCGAGCTGGTCGGGGACGTCCTCGCGGTGATGCGGATGCTCGCGCAGGAGGGCATGACGATGATGGTCGTCACCCACGAGATGACCTTCGCGAGGGAGGTCGCGGACCGCGTGATCTTCATGGACGGGGGAGTGGTGGTGGAGGACGGCACCCCGGCCCAGGTCATCGGCAACCCGGCTCACGAACGCACACGCCACTTCCTGTCACGTCTGCTGGACCCGGCGATGGCGGATGTCGAGGAGGACGACAGGCGCGCCCCCTAAGGGGCGCGGGGAACTGCGCGACCAGCCACAATGCATCCGCAGCCGAAGAACTATCGTGCGTCTCATGAACGATCTGCCGGTGCTGCACGTAAAAGGCCGCGTCCTCGTAGGCCCAGACGACGTCCGAGACGAACTCTGGGTCATCGACGGTCGGATCTCCTACGACCGTCCCGTCGGTGCCTATGACGTCCGTACCGTCGCGGGCTGGGCTCTTCCCGGCCTCGTCGACGCGCACTGCCACGTCGGCCTGGGCCCCCACGGCCCGGTGGACATCGGCGAAGCCAAGACGCAGGCCCTCACCGACCGCGAGGCCGGCACCCTGCTGATCAGAGACGCCGGCTCTCCTTCGGACACTCGCTGGACAGACGACCGCGAGGACCTCCCGAAGATCATCCGCGCCGGAAGGCACATCGCCCGCACCCGCCGCTACATCCGCGGATTCGCCCACGAGATCGAACCGGAGGATCTCGTCGCCTACGTCGCCCAGGAGGCCCGCCGCGGCGACGGCTGGGTCAAGCTGGTCGGCGACTGGATCGACCGCGAGGTCGGCGACCTGGCCCCGAGCTGGCCCCGGGACGCGGCGCAGGCGGCGATCGCGGAGGCCCACAGGCTCGGCGCGCGGGTCACGGCCCACTGCTTCGCGGAGTCCTCCCTCCGGGACCTCGTCGAGGCGGGCATCGACTGCATCGAGCACGCCACGGGCCTCACCGACGACCTGATCCCCCTCTTCGCGGACCGCGGTGTGGCGATCGTCCCCACCCTGGTCAACATCGCCACGTTCCCGAAACTGGCCGAGGGCGGCGAGTCCAGGTTCCCCCGCTGGTCCGCCCACATCCGCCGGCTCCACGAACGCCGCTACGACACGGTCCGCGGCGCCTACGACGCCGGCATCCCGGTCTACGTCGGCACCGACGCGGGCGGCACCCTCCCGCACGGCCTGGTCGCCACCGAGGTCGAGGAACTGACCAAGGCGGGCATTCCCCCGGTCGAGGCCCTGGCGGCGACGACGTGGAAGGCCCGCGAGTGGCTCGGCCGCCCGGGCCTGGACGAGGGCGCCACGGCCGATCTCGTGGTGTACGAGGGGGATCCGCGGGCGGACGTACGGGTACTGGGGGCGCCCCGGAGGGTGGTACTGAACGGGCGAGTCGTGGGATGAACGGACGAGTCGTGGGGTGAACGGGTGACTGTGGAGAACGTGCGTGCCTGGGGAATCGAAGACGTGCACGGAAAAGGCACTTTGGAGTGAACCCTCGTCAGCCTGCTGACCATTCACCCCCAGTGCGTAATTCTTGCCGGGTCCCGAGCAAGTCTCCTCTGAGGGGTCCCCACCTTGAACGGCAAGAACTTCCGCATGCCCGCACGCCGTCTCGCGACCGTCGCGACGGCCACGGCCCTGGTCGCAGCTCCCGCGGTCCTGGCCGGTGCCGGCTCCGCGCACGCGACCGGTGACGAGGGGCGCGCGAGCGCCGTCGTCCTGCGTACCGGGCTCGACGTGTCCCTGCTCAACAAGACCGTGAACGTCCCGCTCGCGGTCTCCCTCAACGAAGTGCAGGCGCCGCAGAGCGCCGAGAAGACCGCGCTGACCGCGAAGTTGGACGGCGTCGACGGCGGGCAGCCCTTCAGCGTGCTCGACGCGCGGGTGGCCTCCGCCAAGGCGGACGTCACGGATGCCAAGGCCGAGGCCTCCACCACCCTCGCCCACGCCAAGCTCCATGTCCCGGGCCTGCCCCTGCTGTCGCTCATCGAGCTCGGCACGGTCACCTCCAAGGCCACCTGCGAGGCGGGGAAGACCCCGACCGCCACCTCCAACCTGCTGGGCTCGGTGACCGTGCTCGGCAAGAAGGTCACGCTCACCGCGGGCGGTCCGACCGAGGTCGAGGTCCCGGGTGTCGGAAAGGTCCGCCTCGACCTCTCCAAGGCCGAGACCACCACCAGGACGGCGGCCGCCACCGCCCTCGAACTCAACGTCTCCATCAACCCGTTGAAGCTCAACGTCGCCGAGGTCGAGGGCACCCTCACCCTCGCGAAGGCCACCTGCGAGGCACCGTCGGCCCCGGTGAACGATGCCGCCGACCCCACGCCGGCCGGTGACGTCAAACCCCAAGGAGGCCCCGCCGAAGCCGGGTTGGCCGAGACCGGCGGCAGCTCCATGACGCCGTACATCGCGGGCGGCGCGCTCGCGCTCGTCGTCGCGGGCGGGGGAGCGGTCGCGTTCGCGCGACGCGGCAGGAACTGACCACCCCAAGAGGTCACCGGTCAACAGTCCTTCTCTGTCAGGGCTGTTGACCGGCCTCTGAAAACGTTTTAACTTCCTCTCACCCAATCAACGCGATGTGAGGGGATCAGTGGAGCGCAAACGTTTTCAATCCCGTGCACTCCTCCTGCTCATGCTCCCCGGTCTCGCCTACTTCCTGCTCTTCCACTACGGCGCCCTCGTCGGCAACGTCATCGCCTTCAAGGAGTACGTCCCCTTCGACGGCATCTGGGGCAGCCCCTGGGTCGGACTGGGCAACTTCCAGCGGATGTTCGAGGACGAGGCGTTCTGGGACTCGGTCCTCAACACCGTCTGGATCGCCCTCCTCCAGCTGGTCTTCTTCTTCCCGGTGCCGCTCGCCCTCGCCCTGCTCCTGCACAGCCTCACCTGGAGCAGCGTCCGACGGTTCGTGCAGTCGGTGGCGTACCTTCCGCACTTCATCTCGTGGGTGATCGTCGTCGCCCTCTTCCAGCAACTCCTCGGCGACACCGGCCTGCTCAACTCCGGCCTGGACGGCGCGGGTCTGCACACCGTCGACATCATCGGCAACCCCGACGCCTTCAAGCCGCTCGTCGTCGCCCAGGTCATCTGGAAGGACGCCGGCTGGGGCACGATCATCTTCCTCGCCGCCCTCGCCCAGGTCGACGAGCAGCAGTACGAGGCCGCCGCGATCGACGGCGCCGGCCCCTGGCGCCGCTTCTGGCACGTCACCCTGCCCGCCATCCGCCCGGTGATCGTGCTGCTGCTGATCATGCGGCTCGGCGAGATCCTCTCCGTCGGCTTCGAGCAGATGCTGCTCCAGCGCGACGCCGTCGGCCCCGAGGCCGCCGAGATCATCGACACCTTCGTCTACTACCAGGGCATCGTCGGCGGCGACTACGGATTCGCCGCCGCCGCGGGCCTGTTCAAGGGCGTCGTCGGCGCCCTCCTCGTCTACGCCGCCAACAAGGTCGCCCACCGCCTCGGCGAACAGGGGGTCTACAAGTGAGCAGTCACCTACGGCCCGGCTGGATGGAGAAGCCCAAGCCGGTCACCCAGGCGGCCAAGGCGCTCGCCCTCGTGGCCGTCGTCCTCCTGGTCTGCGTGCCGTTCCTCGTCATCGTCTCCACCTCGCTGGCCTCCACCGACGAGGTCGTCGAGAACGGCGGCTGGGTGCTGTGGCCGACCGAACCCAGCCTCAAGGCCTACCGGGACATCCTCGACGGCGGCATCGTCACCCACGCCCTCGGCGTCAGCGCCGGCGTCACCGTCGTGGGCACTCTGCTCAGCCTCGCCTGCACGGTCACCCTCGCCTACGCCCTGTCCCGCCCCGGAGTCTTCGGCGGCCGGCCCGTCCTGCTGCTCGTGCTGTTCACGTTCCTCTTCCCGCCCGGCATGATCCCGAGCTTCCTGCTGGTCAAGGAGCTCGGCCTGCTGGACAGTTACGCCTCACTCGTCCTGCCCGTCCTGGTCAACGTCTTCAACCTCGTCGTCCTGCGCGGCTTCTTCCAGGGCATCCCCGAGGAGCTGTACGAGGCCGCGCGCCTGGACGGGGCGGGGGACTGGCGGGTGCTCTTCTCCGTCGTACTGCCGCTGTCCAAGGCCGCGTTGGCGGTCGTAGGACTCTTCTACGCGGTGGCGTACTGGAACTCCTGGTTCTACGCCTCGCTCTATCTGGAGAGCGACCACTGGCCCCTCCAGCAGGTGCTGCGCACCTATGTGGTGGCCGGTTCCGGGCTCACCGACGCCACCACCGGCGAGGCCACGGTCACTGCACCGCAGACCGTGCAGATGGCGGTCCTGGTGATCGCCACCGTGCCGATCCTGGTCGTCTACCCCTTCCTCCAGAAGTACTTCACCAAGGGCGTGCTCACCGGCGCCATCAAGAGCTGACCCCAGCTGGTCCCAGCCGACACGAGGTGATTCACCGTGCCCCGCATGTCCCGCCGCACCCTGCTCGGATCCATGGCCGTCGTCGCTGTCCCGGGCGTACTGACCGCCTGCTCCACCGGCTCCGGCGACAGCGACGTCTCCAACGCCGGGAAGAAGCTCGCGCCCTGGCCGTCCTACAGGCCCGCCACCGGCCCCAAGCCCGACCTGGCCCCCACCGAGGCCGGCGTCCAGGCCGGATACACCTCCTACCCGGCCGAGTTGGCGACCTCGGTGGCCCGCACCCCCGGCGACGGCTCCACGGTGAAGGTCATGTCGGTGTCCTTCGGCACCCCGCCCAAGCCGGCCTCCGCCAACCGGTTCTGGGCGGCCGTGGAGAAGGCGCTCGGCGTGAAGATCGAGTACACGATCATCTCCCAGGCCGACTACCAGAAGAAGATGGCCACGGTCATGGCCGGCGACCCTGACAGCCTGCCGGACATCATCAACATGTTCTCCGGCTTCGTGCTGCCCCGCGAGGCCGAGTTCGTGCAGCGCAGGGCCGAGGACCTCACCCCCTACCTGTCCGGCGAGGCGATCGCCGACCACCCCAACCTCGCGAACATCCCCACCCACGCCTGGCGCGACATGGGCCGTATCGGCGGCCGTATCTACGGCATCCCCCTGGAGCGACCGCTGCCCGGCTCCACCCTCTGGCTCAACCAGGGCATGTTCACGGACGCCGGCATGCGGGAGGGCTGGACCTCCGAGGACTTCGCAACGGTCGCCAAGAAGGCCACCGGCGGGCGCACCTACGCCCTCGGCGCCGCCCAGGGCTCCCTGTTCGGCAACGCCGTGCACTCCGCCGCCCACAACGCGCCCCAGGAGTGGGCCGTCACCAAGTCCGGTACGTTCCAGCCGGGTTGGGCCGACGAACGCTTCAAGGCCGCGATCGCCTTCCAGGCCCGGCTACGGAAGGAAGGCGCGTACCACCCGGACGCGACCTCCATCTCCCAGATCGACCTGACGACCCTCTTCTACAACGGCACCGTCGGCTCCATGCAGGACGGCTTCGGCGCCTACCTGCCCAAGTACCGGGAGACCGTCGGCAAGTTGACCCCGGCCGCGGCCCTCCCGTACAGCGTCGACGGCACCCCCGGCGGGATCGTCGCCGCCCGCCGCTCCTTCGGCTACACCGTGCTGAAGAAGGCGAAGAAGGAGCGCGTACAGCTGCTCCTGAGGATCCTCGACTATCTCGCCGCCCCCTTCGGCAGCAAGGAGTGGGAGCTCGTCCACTACGGCGTCGAGGGCACCCACTTCACCCGCGGCAAGGACGGCTCCCCGCAGCCCACCAGGCTCGGCGAGGTCGAGAACAACACCAACCTGCCGCTGAAGTACCTCGCCGAAGGCCCGCAGGTGCTGTTCGTGCCGGGCCTGCCGGACGCCGTACGGGCCCTGCACGACTGGCAGAGCCACGTGGTGCCGCACGCCGTCCGCAACGCCTCCTACGGTCTTCAGTCCCGTACGAAGAACGCCCAGGGGACGACCCTGAAGGCGATGCTCGACGACACGGTGACCGGGATCGTCGCCGGACGGACCTCCCTGTCGGAATGGGACGCGGCCGTGAAGAAGTGGCGGGCCCGGGGCGGCGACAGAATGGCCGAGGAGTTCGCCAAGGACTACGCGGCCAACACATGACGCTCCGCCGGCCGAACAGCGGACGCGGGGGATGGGGAACGGCATGACAAGCAAGGGACGGGTCACGATCCGCGAGGTCGCCGAGCGGGCGGGTGTGTCGACGGCGACCGCGTCACGTGCGCTCAGCGGCAACCACCCCGTGCCCCCCGCCACCCGGGCCCGCGTGCTGCGTGCCGCCCGTGACCTCGACTACGTCGCCAACGCGCACGCCCGCGCGCTGGTGGGCGGCGGCCGCAAGATGGCCGCGGTCGTCGTCCGCCAGGTCACCAGCCCCTTCTACGCCCAGGTCGCCGAGGGCGTGGAGGCGGAGGCCGCCGACCGGGGCTGGCTGTGCGTGGTCGGTGCCACCGGCGGGGATCCGCAGCGGGAGATGGAGTTCGTGCAGCTCATGCGGGAGGAGGGGGCGCGGCTGGTGATCCTGGTGGGGGGCGTGGTCGAGGACGACGCGTATCGGTCGCGGGTGGCCCACTACGCGCAGGCGCTGGACTCGTCGGGGGCGCGGCTCGTGCTGTGCGGGCGTCCGGCGCCGGATCCCGACATCCCGGCGCTGGTCGTGGAGTTCGACAACGAGGCGGGGGCGCGGGCGATCACCGGGCATCTGCTGTCGGCGGGGCATCGGCGGATCGTCTTCCTCGGCGGGCTGCCCGGGAACACCGCGCTGGACGCCCGGGTCGCCGGGTATCGGGCGGCGCTGGCGGAGCACGGGTTGCCTCCGGCGGCGGGGCGGGTTGTCGACTGTGGGCTGGGGCGGGCGGCGGGATTGCGGGCCATGACCGAACTGCTCAAGGAGACAAGGGAGTTCACCGCGGTGGTCGCCGGTGACGACATGGTGGCGGCGGGGGCGCTGCGGGCCATCGCCGATGCGGGGCTGCGGGTGCCCGAGGATGTCTCCGTCGTCGGTTACAACGACATACCGCTGGCCGAGGACTTCAACCCGCCGCTCACGACTGTTCGTACGCCTGCGGAGGAGTTGGGGCGTGCTGCTGTGCGGATCGCGTTGCGGGATCCGGACAGTGCGGCTGGGAGCCACCATTTGCTGGGCACCCACATTGTCGTGCGCCGAAGTGTGGCGCCGCCGGATCGGCCGTCGTAAGGCTGCGGGCCCGTTGTGGCTGGTCGCGCAGTTCCCCGCGCCCCTTAAAAGCAGGGCGTTCGCATGCCCCCGACTTATGGAGGACCGAACCTCGTATGACCGCGCCGCCCTTGACGCAGCTCCCCGAGTGCGACTTCCTGCTCTCACCCCTCACCGGCTGGACCCGCCCCCACTGGGAAGCCCTCGCCGACCGGCTCCTCGATGGCCTCCTCCCATACGCCACCCCCGGTTTCGCCCAGTACCGTCTCCCCGGTCGCCCCAGCCACTCGGGCCCCTGGTCGGACGGCCTGGAAGGGTTCGCGCGGTCGTTCCTCCTCGCCGCCTTTCGTATCGCGGGTGCCGAAGGGCAGGTCGCCCCCTCCCTCATCGAGCGGTACGCCACCGGGCTCGCCGCCGGGACCGATCCGTACGGGGGCGAGTGCTGGCCGCCGATCACCGACCGGGGTCAGCCGATGGTGGAGGCCGCGTCCATCGCGATCGCTCTGCACGAGTCGCGCCGTTGGCTCTGGGACCGGCTCGACGACACTGTGCGCGGTCAAGTCGCTGACTGGCTCGGCCAGTTCGTCGGTGCCGTCGTCAACGACTCCAACTGGCGGCTCTTCCAGGTCATCACCGAGGAATTCCTGGCCTCCGTCGGCGCCCCGCACAGCCGGGGCGAGATCGACGCCGGGCTCGCACGGCTGGACGACTGGTACCGGGGCGGGGGTTGGTACACGGACGGCGACGGCAGGAAGTTCGACTACTACAACGCCTGGGCGCTGCACCTGTACCCAGTGCTGTGGGCGAGGATCGCGGGCCCGCGCGCGGACGCCGACCTGGTGGAGCGGCACCGCGTCCGACTGCGTGAATTCCTCGCCGTCCACCAGTACTTCTTCGGTTCCGACGGCGCCCCCGTCCACCAGGGCCGCTCCCTCACCTACCGTTTCGCCGCCGCGGCCCCCCTCTGGGCAGGCGCCCTCGCAGGCGCCACTCCGCTGCCGCCCGGCCGTACCCGGCGGCTGGCCTCCGGCGCCCTGAAGCACTTCGCGGAACGGGGCGTACCCGATGAGCGCGGTCTGCTCAGCCTCGGCTGGTACCGGCCCTTCCTCCCCGTCACCCAGCGCTATTCGGGCCCCGCCTCCCCGTACTGGGCGAGCAAGGCCTTCCTGGGCCTCCTGCTGCCCGAGACCCACCCGGTGTGGACGGCCACCGAGGAACCCGGGCCCGTCGACACCGCCGACGCCACCCTCGCCCTGCCCGCCCCGGGCTGGCTGCTGCACTCCACGGCGGCCGACGGGATCGTCCGGCTCGTCAACCACGGCAGCGACCGCCTGCCGCCCCCGCCGGCCGGCGACGAGGACAGCCCGCACTACGCCAAGCTCGCCTACTCCAGCGCCACCGCCCCCGACACCCCGACCGGCCCCGACAACCACATCGCCCTGCTCGCCGTGGACGGCAGCCCGTCCCAGCGTGGCCGTATCCATCCGCTGGGCGTCGAGGGACGCCGTGCCGCGTCCTGGCAGGAAGGGCGCATCGAGACGGTCAGCCTGGTGCACGGCCCCTGGGAGATCCGGGTGCACCGCATCGACGCGCCGCCGAACACGCGGGTACGCGAAGGCGGTTGGGCCGTCGCCGACGACACCGCACCACCCCACGCCGAGACGGGCCCGGGGCGCGCGCTGACCCGCCGCGCCGACGGCCTCACCAGCGCGCTCGTCGGCCTGTACGGCTGGGCCGACGCCGAGGGCACCGTCGTACGGGCCCTCGACGCCAACGCCTACGGACGGCACTCCGCGACACCCGTGCTCGAAGGCACCGGCCCGCTGCTGGTCACCCTCACCGTCCTGACCAGGGACGACACCGTCCTGACGACCGGCGCGAGCGCCACCGTCGATGCCGGGGGCGCCGTCGACATCCGCTTCCCCGACGGCACCCGCGAGCGGGTGGTCAGCTGTCCGCCAGCGTCATCGCCTGGTCCAGGGCCTGGAGGAACCGGTTGACCGTCGCCCGGTCCCGTACCGCGAGACGCAGCCACTCCTCATCGAGCCCCGGGAACGTGTCCCCGCGCCGCACCGCGAAACCGAGGTCGCGCAGATGCCTGCGCACGGCGGCCGCACGGGGCAGGCGTACGAGGACGAAGGGGCCCTCGGCCGGTTCGGCGACCGAGAGTCCGTCCGGGCCGAACTCCCGCAGCCCGGCGACGAGATGGGCCCGGTCGGCGGCGATGCGATGGGCCGCGTGGGCCGCCTCGGCGAGCGCCTGCGGCTCCACGCAGGCCTGGGCCGCCGCGAGGGCCGGGGTCGACACCGGCCACAGGGGCTGGGCGCGCTCGAGGTCCGCGATCGTCTCCGGGGCGGCCAGGACATAGCCGATCCGCAGGCCCGCCAGCCCCCAGGTCTTGGTCAGGCTGCGCAGGACGACCAGCCCGGGCACGTCGGTGCGCCCCGCCAGGGCCTCCCGCTCGCCCGGCACCGCGTCCATGAACGCCTCGTCCACGACCAACGTTCGTCCCGGGCGGGCCAGTCGGGCGATGGTCTCCGCCGGGTGCAGGACCGACGTGGGATTGGTCGGGTTGCCGATCACCACCAGGTCCGCGTCCTCCGGGACGGCCGCCGGGTCGAGACGGAAGCCGTCCTCCTCGCGCAGCAGCAGCCGGTCGACCTCGTGTCCCGCGTCCCGCAGCGCCGCCTCCGGCTCGGTGAACTGCGGGTGCACCACCAGCGCGTGCCGGACCTCCAGGGCGCGGGCGAGCAGCACGAAGGCCTCCGCCGCGCCCGCCGTGAGCAGGACGCGTTCCGCCGGAAGTCCGTGCCGCGCCGCGACCGCCGCCCGCGCCTCCCGGCCGTCCGGGTAGGCGGCCAGGCCCGTCAGCGACCTGGCGATCCGCTCCCGCAGCCACACCGGGGGCGTGTCCGCGCGGACGTTCACCGCGAGGTCGATGAGCGCGGCCCCGTCGTCCCGCACCTCGGCGTCGCCGTGGTGGCGGAGGTCGTGGGCCCCGGTGCGCTCCGCGCTCCCGGCTCTCTCAGTGGGCATGCGAGTGGGCGCCGTGGTGGTGGCCGTGGTGATGGTGGCCGTCGTCGTCGGGGTGGAAGTGCGGCTGCTGCGGCAGACCGACCTTGTCCTCGAAGCCCGGCAGCGCGATGCGGTACACGCACGAGTCGCAGTTCATCCGCAGATCTCCCTTCAGGGCCTCCTGGTAGCGCTCCATGACCAGGTCGAGCAGTTCCGGCTCCGGGCCGATGACGTCCGCCGAGCGCACCTCGACCTCGGGGTGCGCGGCCGCCCAGCCCTCGGTCTGCTGCCGGACCCGCTCCGGGAGGATGCCGGTGAACAGGAAGTAGGGGAGGACGACGATCCGCTTCGCCCCCAGCTTCACGCACCGGTCCAGCCCGCTCGGCACGTCCGGCGCGGCCAGCGACACGAACGCCGTCTCCACGCCCGCGTACCCGCGTCCCTCCCACAGCAGCCGGGCTGCCTTGTACACCTCGGCGTTGGCGTCCGGGTCGGTCGAACCGCGCCCGACGAGCAGCACGGTCACGTCGGCCCGGTCGCCGGGGGAGCGGGAGGTGTCCCCGAGCGCCTCGTCGAGCCGCCGCTCCAGCACCGACAGCAGCGCCGGGTGCGGGCCCAGCGGACGGCCGTAGGTGTACGAGATCCCCGGGTGCCGTTCCTTCTCGCGGGCCAGCGCCGCCGGGATGTCGCCCTTCGCGTGCCCGGCGGAGACCAGCATCAGCGGAACGGCGGCGAACCGTCGTACGCCCTGCTCCACCAGCTCGGCGACGGCCTCGCCCAGCGGCGGCGGGGACAGCTCGATGAAGCCGCCCGCGACCACCAGTTCGGGGTTGCGGCGCCCCAGCTCCCGGACGAAGTCGCGGAAGGCCTCGGCCCCGCCGTCGTCCCGGGTGCCATGTCCGGCGATGAGCAGAGCGGGCTGGGGGGTGGTCACGATTTCTCCTCGGAAGACGAAACAGGGTGGTACAGCAGGGCGTTGAGCGCGGCCGAGGCGACGGCCGACCCGCCCTTCTCGGACACGTTGCTCACGGCGGGCAGCCCGCTCTCGCGCAGTGCCGCCTTGGACTCGACCGCGCCGACGAACCCGACGGGCAGACCGATGACGAGCGCCGGGGCGGCGTCCAGGGTCAGCAACTCCTCCAGAGCGGTCGGCGCGTTGCCGATCACCCAGAGGGCACCGGGCCCGACCTGCTCGTAGGCGAGCCGGATGCCATGGGCGGACCGGGTCAGTCCCGGCCCCGCGGCCGCGTCCCTCAGCCGGCAGACGGTCTGACGCCGGGTGATGCCGGCCCCGACCATCTCCACGTCCACGACGACGGAAGCGCCCGCGTGGAGCGCCGCGTGCGCCTTCTCCAGCGCGCCCTCGTCCATGACGAGATCGTCCGCGTACTCCAGATCGGCGGCGGAGTGGACGACCCGCTCCACCACCGCCCGGGTCAGCTGCGGGAAGTGCGAGGTGTCCAGGCGGGCACGCATCCGCCGGTAGGACTCCACCTCGATCGGATGGACCTCACGGATCACTGGGCGCCCTCCTCTGCCGTCTGCCAGCGGTAGCCGCGCGGTGTCACCATGCGCCCGGCGATGTCACGCGTCGCCGTGTTGCCCACGGTCACCACCGTCATCATGTCGACCGTCGCCGGATCCAGGGAGCCCAGTGACGTGAGCCGACCGGACTCGTCCGGCCGCGACGCGTTCCGTACGACACCGACCGGCGTCGTCGGCTCCCGGTGCTCGGCGAGGATCGCGAGCGCCTTCGGCAGCTGCCAGTCCCGGCCGCGCGAGCGCGGGTTGTAGAAGGTGACCACGATGTCCGCCTCGGCCGCCGCGCGCACCCGCCGCTCGATGACCTCCCACGGAGTGTGCAGGTCGGAGAGGCTGATGGACACGTGGTCGTGCCCGAGGGGCGCGCCGAGAATCGCGGCGGCGGCGAGAGCTGCCGTCACACCCGGTACGCCGATCACGTCGATGTCGTCGGACGCCTCGGCGAGCGCGGGGGAGGCCATGGCGTACACGCCCGCGTCCCCGCTGCCGATCAGCGCGACGGCCTGCCCCTTACGGGCCTCCGCCACCGCGGTCCGGGCCCGCTCCTCCTCGGCCCCGAGCCCCGACTCCAGGATCCGGGTGCCGGGCCGCAGCAGGTCGCGGATCTGGTCGACGTACTGGTCGAGCCCGACGAGCACCGAAGCGCGCTGCAACTCCGCCTTCGCGCGGGGCGTGAGCAGGTCCCGGGCGCCGGGACCCAGCCCGACGACCGCGAGCCGGCCGCGCGCGGGACGCCGTACGACGGCACAGGTCGCCATGGCCGGCAGGCCGTTCGCACGCTCCGACTTCCGCTTGGGGACGAGGAGTTCGCCACCGCGCGCGAGTGCGGCGGCCTCGGCGACCGAGGGGGTGCCCACGGCGGCGAGGGGCGCGTCGGAGGGGTTCGGGACCTCGACGGCGGCCAACTCCTCGGCGGAGTACGTCACCAGGGGCACGCCCAGGCGCTCGGCGGCCTCGACGATGCCGGGCTCCTCGGACTTGGCGTCGACGGTGGCGAGTTCGGCGACCGACTTCGCGGAGAGCCCGGCACCGGCCAGGGAGCTCTCGACCAGCCCGAGCACCTCGTCCACCGGTGCCCCCTTCGAGGCGCCGACGCCGACGACGAGGGACGGCGGCCGCAGCACGACCTCGCGTTCGGCGGCCTCGACGAGCCGGTCGGTCAGGCGGACCACGTAGGCGCCCTCCGCCGTGACCTTCAGCGCGGGCAGCGGCCACGCCAACTCGGCGTCGAGCGCCACCGGTTCACCGTCGAGCAGGGCCCGGGAAACGGCGGCGACATCGCCCTCCACCGGGAAGCCGAGGGTGTCGAGGCCGGGCAGTCCGACGGCGTCCGTGGCCGTCGTGACCACGGGCTCCGCGCCCAGCAACTCCCCCACCTCACGGGCGAGTTCGTTGGCGCCCCCGCCGTGCCCGCCGACCAGCGACACGGCGAACCGCCCGACCTCGTCGACGCACACCACACCCGGGTCGGACGCCTTGTCGCCGAGCAGCGGCGCGACCAGCCGCACCACGGCACCGGTCGCGAGGAAGCACACGAGCTGCTCGCACTCCGCGAACGCGGCCCGTACGGCGTCCCCGACGGGACCCTCGTACACACGCGTCCGCTCCGGCCACGCAGCGGCCAGCCGGTCCCGCGCAGCCGCGCCCGCCGAGGTGGCGGAAATGAGGCCGATCACAGAGCAACTCCTTCATCAGAGACGGGGGTTCGGGACCCCCACAGCAGAAAGACGGGATTGGTCGCCGCGAGCCGGGTGACATCCCCCGGCAGCGGCGCGAGCCGCGACGACTGCAACAGCACCCCGTCACAGCCGAACCCGGCCCCGGTGAGCGCCTCGCGCACCGCCGGCACCCGGTCGAGGGCGGCCATCGCCACGACGACCGTCCGCCGGGCCCGCCGGGCGCACGCGGTGACTATGGCGGGCAGCTCACGCCCCCCGCCCCCGATGAACACGGCGTCCGGATCGTCGAGATCGGACAGCACGGTCGGCGCCGCCCCGTGCACGGCCCGTACGTCGACACCGTGCGCGGCGGCGTTGGCGCGGATCCGCTCGACACCGTCCCGGGTCTTCTCGACCGCGACGACGGCGGCCCCGAGCCGCGCGCACTCGACGGCCACGGATCCGGAACCGGCACCGATGTCCCAGACCAGATCACCGAGCCGGGGACCGAGCCGGGCCAGCGCCAGCGCCCGCACCTCGAACTTGGTGATCATCGAGTCACGGTGGCTGAACTCGCCCTCGTCCAGCGCCCATCGATCGGGCCCGGCAGGAGCCCCGGCGACCGTCCGTACGGCGCCCAGCTCCCGCGTCTCGTCCAGACACAGCACGACACTCACCGACGTACCCCAGTCCCGGCCGGCGGCCTCGGCCGGCGTGACCCGCTCGACGCGCTCCTCCTCGGACCCCAGCGCGGAGGCGACGACGAGGACCCGCTCGTCGGCCTTCAGAGCGGCACCGATCTCGGCGGGCCCGGCCCCGGGCCCGGTCAGCACAGCCACCTTCGGCCGCGCCCGGCACACGTTCACGGCCGTCCGCAGCTTTCGCCCGTGCGCGCTGACGACCACGGCGTCGTCCCACGGCAGCCCGACCCGCGCGAAGGCGGCGGCGACGGAGGAGACCCCGGCGCGCACATCGAGCCGCTCGCTCCCGAACCGCTCGGCCAGCACCCGCACGATCCCGAAGAACCCGGGATCACCGGAGGCCAGCACGACGACCCGGCTCTCCTTCTCCAGATACCGCTCGATGACGTCCAGCGCGGGCGCCAGCGCCCCGAGGACGACCTGCTCGGCGTCCTCCGGCACCGGCGCGGACGCGAGGTGACGCCGGCCGCCGACGACCAGCCGGGCCCCGGCCAGCACCTCGGCGGGGACCGGCGCCCCCGTCCCCGTACCGAAGACCGTGATCATGTACTCGCACCCCGCTGACGCAACGCCCGACGGGCCTCCGGGTCGGCCTTGCGGTACCCGTGGAAGTGCCCGGGGTGGTACAGGTGCGACCGGGTGCCCTCGGCGTCGAGCGCCGGGCCGACCAGGAAGAGGGTGTGCTTCCAGAGCTTGTGCTCCTTGACGGTCTCCTCCAGCGTCTCGATCGTGCACCGCACGATCAGCTCCTCGGGCCAGGTGGCCTGGTAGGCGACCACGACCGGCGTGGACGTCGGATAGCCGCCCTCCAGCAACTCCCGCACGAGCTGCCCGCTCCGGGCGGCCGACAGGAAGATCGCCATGGTGGTCCCGTGCTTGGCGAACTCCCGCACCTCCTCCCCGGGCGGCATCGGCGTCTTGCCGCCGCCGAGCCGGGTCAGCACGACGGACTGCGCGACCTCGGGAATCGTCAGCTCGCGCTGCGCGAGCGCTGCGACGGCGGAGAAGGCGGACACACCGGGGATCACCTCGGTGGCGATCCCCATCCGGGCACACCGGTCGAGCTGCTCCTGGGTACCGCCCCAGAGGGCGGGGTCACCGGAGTGGATACGGGCGACGCGCAGGTTCTCGGCGACGGCCCGCTCGTAGACGGCGACGACGTCCTCGAGGGACATGGTCGCGGAGTCGAGGATCTCCGCGCCCTCGCGCGCGTGCTGGAGGACCTCCTCCTGGACCAGGCTGGCCGCCCAGATCACGACGTCTGCCTCGGCGATCGCGCGCGCGGCACGGAACGTCAGCAGGTCGGCGGCGCCGGGGCCGGCACCGACGAAGGTCACCTTGCCGGTGGAGGCGTCGGCCATGGTTTCGGGTCCTCTCGAACGAAGATTCACGGAGCTTCACAGGGGATCTGGATGTGCGCGCACAGGGGCTGATCGGATACGAAGGGCCCATGGCGGTGTTCGTCGCGCTCGGCGCGTTCCTGATGACGTTGGCCGGCGGCTGGACGGCGCAACGCGTGACGGACCGCCGCCACCTCGTCCTCGGCCTGGCCGGCGGCCTGATGCTGGGCGTGGTCGGCCTGGACCTGCTGCCCGAGGCGCTGGAGGCGGCGGGCACGGAGGTCTTCGGTGTCCCGGCGGCCCTGCTGCTCTTCGTGGCGGGCTTCCTGCTGGCCCATCTGGTGGAACGTCTGCTGGCCGCCCGTCAGGCGGCACACGGCGCCGAGGAGGCCGGTGACGCGGCTTCGGGCGGCGGCCGGGTCCCCGAGGTCGGCCTGACGGCCGCGGCGGCGATGGTCGGCCACAGCGCCATGGACGGCGTGGCGATCGGCGCGGCCTTCCAGGTGGGCGGCGGCATGGCCACGGCGGTGGCCCTGGCGGTGATCGCCCATGACTTCGCGGACGGCTTCAACACGTACACGATCACGAGCCTGTACGGCAACGCCCGCCGCCGAGCCCTCGCGATGCTGTTCGCGGACGCGGCGGCCCCGGTGGTGGGCGCGGCGTCCACCCTGCTCTTCACCATCCCGGAGCATCTGCTCGGCGCCTACCTGGGCTTCTTCGGCGGCGCGCTGCTCTATCTGGCGGCGGCCGAGATCCTCCCCGAGGCACACCACGAACACCCCGCCCGCTCGACCCTGCTGTGCACGGTCGCGGGCGCGGCGTTCATCTGGCTCGTGGTCGGCATCGCCGACTGAGCCGGCTCTCGCGGCTGTCACAGCTTGCCGCCCCGGCCGCCGTCGCGCGGGGCGGGCGCGATGAGCGTGGAGAGATAGGGCAGCGGACCGCCGTCGAGATCGGCGGCGGCCCGCACGGACTCCTCGGGCAGCCCGAGCGCGGACCCCCACACGGCGTCGTCGATCCGCCCGGTCTCCCGCAGCGCCTCGGCGACCTCCCGCGCCTGCCGCCCGAACTTGTACGCCACGACCGTGCCGGGCCCGGCGAGGGCCTCCTTGAGCGCCGCGGCCCCGGCGGTCACGGGCACCAGCGTGAGCGGCTCGGTCCCCTCGGTGAGCACGGCACCGGAACGGGCGGCGAGATCCTGCATGGCCGTGATGCCGGGCACGGTCTCGACGACGGTGCCGGGCACGAGCTCGGTGATCGTCTGGGCGAGGTAGGTGAACGTGGAGTACACGTTCGGATCGCCGATGGTGGCGAAGGCGACGGAGTCGTGTGCGGCGAGCAACTGTGCCACCCGCTCCCCGGCGGCATCCCAAGCGGCTTCCCGCCGCCCCCGGTCACTGCGCTCGTTCAGCGCGAAGACGACCCGTACGACCTTCTCCTGGGGCACGTAATGCAGCACGGTGGCCTCGGCCCGCCCCGGCTCCCCGCCGTCCTTTCCATCAGACGCAGCCATGACCGGGACCACGACGACATCGGCGGCCCGCAAGGCGTTGACGCCCTTGACGGTCACCAGCTCCGGATCCCCGGGACCGACCCCGACTCCGATCAGCTTGCTGCTCATGACGTCCGGCACCTCTCCACGAAACTACGGGCGACACCGGGCTGCGACGCCCAGTGCGTGTGCAGATAACTCGCGTGCACACCTTGCTGTACAAAACCTTCGACCCGCCGTCGAGGGGCGCGCACACCCCAGGCGGGAGCCGCCCCCGAGCCCGGCTCGACGACGGTCCGGTGAAACTCGTGCCCGCGCATCCGCGTCCCGTTGACGGCCAGAACGCTGTCACTGACGGCCACGGCGTCGCGATACCCGAGCGTGAGCCGCTCACTCATCCGCGCCTCGGCATCGAGCACACCGCACATCGGCTGCCCGTCGAGCTCCCGACAGAGATAGAGCAACCCGGCACACTCGGCGGCGATCGGAGCACCGGTTCGAGCGAGCGCGGTGACGGCCTTGCGCAGCGGCTCATTGGCGGACAGCTCGGACGCATACACCTCGGGAAACCCACCACCGACGACCAACCCACGGGTCCCGTCGGGCAGTTGCTCGTCGCGAAGAGGATCGAAGGTGACGACTTCGGCTCCGGCGGCGGCGAGCAACTCGGAGTGCTCGGCATAGGAGAAGGTGAACGCGGGCCCACCGGCAACGGCGACCACGGGCTTTTCGGGGCTGCATGGACGCCGGTTCGAGTCTTTCAGCCCGTCCGGCGTTTGAGGACGAGGCCCGTTCAGGGCCGACAGCGGGGGTCTGGGGGCGGCAGCCCCCAGGGTCGGGACGGGAAGGGGCGGAGGGGGCGAAGAAGCGAGGACCTCACCCGCATCCCACGCCGCACAAGACAACGCACCCGCCCCCCGAGCCAGCCCGACCAACGCCTCCAGATCGCACCCGCCGGCAACCTGCGCAGCCATCGCCGCCACAGCCTCCACCGCGGCAGCCCCCCGCTCGGCGACCGGCACCAACCCCAGATGCCGCGAAGGCGTATCCACCTGAGCCACCCGCCGCAGCACACCCAACACCGGCACCCCGGCCGAGTCCAACGCCTCCCGCAGCAACTCCTCATGCCGATCCGACGCGACCTTGTTGAGGATCACGCCCCCGACCCGCACCTCGGGATCCCACGAGGCGAACCCGTGCACCAGCGCCGCCACCGACCGGGACTGCGACGACGCGTCCACGACGAGCACCACGGGCGCCCGCAGCAGCTTCGCCACATGCGCGGTGGACGCCAGTTCACCTTCCCCCGCGGCTCCGTCGTACATCCCCATCACACCCTCGACAACGGCGATGTCACATCCGCGAGCCCCGTGCAGGAACAGCGGAGCGACCAGCTCCGGCCCACACAGATACGCGTCGAGATTCCGCCCCACCCGCCCGCTCGCGAGCGCGTGATACCCCGGGTCGATGTAGTCCGGCCCCACCTTGTGCGGAGACACGACAAGCCCCCGCGCGGCGAACGCGGCCATCAACCCCGTGGCAACGGTGGTCTTCCCGCTCCCCGACGAGGGCGCGGCGATGACCAGCCGAGGGACGGAAACGGATGAGGACATCACCACTCGATACCCCGCTGCCCCTTCTGCCCGGCGTCCATCGGATGCTTGACCTTGGACATGTCGGTGACGAGATCAGCGAAGTCGACGAGCTTCTCGGGCGCGTTACGCCCGGTGATGACCACGTGCTGGTTCCCGGGCCGCTCCCGCAGCACGTCGAGAACCTCATCCGTGTCGACCCACCCCCAGTGCATGGGATAGGCGAACTCGTCGAGCACGTACAGCTGATACTTCTCGGCGGCGAGGTCCCGCTTGACCTGCTCCCAGCCCTCCCGGGCCTTCTCCTCGTTGTCCATCTGGGCGTCCCGCTGAACCCAGGACCATCCCTCACCCATCTTGTGCCAGTCGACGGACCCGCCCTCGCCGCTGGCGCCGAGCACCCGGAGCGCGTTCTCCTCGCCGACCTTCCACTTCGCCGACTTGACGAACTGGAAGACCCCGATGGGCCACCCTTGATTCCAGGCCCGCAGGGCGAGCCCGAACGCAGCGGTCGACTTGCCCTTCCCGATCCCCGTATGCACAACCACCAAAGGCCGATTACGTCGCTGACGGGTGGTCAGACCGTCATCCGGCACCACACTCGGCTGCCCCTGAGGCATTACGCGGCCCTCCTCTGTACGTCCTTCACGAGCCCGGCGATGGAGTCCGCCCGCAGCTCGTCCAATGTCACGGCGGTACCGCCCAGTTCACCGGCGAGCTGCCCGGCGAGCCCGAGCCGCACGGGCCCGGACTCACAGTCGACGACGACGGAGGCGACCCCCTCCGCGGCAAAGAGCCGAGCCGCCCGCCCCGCGAGCGCGACCGGCTCGGGCCCACCCGTGGCCCGCCCGTCCGTCACCACGACGACCAGCGCCCGCCGAGCCGGATCCCGCAACCGCTCCACCCGAAGCACGTCATGGGCCTTCAGCAGACCGGCGGCAAGCGGCGTGCGCCCACCCGTGGGCAACGTCTCCAGCCGAGCCGCGGCGGCGTCCACGGACGATGTCGGCGGCAACGCCACATCGGCGGCCGACCCCCGGAACGTCACCAACCCCACCTTGTCCCGCCGCTGATACGCGTCGAGCAGCAGCGACAGCACGGCCCCCTTCACCGCGCTCATCCGCTGCCGAGCCGCCATCGACCCGGACGCGTCCACGACGAACAGCACGAGGTTCCCCTCACGCCCCTCCCGTGTCGCCTGCCGCAGATCGTCCCGGCGCAGCACGAGCCCCGTCCCGGACCGGCCGCGCGCCCGCTGATGCGGAGCGGCGGCCTGCACGGTCGCGGCAAGGTGCAGCTTGGTCAGCGCCCCCCGGGGCCGCCGCGCACCCGTCGTCCGCCCGTGCTCGGTCCGCGCCCGCGAACGACGCCCGGCGGCCCCGTCCCCGAGCCCGGGCACGCTGAGCACCTTGGTACGGAAGGGCTCGGCGGCCCGTACGGCCGACTGCTCACCCGCACCGGCACCGGCAGGCTGCGGCTCACCGCCCTCGCCCTCCTCGGGCCGTGCACCCTCGTCGCCACCCTGCGGACCGAAGTCGGGCGACGGCTGCCCGCCACCGCCCCCATCGCCGCCACCGGGCCCGTCGGGATCGGGGTCCTCGTCACCCTCGTTCTCGCCGCTGAACTCCTCCAGCGTCTCGTCGAGCTTGTCCTCGTCAAGTCCCGGCGCGTCGAAGGGATTGCGCCGACGCCGGTGCGGCAGCGCGAGCAGCGCCGCCTGCCGTACGTCCTCGGCGAGCACCTCGGTCCGCCCGGCCCAGGCGGCCAGCGCGGTGGCGGTCCGGGCCATCACGATGTCGGCCCGCATGCCGTCGACCTCGAAGGCCGCACAGGTGGCCGCGATCTGCCGCAGCGCCCCGTCGCCCAGTCGCACCGACGGCAACAACTCCCGCGCGGCGACGACCCGTTGACGTACGGAGGCCTCCTCGTCCGCCCAGCGCGCCGCGAAACCCGCCGGATCGTCGTCGTACGCCAGTCGTCGCCGTACGACCTCCACCCGCTGGTCCGGCTCCCGCGAGGCCGCGACCTCGACGGTCAGCCCGAACCGGTCGAGCAACTGCGGCCGCAGCTCGCCCTCTTCGGGGTTCATGGTGCCGACGAGCAGGAACTTGGAGGCGTGTCGTACGGAGACGCCCTCGCGCTCCACGTACGAGGCGCCCATGGCGGCCGCGTCGAGGAGCAGGTCGACCAAGTGGTCGTGCAGCAGGTTCACTTCGTCGACGTAGAGGATGCCGCGGTGCGCGTCCGCGAGCAGCCCCGGCTCGAAGGCCTTCACGCCCTCCGCGAGCGCCCGCTCGATGTCGAGGGCGCCGACGAGCCGGTCCTCGGAGGCGCCGACGGGGAGTTCGACCATGCGGGACGGGCGTTCAACACCGCTGCTGATCTCGTGCGGGCCGTCCGGGCAGGCGGGGTCCGGCTTCGCCGGGTCGCACGAGAAACGGCACCCGGCGACGACCGGCACCTCCGGCAGCAGCGCCGAAAGCGCCCGTACCGCCGTGGACTTGGCGGTGCCCTTCTCGCCGCGCACCAGCACACCGCCGACCGCCGGCGACACGGCGTTCAGCAGCAGCGCGAGCCGCAGATCGTCCTGGCCGACGACGGCCGTGAACGGAAACGGGGTACTCACTGGTCGTCGCCCTCCAGATCGCCTTCGAGCTCCAGGTACGTGGCGCGCAGCCGCTCCAGCGTGTCCGCGTCCGGCTCCGCCCACAGCCCGCGGTCGGCGGCCTCGAGGAGCCGCTCGGTGATCCCGCGCAGCGCCCACGGGTTGGACTTCTTCATGAAGTCCCGGTTCTCCGGGTCGAAGACGTACTCGGCGCTGAGCTTCTCGTACATCCAGTCGTCCACGACCCCGGCCGTGGCGTCGTACCCGAAGAGGTAGTCGACGGTCGCCGCCATCTCGAAGGCGCCCTTGTAGCCGTGCCGCCGCATGGCCGCCATCCAGCGCGGGTTGACCACCCGCGCCCGGAAGACCCGGTGGGTCTCCTCGCCGAGGGTGCGGGTCTTGACCTGGTCGGGAGTGGCCGAATCGCCCACGTACGCCTCGGGGTTGGTGCCCGTGAGGTGCCGGACCATGGCGACCATGCCGCCGTGGTACTGGAAGTAGTCGTCGGCGTCGACGAGGTCGTGCTCGCGGGTGTCGACGTTCTTCGCGGCGACGTTGATCCGCTTGAACGCGGTCTCCATGTCCCCGCGCGCCGCCCGCCCGTCGAGCCCACGCCCGTAGGCGTAACCGCCCCAGACGGCGTACACCTCGGCGAGGTCGGCGTCCGAACGCCAGTTGCGGGCATCGATCAGCGGCAGCAGCCCCGCCCCGTACGCCCCCGGCTTGGAGCCGAAGATACGGGCCGTCGCCCGCCGTCGGTCACCGTGCTCGGCGGTGTCCTCGTCGGCGTGGGCGCGCACGTAGTTGGCGTCGGCGGGCTCGTCCAGCTCGGCGACCTTGCGCACGGCGTCGTCGATCAGGCCGACCACGTGCGGGAACGCGTCCCGGAAGAAGCCGGAGATCCGGACGGTGACGTCGATACGGGGACGGCCGAGCTCCTCCGGACCGATGACCTCGAAGCCCGTCACCCGCCTCGACGCCTCGTCCCACACCGGACGGCAGCCCAGCAGTGCCAGGATCTCGGCGATGTCGTCGCCCTGGGTGCGCATCGCGGAGGTACCCCAGACCGTCAGACCGACGGACTTCGGGTACTCGCCGGTGTCCTGGAGATACCGCTGGACGAGAGAGTCGGCGAGCGCCTGCCCGACCTCCCAACTCAGCCGGGACGGAATGGCCTTGGGGTCGACCGAGTAGAAGTTCCGGCCGGTCGGAAGCACGTTGACCAGGCCACGCGTCGGCGAACCGGACGGGCCCGCCGGGACGTAACCCCCGTTCAGCGCCTTGAGGATGTGGTCGATCTCGTCGGTGGTCTTCGCCAGGCGCGGCACGACCTCGTTGCACGCGAACTCCAACACGGCGACCGCGTCCGGGAGTTCGGTGCCGAGCACACCGCGTACCAGAGCCGGGACGACCGTGACGTCCCAGTCGCGGGCCTCCATCCCCTCCGCGACCCGTCGGCAGAGCTGCTCCAGCAGGTCGATCGCGTCGGAGGCGGTACGCGACGGGCCCTCGACGAGGTCGGAGAGCTCCACCGGCACCTTCACCGGCGCCCCCGGCTCGGCGAGCAACTCCTTCTCGACGAGCCCGAAATGGGCGGCGAACGAAGCCCGGAGCCCCGGCAGCGCGTTGGCCTGCCCGCCCCACACCTGCGAGGCGCGCAGCACGGCGAGCACGAGGTTGACCCGCGCCTCGTCGACCGGGCCGCCGCCCAGGATGTGCAGTCCGTCGCGGATCTGCACGTCCTTGATCTCGCACAGATAGCCGTCGATGTGCATGACGAACTCGTCGAAGGCGTCGTCGTCCGGCTGGTCCTCGACATGCAGGTCGTGGTGGAGCTCGGCGGCCTTCACCAGCGTCCAGATCTGCGCCCGCACGGCCGGTGCCTTGGTCGGGTCCAGGTCGGAGACGAGCGCGTACTCGTCGAGGAGCTGCTCCAGCTTGGCCAGGTCGCCGTAGGTGTCGGCGCGTGCCATCGGCGGTACGAGGTGGTCGACGACCGTGGCGTGACCGCGCCGCTTGGCCTGGGTGCCCTCGCCGGGGTCGTTGACGATGAAGGGGTAGATCAGAGGGAGCTCACCCAGCACCGCGTCCGGAGCGCAACCGCCGCTGAGACCAAGCCCCTTGCCCGGCAGCCACTCCATCGTGCCGTGCTTGCCCATGTGGACGATCGCGTCCGCACCGAAGCTGTTCTCCAGCCATCGGTAGGCCGCCATGTAGTGATGTGAGGGCGGCATGTCCGGGTCGTGGTAGATCGCGATCGGGTTCTCGCCGAAGCCGCGCGGCGGCTGGATCATCACGACGACGTTCCCGAACTGGAGGGAGGCCAGCACGATGTCGTCCCCGTCGACGTACAGCGAGCCCGGCGGCTCACCCCACGCCTCCAGCATGGCGTCCCGCAGCTCCGGGTCGAGCTTGTCGAACCACGCCCGGTAGTCGGCCAGCGGCACCCGCGCGGGCGCGGCGGCCAGCTGCTCCTCGGTGAGCCACTCGACGTCGTGGCCACCGGCGTTGATGAGCCGGTGGATCAACTCGTCGCCGTTGTCGGGGTGTCCCTCGACGACGTAACCGGCGTCCCGGAGCGCGTCCAGCACCTGAACGGCCGAGGCGGGCGTGTCCAGGCCCACCGCGTTGCCGACCCGCGAGTGCTTGGTCGGGTACGCGGTGAAGACGAGCGCGAGCTTCTTCTCGGCGTTCGGCTTGTGCTTCAACCGGGCGTGCCGCACGGCGATCCCGGCGACGCGCGCGGCCCGCTCGGGGTCGGCGACATAGACCGGGACGTCGTCGGGACCCTGCTCCTTGAAGGAGAACGGGACGGTGATCAGCCGCCCGTCGAACTCCGGGATCGCGACCTGCATCGCCGCGTCCATGGGGGAGAGGGCGGCGTCGGACTCGTCCCAGGCCGCCTTGGACGACGTGAGGCAGAGTCCTTGCAGCACCGGCACGTTCAGGTCGGCCAGCGCCCCGATGTCCCACGCCTCCTCGTCGCCGCCCGCCGAGGCCTGGGAGGCGTGGGTGCCGCCGGCGGCGAGGACGGTGGCGACGAGGGCGTCGGCCTTGGCCAGGAGCTCGTAGAACTCCGCGTCGGCACCGCGCAGCGAACCGCAGTACACGGGCAGGGCGTTGGCGCCGCGTGCCTCGATCGCGTCGCAGAGGGTGTCCACGAAGGCGGTGTTGCCGCTGAGTTCATGGGCCCGGTAGAAGAGCACGCCGATGGTCGGACGGGCCTCCTCGTAGGCGTACGAGCCGTGGACGCCGTACTCCGGCATCTTCTGCGGCTCGACGAATCCCTCACCGGTCAGCAGCACGGTGTCCGACAGGAACCGCGCCAGCTCGGTGAGGTTGGCGGGCCCGCCCTCGACGAGGTATCGCAGCGCCTCGGCCACCACACCGGCGGGGACGGACGACTCGGCCATCAACTCGGCGTCGGGAACGGACTCACCGCCCAGCAGCACGGTCGGGATCCCGGCGGCCTTCAGCGCGGCCAGCCCGTCCTCCCAGGCCCGCTTGCCGCCGAGCAGTCGTACGACGGCGATGTCCGCGCCCGCGACGAGCGCGGGCAGCTCCTCGGCGACGTCCACGCGGGTCGGGTTGCCGATCCGGTAGTCGGCACCGGAAGCGGCGCGGGCCGCCAGCAGGTCCGTGTCGGCGGTCGACAACAACAACACAGTGCTCATGCGGGCGCTCCCGGTGGAATGAAAGGCAGTCCTTGCGGCGCGCCGGACTCGATGAGCCGCCACAGCGCGTCCGTGTCCGCGTGCTGTTCGATCAGGTCGCCGAGCCGGTCGAGCTGCTCCTCGCGCAGCGCGGCGAACGACGTGTCGGGGGCCGGCACGAAACGGCGGCCCGCGGCGGCCGCCACCTCCCGCAGGAACGCCCGCCGGAACCCGTCCGACTCCAGCGACCCGTGCCAGTGCGTCCCCCAGGTCTGGCCGACCCGGCAGCCGTCCAAGAAGGGCTCCCCGCCGCTGATGTCGGCGACCCCGTGATGGATCTCGTACCCCGCGACGTGCTCGCCGAGGGCTTCCCCTTCCGGCCGGGTGAGGGTCTTCTCGCGGGCGAACCGCACCCTCACGGGCAGGACCCCGAGCCCGTCCACATGCCCCCGCCGGCTCTCGACCTCGTCCTCGATGTGCTCGCCGAGGATCTGGAACCCACCGCAGATGCCGAGGACGGGCCGCCCTTCGGCGGCTCTGCGCAGCAGGGCGTCCGCGAGCCCGCGCTCCCGCAGCCACTCCAGGGCCCGTACGGTCCCGCGGGTGCCCGGAACGACGACGAGGTCGGCGTCGGCCAGCTCCTCCGGCCGGTCCACGAACCGCACCACCACACCCGGCTCGGCGGCGAGGGCGTCGACGTCGGTGAAGTTGGACATGAGCGGGATCGCACAGACGGCGACGCGCAGCACGTCCTCCCCGACGGGCGGGGCCGTGTCGGACTCCCGGACCGTCCCGCGCAGGGAGACCCGCAGCCCGTCCTCCTCGTCGATCCCGAGCCCGTGCCGGAAGGGCAGGACGCCGTAGGTGTGTCGTCCGGTGAGCCCGTGGAGCATGTCGAGCCCGGGTTCGAGCAGCGAGACATCCCCCCGGAACTTGTTGACGAGGAACCCGGCGACGAGCGCCTGGTCCTCTTCCGAGAGCAGGGCGACAGTCCCGAAGAAGGAGGCGAAGACGCCACCGCGGTCGATGTCGCCGACGACGAGCACGGGAAGCCCGGCGTTCCGGGCGATCCCCATGTTCACGATGTCGGTCCGCCGGAGGTTGATCTCCGCCGGACTGCCCGCCCCCTCACAGATCACCGCGTCATACGTGCCCCGCAGTTCGGCGAGACACTCCAGCACGGTGCCGAGCAACTGCTGCTGTCGTCCCCCGTGGTAGCCGCGCGCGCTCAGCTCGCCCACCGGCTTCCCGAGCAGCACGACCTGACTGCTCTGCTCGCCACCGGGCTTGAGCAGCACGGGATTCATCAGCGCGGTCGGCTCGACACGGCAGGCCTGCGCCTGCATGGCCTGCGCCCGTCCGATCTCGGCGCCCTCGCGGGTCACGAACGAATTGAGGGACATGTTCTGCGCCTTGAACGGCGCGACCTTGACCCCCTGTCGCACCAGCCACCGGCAGATCCCGGCGGTGACGACACTCTTGCCCGCGTCGGAGGTGGTGCCGGCGACGAGCAGCCCACCGCCGCTCATGAGGCACGCCCCTTGAGGGCGACCCGTGCGGCGACACCGACGCCGAGCGCGAGCAACCCGACCCGGCGCGACAGCCGTACGGCCCGCTCGATGTCCTGGACCTCCACGGAACGCCCCTCCCCATTCAGCACGGGCCGGTGCTCCACCCGCCCCGCGTACGACAACGTCCCGCCCAACCGCACCCCGAGGGCCCCCGCGAACGAGGCCTCCACGGGCCCGGCGTTGGGGCTCGGATGCCGGCCGGCGTCGGCACGCCAGGCTCGTACGGCACCGCGCGGATCCCCACCGGCCACGGTCGCGAGTACGGCGGTGAGCCGCGCCCCCGGCCATCCGGCGACGTCGTCCAGCCGGGCGGAGGCCCAGCCGTAGCGCCGGTATCTGGGGGACTTGTGCCCGACCATGGCGTCCAGCGTGTTGACGGCCCGGAACCCGAGCAGCCCGGGCACGCCCGCGACGGCCCCCCACACCAGGGAGCCCACGACGGCATCGGAGGTGTTCTCGGCGACGGACTCGACCACGGCCCGGGCGATCCCGTCGGCGTCGAGGGCCTGCGGATCCCGCCCGCACAGATGCGGCAGCCGCTCCCGCGCGGCCTCGACGTCCCCGGCCTCCAGGGCCCGCCCGATGACCCGGGCCTCGCGCGCGAGCGAAGTCCCCCCGACGACGGCCCAGGTGGCGACACCGGTCAGGGCGACGGAAGCGGTACGGGACGGGCGTACGGCGTTCTCCGCCACGGCCCCGAGCGCGAGGGCGCCCCCGGCGCACACGACGGTGTGCAGCGCGCCCCACCCGCGGTGGTCCCGCCACAACACCCGTTCCACGGCGGCCGCGGCCCGTCCGAACGCGGCGACCGGATGCCCCCGGCGTGGATCACCGAGCAGCAGGTCACCGAGGAGTCCGGCGGCGGCGCCGTACGCGAAGACGCGATCGGCACGCATCGGCTCAGCCGGCCGTGGGGTCGGGCAGCGACCTGTGGCGGTACCTCAAACGGCAGGCGAGCATGGCGATATGTCCTCACTCAGGGTGTCCACGCCCTGGTTCGACGAGACCGACGACGAGAGTTCCTGGCTCCCGGGGCTACCTACCCCGGTGACAGTGGCGGGACCGCGCCGGACTTCCACCGGCTTCCTCTCCATGCCGTCGTACATGGCCCCGGCAGTCCACCATGGGCCCGGAAGGGCCGTCAACTTGCCGTTGACCTGCGACGGGAGAGTGTGCTGAGGCCCACATGCGGGCGGTCATCGCCGTCACAGACGACGTGGGGTGCGGGACGGAGATCCGTCTCGCACCCCACGAGGTGTCCTGTCGAGCTAGGTCAGGCGACGATCAGATAGATCCCGTACGCCACCGCCGCCGCGCAGGCCGCGAAGCAGGCGTAGGCGCCGGTGACCGCGAGGGCCGCCGAGTCGCCCTGGGCCGTCGCCCGCTCCTGGCGGGAGAGGCCCATGATGCCGAGGGTGAACAGGGCCACGAGGGCCACGGTGACCACGAGGCTGACGCCGAAGACGGAGCCCAGTGCTGCCCAGTCGATTTCCATGCGGGTGCTTCCTTCGTTCCTGGGTGCAGGCGGCTCAGACGGCGGCGGCCGGCGGAGCGGCGGGCTCCGCGGGAGCGATCGGGGCCGGGGCGGGGATCGTGGCGGTGAGGTCCTCGGTCACCGTGCCCGCGGGGGGCGGGGTGACCGCGGCGATCGCCGTGGTGACCACACCGGCCGGCTCCTCGTCGTGGTCGTTGACGTTCGTGTGGTCGATGACCTCGCGGCGCGAGATCTTCCAGATCGCCGCGCTGGAGCCGATGAGGAAGACCGCGACGAGGGCGGTGCCCCAGTCGCCGAGGTCGCACACGGACTCCGCGAGCGCGCCCACCAGGGCCGCGGCCGGGAGCGTCAGGCCCCATGCCACGAACATCCGCGTCGCCGTGGACCAGCGCACCACGCCGCCCTTGCGGCCGAGACCCGCGCCCATCACCGCACCGGAGACCGAGTGCGTGGTGGAGAGGGAGAAGCCGAGGTGCGAGGAGGCCAGGATGACCGTGGCCGCGGAGGTCTGAGCGGCGAAGCCCTGCTGCGGCTGGAGGTCGGTCAGGCCCTTGCCCATCGTGCGGATGATGCGCCAGCCGCCGAGGTAGGTGCCGAGCGCGATGGCGAGACCCGCGGAGAGGATGACCCAGGTGGGCGGGTCGGAGTCGGGGGCGACGGCGCCGCCCGCGACCAGGGCGAGGGTGATGATGCCCATCGTCTTCTGCGCGTCGTTCGTGCCGTGGGCCAGCGAGACCAGACCGGCGGAGGCGATCTGCCCGGCCCGGAAGCCCTTGGCGGATGCCTTGCCGTCGGCCTTCTTGCCCAGGGTGTAGGACAGCCGCGTGGCGAGGAGTGCGGCCAGGCCCGCGACCAGCGGGGCCGCGATCGCCGGGATGAGGACCTTGGTGACAAGCACGTCGCCGTGGACGGCACCCATGCCGGCCGAGGCGATGGTGGCGCCGATCAGACCGCCCATGAGGGCGTGGGACGAGCTGGAGGGGAGTCCGACCAGCCAGGTCAGCAGGTTCCAGAGGATCGCGCCCACCAGGGCCGCGAAGATCACCTCAGGACGTATGCCGCTTTCGTCGACGAGACCCTTGGAGATCGTGTTGGCGACCTCCACGGAGAGAAAGGCGCCCACAAGGTTCAGCACGGCGGACATGGCCACCGCGACCTTGGGCTTGAGTGCACCGGTCGAGATGGTGGTGGCCATCGCGTTGGCGGTGTCGTGGAAACCGTTCGTGAAATCGAACGCAAGTGCGGTTACTACCACAATCGCGAGGATCAGCGAGAAGTTTTCCATTTACCCAGGCAATCGTTCGAGCGTCATTGGCTGGTCGAACGTAAGTAACCAGGGTGAACGGAAGGTGAACTGAGGCGGGCCGCACGGTGTATGGAATCGAGGGTTTCCCCTCCGATCCTCCGGCGCGGCCCGACCGCCGCTCGGTCACGAACCCCGGGCGAACTTCTTCAGCTGCGCCAGGGACCCGTTGAAGAGGTTCTGATCACCCGGCAGACCGCCGCTGTTGTCGTACTGCCAGATCGTCCAGTACCCCCAACCGGCGGGCAGCGCCCCGGCGTCCGCCGCGTTGTAGCGGGCCACCCACAGCGCGTGGTTGGAGGCGAAGGCGCCGCTGCCGCCGGTGCAGGTGTTCCACCAGTGGGCGGTGGTGTAGATCACCGGTCGCCGGCCGGTCAGCCGCTTCACCTCGCCGCTGAAGGACTTGATCCAATCGACCATCGCGGCCTTCTTCAGGCCGTAGCACTTGTGCTTCTTGTCGTACGGGTTGTATTCGATGTCGAGCGCCGGCGGCAGCGTCCAGCCGTCCGCGCTCCAGCCGCCGCCGTTGGCCACGAAGTACCGCGCCTGGGTCTTGCCGGACGACTTGTTCGGCAGGGCGAAGTGGTAGGCGCCGCGGATCAGGCCCGCGTCGCGCGAGCCGTTGTACTGCTGGTTGAAATACGGGTTGCGGTAGCTGTGGGACTCGGTCGCCTTGACGTAGACGAACCTCGCCCCCTTGGACCTGGCCTTCGGCCAGTCGACGTTCTTCTGGTGCGAAGAGACGTCGTGCCCCTTGGGTTTACCGGCCGCCGAAGCCGGTGACTCGGTCAGCGCGGTCCCCGCGAGGGTGAGCGCTGCCACGGACGCCGCCAGGAGGCGGCCTCGGTGGCGTAACGGTTTGCGATCACGGGCCATATTTCCCCCCGGAATGGCGACGTGCACGACAAATCAGGCAGAGATTACTGGAAGATCGGGGCGTCCTCGTCGATCTACGGCCAAGCCGCGGCAGAGGGTGAAGTATCCGCATTTGCGCACTTCCGGACGCCGGGCCTCCGCCCTAAAGTGCCCAGGCCCCGCCACACCGCGCGGCCGCACCTGACAGGATCGCGGCATGGCTGAGCAGCGACGCGACCAGCGGGACGGGCGGGGTGCCGGGGGAGGCGCACAGGATGTGCCGGAGCCGTGGCGGCGGAGTGTGCGCGCCGAGGAGGCGCACGCCTGGGAGGAACTCGTCGCGACCGCCCGCCGCACCGTCGCCGACGGGCTCGTCGTCGGCACCTCCGGCAACGTCTCCGTGCGCGTCGACGACACGGTGCTGGTCACGCCCTCGGGTGTGCCCTACGACCGGCTGACGCCGGACGACGTGACCGGCGTCGACCTCGACGGCCGCCCGGTCCTCGGCCGGCTCGTCCCGACGAGTGAACTCCCCATGCATCTGGCGATCTACCGCGCCACCGACGCCGGCGCCGTCGTCCACACCCACGCCGTGCACGCGACGGCCGTCTCGACGCTCGTCCCCGAGCTCCCGGCGATCCACTACATGTCCGGCGCCCTCGGCGGCGCCGTCCGGGTTGCCCCGTATGCGACGTACGGCACCGAGGAGTTGGCCGAGAACATGCTCCACGCCCTCGACGGCCGCACCGGCTGCCTGCTGCGCAACCACGGCACGGTCACCTACGGCGCCACCCTCGACCAGGCCTACGACCGCTCCGCCCAACTGGAGTGGATGTGCCGCCTGTGGCTGACCGCGTCCTCGGTGCCAGGCCTGTCCCCGACCCTGCTGTCCGAGGAACAGGTGACGGAGGCGGGGGAGCGGCTACGGGGGTACGGGCAGCGCAAGTGACAAGGGCGGCCCGCGTCACTCCGAAGCGCCCTCCCACTGGCCCGTGACCGGGTCCGCCAGGACACTGGACGGGTGCGCACTGTCAAAGCGACGGCCGCCGCCGTCACCGTGGCCCTGGCCGCCGGCGCCGCGAGCGTCGCTGCGGGACGACTCGCCAGCGACGCCGCCCTGAAGGCGCCCCCGGGCCGGCCCCTGCCCGACGAACCCCGGCTCACCGTGCACGCCACGGCCGCCGGGCAGATCGCCCTCACCCGGGACCTGGCCGCCCTGCGCCCCGGCACCTACGGCCTCACCGGAGACGCCGGTCACGCGGTCGTCGGCCCCGTCCTCGACACCGCGTCCCACACCGCCGACACCGTCGTACGCCGCCTGGAACGCGTCACCCACGGCACCCTGAGCCCCGGCGACACGGTCTGGTTCACCCCCAGCACCCACACCGGCGACCCCGGCTCCGCCCTCGGCCTCGACCACGAGGACGTCCGCATCCCGGGCGAACTCGGCGCCCTGCCCGCCTGGTTCGTCCCCGGCATACGGAGCACCTGGGTCATCTGCGTGCACGGCCTCGGCACCACCCGCGAACTTTCCCTGAACGTCATGGAGTTCCTCACCGGCCGCCGCTTCCCCGTCCTCGCCCTCGGCTACCGCGGCGACCTCGGCGCGCCCCGCCCGCCGGACGGGCTGAACCACCTCGGCGAGACCGAGTGGCGCGACCTGGACGCGGCGATCCGTTACGCCGTCCGCAACGGCGCCCGCAAGGTCGTCCTGCACGGCTGGTCCACCGGCGCCACCATGGCCCTGCGCGCCGCCGCCCACTCCGGGCTCCGCGACCGCATCTCCGGGCTGATCCTCGACTCCCCGGTGCTCAGCTGGGAGACCACCCTGCGCGCCCTCGCCACCGCCCGCCGCACCCCGGGCGCCCTGCTGCCGCTCGCCGTCCGCGCCGCGCAGGGCCGCACCGGGCTGCACGCCGACGCCGCCGCCGAGGCCGCCGACCCGGACCTCCTCAAGGTGCCGACCCTGATCCTCCACGGCCCCGACGACACGATCGCCCCCTGGACGCTCTCGCGCCGTCTCGCCGCCGCCCGCCCCGGACTGATCGCCCTCCACACCGTCCCGCACGCCCCCCACGGAGCCATGTGGAACGCCGACCCCGAGGGCTACGAGGAGGCGCTCCGCCGCTTCCTGACACCGCTGATGTAACGGCACCGCGGACCAGCCCGGGAGGGCTGCCCCCGGATTCCGTTTAAGGCCGTACCACTGGCCGATTCCCGTCACACGACCGCCCGCCGGGCCCCGTGCCTTGGCCCTCCCCATCGCCCGCCGTTACATTCCGTTTGGGTTTTCGGACCGTCAACCGGAAGACTGCACCCGTGACGTCCCGTATCCCGCGCGACTCCAGGCTTCGACTCGTCCGACCGCGACCCCTGGCCGCCGCCCCCCGAGCGATGACCGAGCGGCCCTCGCGCCGCCCCGCCCCCCGCCCCCCGGCGGGCACACCGGCCCAGGCCGAGCTGGCCAGAATGGCGCGCTCCCGACTGGCCGGCGCCGCCCGCGTCGCCCACTGGGCCGACGCCGCCCTGGGCCCGGGCCGGGAGGCCGGACAGCCCGACGGCCAGGCCACCCTCTCCGACGCCAGCGCCGAACGGGCCGCCGCCGACCTGGGCCTGACCGTGGCTCAGGTGCGCGCCGACTGGGACACCGCCCGGCTCGCCGGTCTCGTCGAGGTGCACGGCGACAGCGCCCGCCCCGGCTGGCGGCTGCGCGCCTGGGACCGCGACGACAGCGCCGTACTGCGCGGCTGGGTCGCCTTCTTCGACGCCTGGTCGCTCGCCCACCCGGAGCCCGCGGAGCTCGGGGCCGCCACCGTCGCCGAGGTCGTCTCGGCGATGCCGCAGGTCCTCTCCTTCCTCCAGCTCTCCGCCGGCCCCGTGCCCGTGGCCCAGCTGCTGGACCTCCTGGAGCAACGGGTCACCGAACTGCGCACCGAACGCTGCGAGATCCCCTACGGCCCGCAGCCCGCCCCGGACCGCGAACTGGCCGAGGACACCCCGCTCGCCCCCCTCCTCGACTGGGCCCTGCACGCCCTCGCCTCCGTCGGCGCCCTCACCTACGGCGACGCGCAGGCCACGCTCACCCCGCTGGGCAGCTGGGCGGTCTGGGTCAAGCTGGAGCAGATCTGCGTCGCCGCGCAGAGCCCCGCCGGCAACATCGAGGCCGTCGCCGAGGAGATGCTCCGCGGCTGCGCCCAGCTGCGCCCCAAGGCGGCCCGCGACGAGTACCGCGCCTGGCTCGCCGCCCGCCCCGTCGGCAGCGCCGTCACCGAGCTGCTCTCCGCCGCCCGCGGCGAGGACGCCCTGCTGCGCGGCCTCGCCTTCGAGGCGCTCCGCGTCGTCGGCGCCCCCGCCGAGCCCGACGTACGCGCGGTCGTCGACGAGCCGACCCTGCGGCCGTACGCCCTGCTGTGGCTCGCCGTGCACGACGGCGCCGACCCGGAGGACGCCCACGAGGTGCTCACCCGGGAGGAGGCCACCTGGCTGTGGGTCGACACCGCCGCCGCCGTCGCCGACCACGGGGAGGCCCCGCTGCTGGTGCGGCACCTGGAGTCAGCGGTGCAGCCGACCGTCCCCATGCTCCTCGACGAGGTGCGCGCCGTCGGTCACCCCCGCACCGTGCAGGTCCTGGTCGCGCTCGCCGCCGCCCACCCCGACCCCGCGCTCGCCAAGGCGGTCCGCCGGGCCGCCTTCCAGGTGCACACGGGGGGCAGCTGACGGCGGCTCAGCCCTCGAACTCGGGCGTGTACGTCCCGAAGCTCCAGATGTTGCCCTCCAGGTCCCGCGCCATGTAGTCCCGCGCGCCGTAGTCCTGGTCCGTCGGGGGCATCAGGATCTCCGCGCCCTTCTCCACCGCGCGCCGGTGGTGTGCGTCGACGTCGTCCACGGCGACGTACACCCCGGTGGTGCCCGCGTCCTTCATCGCCGCGTCGAAGAGGCCGCCGCGCCCCTTGGAGCCGAGCATGATCGCGCCGTTGCCCTGGACCAGCTCGGCGTGCTGCACCAGGCCGTCCTCCCCCTCGAACACCGCCAGCTCGGTGAAGCCGAAGGCCTCCGTGAGCTGCCGGACGGCCGCCTTGGCGTCCGCGTACAACAGGGTCGGGTAGATGCTGGGACGCCCACCGCTCGTGCCTGCCATGCCGATCACTCCCTTGTGATCCCGTGCCGGAAATCCGAACCTGGCCCCAGTCTCGCAGCGGCCACTGACAACGCCGCTGACCTGCCGAAACACCTGCCCGGGCGGCTCAGCGGAAGGTGTCGCACGCCCCCATGTCACCGGTCTCGAACCCCTCGTGGAACCACCGCTGCCGCTGCGCCGCCGACCCGTGCGTCCACGACTCCGGCGTCACCCGCCCCTGGAACCGCTCCTGGATCCGGTCGTCGCCCACGGCCGCCGCCGCGTCCAGACCGTCGGCGATGTCGGCGTCGGTGAGGCTGGTGATCAGCGGCCGGCCGGTCGACTCGTCCTTCGTCGTGGTCGCGTGGTGCGCCCAGACGCCCGCGTAGCAGTCCGCCTGGAGCTCCACCTTCACGGCGTTGGAGTTCTCGCCCGTGCGCCCGTCCTGGGACCGGCTCAGCGTGCCCGTCAGGTCCTGCACATGGTGGCCGTACTCGTGCGCGACCACGTACGCCTGCGCGAAGGCGCCGCCGCTCGCGCCGAACTGGGAGCGCAGCTCGTCGAAGAAGCCCAGGTCCAGATAGACCTTCCGGTCACCGGGGCAGTAGAACGGCCCGACCGCCGAGGTCGCCGCCCCGCACGCGGTGCCGACCCGCTGACTGAAGAAGACGGTGGGAGAGCGCGCGTACGTCCCGTTGCGCCGCGCGAACTCCTGGTCCCAGTAGTCCTGCACGCTGTTGACCACGGCCACCGTGCGGCAGTCGTCCCTGGTGTTCGCGTCCTGCCCGGTGCGACACGACTGCTGGACCTGGGCCAGCGGGGACGACGTGGCGACGGACTGCCCGCCGCCCTCGTCGGTGAGGCCGAGCTGGTCGGGACCGACTCCGAAAAAGAGCCCCAGCAGCAGCGCGATCAGCCCGGCGATGCCACCGCCGACGGTCGCCCTGCCTCCCGGGATGCGGCTGCCGCGCACGTCCTGGACCTCGGAGGTGTCCAGCTGGGCGTCGTCGTCGAACTGCATGGGGCCATCGTCGCCCGCACCCCGTGGCGAGGCGCCGGCCACTGCTCCGAACAGGCGACGGCCATCGAACAGGCGAACCCAGAAAAAGTGGTTGCATCGCCCCGTTAGACTTGGCCCATGGCCATTCTCCTCGCGCATTAGACGGCGGGAACGTCCTCAGCCGCCCAACCGCCAAACAACCTGCCCTGGAGTCTGTCCGTGATCTCCGCCTCCGGTATCGAGCTGCGCGCCGGCGCCCGAGTCCTCATCGAGTCCGCCACCTTCCGTGTCGCCAAGGGCGACCGCATCGGTCTGGTCGGCCGCAACGGCGCGGGGAAGACCACGCTCACCAAGTGCCTCGCGGGTGAGGGCATCCCCGCGGGCGGCCAGATCACCCGCTCCGGCGAGGTCGGCTACCTCCCGCAGGACCCCCGCACCGGCGACCTAGACGTCCTCGCCCGCGACCGCATCCTGTCCGCGCGCGGGCTCGACGTACTGATGCGCAAGATGCGCGAGAACGAACAGCGGATCGCCAACGGCCAGGGCGGCACCCGCGAGAAGGCGCTGAAGCAGTACGAGCGCCAGGAGACGGAGTTCCTCACCAAGGGCGGGTACGCCGCCGAGGCCGAGGCCGCCACCATCGCCGCCGCGCTGAACCTCCCCGACCGGGTGCTCGGCCAGCCGCTGCACACCCTCTCCGGTGGTCAGCGCCGCCGTATCGAGCTGGCCCGGATCCTGTTCTCGGACGCCGACACCCTGCTGCTCGACGAGCCCACGAACCACCTCGACGCCGACTCGATCGTCTGGCTGCGCGACTACCTCAAGACCTACCGCGGCGGCTTCATCGTGATCTCCCACGACGTCGACCTGGTCGAGACGGTCGTCAACAAGGTCTTCTACCTGGACGCCAACCGCGCCCAGATCGACGTCTACAACATGGGCTGGAAGCTCTACCAGCAGCAGCGCGAGGCCGACGAGAAGCGCCGTAAGCGCGAGCGGCAGAACGCCGAGAAGAAGGCCGCGGCCCTGCACTCGCAGGCCGACAAGATGCGCGCCAAGGCCACCAAGACGGTCGCCGCGCAGAACATGGCCAAGCGCGCCGACCGGCTGCTCGCAGGGCTCGACGCGGTGCGGGTCTCCGACAAGGTCGCCAAGCTCCGCTTCCCCGAGCCCGCGCCCTGCGGCAAGACCCCGCTGACCGCCGAGGGACTGTCGAAGTCCTACGGCTCGCTGGAGATCTTCACCGACGTCGACCTGGCCATCGACAAGGGCTCCCGGGTCGTCATCCTCGGCCTCAACGGCGCCGGCAAGACGACCCTGCTGCGCCTCCTCGCGGGTGCCGAGCAGCCGGACACCGGTGCGGTCGTGCCCGGTCACGGGCTCAAGATCGGCTACTACGCCCAGGAGCACGAGACCCTCGACCCGGAGCGCTCGGTCCTGGAGAACATGCGCTCCTCCGCCCCCGACCTGGACCTGGTCGAGGTCCGCAAGGTGCTGGGCTCCTTCCTGTTCTCCGGCGACGACGTCGACAAGCCCGCGGGAGTCCTCTCCGGCGGTGAGAAGACCCGGCTGGCCCTGGCCACCCTGGTCGTCTCCTCGGCGAACGTGCTCCTCCTGGACGAGCCCACCAACAACCTCGACCCGGCAAGCCGCGAGGAGATCCTCGGCGCGCTGCGCACCTACAAGGGCGCGGTCGTCCTGGTCACCCACGACGAGGGCGCCGTCGAGGCGCTCCAGCCGGAGCGGATCATTCTGCTGCCCGACGGGGTCGAGGATCTGTGGGGTTCCGACTACGCGGATCTCGTCGCCCTCGCTTGATCGAACGGTTGATCAACTAGGTATGGATCATTCGGCCTACCGGTGATCCATCATCTGTGTGAGATCTCCTCGTACCGAGGTGTGTCCTACATCCATTTCGCGGCCGAGCCCTTTATCGACAAGGGCTCGGCCGCTCCGCGTCTCTGACCAGGCGTTTCACAAGTGAACTCGTTCGGCGGTACGAACAGCCTGCAGCGGAATCACAGATTCCGTATGTGGGGATGCGCTCCTGTCGTCACAACCTTGTCTTACGGACCTTGCCGAATGGGTGGCCATGAAGCCCCGGAGGGGTGATCATGAGGGGACCAGAGCGCACTTCCCATGAGGAGGCACGGGTGGCCGAGACTCTGAAGAAGGGCAGCCGGGTAACCGGCGCCGCGCGCGACAAGCTCGCGGCAGACCTGAAGAAGAAGTACGACTCCGGTGCGAGCATCCGAGCGCTGGCCGAGGAGACCGGCCGCTCGTATGGCTTCGTACACCGGATGCTCAGCGAGTCGGGCGTCACGCTTCGTGGGCGTGGCGGCGCGACCCGGGGCAAGAAGGCCGCGTCGTCCTGATTCCGGGCGGCCCCTCGGCTTCGATGGTGGCCACCCGCTCGGTCCTCTGACCGGTCGGGTGGTTACTGTGCAGTCACTTAGTCGTGCCATGTGGCACGGCGGATGACCGCACTCATCGGAGGCGCCCCATGGGCCAGGAACTCGTTCCCCTGCTCGACAAGGACGGCGTACGGCTCACCGTCGACAACGCGCTCGCCACGGTGACGCTGACCAACCCCGCCAAGCGCAACGCGCAGAGCCCCGCTCTGTGGCGCGCGCTCGCCGAGGCCGGTCGGCTCGTGCCCGGCTCCGTCCGTGTCGTCGTGCTGCGTGGTGAAGGCAAGTCCTTCTCCGCGGGGCTCGACCGGCAGATGTTCACGCCGGAGGGGATCGAGGGCGAGCCGTCGTTCATCGACCTCGCCCGCAGTGGCGACGCCGAACTCGACGCCGCCATCGCCGAGTTCCAGGAGGGCTTCACCTGGTGGCGGCGTAGTGACGTCGTGTCCATCGCCGCCGTCCAGGGGCATGCCATCGGGGCGGGCTTCCAGCTCGCGCTCGCCTGCGACTTCCGCGTCGTCGCCGACGACGTGCAGTTCGCCATGCGCGAGACCAGCCTCGGCCTGGTGCCGGACCTCACGGGCACGCATCCGCTCGTCTCGCTGGTCGGCTACGCCCGGGCGCTGGAGATCTGCGCCACCGGGCGCTTCGTACTGGCCGAGGAAGCGGTGAACACCGGCCTGGCCAACATCGCCGTGCCGCTCGACCAGCTCGACGGCGCGGTCCAGGACCTGGCCGGAGCACTGCTCGCCGCGCCCAGGGACGCCGTCATCGAGACGAAGGCCCTGCTGCGCGGTGCCCAGGACCGCACCTACGACGAGCAGCGCGCCGCCGAGCGCGCCGCTCAGACGCGCCGACTGCGGGACCTGGTCGGCGTGGGCGAGTAAGCACTCCGGTCCTCACCCGACGACGGTCACCAGCACCGCCACCGTCGGGTGACCGGGGAGCGCCTTCCCCACCTCTCGACGGACCGCCCGGGCGACATCCACCGCCCGGCGCTCCGCGTCCACCGCCACCTCCACCCGGACATGGCGCCGCGGCAGGGCCGTCTCGCCCTGCCGCTCCTGGGTCTGCACCGCGCGCCCGAGCGCGGCCGTCAGCCCGGTCACGCCGGGCACCGACAGCGCCGCGAGGGCCGCGGGATCCTCGTCCGCCGCCGTGACCGAGGGCGGCTCGGGCCGTCGTACGGGCTCGGGTTCCGGTTCCTCGTCCAGCAGGGACGTCACCCGTAGGTCCACATCCGTCACCTCCAGGCCGAGCCGCTCGGTCGCGGCGGTCGCCAGGGTGGTGCGCAGCAGGGCCGCCGTGGCGGGCAGCGGCTCGTCGGCCGTCGCCGCGAAGTCGGCCGTCACCCGCAGCGGGCCCGGCGGCAGGGCACTGGGCGGGGGCGGTACGGCGGGGTCCCGCGCGTCCTCCGGGTCGGCGAGGGCGATCCGCAGCCCGTCCAGCCGTACGGCGCGTAGATCCCGTACCGCACGCCGTAGCACCGCCTCGGCCGCCTGCTCCGCGATCCACGCGCCGTCGTGCGCGCCGCCCAGCGGCAGCAGCCTGCCGAGACCCAGCTGATGCCGCACTGTCCGCGTCCACCGGTCCGCCGTCATTGCTCCAGCCTGCCGCATCACCGGCGCACCAGGGCGCAACCCCACTTACCGTGGTCGAAGGACGACGACCACGAGGGAGGACGTACGGCGATGACCGACATGACGCAGACCCCTGAGGCGGAGACGGGCGTACAGCCGCGCAAGCCCACCAAGCGCGGCGGCGGGGATCCGGCGACCCGGGGGCGGACCACCATCGCCGACGGCGTCGTGGAGAAGATCGCCGGGCTGGCCGCCCGGGACGTCGTCGGAGTGCACGCGATGGGCAGCGGGCTCTCCCGCACCTTCGGAGCCGTCCGGGACCGGGTGCCGGGCGGATCGAAATCCGTGACGCGAGGTGTGAAGGCCGAGGTCGGCGAGGTGCAGACCGCGCTCGACCTGGAGATCGTCGTCGACTACGGCGTGTCGATCTCAGACGTGGCCCATGCCGTACGGGAGAACGTCATCGCGGCGGTGGAGCGGATGACCGGCCTGGAGGTGGTCGAGGTCAACATCGCCGTGAGCGACGTGAAGTTGCCGGAGGAAGAGGACGAGGAGCCGGAGCCCCGGATCCAGTGAGGACCGCGAGGGCTGAGGGGAGCACACCATGAGCATGGCCGTGGTCGGCATGATCGCCGGCATGGCGCTGGGCTTCGCCGGGTACTTCGGCGGGTTCGGTGCCTTCCTGCTGGTGGCGGCCCTGGGCGCCATCGGGTTCGTCGTCGGCCGGTTCCTGGAGGGGGACCTGGAGGTCGGCGACTTCTTCCGCACGCGCGGCGACCGGCGCGACCGGCGGTGACCTGAGTGACCACCGAGACCGGTGAGCTCCGCAGACCCCCGACCGTCGTACCGCCCGGCGAACGCGGCGCGACCCGGATCGCCGACCGGGTGGTGGCCAAGATCGCCTCCCAGGCGGCACGTGAGGCGATCGGGGAACTCCCCGAGGACGCCGCACCCCCGCATGCCACGGTGGTCGTCCACCACGACATCGCCCGCGTCCGGGTCCATCTCGAACTCGGCTACCCCACCGACATCGGCGCCCGCTGCGCGCGGGTGCGTCGGCATGTGGTGGAGCGGGTAGTCGCGTTGGTGGGAATGGAGGTGCCGGAGGTCGCGGTCCATGTGGAGCGGCTGCACCTGACCCCGGCACACGGCGCGGGACAGGGGAGGACGCGATGAGCGAGCCCCAGGGCTCCGAGGGAACGACACAGCGGCTGCCGGTTCTGGAGAAGGCGACCGAACCGGACCAGGCACCACCACCACCCGTCCCGGAGGTGGGAGGCGAGGGCCGCTTCTGGTCGGCGCGACGCGTCCCGGCGGCCCTTGTCGCGCTGCTGCTCCTGGTGATCGCGGGATTCTTCCTCTACGACGTCACAGCGGTCCGCGCCGAGCAGCCCGCCATGCGCTGGCGCCGCGAGTTGGCCGCACAGCTCGCCGAACGTCCCCTCGACGACGTCTGGGTCCTCGTCGGCGCCGGCATCGCCGCGGCCCTCGGCACCTGGCTGATCGTCCTCGCCGCCACCCCCGGACTGCGCGACGTCCTGCCGATGCGGCGCACCCAGCCCGACGTACGCGCCGGACTCCACCGCGAGGCCGCGGCCCAAGTCCTGCGCGACCGGGCCGTGGAGGTCTCCGGCGTCCAGTCGGTACGCGTCCGTCTGACCCGCACCAAGGCCGACGTCGGCGCCGTCTCGCACTTCCGCGAACTGGACGACGTACACGCCGACCTGGAGGCCACGCTCACCGAGGCGCTCAAAGGGCTGGGTCTGTCCCGGCCGCTCGCGCTGTCGGTGCATGTACGGCGGCCGGGAAAGAAGGGGTGAGGCCGATGCTCCGGATCGTCAACCGTGTCGTGCTCGGTGTGGTCGGGCTGGTCCTGCTCGTCGTGGGCGGCTCGGTGCTCGCCGTCGGCCTGGGGCTGGACCCGCCGTCCTGGTGGATCCACGACGGCCGGCACGACGTACTGCTCGACGACGGCCAACGCACCCGCTGGGAGAACCACGGCTGGTGGTGGCCGACCGTCCTCGCCGTACTGGCCGTCCTCGTCCTGCTCGCCCTGTGGTGGCTGACCGCGAACCTGCGCCGCCACCGGCTGACCGAGGTCCTGGTCGACACCGGCGACGGTGAGGGCGCGCTGCTCCGGGGCCGGGCCCTGGAAGGCGTACTGGCCGACGAGGCGACACGGTTGGACGGCGTCTCCCACGCCCACGTCCAGCTCACCGGCCGGCGCAACGCCCCGGAGACCCGCGTACGACTCCTCCTGGAACCGCACGTGGACCCCGGGACGGCACTGGACCACCTGACGGCCGAGGCACTGACCCACGCGAGGAACTCGGCGGGGCTGGCGGCGCTGCCGTCAGAGGTACGGATGAAGGCAGTCAAGCACCGGGCGGAAAGGGTGAGTTGACCCAGGGTCCTAGAACCCGTGGCGCATGCCGCCGTCCACGGGCACCATGATTCCGGTCAGGTAGGAGGCGGCCGGCGACAGCAGGAACGCCGCCGTTCGTCCGAACTCCTCCGGCCTGCCGTAGCGGCGCAGCGGAATCCGTGACTCGTTGGCCGCTCGTGTCGCCTCCGGGTCCGCCGACAGTCCGTCCAGCTCGCGCACCCGGTCCGTGTCGATACGGGCCGGCAGCAGGCCGACCACGCGGATCCCGCGCGGTCCGAGTTCGTCGGAGATCGACTTGGCGAAACCGGCGAGCCCCGGCCGCAGCCCGTTCGAGATCGTCAGCCCCGGAATCGGCTCGTGCACCGAACCCGAGAGCACGAAACCGATGACCCCGCCCTCCTCCAACTCGGCCGCCGCCGCGCGGGCGAGCCGCACCGCGCCCAGGAAGACCGACGTGTACGCGGCCTCCCACTGCTCGTCCGTGTTGTCCGCGAGGAAGCCCGGCGCCGGACCGCCGACGCTGACGAGGATGCCGTCGAAGCCGCCGAAGGTCTCCCGCGCGGCCGCGATCAGCCGTGCCGGTGCCTCGGGATCGGCGTTGTCGACGGCGACCCCGACCGCGTTCGGCCCCAGCTCGGCCGCCGCGTCCGCGACCCGCTTCTCGTCCCGACCGGTGAGCACGACCTTCGCCCCGTCGGCGACCAACTCGCGCGCGGAGGCGTTGCCCAGGCCACGCGTGGCCCCGGTGACGACGTACACGCGGTCCTTCAGTCCAAGATCCATGGCCCCTATCCTGCCTCCTCGTCGCCGAACAGGGCGAGGGCGGTGTTCACCAGACCGATGTGGCTGAACGCCTGCGGGAAGTTGCCGAGATGCCGCTCGTGCACCGGGTCGTACTCCTCGGACAGCAGCCCCAGGTCGTTCGTCAGGGCCACGAGCCGCTCGAACAGCTCCCGCGCCTCCTTCGTACGGCCGATCATGTGCAGCGCGTCCGCGAGCCAGAACGAGCACACCAGGAAGGTCCCCTCGTCGCCCGGCAGCCCGTCGACCGTGGTGCCGTCGGTGCTGTAGCGGCGCAGGAAGCCGTGGTGGCCCAGCTCGTCGCGGATCGCCTCGACCGTGCCGACCACGCGCGGGTCGTCCGCCGGCAGGAAGCCCACGCGGGGGATGAGCAGCAGCGAGGCATCCAGTTCGCGGGAGCCGTAGGACTGGGTGAAGGTGTTCCGTTCGGCGTCGTAGCCCTTCTCGCACACCTCGCGATGCACCTCGTCGCGCATCGCGCGCCAGCCCTCCAGGTCGCCGCGCATCTTCGGGTTGGCCTCCAGCGCGCGTACGGCACGGTCGGCGGCCACCCACACCATCACCTTGGAGTGGACGAAGTGCCGGCGCCCGCCGCGCACCTCCCACAGCCCCTCGTCGGGCTGCTGCCACGCCGAGCGCAGGAACTCCATCAGGGAGCACTGGATGGACCACATGTGCGGCTTGCTGGGCAGGCCCGAACTCCGGGCGAGCGAGAGGGAGTCCATGACCTCGCCGTACACGTCCAGCTGGAGCTGGTTCACGGCCTCGTTGCCGATCCGTACCGGCTTCGACCCGCCGAACCCGGCCAGCCACGGCACCTCGAACTCGGGCAGCCGGCGCTCGCCCGCCAGGCCGTACATGATCTGGAGGTCCGCCGGATCGCCGGCGACCGCGCGCAGCAGCCAGTCGCGCCAGGCCTCGGCCTCCTCCTGGTAGCCGCAGGACAGCAGCGCGCCGAGCGTGAGGGTGGAGTCGCGCAGCCAGCAGTAGCGGTAGTCCCAGTTGCGGACGCCGCCCAGTTCCTCGGGCAGCGAGGTGGTGGGGGCGGCCACGATGCCGCCGGTGGGGACGTAGGTGAGGGCCTTGAGGGTGATCAGGGAGCGCAGTACGGCGTCCTTGTGCGGGCCGTCGTAGCGGCATCGGGCCGACCACGCCTGCCAGTCCTCGACGCTCGCGCGCAGCGCGTCGTAGGGGTCGATCTGCGGGGGGCGCGGCTCGTGCGAGGGGTGCCAGGTGAGGACGAACGCGACGCTCTCGCCCTCCTTGACGGTGAACTCGGAGTGCGTGCCGTAGTCCTCGCCCCAGGTGCGGACCTGGGGTTCGCTGCGCAACCACACCGAGTCCGGTCCCGCGACGGCCACCCGGTGGCCGTCCGACCTGCGCACCCACGGCATGACCGAGCCGTAGTCGAAGCGGAGCCGGAGCGTGCTGCGGACGGTGACCTCGCCGCGCAGGCCCTCGACGACGCGGACCAGGTCGGGCGCGCGGTCGCGCTGCGGCATCAGGTCGGTGACGCGCACCGCCCCCTCGTCCGTCTCCCACTCGGTGTCCAGCACCAGGGTGCCGGGGCGGTAGGCGCGGCGGCTGCACTCGCCCTCGGCGCCTTTGGGCGCGATGCGCCAGTGACCGCTGTCCTCGTCGCCGAGGAGTCTGGCGAAGCAGGACGCGGAGTCGAAGCGGGGCAGGCACAACCAGTCGACGCTGCCGTCCTTGCCGACCAGGGCCGCTGTCTGTTCGTCGCCGATAAGGGCGTAATCCTCGATACGGGGCACGCAAGTGCGGGTTCCCGGCGGACCCCGGGGGCAATCAGGGCGTCGGCCGGGGGAGTGACGCCGGGGTGCCGGAGAAGATGACGCCGGGGTCCGCGGGCGCCTGGTTCAGCACCCACAGGCCGATCAGCGTCGCCAGCGCGAAGACGACCGCGACGAGCACGGCGAGGACGAGCCGGCGCCGGCGTTCGCGGCGCAGCCACTCGCCGCGGGCCGTGCGGTAGGCGTCGGGGGCCGCGTGCACGCCGCCCGCCAACGCGGCCAGGGCTTCCTGGAGTTCGCGCTCGGTGCGGTCCGGACTGGTGTCGTTCGTCATCGACGGGCCTCCATCGCCTGGGTCAGGGCGGCGAGGCCGCGTGCGGTGTGGGTCTTCACGGAGCCGCAGGAGATCCCCATCGCGGAGGCGATCTCGCTCTCCTTCAGTCCGAGCCAGTGCCGCAGCACCAGCGCCTCGCGCTGCCGGGCCGGCAGCTGCTGGAGGGCGTCGATGAGGACGCGCTGGTCGTCGTGGAGGAGGGCGGTGCTCTCGGCGGAGGCGACGAGTTCGTCCAGCGAGGCCGGGGGGTTCTCGGCGTGTCTGCGGGCGACCTGGAGGTGGCGTATCCGCATCCGGGTCAGATTGCAGACGGTGGAGCGCAGATAGGCCTCCGCCGCCTCGGTGTCCCTGAGGCGCCGCCACTTGCGGTAGATCTGGTAGTAGGCCTCGGCGACCACGTTCTCCGGGTCGTCGGCGCCGAGCAGGACGGCGAGCCGCAGCATCGAGGCGTAGTGCTGCTCGAAGAGCCGGGCCACGCCGGCCTCGCGTTCCAGCTCGGCCGGGTCGGCGGCCGCCGGGTTGAGCGGCAACGGCACGGGGGTGGTGTGTCTCAGGTGCTGTCTCACGGGTTGTTCGCTCCCGTCTCCGGGCGTCGGCCGAGGGCCAGGCGCGACGGCAGATCGGTCAGGTCGGCGCCGCGCGGGACGCCGAGACGTTCGAGGACCGCGGTGCCGGCGACGGCGACCGTCAGGTTCAGCAGGAGGGCGGTGAGCCCCGCGTAGATCTGGAAGGGGCCGGCGCCGACCGACGAGAACCCCTCGCGTACGACCAGGTAGGTGCCGGACAGCATCCCGGCGCCCCAGCCGGCGAGCAGCGCCCGTGGATGCAGCCGACCGGTGAACAGGCCCACGGCGACGGCCGGGAAGACCTGGAGGATCCAGACCCCACCGAGCAGCTGGAGATTGACGGCGTCCTGGTCGCGCAGCCCGAACACGAACGCGACCGCGCCGACCTTCGCCGTCAGCGACACCGCCTTGGCGATGCGCACCTGCCGCTTGGGCGTGGCGGTGGGGTGCACGTACTCGACGTAGACGTTGCGGACGAAGCTGGTGGCCGCCGCGATCGACATCACCGCGGCCGGGACCAGCGCCCCCACGGTGATCGCGCCGAACACCAGCCCCGCCAGCGGCCCCGGCATCAGCCGGTCCACCAGCATCGGTACCGCCGTCTCAGCGCCGCCCTCCGGCGCCCGCACCCCCGCCGCGAGCGCCGCGATCCCGAGGAACCCGAACAGGGCGAGCAGCCCCGTCCAGGCGGGCAGGGCCACGGCGACCTTGCGCAGGGTGCGCGGGCCGTCGGCGGCGAAGGCCGCGGTCAGGACGTGCGGGTACATCAGCAGGGCGAGCGCGGAGCCGAGGGCGAGGGTGGCGTAGGCGGGCTGCTGCTCGGGGGAGAGCAGGAGAGCCGGGCCGCCGAGGCGTTCGGCGGCGCCGTCGAAGACCGCGCCGGGACCGCCGAGCCGCTCCAGGACCAGCCAGGTGACGGCGGTGAGCGAGACGAAGACGGCGACCGCCTTGAGCGCGGAGATCACCGTGGGTGCCCGCAGCCCGTGCCGGTAGGTGGCCACCGCGAGGCCGGCGAACAGCGCCACCATCACCAGATCACCGCTCGCGCCCCGCGGATACAGACCCCCGGCGGTCAGCACCGCCCGGATCCCCAGCAGCTGCAACGCCAGATACGGCATCGTCGCCAGGATCCCGGTCAGCGCGACCACCAGCGCCAGCGGCGCCGAGCCGTAGCGGCCGCGCACGAAGTCGGCGGCGGTGATGTAGCCGTGCCGACGGGCCACGTCACCCAGTCTGCTGAGCAGCACGAAGGCGATCGGGCAGACGATCACCGTGTACGGCACTGCGAAGAAGGCCGCCGCGCCGTTGCCGTACGCCAGTCCGGGGACGGCGGTGAAGGTGTACGCGGTGAAGATCGTGCCGCCGAGCAGCAGCCAGGTCCAGACCGGGCCGAGGCTGCGGTCGGCGAGCGCCCAGCCCTCCAGGGACGGCAGCCGGTCGGCGGGGCGCAGCCGGCGCGCGGTCACGGCGAGCAGCGACGCTCCGCCGATCACGGCGAGGAACGTCGCGGTCATGGCGCTGTCGGCCATGGTCACCGTCCTTGGTGTGCCCGAGGTGTGTGTCCGAAGGTGTGGCTGGACCCTCGAGCAGGAGTTGCGCGGGCGGCCGGTTCGGAGGACAGGGAACCGGCGGGAAATCTTCTGGACATTCGCTGTCAACCGTCTGCGGCGGGTGGGCAACTCTTGCACAGACCCACAGCGAAGGGGAGAGGAGCGCAGGTCATGGCACGGACCGGTCATCACCGGCTACGGCGCGTCGCGATCGCCGTACTGCTTCTCGCACCCGCCGCGGGACTGCTGTGGGTCCCGTTGTACGCCGGTGCGGAGCCGCGTCTGGCGGGCACGCCGTTCTTCTACTGGTACCAGCTCGCCTGGGTGCCGGGGTGCGGCCTGTGCCTGCTCGCCGCGTACGCGCTGACCGACCGACATCGCCGCTGAGCCCTGCCCTCCCTTTTCCTTCCTTGTCGTAGTCGCACCGTTGTAGTCGCACCGTTTCCGGTGAGGAGCCGCCATGCCCGAAACCGCCCTTCAGGCTGCCCAAGAGACGCCTGAAAAATCACGTATGTCACCTAGGTCGATCCTTGTGTGGACCGCCGTCGCGCTGCTCGGCGCGGTCGCCTGGGGCGTTCTCGCGCTGGCCCGGGGCGAGAAGATCTCCGCGGTCTGGCTGGTCGTCGCCGCGCTCGGCTCGTACGCGATCGCCTACCGCTTCTACTCCCGGTTCATCGTCCGCCGGGTCCTGAAGCCGGACGACCGGCGGGCCACCCCGGCCGAGCGTCTGGAGGACGGGGTCGACTTCCACCCCACCGACCGCCGGGTGCTCCTCGGCCACCACTTCGCGGCGATCGCGGGCGCCGGACCACTGGTCGGCCCGGTCCTCGCGGCCCAGATGGGATACCTGCCCGGCACGCTGTGGATCGTCGCCGGAGTGATCTTCGCGGGCGCGGTGCAGGACATGGTCGTGCTGTTCCTGTCCATGCGCCGGGACGGCAAGTCGCTCGGGCAGATGGCCCGTGACGAGATCGGCAGGGCGGGCGGCGCGGCCGCGCTGATCGCCGTGTTCGCCATCATGATCATCCTGCTGGGCGTGCTGGCCCTGGTCGTCGTGAACGCCCTCGCGCACTCCCCGTGGGGCACCTTCTCCGTCGCGATGACCATCCCGATCGCCCTGTTCATGGGCTTCTGGCTGCACCGCATCCGCCCGGGCCGGGTCGTCGAGACCAGCCTCATCGGCGTCGCGCTGCTGCTGCTCGCGATCATCGGCGGCAGCTGGGTCCAGGAGTCCTCACTGGCCTCGACCTTCACCCTGAGCCCGACGACCCTGGTCTTCTGCCTGGTCGGCTACGGCTTCGTGGCGTCCGTCCTCCCGGTCTGGATGCTCCTCGCCCCCCGCGACTACCTCTCCACCTTCATGAAGATCGGCACGATCGCGCTGCTCGCGGTGGGGGTCGTGGTCGCCGCCCCGGTGATGCGCGCGGACGCGGTCACCGACTTCGCGACCTCGGGCGCCGGGCCGGTGTTCGCGGGCTCGCTGTTCCCCTTCCTGTTCATCACCATCGCCTGCGGCGCCCTGTCCGGCTTCCACGCGCTGGTCTCCTCCGGTACGACTCCGAAGCTGATCCAGAAGGAGTCGCAGATCCGGATGATCGGCTACGGCGCCATGCTGATGGAGTCGTTCGTCGCGATCATGGCGCTGATCGCGGCGGCGACCCTGGAGCCGGGCCTGTACTACGCGATGAACGCGCCCGCCGGACTGCTGGGCACGACCGCGGAATCGGCGTCCCACGCGGTGGCCGGCCTCGGCTTCACCATCACCCCCGACCAGCTCACCCAGGCCGCCAAGGCGGTCGAGGAACAGACCCTGATCGCCCGCTCCGGCGGCGCCCCGACCCTCGCGGTCGGCATGTCGGAGATCTTCTCCGGGGTGTTCGGCGGGACGGCCATGAAGGCCTTCTGGTACCACTTCGCGATCATGTTCGAGGCTCTGTTCATCCTGACGACGGTCGACGCGGGCACCCGGGTCGGGCGCTTCATGCTCCAGGACATGCTCGGCAACGTCTGGAAGCCGGTCGGCCGGGTCAACTGGAAGCCGGGCATCTGGCTGTGCAGCGGACTCGTCGTGGCGGCCTGGGGCTACTTCCTCTACACCGGCGCCACCGACCCGCTCGGCGGGATCAACCAGCTCTTCCCGCTCTTCGGCATCGCCAACCAGCTGCTCGCCGCGATCGCCCTGACCGTCTGCACCACGGTCCTCGTCAAGTCCGGCCGACTGCGCTGGGCCTGGGTCACCGCGGTCCCGCTGGTCTGGGTGGTCGCGATCACCTTCACCGCCGGCTGGCAGAAGATCTTCTCCGACGACCCGCGCGTCGGATTCTTCGCCCAGCGCGCCAAGTACGCCGACGGCATCGACGCCGGCCAGGTGCTGCCGCCCGCCAAGACCCTCGACGACATGCACACCGTGGTCACCAACTCCACCGTCGACGGCGTACTGATCGCGCTGTTCCTGGTGCTCGTCGCGGTCGTGATCGGCAACGCGGCCGTGGTGTGCGTCCGGGCGATCCGCGCGCCGGGCACCCTGCCGACCACCGAGGCACCGTACGTCGAGTCGCGCATCGAGGTGCCCGAGCGGGCCGGTGAGGAACTGGTCGGGGTCCGCTCGTGAGCGTGCGGTGGCGGGGCGCGGCGGCCTTCGGGCGGTGGGCGCGGGGCGTCCGCTGGTACCTGCGGGAGCTGACCGGGGAGGCGGAGTACGACCGCTACTGCGCCCGTCACCTGCGCCACCACCCGCTCGCCCCCGTGCCGACCCGGCGCGAGTACCAGGTGCTGCGCACCCGGCACCTGGAGGCCCATCCGCAGGGCCGCTGCTGTTGACGCCCCTTCACGGGCACCGCGGGGCGGGCACACCGCCCGCCCCGCACCCCGACACTCACCTCCGGGACCGAGATGCTCAGACGCCGCCCCGCACTGCTGGTCCGCCCCGCTCTCGACGACGACGCGCTGCACGCGACCCTGACGGAGCTCCGCCCCGCCCCTCAGCTGCACGGCCTGGGCGCCGGTCGTACCCGCCCGCTCTGGCAGCCGGTCGCCGAGCTGCTGCGTGACACGGGCCGCGACTGGGACCGCCGGTGGCACCGGACGACCGTACTGGCGGGGGAGCTGCCGGCCGCGGTCTGCGAGCGGTGGATCGCCGACCGGCCCGGCGACGGGGACGCCCTGGTGCTGCGGGCCTGCGTACGGTCGGTGCGGGCCCCGGCGGAAGGGGCGGCCGCCGTCCGGGAGGCGGAACAGGCCTGTCTGCGCGCCGCCGAGGCCTGTCCCGAGGACCCGACGCCGTGGCTGGCCCTGCTGGACCTGATGTACGCCCTCCACGTCCCGTTCCGGGAAGCCGTGCCCGTATGGACCGAGGCCGTCAACCGCGCCCCCTGGCACCGGGGCGCCTACCACCGGCTGCTGCGCCACCTCTCCCCGCGCGGATCCGGCACGGTCACCGACATGACCGACTTCGCCCGGCAGGCGGCCGCCCGCGCACCCCACGGATCACCGCTGGCCCTGCTCCCGGTGGCGGCCCGCGTCGAACTCGTCGCGTACCGGCAGCTACAGGGACGGACGGGGCTCGGGGCCGACGCCCACTGGAACGAGGCCCGGGCCACCGAGGAGATCGAGACGGCTCTGACCGGCTGGTTCCGCGCCGCCGCCACGCCGCATGCCGAGGCCGTCGTCGACCTCAACCTGCTCGCCTTCGCCCTGGTCCGCACCCACCGTCCGGACGAGGCCGCACCGGTCTTCCGGCGTATCGGCCGCCATATGACGACACATCCGTGGGGGCTGCTGCCAGAACCCGAGCGCACGTTTCTCTATTGGCGCGACCGGTAGGGATCGGGGGACCGGTCGGGGGCAGCGGGACCGGTCGGGATCGGCGGGGGAGGGGCGGGGCCCGTCTCAGACCGCCGCCGGCTCCGCCTCCGTCGCCGTCTCCTTCTCCGCCGCCTCCCGGCGGTCCCGCAGCTCGCGCCGGACCAGGACGACCCAGCCGATCGGCACACCCGCGGCGAACAGCCACCACTGGTAGGCGTACGCGTAGTTCAGCGGGGCGTTCTCCTTGCCGGGCTTGCCCAGCAGCTCGGGGGTGTCGCCCTTGGGCTCGGGGGTGGTCAGGGCGATGTAGCCGCCGAGGACCTGCTTGCCGAGGCGCTGGGCCTCGTGCTCGCTGTTGATCAGCATGATCTGGCGGTCCGGCAGACCCTTGAGGTTCTTGATGCCGCTCGCCTCGGTCGTCTCGTCGGGCATCAGCCGCCCGGTGACGGTGACCTCGCCGGCCGGGGGCGCCGGGACCTTCGGGAAGGCGGCCTGGGTCGCGCCGGAGGGCACCCAGCCGCGGTTGACCAGCAGCACCTTGCCGTCGTTCAGGACGAACGGGGTCAGCACGTGGTAGCCGACCTCGTCGTCGGAGTTGGTACGGCGGCGGACGACGACCTCGTCCTCGCTGTCGAAGTGACCCTTCGCGGTCACCGACCGGTACCGCTCCTTGCTGGTCACCGTGTGCCCGGCGGACGTCATCCGCTCCACCGGCACCGGGTCGGCGGACAGCGCGTCGGAGACCAGCTGGTTACGGGCGCTGCGCTCCTCGTAGCGATGCATCTGCCAGATGCCCAGCCGGATCATCGTGGGGATGAGAACGAGGGCGACCAGCGTGAGGATCACCCACTGCCGGGACAACAGGAAGCGGTACACCCCACGACCGTACAACTCGGGCCGTGGGGTGTTCGCACAGGGGTGTGGTCAGACGCGGTCGACGATGCCCACCTTTCCCTCCGCGCGGGCGCAGTGGGCACCGCAGAACCAGTGGCCCTCGACCTCGACGCCCTGGCCGATGATCTGCACCCGGCAGTGCTCGCAGATCGGTGCCATACGGTGGATAGCGCAGGAAAAGCAGTCGAATACGTGCACTGCGCCCTGGGCGTGGATCTCGAAGGTCATGCCGTAGTTGTTTCCGCACACTTCGCAAGTCGCCATGCGCCACAGGGTGAGCCGTCGGCCCGGTGCGGGCGAGGTGGCGGCGGGCGAGTCGCGGCGCAATCACCCGTCCGTACGGTCGTCCCCGGCGCCGGTTCCGGGCCGCCGTACGGTCAGCCCTCCGCCGCCGGTGCCACGTTGCCCAGGAGCTGTCCGAAGGCCGCCTCGTCGACGACCGGGGTGCCGTACTGCCGGGCCTTGACCACCTTCGAGGTGCCCGAGTCCGGGTCGTTGGTGACGAGCAGGCTGGTCAGCCGGGAGATGCTGGTGGCGACATGCAGCCCGGCCTCGATCGCGCGGTCCTCCAGGAGGTCGCGCTCGGTCGAGGTGTCCCCGGAGAAGGCGATGCGCATGCCCTGCTTGAGCGGTTTGCCCTCTTCGTAACGTCCCGGGTTGGGGTAGGGGCAGGCGGGCCTCTTGCGGGCGGGGCGCCAACTGGTCGGCCGGTAGCTGCCGTAGCCCGACTGCTGCTGGCGGGGCACGGCCCGGTCGGTCCACTCGGTCAGCGGCCGGCACTCGTGCAGCGGCAGCCGCATGCTCTGCGAGGCCGCGGCCATGAGGCTCGGCCGGAACGCCTCCGCCAGCACGCGCGCGTCGTCGAGCGCGTGGTGCGCGCGCTGCTGCACGACACCGAAGTGGGCGGCCAGCGACTCCAGCTTGTGGTTGGGCAGCGGCAGCGCCAGCTCCTTCGACAGCGCGATGGTGCACAGCCGCTGACGGACCGGCGCCTCGCGCTGCGCGCGCGCGTACTCCCGGGCGATCATCTGCCAGTCGAAGACCGCGTTGTGCGCGACGAGCACCCGGCCGTCCAGCCGGGCCGAGAACTCCTCGACGATGTCCTGGAAAAGGGGTGCACCTCGCAGTACGTCGCTCGTCAGACCGTGGATCCACACCGGGCCGGGGTCGCGCTCCGGGTTGACCAGCGTGTACCAGTGGTCCTCGACCTCGCCGAGCGCGTCCAGCCGGTAGACGGCCGCGGAGATTATCCGGTCGTCCCGGGCAAGGCCGGTGGTCTCCACGTCAACGACCGCGTACCCCTTCGGATACGCGGCCGGCCACGCTGTGGGGGAGGACGCTGCGGTCGTACGGTCTTCGAGCATGGTCCCTGAGGATACGGGCCCCCACTGACAGCGCCGCGCGCACCCGGCCGAGAGAGGTTCCGGTGCGGCGGCGGGCGATGCCGGGAGTTCGTACACAGGCGTGAGGAACCGCACGCACGCGCGCGTGGAGCGACCAACCCCACAGCGGGTCCCGGCAGTTGTCCACCGGTCCGCCCCCCTCACCCCAGCGCCGCCACCAGATCCCCCGCCGTCAGCGCCTCCAGACCGCAGCCGTCGACGGGCCCCGGCAGCAGCCGGTACGCCGACCCGGTCGCACCCTCGGGGGCCACTGCGCCGTGGACGAGTGCGAGGAACACATGCTTCTTCGCGGCCGCTTCACCCGCGAGGGCGTCGGCGTTCTCGGACGGTTGCCGTCTCTGTGGCGGTTCCAGGGCACGCACGCGTGCCGCGAACCGCGTGTCCGGCTCCCCGTCGTGCCGCCGGTAGTGCCAGAGCTCGTCCACCGCGCGCGGATGCGGCGCGCGCCGTACCACCGCGACCTCGTCGCCCCGCGCGGCCGCCCGCCACACGGCCAGGTCCCACAGGGTCGTACGGCCGCAGGAGAAGTACTGATGCAGGTCCTCGGCGACCCGCCCCAGATCGGCCCCGTGCACATACAGGCTGTGGAAGCCCTCGGCGGCCGGCAGATGCAGGTCGGTCCACAAGAACGTGCGGCGGCCCAGGTCGACCAGCATCGGGACGTGGATGCGCGAGTCGCCCACCAGGTCGTACCGCTGACGGACCGTGCGCGGGTCGTAGGAGGCGTCACGGTCCTCCAGGGCGGCCGACGGCAGCGCCATGAAGCCGGCGAAGGCGTCCAGGAGCGCCTCGAACGGGACGTCGTTGAAACTGAAGACGACGGGCAGCGCGAACCGCACCCCACGATCGGCGAGCGCGCCGAGGTCCAGGTCGACGTACTCGGTCGCCCCGTCCGGCGCGGGCCCCGAGACCAGGTCGCCGGAGTGGACCGCCGAACGGCCCTCGTACACGAGGTTGGTGTAGTCGCACAGGCCCGCGAACTTCCAGTCCTCGTCGTACAGCGCCACGGACAGGTCCAGGTCCACCCGGGTGCCGGCGGGCTCCATCCAGTGCAGGAAGAGCCGCAGGACCTCGCCCTCGGGCAGCGGCTGGGTGCTGCCGCGCGGCACCGTGACGAGCGCCTTCGCGGCGGCGCTCTCGGCGGCCGGCACCGCGAGACCGGTCAGCGCCGAGTCCAGCACGGCCAGGTCGAGCCGTGGCCCGTCGGACAGACGGCGCAGCGCCTCGGCCTCCAGCAGCGCGCACACCTCGTCCGTCACCACCGACGAAAGCGGTACGCGCGTGTCGTCGATCGCGAAGGAGTGGGTCACCTGCCCGCGCGGGAAGAACACTCGCCGCCCGCCCGGGAGATGGCGGATCCGCATCCGGCCGAGCGCGGCCAGCAGCGGACCGGGGCCGGCCTTGGGCAGCACGCGGCGCAGGACGTCCCCGAACCCCGCCGGCAGTACGTCGAGCTCGCGCAGCCGCAGCAGATGGTCGAGCCTGCGCAGCAGTTCACCCGGCCGCTGGGCGAGCAGCTCCAGTGCCGCCGTCATGTCCTTCTCGTGCAGCGCCTGTTCGACACGTGCGGTCCAGGTGGCCGGCTTGACGCGGACTCCGTCGACCCGGACGGCGTCCGGGTGTGCGGCGGCGGTCCGCAGCAGCGCCTCGCCGAGCGCCCCCTCGGAGGTGTCCGTGGCACGCAGGACGGCGAACGCGAGCGCGGCCTTCGGGTGGCGCGCGTGCTGCTCGTAGGGGTGCAGGATCTCGGCGGCGCGCTTCCAGGCGCCCGGGTGCCGCAGCACGTCCTCGACCAGCGACGGCATCGGAAGGCCGTCGAGTATGCCGAGCAGCTGCCGGCGCAGGGCGCGCGGCAGGGACCGCATCCGGGGCGGGTCGAGCAGGTCGGTCTCGCCGCCGGACCACATGCACAGCAGCCGCAGCACGTCCGTCGCGGTCGTCAGATGCGTCGCCAGGAGCTCGGTCGCCCCCACGCGCGTGTGCCGGTCGAGCAGCAGCATGCCGAGGGCCAGCGCCTTGGTCTGGCGCACCGGGATGTCCGCCGGGAACCACTCGAGGTCGGCCGGTGCGTGCGACAGCAGGATCTTCACGTCGTCCCGGTCCTGCGGCGGCAGCGGGGTGCGCCGGGCCAGCAGCTTCAGCAGGGCCCGGACCGCGTCCGCCTTCGCGTCCGTGCCGAGCGCGAGCGACTTCAGCGGACCGACGGCGAGTTCCAACTCGCGACGCGGCCGCTCCGGCTTCAGGAAGGGGTCGGCCCGGTCGATACGGCGATGACAGATCGGACAGCCCGCGTAGTCCGTGCCGTCCCAGCACTCCCGGCACACCAGATGCGCGCACGGCGACACCGCGTGCACGCTGCCGACCGTGCCGCACAGCACACACGGCTGGGCCGGCCACTGGAGCAGCAGGGTGAAGATCCGGTCGACGTACAGCTGGAACGTGTCGTCCGGCACCGAGGCCGGAAAGCTGCGGAACATCGGCATATGGGTGCGGTCCGCGCCCAGTTCGGCGTCGATGTGCCGGATCAGCTGCCGGCCCGCGTCCCCGAGCCCGGCGGGCCCCAGCCAGGCGAGCGCCGCGTGCAGCTCCGCCGTCGGTGCGAATCCCCGGTCCAGCAGCTCGGCTTCGAGCGCGACGAGCCCTGGCGTCGTCGACGGGTCGCCCGGGCGTGGCCCGGCCTGGTCGACGTAGACGGTACGAAGGCGGCGGAGCAGCACGGACGACAGTACGGACAAGCGGAGGCCCCCGACGGGAAGGAAGAGAAGAGAAGAGAAGAAGAGTGAGGCGGGAGGCGGAGAGTGAGCGCGCTGTCAGCGTCAGAAAAGGGAGAAGGAAGCACGCTTGCGGAGCCGCCCCCGCGATCACGAATGTAGGAGAGCACGTCCGTGCGACGCCAGTTATTTTTTGACGCCAGTTATTTATTTTCGAGCAGTGACCGCGTCAACGCCCGCACAGAGGTGACGAACAGCCGCTCCTCGTTGACCGGGCGGGCGAAGGCGCGGGTGAGCGCCGGGTCGTCGTCGGACCCGGTCGCCTCCGCCACGGGATGCTGTACGGGCGCGCGCTCCCGGTTGCGTTCCACCAGGACGAAGCCGACGACCTGGAACTGCACCACCCGTACCGCCTCCGCCGCACGGGCGCCCCGCAGCCCGGCCGCGTGCACCTCGCGCACCAGCGCCTGCCGGGCGGGCAGGAACATCCGCTCGGTCAGACCCCGTTCGTGGACCATGGCGATCAGGTGTGGATGGTCGCGCAGCCGCCGCCGCAGGATGCGGGCCACCGAGACGATCCGCTCGGCCGGGGTGCGCCCGACGGGCCGGATCTCACCGAGGTCGGCCACGGTCCGCCGCACGAGTGCGTCCAGCAGGGACTCCCGGTTGCCCACATGCCAGTAGATCGAGGTCACCGCGGTGCCCAGCTCGGCGGCGAGCTTGCGCATCGTCAGGGCCTCGGGGCCGTGCTGCCGCACCAGGTTCGCGGCGGTGTCCAGGACCTCGTCCCGGGTGAGCGACGCTCTCGCCATGCTGCCCCCAAGTCCGGCTCGTGCACGCGTATTTACCCGGCAGGGGGTGTGCTGTAACTGTGTTACAGGTGACGGCCCATCAGAAGAAGGGCGGTACGACATGGCACGCGTACGGTACGGCGCACGGACCGAGGCGGAGATCGCCGCCGCGCGCACCGCGAGCTCCCGGCTCCCCGACATCTGGTCCACCGGCGTGGTGGCGATCTGGGAGACCGACCCGGACGCCCTCGCGGCGGTCCTGCCCCCACCCCTGAAACCCACCGGCAGGCCACTGGCCCGGGTGAACATCAGCAAGGTCGACCTGCCCGGATACCCGCTGGGCGCGGGCTCGTTCGCGGTCGCGGCAGCCCACGACGGCGTCGAGGGCTGGTACCCCCTCGTCATGCCGATGACCCACGAACGGGCCCTCATCGGCGGCCGTGAGGTCTTCGGTGAACCCAAGAAGCTCGGCGAGGTGGTCGTCGAGCGCGACGGCCTGGTCGTCCGCGCGCACCTCGCCCGGCACGGCATCGCCTTCGTGGAGGTGCGCGGCGCGATCGCCGGGGAGCTGCCCCTTCCGGAGCCGACCCAGAAGACCGACTTCTACTTCAAGTTCCTGCCCGCGGTGGACGGTTCGGGCTTCGACGCCGACCCGCTGCTGGTGCACTGCCTGCGCAACGAGAAGGTCCGCCGGCTGGAGCGGATCACCGGCGACGTCGTCCTGCGCGAGTCGATGTACGACCCGGTGGCCGACCTGCCCGTCCGCCGCATCGTCGAGATCACCCTCGGCGAGAAGACCAGCGACCAGCGCGGCAAGGTGGTCGAGCGGGTCGATGCGCAGGCCCTGCTGCCGTACGTCCATCAGCGCTACGACGATCCGGCGCAGGTCCTCGACGCGCCTCCGGAGGGGAGTGCCTGATGCTCCTCGAAGAAGGACAGGTCGCCGTCGTCACCGGCGCCGCGAGCGGCATCGGCCTCGCGATGGTCCGGCGGTTTACGGCCGAGGGGCTGAAGGTCGTCCTCGCCGACGTCGAGGAGGGCGCCCTGGAGAAGGCCGTGGCGGGGCTCCGCGCGGAGGGTGCCGATGTGCACGCGCGCGTGGTGGACGTCGGCGAGCGCGAACAGGTGCTGGAGCTGGCGGACTTCGCGTACGAGACGTACGGGGCGGTCAACGTGCTGTGCAACAACGCCGGGGTCGGCTCGGGGGCCGAGGGCCGGATGTGGGAGCACGAACCGAACGACTGGAAGTGGGCCTTCTCCGTCAATGTGTGGGGCGTCTTCCACGGCGTCCAGGCGTTCGTCCCCCACATGATCAAGTCGGGTCGACCCGGTCATGTGGTCAACACATCTTCCGGCGACGGCGGCATCGCCCCGCTCCCCACCGCCTCCGTGTACGCCGTCACCAAGGCGGCCGTCGTGACGATGACCGAGTCCCTGTACGCCCATCTGAAGGCGGAGCACGCGCGCGTGGGCGCCTCCGTCCTCTTCCCCGGCCCGCACATGCTCCGCACCGGCCTGTGGGAGTCCCACCGCAACCGCCCCGAGCGGTACGCCAAGGAGCGGCCGCGCAGGACGCCGTACCGCAGCCTCGACCAGTGGGAGGCCGCGATGAAGGAGGCCGGCCGGGAGGTGGAGTTCACGCCGGTCGAGGAGGTCGCCGAGGCGGTGGTCGACGGCATCCGCGCGGACCGCTTCTGGATCCTGCCGCCGAGCGAACACAGTGACGCCCAGATCAGGGCGCGGGCGCGGTCGATGCTGGACCGCGCGAACCCGTCGTACCTGGAGAACTTCATCTTGGACTGACCGGACCGACTGGAGTGACTGGACCGACCGGACCGAGGAGGTCCCGATGACCGACCAGGACGACCCGTACCTGATCATCTCCTCCGACTGCCACGCCGGGCTGCCGACCGAGGAGTACCGGCCCTATCTGGACTCCCGTTTCCACCGGGACTTCGACGGCTTCCTCGCCGGGCGCGACCGGCGCCGCGAGGAGATGACCCGGCTCGGCATCCGCAACGAGGCGTTCGCGAACAAGTGGTTCCAGGACAACGAGGAGGGCCTGCGCGGGGGTTGGGACAGTGCCCAGCGGCTCAAGGAGCTCGACGGGGACGGAGTGGCCGCCGAGGTCGTCTTCCCGGACGCGGACGCGGTCGACAGCCAGACGGCGGCGCCCTTCGGGGTGGGGCTCGGACTCTCCGGCGACCAGGACCCGGAGCTGGGCATGGCGGGCGCGCGGGCACACAACCGCTGGCTGGCTGACTTCGTCTCCCAGAACCCCGAACGGCACTGCGGGGTGGCCCTGTTGCCGGTCACCGCGGACACCGACAAGGTGGTCGCGGAGATCCACCGGGCCAGGGAGTCCGGGCTCGGCGCCCTGATGATCCCGTCCATGTGGGTCGACAAGGAGCCCTACCACGACCGCCGTTACGACCCGGTGTGGGCGGCGGCCGCCGAGTGCGGCATGCCGGTCCTCACACACTCCGGGGCCGCCCCGCGCCACGAGTACGGCGACCACCTCGGGATCTATGTCTCCGAGGTCACCTGGTGGCCGGCCCGGCCGCTGTGGTTCCTGCTCTGGTCCGGCGTCTTCGAGCGGCACCCGGGGCTGAGGTTCGGTGTCGCCGAGTCCGGTTGCTGGTGGCTGCCGAACCTGCTGTGGTTCATGGACCGCCTCTACCTCGGCGCCCACGGCGGCAAGAAGCTCTCCCCCTTCCAGGAGCTCAAGCGCCCGCCGCACGAGTACCTGGACCGGCAGGTCTTCATCTGCGCGACCAACACCAAGCGCCGCGAACTCGCCCAGCGTTACGAGATCGGCGTCGACAACATCCTCTGGGGCAGCGACTTCCCGCACCCCGAGGGCACCTGGCCCGACACGCGCGCGTGGCTGAAGCGCACCTTCCACGACATCCCGGTCACGGAGACCCGCCGCATGCTCGGCCTGGCCGCGGCGGAGGTCTTCGGTTTCGACACCGAGAAGCTGGCCCCGCTCGCCCGCCGGATCGGCCCCACCCCCGCCGACCTCGGCCAGCCGGCCGACCAGGCGGCCGTGGAGGCGTCCTGGGCACGCTCGCGCGAGGTGGGCCGGCACTGGCTGACCGACCACGACTTCCCGACCCTGGGGGTGACGCCATGACCGACCGCTACACGGTGATCTCGGCCGACTGCCACGCGGGCGCCGACCTCCTGGACTACAAGCCCTATCTGGAGCGGCGCTACCAGGACGAGTTCGACGCGTGGGCGGCGACGTACGTCAACCCCTACGAGGACCTGCTCGCCGACACCGCCGACAAGAACTGGAACTCCGAGCGGCGGCTCGCGGAGCTGGAGGAGGACGGGATCGTCGCGGAGGTGGTGTTCCCCAACACCATCCCGCCGTTCTTCCCGTCGGGCTCGCTCATGGCACCCGCGCCGGACGCGTCGGAGTTCGAGCGGCGCTGGGCGGGCCTGCGCGCCCACAACCGCTGGCTCGCGGACTTCTGCGCGGCGGCCCCGGGCCGGCGGGCCGGGGTCTTCCAGATCCTCCTCAACGACGTCGACGAGGCGGTGAAGGAGATCCGCCGGTCCGTGGCGGCGGGCCTCAAGGGCGGCCTGCTGCTCCCCGGCACGCCACCGGGTTCCGGCCTCCCGGAGCTCTACTCGTCGACGTACGACCCGATCTGGGCCGTCTGCGCGGAGCTGGGTGTCCCCGTCAACCACCACGCGGGCTCGGCCTCCCCGCCGCTCGGCGACGAACCGGCGGCCCGCGCGGTCTTCATGGTCGAGACGACCTGGTTCTCGCACCGGGCGCTCTGGCACCTGGTGTTCGGCGGCGCCTTCCGCCGCCATCCGGAGCTGAGGCTGGTGCTGACCGAGCAGGGTTCGGGCTGGATCCCGGGCGTCCTGGAGATGCTGGACTACTACCACGGCCGCCTGGTCGCGGCGGCGACCAGGGCGTCCACCGCGGAGTCCAAGTTCGGCGCGGGACTGGCCGCCCGGATGGGCGCCGCGCCCTCGGAGGTGTGGCGCGACAACTGCTTCGTCGGCGCCAGCTTCATGCGCCCGCACGAGGTGCCGCTGCGCGACCGGATCGGCGTCGACAAGATCATGTGGGGCAGCGACTACCCGCACGACGAGGGGACGTACCCGTACTCGCGGGAAGGCCTGCGGTTCGCCTACGCGCGCGTGCCGCGTGAAGAAGTCGCCGCGATGGTCGGCGGCAACGCGGCCCGGGTCTACGGCTTCGACCTCGACCTCCTCGACCCGATCGCGGCGAAGGTCGGCCCGACGGTCGAGGAACTCGCCGAGCCGCTGACCGAGCCCCCGGCGGACGCGACCAGCCCGGTCTTCGCGAGGGGGGCGTCGGTGCGGGTCTGGTGAGCCCGGCCGTTCGGGAGGGGAGGGGCGGTGTGCGGCCGTGAGGCCCGGGGCGGCCTCCTGAGCGTCGGTCCGGACCCGGCGGCACCCGGGGTGCGATCCTCCCGTCTGTGACCGAACCCACGCATGACGAGGCCCACGGCGGCGCGCTCGCCGAGCGGCTCAACTGGCTGCGGGCGGCCGTCCTCGGCGCCAACGACGGCATCGTGTCCACCGCGGGCCTCGTCGTCGGCGTCGCCGGCGCCACGGACGACCGCTCGGCCCTGCTCACGGCGGGCCTGGCAGGGCTGCTCGCGGGGTCGATGTCGATGGCGGCCGGGGAGTACGTCTCCGTCTCCACCCAACGGGACTCGGAGAAGGCCGCACTCGCCGTCGAGAGGCGGGAGCTGCGCGAGCGGCCCGAGGCCGAGCTGGAGGAACTCACCGAACTGCTCGAGGAGCGCGGCCTGTCCAGGGACGTCGCCCGGGAGGCAGCCGAACAGCTCACCGCGCGGGACGCCCTGAGGGCCCACGCGCGCGTGGAGCTCGGCATCGACCCCGACCAGCTGACCAACCCCTGGCACGCCGCGTGGGCAAGCTTCCTGTCCTTCACGGTCGGCGCACTGCTTCCGCTGCTGGCCATCGTCCTGCCGCCCACCGACTGGAGGCTGGCGGTCACCGTCGTCTCGTCCCTCGCGGCCCTCGTGCTGACCGGGTGGAGCAGCGCCCGCCTCGGCGCCGCCGACCCGGTCCGCGCGGCCCTGCGGAACGTCGCGGGCGGGGCGCTGGCCATGGGGGTGACCTATGGGGCGGGGACGCTGCTGGGGGCGGCCGGAGTCTGAAACCGCCGGTGGTGGCTTTGGCGGAGATCGCCAAAGAGTAAGCGCGTTCTTGCTGTAATACTTGTCAGTAACAACGTCTAGCCGCGGCCGACCAGCGGTTCTACGGTCCCCTTATGCCGAACCTGCCCGATGTCGTGCTCTGGTCGATACCCGCCTTCGTACTGCTCACCGTGGTCGAGATGATCAGCGTCCGGATCCATCCCGACGAGGCCGCCGCCGGATACGAGACGAAGGACGCCGCGACCAGTGTCGGCATGGGCCTGGGCAGCCTCGTCTTCGACTTCCTCTGGAAGATCCCGATCCTCGCGATCTACACGGCGATCTACGAACTCACGCCCCTGCGCGTCCCCGTGCTGTGGTGGACCGTCCCGCTGATGCTGCTCGCGCAGGACTTCTTCTACTACTGGTCGCACCGCGGCCACCACGTCATCCGCATCCTGTGGGCCTGCCACGTCGTCCACCACTCCAGCGAGAAGTTCAACCTGACCACCGCGCTGCGCCAGCCGTGGACCACGCTCACCGTGTGGCCGTTCTACGTCCCCCTGATCGCCGCCGGCGTGCACCCCGCGGCGCTGGCCTTCTGCTCCTCGGCGAACCTCGTCTACCAGTTCTGGATCCACACCGAGCGCATCGACAAGATGCCCCGCTGGTTCGAGTTCGTGCTGAACACGCCCTCCCACCACCGGGTCCACCACGCCTCCCAGGGCGGCTATCTGGACCGCAACTTCGGCGGCATCCTCATCGTCTGGGACCGGCTCTTCGGGTCGTTCGTCGCCGAGACCGAACGACCTGTGTACGGGTTGACCAAGAACATCGACACGTTCAACCCGATCAAGGTCGCCACTCATGAGTACGTCGCGATCGTCAAGGACATCAAGGCGGCGTCCAGTTGGCGCGAGCGGGCCGGCCGGGTGTTCCGGGGACCGGGGTGGAAACCGGCCCCGGTGACCCAGTCTGCCGAGGAGACCGTGGCCGCGTGAGACGCCTTCTGCCGGCCTGCTTCGGCCTCGCCGCCGCCACGGACCTCGTCTCCCTGGCGGCGGGCTGGGACGCCGGGCACACCGTGGCCAAGCCCCTCCTGATGCCCCTCCTCGCCGCCTACGCGGCCTCCCGCGGCGCACCCCGGCTCCTGATCGCCGCCCTGCTGTGCGGCTGGGGCGGTGACGTCCTGCTCCTGTCCGACGCCGAGCCCGCGTTCCTGGCGGGGATGGGCTGCTTCGCCGCCGGGCACGTCTGTTACGTCGTCCTGTTCCAGAAGCACGGCACCGACAGGGCGACCGTACGCGCGCGGGGCGGGTTCCTCGCCGCCGTCTACACGGTCGTCCTGGTCAACACCGTCCTGTCGCTCTGGGCGGACCTGCCGGCCGACCTGCGGGTGCCCGTGGCCGGCTACAGCGTCCTGCTCACCGTCATGGCGTATCTGGCCGCCGCCCGGATCGGGCTCGTCGCCGGGATCGGCGGCGCCCTCTTCGTGCTCTCCGACGGCCTCATCGCGACCGGCGTCGCGGAGTGGCCCCAGCCGCCCCGGCCGGACCTGTGGATCATGCTCACCTATCTCGCCGCGCAGCCACTGCTGGTCACCGGCGTACTCGGCGCGCGACAGCAGTCGCCGTCGGCGTACGGTGAAGTGCGCTCGACCACCCCCTGAGCGCACGTTCCACCACAGACGAGAAGGATCCTCGCCATGCGCGCCACCACCATCCACGCCCCCTTCGACATGCGCGTGGAGGACGTGCCCGACCCCGTGGTGCAACTGCCCACCGACGCCGTCGTCCGCGTGCTGCGCTCCTGCATCTGCGGCAGCGACCTGTGGGCCTACCGGGGCACCGCCGCCCGGCAGCCGGGGCAGCGCATCGGGCACGAGTTCCTCGGTGTCGTCGAGGAGACCGGCTCCGAGGTCACCACCGTCCGCCGCGGCGACCTCGTGGTGGCGCCCTTCATGTGGTCCGACGGCGTCTGCGACTACTGCCGAGAGGGCCTCACCACGTCCTGCGAGCACGGCGGTTTCTGGGGCTCGGTCGGCTACGACGGCGGCCAGGGCGAGGCCGTGCGCGTGCCCTTCGCCGACGGCACCCTCGTCCGGCTGCCCAAGGACGCGGCCTCCGACGACCGGCTGCTGGCCGCGCTGCTGAGCCTGTCCGACGTCATGGGCACCGGCCACCACGCCGCCCTCGGCGCTGGTGCCCGCCCGGGCGCCACGGTCGCCGTCGTCGGCGACGGAGCCGTCGGTCTGTGCGCCGTGCTCGCCGCCAAGCGGCTGGGCGCCGAGCGGATCATCGCGCTCGGCCGGCACCAGGCCCGGACCGACATCGCATGCCGTTTCGGAGCCACCGACGTCGTCGCCGAGCGCGGGGACGCGGCCGTCGAGGCCGTCCGCGCACTCACCCGTGGTCAGGGCGCGCACGCCGTCGTCGAGGCCGTCGGCACCGAGCAGTCCATGCGGACCGCGGTCGACATCACCCGCGACGGCGGCACGGTCGGCTGGGTCGGCGTGCCCCACGGCAGCGGCACCGGGCTCGACCTCGGCGTCATGTTCGACCGGAACATCGCCCTGCGCGGCGGTGTCGCACCGGTCCGCGCCTACCTCCCCGAACTGCTCCCCGACGTCCTGAACGGCACCATCGACCCCTCACCCGTCTTCGACCTGACCATCGGCCTGGAGGACGTCCCGGCCGGCTACAAGGCGATGGACGAGCGAACGGCCCTGAAGGTGCTGGTCGCCGGCTGAGGTCAGGAGCCCGGCTGAGGGTCTGGAGTCGGCCAGGGGCTTGGAGTCGGTCGGGGGCTTGGAGTCGGTCGGCCGGGCGCCTCGTGCCGACTGCGCAACGCAGGCCCAGCGTCCGGCCGACCACGCTCCAGGCGGACTCGGCCGAGTCCTCGGAGTCCGCCGAGCATCCGGAGCCTGCCGAGCCCCCCGGCTCGCAAGCGGTTCACCAGCGGATCGGCACCGGCAGCGCCGTCAGCAGCCCCGACATCAGGACCGCCGCGCCCAGCGCGACGACCTCCGCTCGCGCGGGCGAGGCGGCGGTCAGGGGGTCGGGCGCCCGGCGCAGCCGGAACCGGGCCCACAGGGCGAGCGCGGCGACCGTGGCCACCAGCAGCAGCTTGGCGAGCAGCACGCGCCCGTACGCGGTCGCCGTCAGTTGGTCGAGGACCGTGCCCGGCGGCATCCGGCGCAGCGAACTCCACACCCCGGTCGCGGTGATCGCGGCGAGCAGGACGAGCGCCACGCGCGCGTAGCGGCCCAGCAGGACCGCGCCTGCCTCCGAACGACCCCACCCGCGCAGCGTCCGCAGCGCGGACAGCAGCCCGCCCACCCAGAGCGCGGCACAGGTCAGGTGGATCAGCGTCAGCCCCGAGCCGACCAACGGGCTGTCCTCGGTCGTGGGGTGCGCGCGCAGGGCCTCCGCGACGACGACCGCGGCCAGCGGCCAGACCTGCGTGGCCGGGCGGGCCGAACGGGCGCACAGGCCCGCCACGAGGAACGCGTTGACCTCGACCAGGGCGAGCTTGCCGTCCCGGGACGCGTACAGGCCGCCCACGTCGACCTCGGCGAGGCTGTGCGGCACGAGGTTGCCGGTCGCCACGACCGAGGCGAGCCCCAGGGCGGCGGCGAAACCGACGGCGGCCGCGTACGGGGCCCAGCTGCGCGGCGCGGACGGGGGAGCGCCGGGTACGGCACGGACCAGCCGGCGCACGAACAGTTCGCCCACCGGGACGCACAGCGCCGCGAACAGCACCGCCCGCAGCAGCGCGATGCCGCCGACACCGGGCGCCGCGGCCTCCCCGGTGCCGTGCAGCGCGGCGGACGGACCGAGCAGCGGGATCAGCGCGCCGAGGGTCACCAGAACGAGGACGGCGACGGCCCGGCCGGTACCGGGGCGCGGCGCCGGCCCGCTCGCGTCGGGCGCCCCGGTCGTGGGTCTTGTCAAGCTCACCTCATGATCTTCACCAGCTGCCCCAGAACCGGGCAAGTCCAGGAAAACAACTGGCGGTACGGCATTCCGCCCGAAGGTACGTCTTCCGGCCGCCCACCGCTCACGCCCACCCCCTCCATCCGCCCACCCCCTCCATCCGCCCACCGCTCACGCCCACCGCGCGGGATCCGTCCCCCACACCCCCGGCGGCCGAGCCCAGTGCGCCGGCCCGCCCGCGAAGGACACCGGCGACAGGGCGTACCGCAGCCGTCCGAACCCGCTGTCCGTCTCGGCGAGCCAGGCCTCGGGCCCGGTGTGCTCGACGGTGCGAGGAGTATCGCCACGCGAGTCGCCCGGGATCTCGTTCATCAGCCATGCCGCGGTCCGCGCCAGGGCCAGCCGTACGAACCGGCTGCCGCCCTCGTACGACTGCTCCGCGACCGCGCGCAGCACCTCCGCCGCCAGCAGGTACCCCGTGCCGTGGTCGAGGGCCTGCGCGGGCAGTGCCCCCGGCCGCTCCGCCGACCCCTCGATCACCGCGATCCCGGTTGCCACCTGCACGAGACTGTCGAACCCGCGCCGCTCACGCCAGGGTCCGTACGCGCCCCAGGCCGACAACTGGGCCACGACCACGCCCGGCCGCCGCTCCGCCAACGCCTCGGGTGACAGCCCGAACCGGTCCAGGGCGCCCGGCCGGTACCCGGTGACGACCACGTCCGCCGCCGCGAGCAGTTCCTCGAAGGTCCGCCTGTCGGCGGCCAGGTCCAGCGTCGCCGACCGCTTCCCGAACCCTGTGTCGGCGTGCTGGTCGGGGAGTTCGGGCAGCTGCGGCGCGTCAAGGCGCAGCACGTCAGCGCCGAGCAGGGCGAGCGTGCGGGTGGCGACCGGGCCCGCGATCACCCGGGTCAGGTCCAGGACGCGCAGTCCGGCGGCGGGGAGCAGGGGAGCGGCGTCGATCGGCGCGAGCACGCGCGCGGGGGCGGAGTCGAGCCGCCCGCGCTCCACGAGGGGCCGTGCGGCCACGGCTCTGCCCTGCTCGTGTGCGGCCCATTCCTCGGGGGTCCGCAGCGCGACCGCGAGGCCGCCGGCCGCGTTCAGGGCCTCCTCGACCTCCAGGGCGGACCGTTCGGCGAAGGCGGCTTCCAGGGAGTCTGCCGGGCCCATCACCCTGATCAGCCGCTCCCGGTGGTGCGGATAGTTGGCGTGTGTGCGCACCCATCCGTCCGCGGTCCGCCAGAACCGGGACAGCGGGGCGAAGTTGACCGGCGCCCGACCATTGATCAACAGATGCCGCTCACTCGTGAACGCCGTCGCGACGGCACCGTCGTCCATCCGCACGGCGGGCACCTCGTCGAGCCCGGCTCGCCGTGCCCCCAGCTCGGCGGCGGCCAGCGCACACGCACGGACACACGCGCGTGCCAACTCCCGTACAGGAAGCCGCGCCTGAAGAGCGCCTTCGCGCATCACCTCAGTCATGACTTCACTATGCATTATTGATCAAATCAACGTTGATTGAATCAATGTAAAGGTTGCGTCCGTCTGCATGCCGGCCCGGCATCGGGTGAGGGGAGAACAAGCCGTTCCGGCCGACTGCCTCGCCTCTCCCTGTCCGGGATGTTCCGGAACCCGCCCCGGATCCCGGTACGTGCGACCCGTTCGACGACCGGCCGTCCGGCGGACACGTCGCGCCGACGGGACGCATCCGTCGATGCGCGTTCATTTGTCTTGAACTGTGCAAGGTTTTGTGCACAGTTGATGAGTACTGTCACCTGACATTGATCAAGTCCCGTACAGCGGGGCCGATTTCAGGGGGTGGAGAGTGCAGGCGGTCGGGCGGGTCGTCGTCCACGACGGTGCCGGTGTGACCGTCCCCGAGCCGGGCATGGCCGTGAGCGTCGACATGCTGACCGAGGACGGCGCGACACACGGATTCACCTTGGAGGTCGCGACCGACGACAAGGTCTCCTACCTCCTCGAGGGGGCCACCGCGGACTCCTCCACCGAGGCCGAGGTGGACGCCGCCGCCTCCCCGTCGGCATGCAGCGACGGCGCGTACAAGACGGACGACCGCAAGGAGTACGGCACCTACAACTGGTACATCGGCGACGGCGGTCTGCCCGCCGGGCTGTCCAAGACGGACGCCATATGGGCGTTCGGTGACGCCATCGACAACATCACCGACAGCTACAACAACTGCGGCTACAGCGACACGGTCGGTGTCAAGGAGAACTACCTGGCCACCACCAGCCGGGAGGCGAGCGTCAACAAGAGCGTGAGGCCGACGTCCGTTTCAACACGTACGACAAGGACTTCACGAACAAACCGACCAGCAGTTGCGCGAACCGGTTCTTCGATGTGCGCTCCGTCGGTACGCACGAGGCCGGACATGTCTTCGGACTCGGTCATGTCGGGGCCGGGCACGAGAACCTCACCATGTACACGGACTTGTTCAGGTGCAAGACGATCGCCAGGACCCTCGGCAAGGGCGATGTCCTGGCCCTGCGCAGTGTCTACTGGTCAGTCCCCATGCAGGCGTCGATGAGATGGTCCGGGCGATCCGCGGGGCTGCCGCTGCTGATGGCGGCCATGGCCGTGGCGGCCACGGCGTGCACGACGAGCAGCAGCAGTGACGGCGACAGTTCGGCGTCGTGCGCCTACCGGATCCTGTACCAGGACCGGACGTACGAGGACGTCGCGGACGTGACGTTCAAGGCCGGCGGGAAGCTGGGCACCGCCACCCACCCGGCGTGCGACGACACCGGCGGTCAGGACGAGACCCTGCCGGCGGACACGATGACGGCCTACGAGGTGGACGGCGTCCCGGCCGAGGTGGCCATCGCGGTCGGCGACACACCCGCGGACGCGCGACTCGTCGCCGTCTACACGAACAAGGAACTGCCGCCCGAGGTCCGGAAACTGATCGACGGATCCTGACACCCGTACGCGCCGACCGCGCGTGACGTCCGGGCGGCACGGCCTGTCGAGGCCGCGCCGCCCGGTTCGTTCTACTTGACCGCGCGCAGCGCGTTCACGATGCCGTAGCCGTAGAACCCGTTGACCTTCTTGCCGCCCACGCAGGTCGCGTCCTGCGTGCCGTCGCCGTCCTGGTCGTAGGACGCCGGGCAGCCCGGGTTGTCCGCCTGCGCCTTCAGCAGCGCCTGGAGCTGGGCCGGGGACGCCTTCGGGTGCGTCGACTTCAGCAGCGCGGCCACGCCCGCGGCGTGCGGGGAGGCCATCGAGGTGCCCTGGAGGAAGCCGTACGAATTGTTCGGCATGGTCGACAGGATGCGACCGTTCTTCGAGGGGGTGTCCGGGATCTGGTAGAGCCGGTCACCGCCCGGGGCCGCGATGTCGACGACGCGGTAACCGTACGAGGAGTAGTACGACTTGAGGTTGTTCACGCCCGTCGCGCTGACCGTGACGACACCCGGCAGCTGGGTCGGCACGTCGAAGCACTCGTGCGGGTCGACGGTCCGGGTCACCGGAGTGGAGTCGTCGGGGCTGCTGTCGTCGACGAGGGCGTCGGAGTCCAGGTCGTGGTTGGAGTTGCCCGCCGAGGCCAGGTTGAGCGTGCCCTTCTTCTGGGCGTACTTCGAGGCCCGGTTGACCGCGTCGACGATGGCGCGCTGGTCGGGGTCGTCCATGCAGTTGTACAGCCACGGGTCGACGTAGTAGCTGTTGTTCGTGACCTCCACGCCGTGGTCGGCGGCGAACACGAACGCGCAGACGACGCTCTCCGGGTAGAAGAGGCCGTTGCTCGGGTCGGTCACGTTGATGGCCGAGACCTTCACACCGGGCGCGACACCGGCCACACCGATGCCGTTGCGCGCGGCGGCGATCTCACCGGCCACGTGCGTGCCGTGGTAGTCGTCCACGGTGTACGGCCGCCAGGCGCCCGCGGTGGTGTTCGGGACACCGCCGTCGCAGTTGGCGGACTGGGAGGCGGAGAAGTTCGGCGCGATGTCCGGGTGGGTGTCGTCGACGCCGGTGTCGATCACGGCGACGGTGACCTTCTTGCTGCCCGGGTTGATCTGCGCGGCCTTGTCCGCGCCGATCGCCCTGAGGTCCCACTGGTCGGCCTCGAGGGGCTCGCTCCCGGCGTCGGCCGCGGAGGCGCTCTCGATCTTCTCGGCCTGTGCCTTCGTCAGGATCTGGGCCGAGCCCTCGTCCGTGGTGCTCGCGGGGGTCAGCGCTGAGGTGCGCGTCGCGCCCGCGGACTGGACTCCGCGGACCGCGCGTATCTGCGCGCCGAAGTCGGGGTTGGCCGAGTGGACGACGATCACGCCGATCTTGTCGTACGTGATGACGACCGTACCGCCCTTGGCGGCGACGGCCTTCTTCACCGACGAGATCGTCTTGCGATCCACCTTGGTGTTGACGACGTACGACAGGTTGGGCGAGTCCGCGGCCTGTGCGGTCGGCTCCGCGTACGGGGCGGCCGACGCCGCGGCAGGCAGGAAGCCGAGCGAGGCGGTCAGCGAGAGAACGACAGGTACAGCGAGAGCGAGCCGACGTCTGGAACGCAGACGGGACATGGGGTCTCCACATCATCCGGAAACGAAACCGCCCGAGACACAGGTGGTGCTCGGGCAGGTACATGACGGGTGTTGCAGAGCGAAGTTATCCCCCGCAGCCGCCGACCAGCAATGACCTACCCGGGATGACTTCGGAAAGACGCCCGGGTAGTTGAACCGGTCCTAGCGTGCCGCCGTGACCTTGGGCAGGGAGCACGAGCACGATCGAGCCCCCTGAACAACCGCGAGGAACAGAGCCGTCACATGTCCGTCGTACCCAACCCGTCCCCGGACCCCGATCCGTCCCCGTCCACCGTCGTCACAGCACCCGCAACGCGAGGAGACTCCGTGGCCACCGACGCACCGCCCCCCTCGACAGAGCAACACAAACTCCCCAGCACCGAGGAGTTCACCGCGGTGCAGCAGAGCGCCGAGTTCGCCGAACTGCGCCACTCCCACCGCTCCTTCGCCTTCCCGCTGACCGTCGCCTTCATCGCCTGGTACCTGCTGTACGTCCTGCTGTCGAACTTCGCCGGCGGCTTCATGGGCACCAAGCTCTTCGGCAACATCAACGTCGCCTTCGTCCTCGGCATCGCCCAGTTCGTCACCACGTTCCTCATCGCCTGGTGGTACTCGCGGCACGCCGCCGCCAAGCTCGACCCCAAGGCCGAGGCGATCAAGTCCCGCATGGAGGGCGACGCATGAGCATCGCGCAGCAGAGTGTCCTCGCGGCCGGTGAGGCCAGCGAGCACCGACCACTGATCATCAGCCTCTTCGCGGTGTTCGTCGTCGCGACCCTCGTCATCACGGTCTGGGCGGGCCGCCAGACCAAGGACGCCGCCGACTTCTACGCCGGCGGACGCCAGTTCAGCGCCTTCCAGAACGGCCTCGCGGTCTCCGGCGACTACATGTCCGCCGCGTCCTTCCTCGGCATCGCCGGCGCCATCGCCCTCTTCGGCTACGACGGCTTCCTGTACTCCATCGGCTTCCTGGTCGCCTGGCTGGTGGCGCTCCTCCTGGTCGCCGAGCCGCTGCGGAACTCCGGCCGCTACACCATGGGTGACGTCCTGGCGTACCGCATGCGCCAGCGCCCGGTCCGCACCGCGGCCGGCACCTCCACGATCGTCGTCTCGATCTTCTACCTGCTGGCCCAGATGGCCGGCGCCGGCGTCCTCGTCTCGCTGCTGCTCGGCATCACCTCAGACGCGGGCAAGGTCGCCATCGTCGCCCTCGTCGGCATCCTGATGATCGTGTACGTCTCCATCGGCGGCATGAAGGGCACCACCTGGGTCCAGATGGTCAAGGCCGTCCTCCTCATCAGCGGCACGATCCTCATCACGTTCCTGGTGCTGCTGAAGTTCAACTTCAACATCTCCGACCTGCTCGGCACGGCCGCCGAGCGGAGCGGCAAGGGCGACGCCTTCCTGGAGCCCGGCCTCCAGTACGGCGCCACCGGCACCTCCAAGCTGGACTTCATCTCCCTCGGCATCGCCCTGGTGCTCGGCACCGCGGGACTGCCGCACATCCTGATCCGCTTCTACACGGTGCCCAACGCCAAGGCCGCCCGTAAGTCCGTGAACTGGGCCATCGGCATCATCGGCGGCTTCTACCTGATGACGATCGCGCTCGGCTTCGGCGCCGCCGCACTGATCGACCAGAAAGAGATCACCGACTCCAACCCATCGGGCAACACCGCAGCCCCGCTGCTCGCCCTGCACCTGGGCGGCGTCGACTCGGCGTGGGGCGCGATCCTGCTGGCGACGATCTCGGCGGTGGCCTTCGCGACGATCCTCGCGGTGGTCGCGGGCCTGACCCTGGCCTCGTCGTCCTCGTTCGCGCACGACATCTACGCCAACGTCATCCGTAAGGGCCAGGCGTCCGGCAAGGAAGAGGTCCGCGCGGCCCGCTGGGCCACCGTCTTCATCGGCATCGTCTCCATCGGCCTCGGCGCCCTCGCCCGCGACCTCAACGTGGCCGGCCTGGTCGCGCTGGCCTTCGCGGTCGCCGCCTCCGCCAACCTGCCGACCATCCTCTACAGCCTCTTCTGGAAGAGGTTCACCACCCAGGGCGCCCTCTGGTCGATCTACGGCGGTCTCATCGTCGCCGTGGGCCTGGTGCTGTTCTCGCCCGTCGTCTCGGGCGACCCGAAGGCGATGTTCCCGGACGTCGACTTCGCGTACTTCCCGCTGAAGAACCCGGGCATCATCTCCATCCCGTTCGGCTTCGCGATGGGCTGGCTGGGCACCGTCCTGTCCAAGGAGGAGCCCGACGCCGGCAAGTACGCCGAGCTGGAGGTCCGGTCCCTCACCGGCACCGGCGCCCACTAGCGGGACGATCCACCGAGCGGCCGCGTCGTAGGTCTCTACGACGCGGCCGCGTCTTACCTCGTGGGATCGGGGCCTGTCGATGTCAGTGCGGTCACGTAGGCTCGCAAGTGACGGAAGACAAGTGCTCCTCGAGCGCTTCGACAGTGTTTCGCAGACGAGGGAGGGGGCCCACGTGCTCATCGACACCTACGGCCGAGTGGCCACCGACCTGAGGGTCTCGCTGACCGACCGGTGCAACCTGCGCTGTACGTACTGCATGCCCGAGGAGGGCCTGCAGTGGCTGGCCAAGCCCGATCTGCTCACCGACGACGAGATCGTGCGCCTGATCGACATCGCCGTCACCTCCCTCGGTATCGAGGAGGTCCGCTTCACCGGCGGTGAGCCGCTGCTGCGCCCGGGCCTGGTGGGCATCGTGGAGCGGGTCGCGGCCCTGGAGCCCCGCCCGCAGATGTCCCTGACGACCAACGGCATCGGCCTCAAGCGCACCGCGACCGCCCTGAAGGCGGCGGGCCTGGACCGGGTCAACGTCTCGCTGGACACCCTGCGCCCCGACGTCTTCAAGACCCTCACCCGCAGAGACCGCCACAAGGACGTCATCGAGGGCCTGTACGCGGCCCGAGAGGCGGGCCTGACCCCGGTCAAGGTCAACTCGGTCCTGATGCCGGGGCTGAACGACGACGAGGCCCCCGACCTGCTGGCCTGGGCGGTCGAGCACGACTACGAACTGCGGTTCATCGAGCAGATGCCCCTGGACGCCCAGCACGGCTGGAAGCGCGACGGCATGATCACCGCGGGGGACATCCTGACCTCCCTGCGCACCCGCTTCGAGCTGACGGAGGAGGGCTCCGAAAAACGCGGCTCGGCCCCGGCGGAACGCTGGCTGGTGGACGGCGGCCCGCATGTCGTGGGCGTCATCGCCTCGGTCACCCGCCCGTTCTGCGCCGCGTGCGACCGCACCCGCCTCACCGCCGACGGCCAGGTCCGCACCTGCCTGTTCGCGACGGAGGAGACGGACCTGCGCGCGGCCCTGCGCTCGGGCGCCCCGGACGAGGAGATAGCCCGCATCTGGAAGGTCGCGATGTGGGGCAAGAAGGCGGGCGCGGGCCTGGACGACCCGTCGTTCGTACAGCCGGACCGCCCCATGTCGGCGATCGGCGGCTGAGCCACCGCTAAGCCCCTTCGGGCGCCTGCCAGTCCTCGAACTTCACGACGTCCTTGAGGAATCCCCGCACTCCGAGGAACTGGGAGAGATGCTCCCGGTGCTCCTCGCACGCCAGCCATGTCTTGCGGCGCTCCGGCGTGTGGATCTTCGGGTTGTTCCATGCGAGGACCCACACCGCGTCGGCACGGCAGCCCTTGGCTGAGCAGATCGGGGTGGTCTCGTCACTCACTGGTTCGTCTCACAAAGTGCGCTGAACAAGGCGACGCCGAGCAGCCACGGGGGGAGCTGCCCGGCGTCGGTCTGTCGCTCCGACGGGGGATGCGGAGCGCGTAGGAAGTATGTCACGGGTAACCCGTCGCCCGGCACTGGAACAACATGATTGATCTGAGCTTTTCTTGAGCTTGGCACGGAGGTGACTACCGGATCCGAGCCCTCCGCCGAGGTCACGTCCGCTCGCGCGGCTCACCCCGGACACCCGCCGCCGAATCGGCCACACCGTCTTCCGGGAACGGTTCCGCGGACCGCTCCTGCGCCCTCGGCGGGGTGATCATCGGGCGGCTCGGCGCGGTCACGAACGTCGACGGCAGCGACGGGGCGTTCTCCCGCCCCGCGTTGGCGATCACCACCGCGACATAGGGAAGGAGGGCCCCCAGGACCAACGCGACGATCGCGACGTGCCGTTCGACGTTCCAGAGGGCGACCGCGAGGATCACCGACGCCGTACGCACGGCCATCGAGATCACATACCGCCGCTGCCGGGCCCGCACATCGTCCTGAAGCCCCGCGCGGGCACCGGTGATCCGGAAAACCTGGGCGTTGCCTGCCGCATGTTGCTTCCGCATCACATTCCACCATCCGCCCGCATCGGCCTCTCCCCGGCCCGTACCCGCTCCGCCCCCGGCGAGAGAGCCGGGCCCGGACACGTCCTACGTTACGCCGCGCCTCCGCCGCCTACGAGACCGGGGCACCCGCCGCCCGGGCGAACAACCTGCGCCGTAGCGCGTACGGCGCACTCGACATGCGCCGTACGGCGCATGGGCCGACACTGGGCGTAATGCTCACGTCGAGCCGTACTAGGAGGCAGCCATGGGCTGGTTGTGGGCCATCATCGTGGGATTCGTGCTCGGCCTGATCGCGAAGGCGATCCTCCCGGGCAAGCAGCACAGTCCCCTCTGGTTGACGACCATCTTCGGCATGGTGGGCGCCATCGTCGGCAACTCCATCGCACGTGCCGCGGGCGTCGACGAGACCTCCGGCATCGACTGGAGCCGGCACGCCTTCCAGCTCATCGCCGCGATCATCATCGTGGGCGTCGGCGACATGCTGTACATGGCGACGCTGGGCAAGCGGAAGCAGCGAACCTGAGCGACACGGGTACCTACGACGAGAGGGGCGGCCTCCCGCTGGGAGACCGCCCCTCTCGTCGTGCTCAGGCGCCCGTGACCTCGACCGCCGCCAGGTTCTTCTTGCCCCTGCGCAGCACCAGCCAGCGACCGTAGAGCAGGTCCTCCTTGGCGGGGACCGCGTCCTCGGCGATGACCTTCGCGTTGTTCACGTAGGCCCCGCCCTCCTTCACCGTCCGCCGCGCGGCCGACTTGCTGGCGACGAGACCGACCTCGGCGAGCAGGTCGACCACAAGGCCGAGCTCGGTGACCTGGACATGCGGCACCTCGGACAGCGCCGCCGCCAGCGTCTTCTCGTCCAGCTCCGCGAGCTCGCCCTGCCCGAACAGGGCGCGGGACGCGGCGATCACGGCGGCCGTCTGGTCGGCGCCGTGCACCAGCGTCGTCAGCTCCTCCGCCAGCGCCCGCTGCGCCGCACGGGCCTGCGGACGCTCCGCGGTCTGCCGCTCCAGCTCCTCGATCTCCTCGTGGGACCGGAAGCTGAAGATGCGCAGGAACTTGGAGACGTCCCGGTCGTCCGCGTTCAGCCAGAACTGGTAGAAGGCGTACGGCGTGGTCATCTCGGGGTCGAGCCAGACCGTGCCGGACTCCGTCTTGCCGAACTTGGTGCCGTCGGCCTTGGTGATCAGCGGCGTGGCCAGCGCGTGCACCACGGCGTCGGGCTCGACCCGGTGGATCAGGTCGGTGCCCGAGGTGAGGTTGCCCCACTGGTCGCTGCCGCCGGTCTGCAACGTGCAGCCGTGCCTGCGGAACAGCTCCAGGAAGTCCATGCCCTGCAGGATCTGGTAGCTGAACTCGGTGTAGCCGATGCCCGCGTCGGAGTTGAGCCGCCGGGCGACGGCCTCCTTCGCGATCATCTTGTTGACCCGGAAGTACTTGCCGACGTCCCGCAGGAACTCGATGGCCGACAGCCCCTGGGTCCAGTCCAGGTTGTTGACCATGATCGCGGCGTTCGGGCCCTCGAAGTCGAGGAGCGGGGTGATCTGCGCCCGGAGCCGCTCGACCCACTGGGCCACGACGTCCGGCGAGTTCAGGGTCCGCTCCGCGGTCGGCTTGGGGTCGCCGATCAGACCCGTCGCACCGCCCACCAGGCCCAGCGGACGGTTGCCCGCCTGCTGGATCCGGCGCATCGTCAGGATCTGCACGAGGTTGCCGAGGTGCAGGCTGGGCGCGGTCGGGTCGAACCCGCAATAGAACGTGACAGGACCGTCCGCGAACGCCTTGCGCAATGCGTCCTCGTCAGTGGAGAGGGCGATCAGCCCACGCCACTTCAGCTCGTCGACGATGTCCGTCACGGTTCTCGCGTCTCCTTGGATGATCTTCGGGCGGTCGAGTGACAGCCGGTTACGAGGTTATACGCCCCGACTGACAGAGCTCATATTGAAGTCCGGCACCCGCAGGGCCGGCATCGCAGCCCTAGTGAACCAGTCGCTCCATTCCCTCGGCAGCGTCTTTTCGGTGCGCCCGGCCTCGGTGGCCCGGCCCAGCAGATCCACCGGCGACTCGTTGAACCGGAAGTTGTTGACCTCTCCGGTGACCTCGCCGTTCTCGACGAGGTAGACGCCGTCCCGGGTCAGGCCGGTCAGCAGCAGGGTGGCCGGGTCGACCTCGCGGATGTACCACAGGCAGGTCAGCAGCAGCCCGCGCTCGGTGTTCGCGACCATCTCCTCCAGGGAGCGGTCCTCGCCGCCGTCCAGGATCAGGTTGTCGATGCCCGGCGCCACCGGCAGCCCGGTCAGACCCGCGCTGTGTCGGCTGGTCAGCAGACTGCTCAGCTCGCCCGCCCGCATCCACTCGGTGGCCGTCAGCGGCAGTCCGTTGTCGAACACCGACGAGTCGCCGCCGGAGGAGTGCGTGAGCACGAACGGCGAGGACTCCAGGCCCGGCTCGTTCGGGTCGCTGCGCAGTGTCAGCGGCAGCTCGGTCAGCCGGTCGCCGAGCCGGGTGCCGCCGCCGGGCCGGGAGAACACGGTCCGGCCCTCGGCCGCGTCCCGGCCCGATGCCGACCACATCTGGTAGATCAGCAGATCCGCCACGGCGGTCGGCGGCAGCAGCGTCTCGTACCGCCCGGCGGGCAGATCGTGCTTCCGCTCGGCCCAGCCGAGGCGTACGGCGAGCTCGGCGTCCAGCGCCGCCGGGTCGACGTCCTTGAAGTCCCGGGTGGAGCGGCCCGCCCACGCCGAGCGGGTACGGTCCGGGGACTTGGCGTTGAGCTCCAGCGTGCCGTTGGGCTGGTCGTGGCGCAGGCGCAGCCCGGTCGACGTACCGAGGTAGCTGGAGACCAGCTCGTGGTTGGCGAAGCCGTACAGCTCGCGGCCGCCCGCACGCGCGCGTGCGAAGGACTCGCCGAGCGCCGGGGCGAAGTCGGCGAACACCGCGGAGGAGGTCTCGGCGGGCGCGTCCGTGAAGTCGGGGGACGCGGGGACGTCCGTGACCAATGGCTGTGCGTCCTCGGCGGGCGCTGCCCCGCGCGCGGCGGTCTCGGCGGCCCGGACCAGCGACTCCAGCTCGTCCACGGTCACCGCGGCCCGGGAGACGACACCGGAGGCGGTGCCCTCCTTGCCGTCGACCGTCGCGATCACGGTGAGGGTACGCGTGCGTGTGACGCCGTTGGTGGTGAGCGCGTTGCCGGCCCAGCGCAGGTTCGCCGTCGACTGCTCGTCGGCGATGACGACACAGCCGTCGGCGGTGGACAGTTCCAGGGCGCGCTCGACGATCTCGTGCGGCTTGGGCGCCTTGCTGGACTGAGCGCTCATCGACCGGCCTCCTGCGTGGTGTTCAGAATGTTGACGCCCTTGAAGAGGGCGGACGGGCAGCCGTGCGACACCGCGGCCACCTGGCCCGGCTGGGCCTTGCCGCAGTTGAAGGCGCCGCCGAGGACGTACGTCTGCGGACCGCCCACCGCGGCCAGCGAGCCCCAGAAGTCGGTGGTCGTGGCCTGGTAGGCGACGTCCCGCAGCTGGCCGGTGATCCGTCCGTTCTCGATCTTGAAGAAGCGCTGTCCGGTGAACTGGAAGTTGTAGCGCTGCATGTCGATCGACCAGGACCGGTCGCCGACGACGTAGACGCCCCGGTCGACCCCGCCGATCAGGTCCTCCGTCGACATCCCGGCCGGGTCCGGCTGGAGCGACACATTGGCCATGCGCTGCACGGGCACGTGCCCGGGGGAGTCGGCGAATGCGCAGCCGTTGGACCGCTCGAAGCCGGTCAGCTTCGCGATCCGCCGGTCCAGCTGGTAGCCGACGAGCGTGCCGTCCTTGACCAGGTCCCAGGACTGGCCCGCGACGCCCTCGTCGTCGTAGCCGACGGTCGCCAGGCCGTGTTCGGCGGTGCGGTCACCGGTGACGTTCATCAGCTCAGAGCCGTAGCGCAGCTTGCCGAGCTGGTCGAAGGTGGCGAAGGAGGTGCCGGCGTAGGCGGCCTCGTAGCCGAGGGCGCGGTCCAGCTCGGTGGCGTGGCCGATGGACTCGTGGATGGTCAGCCACAGGTTGGAGGGGTCCACGACGAGGTCGTACACGCCCGCCTCGACGCTCGGCGCCCGCATCTTCTCGGCGAGCAGCTCGGGGATTCGGGCCAGTTCCTCGTCCCAGTCCCAGCCGGTGCCCGTGAGGTACTCCCAGCCGCGGCCGACCGGCGGCGCGAGGGTGCGCATGGAGTCGAACTCGCCGCTCGACTCGTCGACCGACACCGCCGTCAGCGACGGGTGCAGCCGGACCCGCTGCTGGGTGGTCACGGTCCCGGCGGTGTCAGCGTAGAACTTGTTCTCGTGCACGGTGAGCAGCGACGCGTCGACGTGGTTGACGCCGTTGGCCGCCAGCAGCCGGGTGCTCCAGTCCGCGAGCAGGGCGGCCTTCTCCTCGTCGGGCACGGTGAACGGATCGATCTCGTACGACGAGATCCACGTCTGCTCGGCGTGCACCGGCTCGTCGGCCAGCTCCACCCGCTCGTCCGACCCCGCGGCCTTGATCACCTGGGCGGACAGCTTCGCCATCGCCACGGCCTGTGAGGCGACCCGCGCGGCCGCGTCCATGCTCAGGTCCACGCCCGAGGCGAAACCCCACGTGCCGCCGTGCACCACCCGCACCGCGTACCCGAGGTCGGTGGTGTCCGACGATCCCGCGGGCTTGGCGTCCCTGAGCCGCCAGGAGGCGCTGCGCACCCGCTCGAACCGGAAGTCCGCGTGCTCGGCGCCCAGCGCACGCGCGCGTGCCAGCGCGGCGTCGGCCAGGGCGCGTAGGGGAAGCGCTGTGAAGGCTTCGTCGATGGAATGAGGCACCGGGACATCTCCCTGCTGTCGTGACCTGTGGACTCCGATCATGTCGTGTGCGCGGCTCCAGGGACCATAAGTTTCGTTGCGTAGTCGGCGGCTTCTGTAGGGATCCGACAGCCAGCCCCCTGAGCCACTGTCGGTGCCCGAATGTCCGCACGCCGGGACAGACAGATAGGTTTCGAAGGAAGCCGCTTGCCATCCAGGTGCCGGGCGGTGAGTACAGACCGCTATCGAAAGGGTGATCCGTTGAGCCGCTCGGTTCTCGTCACCGGAGGCAACCGGGGCATCGGCCTCGCCATCGCCCGAGCTTTCGCCGAAGCCGGCGACAAGGTCGCGATCACATACCGCTCGGGTGAGCCACCGGCCGCCCTGACGGAACTGGGCTGCCTCGCCGTCAAGTGCGACATCACCGACACCGAGCAGGTGGAGCAGGCCTACAAGGAGATCGAGGACGCGCACGGTCCCGTCGAGATCCTGATCGCCAACGCCGGCATCACCAAGGACCAGCTCCTGATGCGGATGTCCGAGGAGGACTTCACGTCCGTCCTCGACACCAACCTCACCGGCACCTTCCGCGTCGTCAAGCGCGCCAACCGCGGCATGCTGCGCGCCAAGAAGGGCCGCGTCGTCCTGATCTCCTCGGTCGTCGGTCTGCTCGGCGGCCCCGGCCAGGCCAACTACGCCGCCTCCAAGGCCGGCCTGGTCGGCTTCGCCCGCTCCCTCGCCCGTGAGCTGGGCTCGCGCAACATCACCTTCAACGTCGTCGCGCCCGGCTTCGTGGACACCGACATGACCAAGGTGCTCACCGACGAGCAGCGCGAGGGCATCATGAAGCAGGTGCCCCTCGGTCGGTACGCGCAGCCGGAGGAGATCGCCGCCGCGGTGCGGTTCCTCGCCTCGGACGACGCCGCGTACATCACTGGAGCCGTCATCCCGGTTGACGGCGGACTGGGAATGGGTCACTGAACACCATGGCTGGAATCCTCGAGGGCAAGAAGATCCTCATCACCGGTGTGCTGATGGAGTCCTCCATCGCCTTCCACACCGCCAAGCTGGCCCAGGAGCAGGGCGCGGAGATCATCCTCACCGCGTGGCCGCGTCCGACGCTGACCGAGCGCATCGCCAAGAAGCTGCCCCGGCCGGAGAAGGTCAAGGTCCTGGAGCTCGACGTCTCCAACGACGAGCACCTGGCCCGCCTGGAGGGCCAGGTCCGTGAGCACCTGGGCGACCGGCTCGACGGTGTCGTGCACTCCATCGGCTTCGCGCCGCAGGACGCGCTCGGCGGCAACTTCCTGAACACGCCGTTCGAGTCCGTGGCCACCGCCATGCACGTCTCCGCCTTCTCCCTGAAGTCGCTGACCATGGCGCTGCTGCCGCTGATGACCGAGGGCGGCTCCGTCGTCGGCCTCACCTTCGACGCGCAGTTCGCCTGGCCGCAGTACGACTGGATGGGCCCGGCCAAGGCCGCCCTGGAGGCCACCAACCGCTACATGGCGCGTGACCTGGGCAAGCACGACATCCGCTGCAACCTGATCTCGGCGGGTCCGATCGGCTCCATGGCCGCGAAGTCGATCCCGGGCTTCGCCGAGCTGGCGTCCGTGTGGGACAGCCGCTCCCCGCTGGAGTGGAAGCTGGAGGACCCGGAGCCGGCCGGCAAGGGCGTCGTCGCCCTGCTGAGCGACTGGTTCCCGAAGACCACCGGCGAGATCGTCCACGTGGACGGCGGTCTGCACGCCATCGGAGCCTGACACTCCGACGAGGAGGGCCCGCGTTCCAGCGAACGCGGGCCCTCACCCGTTCGGCCCATCCGGCCGGGCGGGGACGGCCCGCAACTGCGCACTCTGGATTACGCGTTCACCACGCTTCCCTCCCCAGCACGGCCGAGGAGGTTCCCTTGTGCGCCTGTCCCGCAGCCTGGCCTCGACAGCCGTAGCCGCCGCACTTCTGATGTCCCTGCCGTCCCAGGCGTCGCCGCACGCGCGCGAGGACGAGGCGCCGGACCTGTTCGGAGCGTCCTGCCGCAGCAAGGTCACCGGCTCCCGGGTGACCGCGTACTGCCACAACCCCTACCCGGACGTCGACCGGGTCCGGCTGCACATCGAGTGCGACCGCTGGTGGGACCTCGACAGCGACGGCGCCCCCGTCGAGGCCGGGCCCGCGCAGACCGTACGTCTGCAGGGCCGCTGCTGGAAGGAAGTCCGCTCGGTGTGGGTCAGTCACCAGAGGCGCTGAACAGACCCGGCCTGCACTGGAACGGATAGCTCGCCGCCACCGCCTCGGCCGTGTCCGTGTCGCCCGCGCGGATGGCGTCCACCAGGCCCGAGTGGTCCAGATGCGTCTCCGGCGTCAGTTCCTCGCCGACGTCGTCGCGCAGCCAGTCCCGCAGCACCTCGCCCAGGTCCGCGTACATCGCCGTCATCACGTCGTTGTGGGACGCCGACACCACCGCCAGGTGGAAGGTCGCGTCCGCCGCGACGAAGGCCTCCTTGTCGCCCGACTCCCAGGCCTCCTCGCGCCGCACCAGAAGCGCGTCGAGCTGCTTGAGGTCCTTCTCCGTACGCCGCCCGGCGGCCAGCTTCGCCGCGGCCGACTCCAGCGTGGAGCGCAGCTCGGCGATGTGCCGCGGATCGGCGTCGGCGAAGCGGCGGTGCATCACGCCGGCCAGCTCGCTGGTCGCCACGACATAGGTGCCGGAGCCCTGACGGATGTCCAGCAGGCCGTTGTGCGCGAGGGCGCGGACGGCCTCGCGGACCGTGTTGCGGGCCACCCCGAGCTGCTCCACCAGCTCCGGTTCGGTCGGGATACGGGAGCCGACCGGCCACTCGCCCGAGGTGATCTGCTGCCGCAGCGCGGCGATGACCTGCTCGGACAGCGCCGATCGGCGGGGGTGGCTCAGAGGCATGGCACACCTTCGCACGGGACGGGCGGCACAGGGCTGCCGGGGGATGGACAGCCAATCATCCCATGATTCTATGATGGGTGGCATGGCAAGTGAGGAAACCCGGACGACCATGTCCCCGCCCATCCAGAGCTCGGCGACGAGCGAGCCCCCGGCGACGGCCACGCGCGCGTGGACCGTACGACTGCTCGTGCTCGGCATCGTGCTGGCCGCCGTCAACCTCCGCCCCGCCATCACCAGCCTCGGCGCCCTCCTGGAAGAGGTCCGCGACGGGCTCGGCATGAGCGGCAGCGTGGCCGGAGTGCTGACCTCCGTGCCCCCGCTCTGCTTCGCCGTCTTCGGCGTCACGGCCCCCCGTCTGGCCCGCCGCTTCGGCCCCGGCGCGGTGGTCTGCGCCGGCATGGCCGCCATCACCGCGGGCCTGCTCATACGGCCGTACGCGGGCGGCACCGTGGGCTTCCTGGCCGCCACCGCGCTCGCCCTCATGGGCATCGCCGTCAGCAACGTCCTGATGCCGGTCATCGTCAAGCGCTGGTTCCCGGACCGCGTCGGCTCCATGACCGGCCTCTACTCGATGGCCCTCGCCCTCGGCACCGCGACCGCGGCCGCCGTGACCGTCCCCGTGACCGACCTCCTGGGCGGCAACTGGCAGACAGGACTCGCCCTGTGGGCGGGCCTGGCGGCGGCGGCCGTACTGCCGTGGCTCGGATTCGTACGGCGACCTGGGGAGGCGCCCGCCGAGGCGGCCCCCGCGCGCGAGGAACGGCCCGCGCTGCGGATCACCCGGAGCCGTACCGCCTGGGCGCTCGCCGTCTTCTTCGGGCTCCAGGCCACCGCCGCCTACATCACCATGGGCTGGATGGCACAGATCTTCCGGGACGCGGGCGTGCCCGCGAGCACCGCCGGACTGCTGCTCGCCGTCACGATGGTCATGGGCGTACCGCTCGCCTTCGTCATCCCGCGCGTGGCCACCCGGCTGCCGCACCAGGGGCCGATCGTGGTCGTGCTCGGCGTCTGCGGTCTCGCCGGATACGCCGGCCTCTACTTCGCGCCCGCCGCCGGAGCCTGGGCCTGGGCCGTGCTGCTCGGCGTCGCCAACTGCGCCTTCCCGCTGGCCCTGACGATGGTCGGGATGCGCGCCAGGACCGGCGCGGGCGTCGCCCAGCTGTCGGCCTTCGCGCAGAGCACCGGCTATCTGATCTCCATCCCGGGCCCGCTCCTGGTGGGCGTGCTCTACCAGCACAGCGGCGGCTGGGGCCTGCCGATCGCCCTCATGGCCGGCCTGATGATCCCGCAGACGATCGTGGGCGTCCTCGCGGGACGCGACCGCACCGTCGAGGACGAGGCGGCCCGCTGACGCCACCCCCGGCGGGTTCGGCGCGGGCCCGGGGTGCGAGACTTGCCGCATGCCAGTGCTCGACCCGAACCCCCAGAACGGCCAGAAGAAGATGCTGCTCGTCTTCGGTGCGTTCCTCGCCATCTTCGTGATCATCGCCGTCATCGCGTCGATCGCCTCACCCTGATCCCCGGCGGGGGTGGGGGTAGCCCCACCATCCCCTAGGGGGCGAGTCTCAGGGTCAACTGGGTGGATCACCGGATGGGTTGGGGGCCCGGGATTCCGTAACTTCGAGATGTGACCGCGACGCGGCGGATCACCGGCCACTCGAAGAGACGCGGAGGCACCATGTCGGCCCCTACGCACACCCCGCCCCACCCGGCGACCCGGGGTCGCGTCGACATCCGGCTGCCCTGGTGGGCCCTCGCCCTGCCGACGCTGGCCTTCATCACGCTGCTCGCGCTGATCCTGAACCCGTCCGACGCGCACGCCGCCGCGGGCGACCCGGTGATCACCCGGCTCTTCGAGCGCATACAGCAGCTGGCCACGCGCTGAGCGACCCGGTGGGACCGGTCCGCGGGCACCACCGGACAGCGGTGAAGCCGCATGTCAACTCCCTGCGCCCGATGGCCTGTTTCATGCGAAGCTGGGTCACATGAGCGTCGCAGAACCCCGCAGGATCGTCCTTTTCCGGCATGCGAAAGCCGACTGGCCACAGGTGACCGACCATGAGCGGCCACTCGCCGAGCGGGGCCGGAAGGACGCCGCAGAAGCCGGACGCAGGCTCGCCGACACCGGCATCCCCGTCGACCTGGCCCTGTGCTCCACCGCGACCCGGACCCGCGAGACCTGGAAGCTCGCCGTGCACGAGCTCGCGCACCGGCCGAAAACCGTCTACGAGGAGCGCGTCTACGAGGCCTCGCCCGGCGAGCTGATCGCCGTGCTCAACGAGACCCCCGACGACATCCACAACGCCGTCCTGATCGGCCACAACCCGGGCGTGCAGGGCCTCGCCGACATCCTGGCCGGCGCGGCCGAGGGCGACGCCCGCGAGCGGATGAGCCGCCGCGGCTTCCCGGCCGCCGCCTTCGCCGTCCTGTCCTTCACCGGTTCCTGGAAGTCCCTGGAGCCCGGCGTGGCCACCCTCCTCGACTACTGGGCACCCTCCGAATGATCCGACCGATGTGAGAACCCTGTGCGAAGGGCCCGGCACCATCGTGGTGCCGGGCCCCGCACACGCCGTACGGCGACCGTCGCGCGACGGCCTCCGTGGCGGACGGCTCAGTCGATCTCGTCGTGGGTGTCCGCCGCCTCGACCTCTTCGCGGGTGACGCCCAGCAGATACAGGACGGTGTCCAGGAACGGCACGTTCACCGCGGTGTGGGCGGCCTCCCGCACCACCGGCTTGGCGTTGAAGGCGACACCGAGACCGGCCGCGTTGAGCATGTCCAGGTCGTTGGCACCGTCGCCGATGGCCACGGTCTGCGCCAGCGGCACCCCCGCCTCGGCCGCGAACCGGCGCAGCAGCCGCGCCTTGCCCGCCCGGTCCACGATCTCGCCGGTGACCCGGCCGGTCAGCTTCCCGTCGACGATCTCCAGGGTGTTGGCCTGGGCGAAGTCCAGCCCCAGCCGCTCCTTCAGATCATCGGTGACCTGGGTGAACCCGCCCGAGACCACACCGACTTGGTACCCGAGGCGCTTCAGCGTACGGATCAGGGTGCGGGCGCCCGGAGTGAGCCGCACCTCGGTGCGCACCTTGTCCACGACCGACGCGTCGAGGCCCTCCAGCAGCGCCACGCGCGCGTGCAGCGACTGCTCGAAGTCCAGCTCCCCGCGCATCGCGGCCGCGGTGACCTCGGCGACCTCGTTCTCGCAACCTGCGTGGGCGGCGAAGAGCTCGATCACCTCGTCCTGGATGAGCGTGGAGTCCACGTCCATCACGACCAGCCGCTGCGCCCTGCGGTGCAGCCCGGCCGCGACGACGGCGACGTCCACGCCGAGCGCGGCCGCGTCCGTGACCAGCGCGGTCCGCAAGGGTTCGGTCTCCACGCCGGACACCGCGAACTCCACGGCGGTCACCGGGTACTTGGCGAGCCGGAAGATACGGTCGATGTTGCCGCCGGCCTTGGTGATCCGGGCGGCGGTCGCGGCGGTCGCCTCCGCGGTCAGCGGATGCCCGAGTACGGTCACGAGCGAACGGCCGAGCCCACGGGGCCGGTTGTCGCCGAGGCCGGAGATGATCTCGGCCTGCATCTTCATCGACTCCGCCCAGCTGTGGACGGTCGCCCGCAGATCACCCTCCAACCCGCGCGGCGGCTCGGTCACGAGCGCGCACAGCACCATGCGGCCACGGGTGACGACCTGCTCGATGTCGACCACGTCGACGGAGTAGGCGGCGAGAGTGTCGAAGAGTCCGGCTGTGATGCCCGGCCTGTCCTTGCCGAAGATCTTGACGAGAAGAGTGGGGACGTCGGAGGTCTGCGCAGCGCTCATGGTGTACCCACCGTATCCGGCACCCAGTGCCTTTCGCCCCTGAGGTCCGCCTGGCGGACAGAGAACACTGAGCGTCGCTCAAGTGGCGCGGAGCTTACGTGACGGCCACGGCTCCATGGGTGCACACCGGGTGGCCGGACCGGCGTTTACCGGCCACCCGCTGAACGACTCCGTCCGCATCACCCGCGCCCCTTCGGCCTTCCCGGCGGCGGAGGCGGTGGTGGGGGTGGGGGAGGCGGCGGTCCGTCGTTCGACCTGGACGGCTCGCCCCCGCCGGGCCGCCCGGCGCCGGGCTTGCGCGACGACCGGGGCGGAGGGTCGATGGGCCGCACCATCGTGGGAGCGCCGTACATGTCGTCACCGCTCGGCGCCGATTCACCGGACGGCTCGTCGGACTCCCCGTCGGCCCCCCTGTCCTCACCGGACGGAGTCCTCCCGGCCCGCCAGGCACCCTCGCCGGGCTGAGCCCCGTGCCCCGGAGGAGCTCCGGAGGGCGAGCGCCCCTGCCCGGCAGCCGGCGGCGCCCCCGGACGCCAGGCCCCCTCGCCGGAGGGCTCCCCCTGCCCCGGCCGAGCCCCACCCGACGGACCGGACGGAACCTCACCCGGCGGCCGACCCTGTCCCGGCTGAGCCCGCCCCGGCGACGCACCTCGACGCGGCCGCGCATCCGCCGGCGGAGGCGCTCCAGAACCCCGCGCATCGGACGGCCGCGCGTCTTCCGGTTCCCGCAGCCCGTCCGGCACCCGCAGATACGGATTGGTGTCGGGGTTCGGCGGCCGGTACGGCGCCCCCGGCGCGTAGGGCCCGGACCCGCCCCCCGAGGACCCCGCACCGGCATCCCCGGCGTGCCCGGCACCGGGATCGCGCCGGCGCCCCGCACCCGGGTCGCGCCCAGACCCCACACCGGGATCCCGCCCGCCCGGTGCACCGGGATCGCCCCCGTGCCCCACGCCCGGCGCACCGGAATAACCCGTGCCCGACGCACCGGGCTCGCGCCCACCCGGCGCACCAGGACCGCCCCCGTGCCCTACACCCGGCGCACCGGAATAACCCACGCCCGGCGCCCCAGGATCGCGCCCGCCCGGCGCACCGGAATACCCCCCGCGCGCCCCGCCGGGATAGCCCTCCTGCGCCGCACCGGAGTAACCCTCGCCAGGCCCCCCACGGCCCATGCCTTCGCCAGGCGCCCCACGACCCATGCGTTCGCCCGGAGCCCCCCGACCCGCGCCCTCGCCAGGCGCCCCCCACCCCTCGCCCGCGCGCGGCGCCGAATAAGGCACGGCGGCCCCCGGCGCCCCCGCCTGCGGTACCGCTCGGGAAGGCCCCGCATAGGGTGCCGCTCGGGGAGGCCCCACGTGCGGCACCGATCCGGACTCGCCCGGGTACCGCCCCGGCGCCCCCGGATACGCGCCTGCACCGCCCGCATACAGCGGCTGCCCGCCGCTCGGCTCCTCGGCCACGCCGCTCAGCGCCAGTGGCGCCGCCCGGCTCCCCGCCGCCCCGGTCGCTCGGGCTAGCAGCGCCCCGGTGGCGCCGGCGGCCGCGCCCCACAGGGCACCGAGGAGCAGCGCCATGCCGAGCTGCCCGTGCAGTTCGATGCCGGCGCCGAACGCGTCGAAGCCGAGCACCGACATCGAGGCGTCCACGGACACCTCCGTCAGCCACGCGAGCAGCGGCAGCGCCAACGCCGTGACGATCCCCAGCCGCAGCGCACAGCGCCCGGCGAAACCGAGGGCCCCTGGATCCCGTACGCCCACGGAACCCGCACCGCCCTCGACCCCGTGCCCCGGACCCGGTAGCCCCGTCGGACCCGTGCCAGGGACGCCGGAGGCGCCTTGGACGCCCCGTACGCTCCCCGCCGGATGCGGCACCCCCACCGGCGTTCGCACGGCCGTCAGCACGCCCGCCAGCAGCAGCATCATCGCCGCCGCGACCCCCAGCAGCCACACCCGTCCGTCGAGCTCCGCCAGCCGGGACAGGGACACCGACTGGTCGCGTTCGGAGCTCAGGAGGTCGTCCAGGGGGTGCGGGAGGAAGGCGGTCAGAGGGCCCGTGGCCCGGCCGTCCCAGGGGACGAACAGGCCGATCGGGATGCCGAGCCACGTGCCGTTGGGCGTGCCCAGCAGTGCCGCGCCCGCGATCCGCTTCGGGTGGTCGTCGCCGATCGACGCGTAGGCCGCAGCCGCCAGCCCCGCCGCCACCGCGACCAGCAGGACCGTGACGAGGGCGGACACCGCAGGGCGTACGACCCGGTGCACCGCTTCCCAGCCACGCGGCAGCGGTGTGCGGCGGGAGGCCAGCAGCGCGATCAGCAGGATCCCGGCCGACCAGCCGAGGCCCCCGAGCAGCGTCGGGACCGTGTCCACGGTGAAGCCGACCGCGGCCTTCGCGTCGACCAGGTCGCCGATCTGGTCCGGGAGCAGTCCGCCGATGTCTCCGACATCGCCGAGCCCGGGGATCTCCAGACCCCCGCCGCCGCCCCCGCCGCCGGGCAGGTTGTCGAGGCCCAGCGCGCCGCCGTCGATCGTGATGACGTCGTGACCCGCCCAGGCCAGCCCGCCCAGCGTGGCCACGAAGAGGGCGACCACCGCGCCCGCGCGCGCGAGGAGTTCGGCCGGTGCGACGACAACTCCGGCCGCCCGTAGCGACCGTAGGAAAAACCATGACAAAAGGAGCGCACCGACCAGGCTGACACCGAGTGGCGTGATCTCGATGGCCGTCGCCGCCTGGGCGCCCGTCAGCCCGAACGCGGACACATCGCCGGACGGTGTCACCGAACCACCCGCCCCAAGCGCCACCACAGCCGCGGTCATCGGGCCCAGCGAGGCCGCCGAATCCGCCTCCAGCAGGTGCAGTCCGAGCGCCGCGACGCCCGCCATCCCGATCAACGCCCAGCTCACGGCGGCGATCGCGCAGAGCAGGATGTCTCCCCACGGCAACTTCGCGCCGTGCTTCGTGGTCCCGGTACTCGTCAACGCGCTCATGCAGACCCCCCGATCCGCGGTGCGGCGATCGCCGCGCATGTCCCCCTCGCGTGGATTACCACTCTCCGGGTCGGTTTCAACCCCGTCAACGGAACCGGTCGAAGCGTGTGCGCGTGGTCTTCACAAGGCCCGACTTTCGGTCAGGGGGCCGAGCCTGAAATAGTTCCCGACGATGTTCGACATCCCTAGACTCCCTGTGTTGGGGGTAACTCGGGGGACTACTCATGGGGCATGGAGTGCCGGAACTCGTACTGGAATTGAATGGACGTACCTGGACGCTCGACCCGTCCAGGCCCTACACCCTCGGACGCGATCCGCAGGGTGACATCGTGCTCGACGACGCCAGGGTGTCCTGGCGGCACGCCACGATCAGCTGGAACGGCCGCAGTTGGGCCATCGAGGACCACGGCTCCACGAACGGCACGTTCGTACAGGGCCAGCGGATCCACCAGCTGGAACTCGGCCCCGGCGCGGCGCTGCACCTCGGCAACGCGACCGACGGACCGCGCGTCAGCCTGACCGGCGCCGCGGCCCCGGCCGCGCAGCCACAGCAGCAGCCGTACGCGGCGCAGGGGGCTGGGGGAGGTCAGGCCGCTCCGGCCGCGAACCCCGGCTGGGCCCAGCAGGCCCCGCCGCAGCAGCAGGCGCCGCAGGCCGGCTGGCAGCAGCCGCAGGCGCAGCCCGCTGTCGCCAAGGTGCCGCACCAGCAGGGTCCCGGCGTCGGCGCGGGGGCGCCGCCGGTCTACGGTGACCGCAGCCCGACCACGTTCCACCAGTTCTCGATCGGCCGCGTGATGCGGATCGGTCGTGCCCTGGAGAACGAGCTGGTCGTCTCCGACCTCCAGGTCTCCCGTCACCACGCCGAGTTCCACTCGACGCCCGACGGCCGCATGGAGATCCGCGACCTCGGCTCGCACAACGGCACGTACGTCAACGGCCAGCCGATCGCCAAGGGCGGCTCGATCCTGCTCGGGCCGACGGACATCGTCGGTGTCGGTCACTCGACGTTCCGGATCGTCGGCGACCGGCTCGAGGAGTTCGTCGACACCGGTGAGGTCTCCTTCTCGGCCCGCCATCTGACCGTCACGGTCGACGGCGGCAAGCAGATCCTCAAGGACGTCTCCTTCGGCGTCCCGGAGAAGTCGCTGATCGCGGTCATCGGACCGTCCGGTTCCGGCAAGTCGACCCTGCTCAAGGCGCTGACGGGCTACCGCCCCGCCAACCAGGGCGACGTCCTCTACGACAACCGGAACCTCTACAAGCAGTTCGCCGAACTGCGGCAGCGCATCGGTCTGGTCCCGCAGGACGACATCCTGCACAAGGAGCTGACCGTCAAGAAGGCCCTCAAGTACGCGGCCAAGCTCCGCTTCCCCGCCGACACCACCGGCGCCGAGCGCGAGGCCCGGATCGACGAGGTGCTGCGCGAGCTGAAGCTGGACATCCACAAGGAGAAGAAGGTCACCTCCCTCTCCGGTGGCCAGCGCAAGCGCGTCTCGGTGGCCCTGGAGCTGCTCACCAAGCCGTCCCTGATCTTCCTGGACGAGCCCACCTCGGGCCTCGACCCGGGCATGGACCGCGATGTCATGCAGCTGCTGCGCGGCCTCGCCGACGACGGCCGTACGGTCCTCGTCGTCACCCACTCCGTGGCCGAGCTGGCGATCTGCGACAAGCTCCTGGTGATGGCGCCGGGCGGCGCGGTCGCCTACTTCGGCCCGCCCGAGGAGGCCCTGAACTTCTTCGGCTACGACACCTGGGCCGACGTCTTCTCCGCCTTCGAGAACTACCGCGACTACGACTGGGCCGGACGCTGGAAGGGCTCGCAGCACTACCAGATGTACGCCGCGGACATCGACGCGATCGCGCCGCAGTCCGTACAGATGCCGCCGATGCAGGCGATGCGGCCGCCGAAGCCGCAGGGCTGGATGGGCCAGTTCGTCACGCTGGTGCGCCGCTATGTCTCGGTGATCGTCTCCGACAAGGGCTTCCTGGCCCTGTCGATCATCCTGCCGCTCGTCCTCGGCTCGGTGAGCCTCCTCATCGACCAGGGCAAGGACCTCCTGGTCAACACGGAGATCAACCCGAGCACGGGCAAGCCGGTCGCCAACGGCACGGCCCTCACGGTCCTGCTGATCCTCGCGGTGGGCGCCTGTTTCGCCGGCGCCGCCAACTCCGTCCGTGAGCTGATCAAGGAACGGGTCATCTACGAGCGGGAGCGCGCGACCGGCCTGTCCCGGTCCGCGTACCTGATGTCCAAGGTGTTCGTGCTCGGTGTGATCACCGTGCTCCAGGGCCTGATGGTCGGCGTCATCGGCTTCTCCAGCCGTACGGTCCCCAAGGAGGGCCTGCTCCCCGGCGTCCCGATCCTGCTGGAGCTGTGCATCCCGATCATGGCGCTCGGCTTCACCGCCATGATGTTCGGCCTGATCATCTCGGCCCTGGTGAAGACCGCCGAGAAGACCATGCCGCTGCTGGTCATGTTCGCGATCATCCAGGTCGTCTTCACGGGCTGTCTGTTCCCGCTGGCCAACTCGGTCGGCGTCAACGAGCTCTCGTACCTGATGCCGTCGCGCTGGGCGGTCGGCGCCGCGGGTGCCACGCTCGACTTCAACAACATCAGCCCGCCCGCCAAGGGCGACAGCAACGACCCGCTCTGGGAGAACACCCTTGGCGCCTGGAGCATGGACATGATCGCGCTGATCGTCCTCGGCGTGATCTGCGGCTTCTTCGTGGCCCGCTTCCTGCGCCGCCACGAGCCCGAGGTCATGCGCAAGTAGTCACGTCCGTACGACGCCGAAGGGCGGCACCCCGTCAGGAGGGTGCCGCCCTTCGGCGTACGGCGGCTGAGGTCCGCGCGGCCTCAGTACGCGCCGTTGACGTTGTCGATCGAGCCGTACTTGTCGGCCGCGTAGTTGGCGGCGGCGACGATGTTGGCGACCGGGTCGTACTGGCTGTGGACGGTGCCCGAGACGTGGTACGCGTCGAAGGTCGGCTTGATGATCTGGAGCAGACCGATCGACGGGGTGCCGTTGATGGCGTTGATGTCCCAGTTGTTGATCGCGTTCGGGTTGCCCGAGGACTCCCGGATGATGTTGCGGTACAGCCCGTTGTAGGTACCCGGGATGTTCTTCGCGTCCATGATGTCGAGGGCGTGCTTGATCCAGCCGTCGAGGTTGTTGGCGTAGGTCTTCGGGGCGGCCTTGACCGCGGCACGCTTCGCGGACCGGCTCGCGGCCGCCTTCGCCTTGCGCTCGGCCTCGGCCTTCTTCTTGGCCGCGGCCTCGGCGGCCGCCTTCTTCTTCGCGGCGGCCTCGGCGGCGGCCTGGGCGGCGGCCTTCTTCGCGGCGGTGGCCTCGGCGGCCTGCGACTGGAGGCTCGACTCGGCGAGCTGCTCGGCGACGCCGGAGCGGAGGTCCTTGAACTGCTCGGAGCTGTACGCCACGGAGGACGAGGAAGCGGCCTCGCTGGTGGTCGTGCCCGCGTTGCTGGGAACCGCGGAGAACGCGAGGGCGGCGGCGCCGAGCGCGGCGACACCGGCGACGGCGACCTTGTGGCGCTTGGTCAGCGCGCGACTGTGGCTCTTCTTCGACATGCGGGTGGACCTCTTCGAATAGCGCGGAGGCCGCTCATCGTCCGGCGGGGGACCCGGGTGCTTCCGGCACCGGGCGCTTCGGCACGAACGCCGCGGGCGGAACCCGCGGCGCTGAGCGACGGCTGCCATTCTTAGCGGCCGCAAAAATGTGTGGCAAAGGTGTGACGTACGATCCCGGGTAGTGGATCAGGGAAGGGCAAAACGGGACAGACAGGAAGGTCTGCCCCGCTCACCCCGGGCCGCTTTATCTCCTATCTCCCTTCGTACGTGATCTGCGCCCTATGCGCGGGCTCACATCGACCAGGTATCAGTCTCACCAGCAGTTGCGGGAGCAATGCTCTGCGTGAGGATCCTCCGCCGGGAGGATGAGATGCAGGTCCCCGAACTCGTGCCACAGGTAGAGACCGCGCAGCGCCGCCTCGTAGGCACGGTCGATCGCCGCCCGCCCCGCCACCGCCTCCAGCATCAGCAGATGCGAGGCCTCCGGCTCGTGCAGCCCGGTCAGCAGCCCGTCCACCACCCGCACCCCGCGCTCCGGAGTCACCACGAGGTCCGTCCACCCCTCACGCGCGCGTACGACCCCGTCGGCGCCCGCCGCCGACTCCACGGCCCGCACGGCGGTCGTCCCGACGGCCACCACCCTGCCGTCCCCCGCCCGGACGGCGTTGATCAACCGCGCCGACGCCTCCGACACCGAGAACCGCTCCGGATACGGCGCCTCGCCCACCTCCGCCGACGCCACCCCGGTGTGCAACGAGATCGGCGCGAACTGCACCCCCCGACTCACCAGCTCCGCCACCAACCGCGCGGTGAAGGGCCGAGCGGCACTCGGCATCTCCGCACTGCCGCTCCCGTCGGGGGAGGGCAGCGCGAACACCGTCTGGTAGACGGACAGGGGCTGGTCGCGGTCGGTGTAGGAGTAACGGATGGGGCGCCCGTACTCGCGCAGCATTCCCACGATCCGGGAGTGGGCGGTGGCGTGGGCCCCGGCTCGAGGGCTCGCGTGGGAGACGGCTCGGGTTGTGTCGGCTGCCCGGCCCGCGCCTCCCGGGCTGGGCTCGGTGCTCCCGGGCCCCGGGCTGCTCAGGGCGTCGGCGCCCGTGGCCGCCGGACGCGCGAGTCCCGCGTCGCCCCCGGCCTCCGTCGGTCCTGGCGCGCCGTTCCTGTCCCCGGCGCCCGCCGCAACCTCACCGGTCCCGGCTCCCTGCACCCGCGCCCACCACAGCCGCGCGCTCCCAGCGCTCAGCGGTTCCTCCAGCCGCAGGCGCACGCCCCCGGGCAGTCGTACTTCCGTGCCCGCGGGGCCACCGGCACGCGCGCGTGTGGTGCCCCGTTCGTCGGGGTCCCGTAGCTCGACCGCCCAGCGACCGTCGTCCCCGCGCGTGGAGAAGTGCACCACCACGCGCGTGTGCCCGACGTGCCCGTCCACGGCGGCCGGCAGCGTCGGAGACGTGTTGACGACGAGGAGGTCCCCGGCCCGCAGCAGCCGCGGCAGCTCCGCGAACGCGTGGTGCGAGACCTCGCTACCGCACGACACCAGCAGCCGTACGGCGTCCCGGTCGAGCCCGGGCCCGCGCTGCTCGGCCGGGACACGGGCCGACAGCTCCGCCGGGACCCGCACGGTCACGCTCACCGTGCCTCCACCAACGCGGCGGCCGTGTACCGCCCGCTGGCCGGCCTCCTGTCGAGCAGTCGCAGGAAGGCGGGGGCGATGTCCGCCGGCGTCGGCGTCCCCGACAGATCCTCGTCGGGCTCGGCGGCGGCCAGCATGTCCGTCCGCATCCCACCCGGGTCGACCCACCAGACCCGCAACTGCGGCTCCTCCACCGCCAGCACCGCCGACAACTGGTCCAGGGCCGCCTTCGTCGCCCCGTACGCGCCCCATGTCCGGTACGCCTCCGCGGCCGCGTCCGAACTCACGTTGACCACCGCACCGGCCCGCGCGGCACGCAACTGGGGCAGTGCCTCCTGGACGAGCCCCAGCGGCGCCACCACGTTGACCTCCAGGGCGGCCCGGAAGGCGTCCAGCGCGTGCCGGTCGAGCGGTACGAGCGGCTCGGAGCCCAGGACGCCCGCGTTGTTCACCAGGAGATCGACGCCGCCCAGCTTCCCCGCGGCCGCGACCAGCTCGACCCGGTGCCCGGCATCCGTGACGTCCCCCGGCAGCGCCGTCACGCGCGTGCCGTACTTCTCCAGCCCCTCCGCCGCCTCGCGGAGCCCCTCCGCACCTCTGGCGTCGAGCACCAGATCCCAGCCCCGCGCGGCCAGCGCCTCGGCGAGCGCCCGCCCCAGACCCTTCGAGGCCCCCGTGATGATCGCTACCGGCATGACTACGTCCCCTCGTTCCGAGCGCCTGTCGATCGGCGTGCCCTCAACGTAGGAACCGGCCGACGGGTAAGGCGTCGGACGCAGGTCGCGAGCAGGCGGGGCCCTTCGCCCTAGTCCCACCGGCCTAGGCGGCCGCCGCCACAGGTCCGATACGGACTGTCACACCCCGCCGGTACCGTGAGGGCATGAGTCAAGGACCCAGGTCAGGCCTCGCGGCGGTGAGCTCCGCGCTGCTGGCCATGAGCAGGCACCTGGAGGTGCGCGACGTCCTCAAGACGATCGTCGCCTCGGCCCGCGAGCTGCTCGACGCGCAGTACGCGGCGCTCGGCGTCCCGGACGACCACGGCGGCTTCGCCCAGTTCGTGGTCGACGGCGTCAGCGACCAGCAGTGGAAGGCCATCGGCCCGCTCCCGCGCCAGCACGGCATCCTTGCCGCGATGCTCCAGGAGGCCAAGGCCGAGCGCCTGGCCGACGTACGCAAGGACCCTCGCTTCGAGGGCTGGCCGCCCGCCCACCCCGACATGTCCGACTTCCTGGGCCTGCCCATCCGCGACGGCGACGAGGTCATCGGCGCCCTCTTCCTGGCCAACAAGAACTGCCCCAAGCCCGACGGCAGCTGCGGCTTCACCGAGGAGGACGAGGAACTGCTCGCCATCCTCGCCCAGCACGCCGCCATCGCCCTGACCAACGCCCGCCTCTACGAGCGCAGCCGCGAACTGACGATTGCCGAGGAGCGCTCCCGGCTGGCCCACGAACTGCACGACGCGGTCGCCCAGAAGCTGTTCTCCCTGCGCCTGACGGCCCAGGCCGCCGCCGCCCTCGTCGACCGCGACCCCTCACGCGCCAAGGGCGAGCTCCAGCAGGTCGCCGCGCTCGCCGCCGAGGCCGCCGACGAACTGCGCGCCGCCGTCGTGGAGCTGCGCCCCGCGGCCCTCGACGAGGACGGCCTCGTCGCCACCCTCCGCACCCAGATCCAGGTCCTCGACCGCGCCCACACCGCGCGCGTGAGCTTCGGCAGCTGCGGCGTACGCGCCCTGCCGGCCTCCCAGGAGGAGGCCCTCCTGCGCGTCGCCCAGGAGGCCCTGCACAACGCCCTGCGGCACTCCGGCGCCGAGCACGTCGACGTGACCTTGTCCCGGCGGGGGAGCGGAGCCGTCCTGCGGGTCACCGACGACGGCAGCGGCTTCGACCCGCACCAGACCCGCCGCGCGGGACGCCACCTCGGACTGGTCTCCATGCGCGACCGGGCGAGCGGGGTCGGCGGCGGACTGACGGTGGATTCGGCGCCCGGCACGGGCACCACGATCGAGATGGAGGTCCCTGGTGGCTGACGCAATCAAGGTGCTGCTCGTCGACGACCACCAGGTGGTCCGTCGCGGCCTGCGCACCTTCCTCGAGGTACAGGACGACATCGAGGTCGTCGGCGAGGCGTCCGACGGCGCCGAGGGAGTCGCGCGCGCCGAGGAACTCAAGCCCGACGTCGTCCTCATGGACGTCAAGATGCCGGGCATGGACGGCGTCGACGCGCTGCGCAAGCTCCGCGAGCTGAACAACCCCGCGCGCGTGCTGATCGTCACCAGCTTCACCGAACAGCGCACGGTGGTCCCGGCGCTGCGCGCGGGCGCCGCCGGGTACGTCTACAAGGACATCGACCCCGACGCGCTCGCCGGTGCCATCCGCTCCGTCCACGCGGGGCACATCCTGCTCCAGCCCGAGGTCGCGGGCGCCCTGCTGTCCCAGGAGGAGGCCAACAACGGCCAGGGCAGGGCGGGTTCGCTCACCGAGCGGGAGCGGGAGGTGCTCGGCCTGATAGCCGACGGCCGCTCGAACCGCGAGATCGCACGTGCCCTCGTCCTCTCGGAGAAGACCGTCAAGACCCACGTCTCGAACATCCTGATGAAACTCGACCTGGCGGACCGGACACAGGCGGCTCTATGGGCGGTACGTCACGGAGTGACCGGTTGATCCATGGGGTGCACGGCAATACGGAGGGTTCCGCTCCGGACTGAGATTCATACCGTCGTGGGAATGTCCCCCGGATGGCGCATCCTTCGTGGATCTCCACCGTTCTCCATGGCGTGCTGCGGCGACTGCCGCGGCAATCGCTAGGAGGGCTCAGAAGTGAAGAAGCTGAAGAAGGTAGCGGCCGTGACGATGGTGGCCGGTGGGCTGGTCGCCGCCGGTGCGGGCATGGCCTCCGCCACCGACGGCTCGCACGCCGACGGCCAGGCCGTGGGCTCGCCCGGCGTCGTCTCGGGCAACCTCATCCAGGCCCCGGTCCACGTCCCGGTGAACGCGGTCGGCAACAGCGTCAACGTCATCGGCGTGCTGAACCCGGCGTTCGGCAACCTGGGCGTCAACCGCTGACCTCCGCCCCGGAGCAGCAGTGACCTCCGGCCCCCCAGGTCCTCCTGGGGGGCCGGTCCGTTTGTCGTCCCAATGATCCGAACGGGCAGTTGCACCCGACTTTCCGTGCCGTGCGTGCCCGCTCCCGCGTTGACCAGGCACGACCCGCGGCCGGGTCGGACACGTAACCGCAGGAGGAACGCTTCTCATGAACATCGCCAAGAAGGCCGCCGTGGCCCTCACCGTCGCCGGTATCGCCACGGGCGCGGCCGCCGGTGCCGCTGTCGCCGACGCGGGTGCCGACGGCACGGCCGTGAAGTCGCCGGGCGTCGGCTCGGGCAACCTGGTCCAGGTTCCGGTCCACGTCCCCGTCAACGTCGTCGGCAACGCTGTCGACGTCATCGGCCTGCTCAACCCCGCCTTCGGCAACGAGGGCACCAACGACTGACGTCGGTCCCGACCGACGAAGGGCCCCACCAGTCAAGGGCGACTGGCGGGGCCCTTTCGCGCAGTTCCCCGCGCCCCTCAGGTGGATCGGCGCAGCCCGCGATCATCCGTTGCCCCGCCCGCACCGCACGCCACTCTCACCGCACCCCGCGCTCCCGCTCCTCCACATACGCGTTGTACGCGGCGACCTGCGCCCGCCGGGCCACCCGCTCCACCGGCCGCAGCGCCTGGGAACGCGCCGCCATCTCACCGGCGGTGACCGCACCCCCGGGCGCGTTCTCCACGGCCACGGAGACCAGCAACCCCACTCGCTGGGCAAGCTCCAGCACCCGCACCGCCCGCGACGGATACCCCGGCGCCAACGCCTCACGCCCCCGCTCCGCCCGAGCCCGGTACGCGTCGATCGCCGCCTCGGCGATAGGCCCAGACCCGGCCACGTCGAGCCGCGTCAGAACCTCCGTGGCCTCCCGCAACGCCTCCGCGAGCTCCCGCTCCGCCTCACCCAGCGACGGCACATCGGCCGGCGGAGCCTCCCGCACCGGCAGCACATGCCACACCACCTCGACATGCACATCACCGGCCGGCCCGGCCTCGGACACCTCCGGCACCAGCCCGAGCGCGGCGCCATGGCAGATCACCGCCTCCTCGGCCTCCAACGCCCGCGCGTTGAACTCCGGCGGCCCGCTCAGCCCCAGCGGATGCCCCGGCGCGGGCAGGGCCACCCGCAGGCCGACGACCCCGAGGGCCCGCAGACGCCCGAGCGCGAGCGTGAGTCCGACGGGCGCCGACTCGCCCGGCAGCCCCTCCACCCGATGCACGGCGTCCTCGCCCACGATCGCGAGCACGGCGTCGTCAGGCGAGACAAGTCCGGCAAGAAGGCCATTTCCCCAAGCAGCAAGACGTCCAGAGCGTGGTTCCGAAAGCATCCCTCCACCCTAAGGACCGGACCGATGGAATGGACCGGCCGACCGGTGGCGTAGATTTCGTCGAGGGCTGTGCCCAAACGCGCACGCGAGAAGCCGAGACGCCGAGACCCGGTCAGACTGCAAGGGGAGACAACACGCTCATGAGCGACGTTCTGGAGCTTGAGGACGTATCCGTGGTCCGTGAGGGCCGGGCTCTGGTGGACCAGGTCTCCTGGTCGGTCAAGGAGGGCGAGCGCTGGGTCATCCTCGGCCCCAACGGCGCCGGCAAGACCACCCTCCTGAACGTCGCCTCCAGCTACGTCTACCCCAGCAAGGGCACGGCGACGATCCTCGGCGAGACCCTCGGCAAGCCCGGCACCGACGTCTTCGAACTGCGCCCGCGCATCGGCATGGCCGGCATCGCCATGTCCGACAAGCTCCCCAAGCGCCAGACCGTCCTGGAGACCGTGCTGACGGCCGCGTACGGCATGACGGCCACCTGGCAGGAGGACTACGACGAGGTCGACGAGCGACGCGCCCGCGCCTTCCTCGACCGGCTCGGCATGAGCGACTACCTGGAGCGCAAGTTCGGCACGCTCTCCGAGGGCGAGCGCAAGCGCACCCTCATCGCCCGCGCGCTGATGACCGACCCCGAGCTCCTCCTCCTCGACGAGCCCGCCGCCGGCCTCGACCTCGGCGGCCGCGAGGACCTCGTACGCCGCCTCGGCCGGCTCGCCCGCGACCCGATCGCCCCCTCGATGCTGATGGTCACCCACCACGTCGAGGAGATCGCCCCCGGCTTCACCCACGTCCTCATGATCCGCCAGGGCCAGGTCCTCGCCGCGGGCCCGCTGGAGCTCGAACTCACCTCCCGCAACCTCTCCCTCTGCTTCGGCCTCCCGCTCGTCGTCGAGCAGGTCGGCGAGCGCTGGACGGCACAGGGTCTGCCGCTGTCCTGACCCCTTCTCGCCATCGCCGCAAGGGAGTTCACGGGTAAGAACCCCGTGCAGACCCGAACTGCGCCCTGTCCGCGGTGGGACCTGCGGAACTACCATGACCATGTGAACGACATCGACGCATGGGTGTGGTGGCTCATCGGCGCGGCAGGGCTCGGCATCCCGCTGGTGATCACGGCCATGCCGGAGTTCGGAATGCTCGCCGTGGGCGCCGTGGCGGCCGCGATCATGGCCGGACTCGGCTTCGACATGGTCGTCCAGGTCCTCGTCTTCGCCGCCGTCTCGGTCGCCCTCATCGCGGTCGTACGACCCGTCGCGGCGAGGCATCGCTCGCAGCGACCCCAACTCGCCACGGGAATCGAGGCGTTGAAGGGCAGGCAAGCCGTGGTCACCGAGCGCGTCGACGGCGCCGGCGGTGGCCGTATCAAGCTCGCCGGAGAGGTCTGGTCGGCCCGCGCCCTCGACACCGGCCGTGCCTACGAAGTAGGTCAGGAAGTGGACGTCGTGGACATCGAGGGGGCCACGGCGATCATCATGTGACCTCGCACGATGCAAGTGGTGTGAACACCCCACGAGGCACACGACGGTCTGTCAGACTCGACCAGCAAGATCTTCAACAACCATAAGATCTTCCGAAAGCGCCGAGGCGGAGAGAGGTACGGGGAAGCGACGATGGAACCGGTCATCATCGTTTTGATCATTCTGGTGGTGTTGGTCTTCATCGCCCTGATCAAGACCATCCAAGTCATCCCGCAGGCCAGCGCGGCCATCGTCGAGCGCTTCGGCCGCTACACGCGGACCCTCAACGCGGGCCTCAACATCGTCGTCCCGTTCATAGACACCATCCGCAACCGCATCGACCTGCGTGAACAGGTCGTCCCGTTCCCGCCGCAGCCGGTGATCACCCAGGACAACCTGGTCGTCAACATCGACACGGTCATCTACTACCAGGTGACTGACGCGCGGGCCGCGACCTACGAGGTCGCCAGCTACATCCAGGCCATCGAGCAGCTCACCGTCACCACGCTCCGCAACATCATCGGTGGCATGGACCTGGAACGCACCCTGACCTCCCGCGAGGAGATCAACGCGGCCCTGCGCGGCGTCCTCGACGAGGCCACCGGCAAGTGGGGCATCCGCGTCAACCGCGTCGAGCTCAAGGCGATCGAACCGCCCACCTCCATCCAGGACTCGATGGAGAAGCAGATGCGCGCCGACCGTGACAAGCGCGCCGCGATCCTCACGGCGGAAGGTACGCGCCAGGCCGCCATCCTCACCGCGGAGGGCGAGAAGCAGTCCCAGATCCTGCGCGCGGAGGGCGAGGCCAAGGCGGCAGCGCTACGAGCAGAGGGTGAAGCCCAGGCGGTTCGCACGGTCTTCGAAGCCATCCACGCCGGCGACCCCGACCAGAAGCTCCTCTCCTACCAGTACCTCCAGATGCTCCCCAAGATCGCCGAGGGCGACGCCAACAAGCTCTGGATCGTCCCCAGCGAAATCGGCGACGCCCTCAAGGGCCTCTCCGGCGCGATGGGCAACTTCGGCCCCTTCGGCGGCGGTTCGGGCGGCGGAGGCCAACAGGACAACGGCGGCTCCGAACGCCGAGAGAAGCCGTCGATCGACTGACGCGGAAGTCGTTGTACGACAAGGGGGGCCGCCTTCTTGAGACGGCGGCCCCCATAGGCACCTCAGGGGCGCGGGGAACTGCGCGACAAGCCACAACGAACCCGCACCCGCAACCGAACCGATCCCGGCAGACGCTCAAGCGCTACGCGGCGTCCCGAGCCAACCAGTCAGGCAGCGCCTGAAACTCCTCGGTCCCCAGCGACAGCAACATCGCATCCGCAGGACTCGGCTCGAACGGCGCCCGCAGCAACGGCATACCCGCCTGCTCCGGAGTCCGGTCGGCCTTACGGTGATTGTCCTCCGCGCAGGAAGCCACCGTGTTCAGCCAGGAGTCCTGACCACCCTGCGCCCGCGGCACCACGTGGTCCACAGTCGTCGCCCTACGGCCGCAGTACGCGCACCTGTGCCGGTCCCTGACCAGCACGCCCCGCCTGGACCACGGCGCTTGTCTTCGGAACGGCACCCGCACATACCTGCACAGCCTGATCACCCGGGGCGCCGGTATGTCTACCGCCGCTCCGCGCATACGCAGTTCGGGGTGGGACTGCTCGACGACGGCCTTGTCCTGGAGCACCAGGACGACGGCTCGGTTCAACGTCACCGTCGACAGCGGCTCGAAGCTCGCGTTCAGTACCAGCGTGTCCCGCATGACCAGCCCACCTCCCGTGCGCACCCGCCCACCGCTTGGCGGGCTGGGATCAACTCTGGCCGGGCACGCCGAGATGGACAACGAAATAAAAGTGCCCGCCCCTGATCACTTCCAAGACCAGGGGCGGGCAAACGTTCCGTGAACGTCGGGCTTGTTCAGCTCTCCGCGGGGTTCTCGTACTCACCGATCAGCTGGGCACGCGCGATCGCCTTGAACCGCAGGTTGAAACCCACGACGGCGGGAGAGGCGTCGGAATCCACCCCGAGTTCCTCCTGGTTCACCGCGTACACCGTGAAGACGTACCGGTGCGGGCCGTCCCCGGGCGGCGGCGCGGCGCCACCGAAGTCCTTCGACCCGTAGTCGTTGCGGACCTGTACGGCACCTTCCGGCAGCCCCTCGAACTTGCCGCTGCCCGCGCCCGCCGGCAGCTCGGTCACCGAGGCCGGGATGTCGAACACGGTCCAGTGCCAGAACCCGCTGCCCGTCGGGGCGTCGGGGTCGTAGCAGGTCACGGCGAAGCTCTTGGTCTCGGGCGGGAAGCCCTCCCACCGCAGCTGCGGTGAGGTGTTGCCAGCTGCGTAAACCTGAGCGTCCTTGAGGGTCGCACCCTCCTCGACGTCCTCGCTCGTCACCGTGAACGACGGCACGGGCGGATGGAAGTCATGGGGGAGCGGCCGCCTCTTGAGCTCGGTCACCTCGGTACCTCCTGATCGGTTGCTGGAATCAGCAGTTCCGAGCCTAGAACCAGTTGCGCTTGCTGCCGACCTCGGAGAGCCACTGGTTGAGGTACGCGGCCCAGTCCGTGCCCTGGTAGTCGTGCAGACCCACCTGGAACGAACGGAAGGTGTCACTGCCCTCGCTGAACAGCCCCGGCTTCTTGTCCATCTCGAGCACCACGTCCATGGTGTTCTGATCGGCCACGAAGCTCAGCTCGACCTGGTTGATGCCGCGGTACTGCTGCGGCGGGAAGAACTCGATCTCCTGGTAGAACGGCAGCTTCTGCCGCGTACCGCGGATGTGACCGCGCTCCATGTCCGCGTTCTTGAACCGGAAGCCCAGCTGCAGGAAAGCGTCCAGGATCGCCTTCTGCGCGGGCAGCGGGTGCACGTTGATCGGGTCCAGGTCACCGGAGTCCACGGCACGCGCGATCTCCAGCTCCGTGGTCACACCGATGTGCATCCCGCGCAGCGACTGACCGTCGATCGTGGTGATCGGCGTCTCCCACGGGATCTCCAGCCCGAACGGCACCGCGTGCACGGTCCCGGCCTGCAGCTCGAAGGCACCGCCGAGCCGGACCTTCGTGAACTCGATGTCCTGCTTGTACTCCTGGTCGCCGCTCTCGACCTCGACCTTGGCCTGGAGACCGACCGACAGCCCCTCGATCTGCTGGTTGACGGACCCACCCTGGATCCGCACCTCACCCTGGACGACACCACCCGGAACGACGTTGACCTCGGTCAGCACCGTCTCGACCGAAGCCCCGCCGGCCCCCAGGCTCGCGAGCAGCTTCTTGAACGCCATGTCTCTCCCTTTACATCGCTTACGTCGTCCTGCGACTTGCTTCGAGTACGAGTTGCGCGTGGATCCTTGATCCATACAAACGCGATCCGGCCGTGGCCGGTTCCGCGCCTTCACCCTTGCAAGGAGAAGGCCCGCTGACCACCCCGTCGCAGCCACCCGTCTGCACTACCCTCGGACGGCATGATCGCGACCCCCGACCGTACGCCCCTCACCCGCGACTTCTTCGACCGCCCCGTACTGGAAGTCGCCCCCGACCTCCTGGGCCGCATCCTCGTACGCACCACCCCGGACGGTCCGATCGCCCTCCGCCTCACAGAGGTGGAGGCCTACGACGGTCAGCACGACCCCGGCTCCCACGCCTATCGCGGTCGCACGGCCCGCAACGGCGTGATGTTCGGTCCGCCCGGCCATGTGTACGTCTACTTCACCTACGGCATGTGGCACTGCATGAACCTGGTGTGCGGTCCGGAAGGCACGGCGAGCGCCGTCCTGCTCCGCGCCGGCGAGATCGTCGAGGGGGCCGAGCTCGCACGTAAACGTCGACTCTCGGCCCGAAATGACAAGGAACTGGCCAAAGGGCCGGCCCGCCTGGCCACAGCCCTGGACGTGGCCCGCTCCCTGGACGGCACAGACGCCTGTACCCCCGGCGACAGCCCGTTCCAGGTCCTCACCGGCACCCCGATCGCCTCCGACCAGGTACGCAACGGCCCCCGCACCGGAGTGTCCGGCGACGGAGGCGTCCACCCGTGGCGCTTCTGGGTCGCCAACGACCCGACGGTGAGTCCTTATCGGGCCCATACGCCGAGGCGTCGCTCAAGTTGACGCGCCCTTGCGGGATGCGTAACGTAGCCCGAGCCGCTTGAACCGGGTACTGCGATCGTCAGCAGCCGGAGGCGGCCAAACCACTACCTACGACATCCTCTCAGCGAGGGTGAATTCGGTATGCCCGCATGCCTGAATTCGAACTCGCGGAACTCGATTATGAGTTGAGCGGGGGGATGGGCTAACGTAGTGAATGTCGAAAGGCCGACAGGCGAAAGCCCCGAAGCCCAAGGCGAATCCCGCCGACAGGGAATCGGATCAGAAAATGATCTGATAGAGTCGGAAACGCAAGACCGAAGGGAAAAGCCCGGAGGAAAGCCCGAGAGGGTGAGTACAAAGGAAGCGTCCGTTCCTTGAGAACTCAACAGCGTGCCAAAAATCAACGCCAGATT